>NZ_JBHTZE010000001.1:397676-1001896 GCF_042790415.1 Microbacterium sp. NPDC056736
GCGGGGCCCGGGGGGGGCGCACCAACCGACGGGGGGCGGCGGGGGGCGGCCCCACCCCCTCTTCTCGAGGTCTGCGTCGGATTACTTGACGGCGGCCTTCAGCTTCGAGCCGGCGGTGACCTTGACGCGCTTGCCCGCGGGGATCTTAATCTCCTCGCCGGTCTGCGGGTTGCGGCCGGTGCGGGCCGAGGTGGCGACCTGCTCGAAGGCGAGCCAGCCGGGGATCGAGACCTTGCTGCCGTTGGCGACCGCGTCGGAGACGGTGGAGAAGAGGGAGTCGAGCACGCCCGAGACGGCGGACTGGCTCTGGCCGGTCGCGCTCGCGATGCTCGCGACGAGCTCGGTCTTGGTGATGGTCTTGTCGGCCATTGGTTGTGTCCTCCAAAGACGACGAGTGCCGTCTTGTCATTGCTCGGACCGGATGGCGTAGCCCCCCGGCTGGTCCTGTCGACCGGGACCGAATGTACCCGACGACGCCGACAGAACCGCGTATTTCCGCGGTTTTCGGAGGTTTCTGGCGGTGTGTCGCGTGATTTCTGGGGCTCCTGTGGCCTCTGGGGCCGGATTTCGCCCACCGCGATCACTTCCCGTGGGCCACGGCCGGGCCGCTGTCGGGGCCGTCCGCGGCCTCAGGCGTGCAGCCGGCGAAGCGCCGTCACCACGTCGTCGTGCCAGCGCCGGGCGGCCGGCAGCACGCCGGTGAAGATCGGGGTGTCGTGCGTGACGCCCTGGTACCGCACGACGCTCGCGTCGACCCCCGCGGCGCGCAGAGCGGCGCCGTAGGCGTCGCCGTCGCCGCGCAGCGGGTCGTACTCGGCGGTGAGGATGACCGCCGGCGGAAGGCCCTCGTGCGATGCCGCGCGCAACGGGGACGCGTAGGCGTCGCGCGCGTCCTGGGCGCGGGGGAGATAGGTGCGCGCGACCGAGCGGAGCTCGCGCAACGCCAGGAAGCTCGGGATGCGCAGCGCTCGAGTGGCGCGCAGATCCAGGTGTGCACCGGTGAGGTCGACGACGGGCACCTCGAGCACCTGCAGGCGGAGCGGATGCCGCGCGCGATCGCGGTTGACGAGCGTGAGCGCCGCGGCGATGTTTCCTCCCGCCGAGACCCCCAGCAGGCCGACCCGATCGGCGTCCACGCCCACCTCGCCGGCGGCTCCGAAGAGCCAGTCCAGCGCAGCGTAGGCCTGCTCGACCTGCACCGGCCAGCGATGCTCCGGCGCGAGCGCATAGTTCACGGCGGCGATGGCGACGTGGGCGTCGATGCACCGGCGGCGGTAGGCGGCATCCGTCGTCGGATAGTCGATCCCCCCGATCCGGAACGCGCCGCCGAAGAACGCCAGCACCGCAGGCACCGGCGCGTCGCCCACGACCGGCGGGTGATAGATCCGCACGCGCACGGACGGATGCCCCGGCACGGCCACCTCGTGCTCGGTGGTGCGCACCTCTGGGCCCGGCGTCCCGACCGTGCGCAGCTCGGTGCGGTCCCATGCGATCGCCGCACGGCGGTGCCGGGCACGGGCACGGGCGCGGGATCGGGACCGATGCTCGGCATGGGGCGTCGCCGCCCCGGGCTTCAGCGCCGTGGGGTCCGCGTGGGACGTGGCGTCCGGCGCGGGCTTGTCGGAAGCCTTCGCCGCGGCAGGAGCCGCCGTCCCGCCGCGGTCGAACGGCCAGAGCGCTGCGAGTCTCGATCGCACCGAGCCGAGAGCCTGATCGAACATGTACCTGCGGTGCACCCGCAGGCGCTCCTCGAAGAACGGGTCGAGCGGCATGATCCTATCTTGCGTCGAGAGCGCCTGCCGTCGGTGCTCCCGGGCGAATACCGTGGCGTCATGACCGTCGTGAGCACCATCGCCGGCGTGCTGCTCATCGTCGTCGCGCTCAACGACGTGTTCCACACCCTGCTGCGTCCGGCCTCCACCGGGCGCCTGACCACCTACATGTTCCGGGCGGCCTGGTCGGTGTCGCACCGCCGGCCCGCCCTGCCGACGGTCGGCGGGCCGCTGACGATCCTCGTGACGATCGGGGTGTGGATCGTGCTCGTCACCGTCGGGTGGGCCCTGATCTACCTGCCGCACTTCCCCGACGGCTTCTCGTACAGCGATCTCGATCCGAACGACTATCACCCGTTCGTCGAGGCGCTGACCTACTCGCTCGTCGCCCTCACCACTCTGGGCCTGGGCGACGTGGTTCCCGCCGAGCCGCTGATCCGGCTCCTGTCGCCGCTGGAGGCCCTGACGGGGTTCGCGCTGCTGTCGGCGTCCGTCTCGTGGTTCATGCAGCTCTACCCCGCTCTCGCCCGCCGGCGGGCGCTGGCGGTGGAGCTGACGAGCCTCCATCGCTCGGGGATCACCGCGCTGCCGCCGGAGCTGCCTCCCGGCAGGGCGGCATCCGTCATCGCCTCCGTCGGGCGGGCGATCGCCGAGCTGACCGCCGATCTCGTGCAGAACACCGAGATCTTCTACTTCGCCGAGCGCGACGAGCGGCTGTCGGCCGCCCGCGCCGTCGGCTACGCCATGGAGCTGCGCGATCAGGCCCTGCAGTCCGGCAACGGCGAGGTTCGCATCGAGGGGGCGTTCCTGGAACAGGGGCTGGATGAGCTGGCCCGCGTACTCACGGATCAGTACGCGCACGTGACGGGCGAGTCCACCGACGCGGTGCTGCGGGCCGTCGCCGGCAGCCACGGGCATCAGCTGTCGTGATGCCCCCGGATATGCGGAAGGCCCGGAGTTCCGAGGAACTCCGGGCCTTCCGGTGAAGCGGGTGCTTACCAGCTCGACTTGGTCACGCCGGGCAGCTCGCCACGGTGCGCCATGTCACGGAAGCGGACACGCGAGATGCCGAACTTCGTGAGGACACCGCGAGGGCGGCCGTCGATGACGTCGCGCGAACGAACGCGGACGGGCGATGCGTTGCGGGGCAGCTTCTGCAGGCCCACGCGAGCGGCTTCGCGCTCCTCGTCGGTCGACGTCGGCGACACGAGCGCCTTCTTCAGCTCGGCGCGCTTGGCGGCGTAGCGGTCGACGACCACCTTGCGCTGCTCGTTGCGCGCGATCTTGCTCTTCTTAGCCATGGATCAGCGCTCCTCTCGGAAATCGACGTGCTTGCGGATGACCGGGTCGTACTTCTTCAGCACGATGCGGTCGGGGTTGTTGCGGCGGTTCTTGCGCGTCACGTAGGTGTACCCCGTGCCGGCGGTCGAACGCAGCTTGATGATCGGACGGACGTCCTGTGCCTTCTTGGCCATCAGAGCTTCACACCCTTCGCCTGGAGGTCACGCACGACCGCCTCGATGCCACGGGCGTCGATCACCTTGATGCCCTTGGCCGAGACGTTGAGCTTGATGTTGCGACCCAGCGACGGAACGAAGTAGGTCTTCTTCTGCACGTTCGGGTCGAAGCGGCGCTTCGTCCGGCGGTGCGAGTGCGAGATGTTGTGACCGAAGCCGGGAACTGCTCCAGTCACCTGGCACACTGCTGCCATAGTGATGTCTCCTTAGTACCGTGGAGCCGGACGGCCCCACCCAAGATCCCTTGTCTGCACCCCGCGCCCGACCCGGCCGGTGAAGGCCTCGTTCGGGAGTGGGATACGTACTGCGTGCTGGAGTGCGCGCAGACAAAGAGTCAGTCTAGCACGGACGGCGTGTCGCCCTTGTCGGCGGCCTCCCGCGCGCCGCGCCCCCAGCGGAAGGGCGACACGGTGGGGTCGCCCGGCACCCAGTACCGCCACGGGAACGCCGCCGTCCCCGCGACGCCCGCGACCCCCACGCGCGGGCCCGACGCGATGTCGGCGAGCGGGTCGACGAGCAGCTGCAGGCGCGCGCGGGCACCGTGCCGAGGCTCGCCGGTGATCGCGTCGATGCCGTCATGCAGCGGATGCCGCAGCCCCACGGCGTCTCCGAATCGGCCGGGCCCGCGGGCCAGGTCGCGCGTCGTGCGCGCGGCGGGGCGGCGGCGGGACGCGGCATCCACCCCCTCGATCACCTGCCCGGCGCGCAGCAGCACACCGCCGGCGACGCCTTCGGGCCCGCAGACCACGTTCACGCAGGAGTGGATGCCGTGGCTCAGGTAGACGTACAGGTGCCCCGGTTCGCCCCACATCGTGGCGTTGCGCGCTGTGGGCCCCATGCGCGCGTGCGATCCAGGATCGGGGACGGGACCCGTGCCACGGCCGTGGTACGCCTCGACCTCGGTGACCCGCACGGCCACCGTCTCGCCGTCGACCACGGTCTCGAGGCGTGCGCCGAGGAGTCTCGGCGCCACCTCGGCGGGAAGGGCTTCGAGGTCCGAACGGGTCGCCGCCCGCCACCCGTGCCGCACCATGCGTGCGAGTCTACGTCCGCCCCTGCGGCCCCCGGGTCGCGCACGGGTCGCCGTGCAACCGATACTGTTCGCGCATGGGGAAGTGGTTCGTGCTCATCCTGCTGAGCGTGGCGCAGTTCATCATGGTGCTCGACAGCACGGTGATGAACGTGTCGATCTCGACGGTGGCATCCGATCTCGGCACCGACATCTCGGGCATGCAGGCGGCCATCACGTTCTATGCGCTGACGATGGCGGCCTTCATGCTCACCGGCGGCAAGCTGGGCGACCGGTGGGGCCGCAGTCTCGCCTTCCGCATCGGCTCGGTCGTGTACGGCATCGGCTCGCTGACGACGGCCCTGAGTCCCAACCTCACGGTGCTGATGCTGGGTTGGTCGCTCGTCGAGGGCCTGGGCGCCGTCCTGGTGATCCCCGCGATCGCGGCGCTGGCGGCGATCAACTACGAGGGGCGGGCGCGGGTGGTCGCGTTCGCCGTGCTCGGCGCGGTGACCGGCGGCGCCGCGGCGGCCGGCCCCCTCATCGGCGGGCTCGTCACGACGTACTCGTCGTGGCGCTACGTCTTCGTCGCCGAGGCCATCGTCATGTCCCTCGTGCTCCTCGTGTCGGGCCGCATCAAGGACGTCCCGGGCGACCGCGGCCTCAAGATCGACCTGCTCAGCGTGGTGCTGTCGGCGCTCGGCCTCGGGCTGCTGGTCTACGGCATCCTGCAGTCCAAGACATGGGGCTGGGTCGTGCCGCTGAACCCGCCCGTGATCAACGGCGAGCCCTTCGCACCCTTCGGCGTCTCACCCGTGGCGTACCTGATCCTGCTGTCGATCCTCGTGCTCTGGGGGTTCGTCCGGCGCCAGCAGCATCTCGAGCGGACCGGCGGCGTGCCGCTGCTGAAGGTCAGCCTGCTGCGGATCCCCGCGCTGCGCAGCGGCCTGACGATGTTCATGGCGCAGTACTTCGCCATCGCCGCGCTGTTCTTCGTCATCCCGGTGTACCTGCAGACGATCCTGGGCTTCGACGCTCTGCAGACCGGCCTGAAGATCCTCCCGCTCTCGGCCGGCCTCATCGTGTTCTCGATGGTGGGGTCGCGCCTGTCGACGGTCCGCTCGGCGAAGAACATCGGCCGCATCGGCCAGCTCACGCTCGGCCTGGGCGTGCTCGTCGTCTTCCTCGCCGTGCAGCCCGAGCTCGCCGACTGGACGTTCGCCGCCGGCATGTTCATCGTCGGCGCGGGCTTCGGCCTGCTCGCCTCCCAGCTCGGGAACGTCAACATGTCGGCCGTGGAGCAGTCCGACACGTCGGAGGTCGGCGGCCTGCAGGGCACGTTCCAGAACCTCGGCTCCTCGTTCGGCACCGCCGTCGTCGGATCGGTGTTCATCCTCCTCCTCACGTCGGGCTTCACGGCGGCGGTGCAGCAGAGTGACACGCTGCCCGACGACATCCGCGAGCAGGTCGTCGCCACGGCGTCGAAGGGGGCGCCGATCATCTCGCAGCAGCAGGCCGAGGACCTGTTGACGGATGCCGGCGCCGACCCCGACTCCGCCGCCGAGGTCGCCCAGCTCTACGCCGACACGCAGGTGGAGTCGCTGCGGCAGTCGCTGTTCTTCGTCTTCGCCCTGACGGTGCTGGGTCTCATGCTGGCGTCCGGGCTGCCGTCGAAGCTCCCGGAGCCGGCCGCGGCCGCCGGGGAGGCATCCGCTCCACCGCCCCGCGCCGCGTCGTAGCGCGAGCCCCCGGCGCCCGCCGTCCCCCGCGAGCCTTCGCAACCGCCCGCCGAGTAACCGCGACGTCGTCGAACGACCACGCTGTCGGCGACGGTAGCGTGGTCGCTCGCCGAGATCGTGGTTCGTGGGCAAGGGGGTGCATACGCGCGGATGCCACGCGGGAGCGTCAGAGCGGGGGCACCTGGCACCACGAGATCGACGCCCCGTTGAGCGCGACGATCTCCTCGCCGTCGTCCACCTTCAGGATGCGGGTCTGCGGACGCTCGGGCAGCGGCAGCTGATAGGTGTCGTACGGGTTGGTGACGGCATCCGGCGCCAGCATGAGCGCGACGTACCGGGCGCTCGGAGATATGCAGACCTGGATGACGGCATCCGTCTCCGCCAGCTCGGTGAGCATGCGCGTGGCGCCGTCCGCGCCGACCAGCGCGACCGAGGTGCGGCCCGTCGGCACGTCGTCCTCGAGCACCGCGGCGGTCCGGATGGTCGAGCCGTCGGGCAGCGGCGTCACCGACGTGGTGCCGCCCAGATCGGCCTCGGGCGCGACGAGCGGCTCCTCACCGGCGTCGGTGAGGTCGATGACCACGGACTGCTCGAGGCGGTCGACGACGGCCTCGCTGGATCCGCGCGCGATGCCGTCGATCCCGACGGCCGCGCCGAGGGCGGTCGCCGCGCCGGCATCGGCGCCCGACCCGGTCAGCAGCAGCGACCCGTCGAACGACATCAGCAGGATGCTGTCGGTGTCGGGCACGAACCGCCACTCGGCGACCCGCGGGTCGGAGCCCGAGACCTCGATCTCGCGCGGCTCGGCGTCGACGTCGCCGAGCGAGGCCGTGAACAGCCGGCTCTCGCGGCCCGAATCGGCGTCGAGCTCGGCGTCCGAGAAGGTGTACCCTATCCGCTCGCCGCGGTCGGCGCTCTGGAGGTTCGAGATGAACCCGTCGCCGGGCAGCGGCAGCTCCTGCTCGTTCTCGCCGTCCAGGTCGGTCACGATGAGCCCCGGCTGGTCGTCGTCGGTGCGCACCGACACCACGAGGTGCTCGCCGGTCGCGCGGAAGTCCTCGATGTGCGGGTGGCGGAAGACGGGCACCGCGTTCTGCCCGGTGAGGTCGGTGCGGTAGATGAGGTCGCCGTCCGCCCCGCCCGCCTGGTCGGCACCGCCGCGCTGCAGCAGGAACATCTCGGTGGGCGGCGTGCGGAACGTCTCGGTGATGGCGGCGGTCGGGCCGCCGCCGAGGGAGGCGACGTCGTCGATGGCGACGGTGTACTCGGTGTCGTCCCACAGCGGCAGCGTGAACCGCACGCCGACGCTGCGACCGGACGTGTCGACCTCGAAGGGCGTCTCGGGGGTGATCGTCACCTGCGAGGGGTCGACCTCGGCGAGCGACTGCGTCGTCGTGACGATGAGCCGGGACCCGGATGCCGCGGCCGCCGCCTCCGGATCCACCGACACCTGCGTCACGCGGGGACCCTGGGCGACGCTGGCGGCAGCGCCGGCGAGCCCGACGACCGCCAGCGCCGCGACGACGACGGCGAACATCCCGGCGAACGCGCGGCTGCGGCGGTGCCGGGACTGCGAGCGCCGGGTGCGGGGGCCGGGCTCAGTACTCATACGGATCCTCGGGCTCGGGGATCTCCTCGACGGCGGCGGCGTCGACCACGAGCCGGCCGTCGGACGAGGAGCGCACCGTCCCGGTGATCGTGACCCACTGCCCGGTGTCGGGCGAGGACTCGCCGACGACCACCGGGAGGCTGGCCGGCTGGGCGTCGATGACGCAGTGCGTGATGACCAGGCGGGTGAGGTCGAAGGCCCCGTCCTCACCCGGCGTCACGAAGCCGGTGAGCTCGACGGGCTCGCCGTCGAACGTCTCGGGGTTGGTCGCGGTGGCGAACACCGTCGCCCACTCGCCGACGCCGAACGACGCCGTGTCGCCGGTCGACGCCAGCTGCACCGTGTCCGCCCCGCCGAACAGCGGAGTGGCGCCGACGTCGCGCGACATCGCGAGCTCGGCGCTCAACGAGGCCGGGGGCAGCACGAGGGTCAGCACGACGACGCCGGACGCGGCGATACCGCCGACCGCGGTCGCCGCCACCGCCAGGGGGTGGCTGCGGTGGACGTGGTCGTCGTGCCCGTGCGCGCCGTGGCGGTCGCCGCGAGTCGTTTCCGGATCGGGCTGGGCGTCCCGATGGCGGAGGATGAGCGTCGAGATCTCCGACTCCGTCGCGGCCGCTCGCTCACCGGCGTGCGCAGGGCCGGCGCCCGCGGGCGCGTGGTCGTGCCCGTGGTCGGCCTCCGCGCCGAGCGGCAGCGCGAACGACGCGACCGTGCCGACGAGCACGACCATCGCCATCGACACCGCGAACCACGTCGAGTCGGGGTTGATGTACAGCCCGAGGCGTCCGGTGACCGCCAGCGAGATCGTGACCACGGCCAGCACCGCGGCCAGGCCCACACCGAGCCACCGCGTGGCGACCCACTCCGTCTTACGCAAGGAGGTTCACCGCCGTCCCGATCGCGAAGGCGGACAGCACCACGACGACGACGATCCCGCCGAGCGTGCGCCACGTGAAGGTCGTGCGCAGCAGCGCGAGCATCTTCACGTCGACGAGTGGCCCGACCAGCAGGAACGCGACGATCGACCCGGGCGTGAAGGTCGAGGCGAACGACAGCGCGAAGAACGCGTCGACGTTGGAGCAGATCGACACCACCATGGCCAGGGCCATCATCGCCACGATCGACAGCGCGGGGTTGGCCCCGATCGCGAGCAGCGCCTCGCGCGGGATGAGCACCTGCACGGCTCCGGCGAGCGCCGAGCCGATGACGAGCGCCGGCATGACCGCACGCAGCTCGATGACGAACTGCGCCAGGGTGCGCCGCCACTTGCCGCCCGGCTCGTGGAGCACGAGCTCGCACGTGTCGCGGAAGCGGTCGGTGAGCAGAGCGTCGGGAGACGGATGCCGCGAGTACAGCCAGCCGATGAGGTTCGCGATCGCGTACCCGCCCAGCAGGCGCGCGACGAGGATGCCGTCGCTGAAGCCGAACGCCTGATGCGTCGTGATGATCACGATGGGGTTCACGATCGGCGCCGCGATCAGGAACGTGAGGGTCTCCGAGACGGAGAAGCCGCGCATCAGCAGACCGCGGGCGAACGGCACGTTGCCGCATTCGCACACCGGCACGATCATGCCGAGCAGCGACAGCACGGCCCGGCGGGCCCACCCGCGTCGCGGCATCCATCGCTCGATCACACCCGGCGGCACCCACACCTGCACGACGATCGACAGCACCACGCCGAGCGCCACGAACGGCAGCGACTCGATGAGCACGCTGATGGCGAGCGTCAGCCCGTCCTGCGCCCGTGTGGGGAGGGGTGCGGGGAACAGCGCCGGGGCGAGCCAGTCGATGAGGAACAGCCCGGCCACCACGGCGACGCCCACGCCGATCCACAGCAGGGCGCGCGCCTGCGGCGTCGGCTCGAGACGGGCGGTCACCGGAGTGCGCCGCGGGACCGGCGTGCCGGGGGACCGCTGCGCCTGCCGGGACTGAGGCTCAGTCCGCGTCACGCTCTGCGTCCCGGGTCGCGGCGCACGACCCGCAGAGCCCGAAGATGTCGACGACGTGCTCGGCGTCGCGGAATCCGTGGCGCTCGGCGGTGCGCTTGGCCCACTGCTCGACGTCCGTCGCCTCGATCTCGACGGTCAGCCCGCAGGAGCGGCAGATCAGATGATGGTGGTGGCCCGTGCTCGTGCAGGCGCGGTAGAGCGATTCGCCCTCGGGGCTCTGCAGCGAATCGGCCTCGCCCTGGGCGGCGAGGCCGGCCAGCGCGCGGTACACCGTCGCGAGACCGATGCCGGTGTTCTCGCCGCGGAGGGTCGCGTGCAGCGACTGCGCGCTGACGAAGCCTCTGGCGTCGGAGAGGGCTTCGCGCACGCGTTCGCGCTGCCACGTGTTGCGCTGGGCCATGGGGGCGAGTCTACCGGCGGGTCCTGAGCGCGAGCCGGACACGGGTCACCGGGACCCGGCGCCCACGGCCGCCCGCGTGACGCGGTCGCGGCGGGCGCCGACCACGCGGCACACCACGTAGATGGCGAACGAGATCGTCGTGATGTAGGGGCTGACCGGAAGCGTGCCCATGATCGCGAGGAGGATCCCGCCCACCGCCGACACGAACCCGAACAGCGCCGACAGCAGCGGGACCGACAGCGGTCCGGACGCGACGCGCATGGCCGCGGCCGCCGGGGTCACCAGCAGCGCCATCACCAGCAGCGCGCCGATGATGTGCACGGCGACGGCGACGATGAGGCCGAGCAGCAGCATGAAGGCCAGCGACACGGCCGTCGTGGGCACGCCCCGCGCGGCGGCGGACTGCGGATCGAGCGAGTCGAACCGCAGGGGGCGCCAGATGAGCAGCAGGCCGAGCAGCACGACGGCGCCGATGCCGATCAGCCAGCCGAGCTGGCCGGTCTGCACCGACACGATCTGACCGGTGAGCAGGCTGAAGCGGTTGGCGCTGCGGCCGTCGTAGAGCGACAGGAACAGGATGCCGAGGCCCAGCCCGAACGGCATCAGCACGCCGATGATCGAGTTGCGGTCGCGGGCCTTCGCCCCCAGCACGCCGATGAGGGCGGCGGCGACGAGCGACCCGACGATCGACCCCGTCACGACGTCCCATCCGATGAGGAGGGCGGCGGCGGCGCCCGCGAACGACAGCTCGCTGATGCCGTGCACCGCGAACGCCATGTCGCGCTGCATGACGAAGACGCCGATGAGCCCGCCGACGAGCCCGAGCACGGCGCCCGCCCACACCGAGTTCGCCACCAGCGCGAGGATCTCGCCGTAGAACGGCAGACCCCCGAACATCGCGTCGGCGATGTCGTCCCAGTTCATGCGTGCGCCTCGTGGTGGTGGTGGGATGCCTCGGCGTCCGGTGCACCCACGACGACGAGCCGGTCGCCCGCGCGCAGCACGAACACGTGCGCGCCGTAGAGCGCGGTCAGCACGTCCGAGCGCAGCACCTCCTGCGGCGTCCCGAGGGTGAATCGGCCGTTGGCGATGTACAGGATGCGGTCGACCTTGCCCAGCAGCGGGTTGATGTCGTGCGTCACCAGCAGGACCGCGGCATCCTTCTCCCGGCGATGCCGGTCGATGAGCCCGATCACCGCCTGCTGGTTCGCGAGGTCGAGGCTCGTGAGGGGCTCGTCGCACAGCAGCAGGCGCGGGTCGTCGGCGAGCGCCTGCCCGGCGCGCAGTCGCTGCTGCTCGCCGCCGGAGAGCAGGCCGACGGGCCGGTCGGCGAACCCGCGGGCGCCGACCGCGTCGATCAGGGCGTCGACGCGGGCGCGGTCGCCGCGGCGCGGAAGGGGCAGGCCGAACCGGTGGCCGTCGACGCCGAGCGTGACGAGGTCGCGGCCGAGCAGCGACGTGTCGGGCGGCAGCGGGCGCGCCTGGGGGATGTAGCCGATGCGACGGTTGCCCCGGCGGGTCACCGGCGCGCCCTCGACCGCGATCTCGCCCGACGAGAGGGATTCGAGGCCGAGGATGGCCCGCAGCAGCGTCGTCTTGCCCGAGCCGCTGGGGCCGAGCACCGCGACCAGCTCGCCGGCGTGGACGTCGAGGTCGAGCCCCGACCACAGCTCGCGGTCGCCGCGCTGCAGGGCGGCGTCGCGGACGCTGAGGACGACCGGACGCCCGACCGCCGGCGAGGCGGGGGTCACGCGTCCAGCGCCGCGCTGAGCGCCTCGCTGTTCGCCTGCATCCACGAGATGTAAGTCTCCCCCTCCGGCAGCGTTTCCGAAAACGCGATCACCGGGATCCCGAGCGTCTCGGCCTCGTCGACCATCTGCTGCGTCTCGGCGCCGCCCGTCTGCGTATTGGTGATGACGACGCGCACGCCGCCGTCGCGCAGCAGCCCGAGGGACTCCAGCAGCGTCGCCGGGGCGACATCCTGCCCCTCCTCAACGGCCTCGCTGAAGGCGTCCGGCGTGGCGTTCTCCAGGCCGGCCGCCTGCACGAGGTACACGGGCACCGGCTCGGTGACGAACACCTGCTCTCCCGCGTGGGCGGCGCCGATGTCCGAGAGCGAGGCCTCGAGCTGCTCGACCTCGGCCCCGAAGGCCTCCGCGTTCGCGGCGAAGGTCTCGGCATCGTCGGGGCTCAGCGCGGCGAGCTCCTCGGCGATCGCCGCCGCGACGTGCGCGACGGTGTGCGGGTCGTACCAGACGTGCTCGTTGAAGCCCTCGACGTGGTCGTGCTCGTGACCGTGGTCGTCGGCCTCGGCGTCGTCGGCGCCCTCGGTCTCCGCGTCGGCGCCCTCGGCCTCGTGGCCCTCGTTCTCGGGCCAGTCGTGCGAGTGCTCGACCGCCGTGACGACCGGCGCCTCACTGCCGCTGGAGTCGATGAGCGCGTCGATGAACGCGTCGTAGCCGCCGCCGTTCTCGACGATGAGGTCGGCCTTCGACACGGTGAGCTGGTCGCGGGCGCTGGGCTCGAAGGAGTGGGGGTCCTGCGACGCGTTCGTCACGATCGACGTCACGTCGACCAGGTCGCCGCCGACCTGCGACGCGATCTCGCCGTACACGTCGGTCGACGCGACGACCGAGAGTCGCCCGTCAGCGGCGTCGCCGCCCTCGGCGCTGCCCGCTGTCTGCCCGCTCGCGCATCCGGCGAGCACGAGAGCGGATGCCGCCGCCAGGCCGAGCACGGGCAGGGAACGTCGCAGGGAGGTCATGCCCTCCAGCGTAAGGGTAATGAGAATCGTTCTCAAATCGCTCCGGCGAGCGGCGTCATCGTCAGTCGAGCAGCAGCGCGGGCTCCTCGAGGATGGAGGCGACGTCCGCGATGAACCGCGACATCCCGTCGCCGTCGACCACGCGGTGATCGAACGAGCCGGCCACGGTCGTGACCCACCGCGGGCGGACCTCGCCGTCGACGACCCACGGCTTCTGGCGGATGGTGCCGAGGGCGACGATGCCGGCCTCGCCGGGGTTGATGATCGGGGTGCCGGCATCCATGCCGAAGACGCCGATGTTCGTGATCGTGATGGTGCCGCCCTGCTGGTCGGCCGGGGTGGTCTTGCCGTCGCGCGCCGTGAGGGTGAGCTTCTCGAGCGCCCGGGCCAGATCGCGCATCGAAAGGTCCTGCGCGTCCTTGATGTTGGGGACGAGGAGGCCACGCGGCGTGGCGGCGGCGATCCCGAGGTTCACGTAGCGGCGCACCCGGATCTCGGCGCCGCCCTCGGCGTCGACCCACGCGGCGTTGACCATCGGCGTGCGGCGGGCCGCCCAGATCACGGCGCGCGCCATGATCAGCAGCGGCGACACCTTGACGTCGGCGAAGTCGGGCGACGCCTTGAGCCGCTTGACGAGCTCCATCGTGCGGGTGGCGTCGACGTCGGTCCACACCGACACGTGCGGCGCCGAGTAGGCGGACTGCACCATCGCCGACGACGTGGCCTTGCGCACGCCCTTGACGGCGATGGTCTCCTCGCGGCTGTCGCCCGAGTCCTGAGCCGGCCGAGCCGCCGGCGCCGGGGCCTGGTGCGCGGCCGGCGCCGTGGCCGCCGCGGGAGCAGGGATCGGGATGGTCTCCTCGCGCACGTCGCCCCACTCGGGCGTCTCGATGTTGCGGAAGACGCTCGCCTGCGACGCGTGCCGCACGACGTCGTCGCGCGTCACCTCGCCGGCCGGGCCGCTGGGCGTGACGGCGCCGAGCTCGACGCCGAGGTCGCGGGCGAGCTTGCGGATCGGGGGCTTCGCGATCACGCCGACGGATGCCGCGACCCGCTGCTCCGCCGGCACCGCGCGCTTCGCGCGCCGCGACTGGACGTGTCCGCCGGTGCCGTAGCCGACCAGCACCGCACCCTCGCCGGCATCGGGCGCCGGCGCGGCGGGGCCGCCGTGCTCGGACTGCCCGACGGTCGCCGGGCCGGAGGCATCCGTCCCCGCGCCGGGGGCGATGGTGATGATGGCGGCGCCGACCTCGACCGTCTCGCCCTCGGCCGCGAGCAGCTCACCGACGGTTCCCGCGAAGGGCGACGGCAGCTCGACGAGGGACTTGGCGGTCTCGATCTCGACGAGGACGTCGTTGACCGCGACCGCGTCGCCGGGGGCCACGCGCCACTGGACGATCTCGGCCTCGGTCAGACCTTCACCGACATCGGGGAGGACGAACGTCTGGGTGCTCATGCGGTGTCCTTTCGCGGCATCCCGTCACTTCACTCGCAGGGGAGGCCGGCCATCGGGAAGGAGGCGAGGGTGGGGGTCAGTAGGCGAGGGACCGGTCGACGGCCTCGAGGATGCGGTCGGCGTCGGGCAGGTAGGAGCCCTCGAGCTTGGCAGGGGGGAACGGGGCATCGAACCCCGACACGCGCAGCACCGGAGCCTCGAGCGCATAGAACGCGCGCTCCATCACGGTCGCCGCCACCTCTGAGCCGAGCGACGTGAAGCCCGGCGCCTCCTGCGCGTAGATCATGCGGCCGGTGCGCCGCACCGAGTCGAGGATCGGCCCGTAGTCCACGGGCGACAGCGAGCGCAGGTCGACGACCTCGATGCTGGTGCCCTCGGCCTCGGCGAGCACGGCGGCCTGCAGCATCGTCGTCACCATGGCGCCGTGGCCGACGAGCGTGACGTCGGTGCCGCGGCGGACGATGCGCGACGCGTGCAGCGGCAGCGCGCGGGCCGACGTGTCGACCTCGCCCTTCTGCCAGTACTTGCTCTTGGGCTCGAGGAAGATGACGGGGTCGGCCGAGGCGATCGCGTCCTGGATCATCCAGTAGCCGTCGTTCGGCGTCGACGGGCTCACGACGCGCAGGCCCGGGGTGTGCGTGAAGTACGCCTCGGGGCTCTCCTGGTGGTGCTCGATGGCACCGATGTGCCCGCCGTAGGGGATGCGGATCACGACGGGCATCTGCACCGCGCCCTCGAGACGGTTCGTCATCTTCGCCAGCTGCGAGGTGATCTGGTCGAACGCGGGGAAGACGAATCCGTCGAACTGGATCTCGACGACCGGGCGGAAGCCGGCCAGTGCCAGCCCGATCGCGGTGCCGACGAGTCCGGACTCGGCGAGCGGGCTGTCGATCACGCGCCGCTCGCCGAACTCGGCCTGCAGCCCTTCGGTGATGCGGAAGACGCCGCCGAGCTTGCCGATGTCCTCGCCCATCAGGAGCACGCGGTCGCTGCCGGCGAGGGACGCGCGCAGGCCGGCGTTGATGGCCCGGCTGAGCGGCATCGTCTGGACGGCCGGGGCTGCGTCGGCGTCCGTCGCGCTCGTCGTCCGGATGTCGGTGTCGGTCACGATGCGCCTCCTTCGAAGGATGCCTCGTACCCGGCGAGCCACTCGCGCTGCTCGGCCATGAGGGGGTGGGGCTCGGAATACACGTGGGCGAACAGCTGGTCGGGCTCGAGTCCGCCCAGCGCGTTGGTGCGCGTGCGGATGTCGTCGGCGAGAGCCGCACCCTCCGCGTCCACGTCGGCGAAGAACGCCTCCGACGCCCCGCGGGCGAGGAGGAAGGCCCTCATGCGCGCGAGGGGGTCGCGGCGGCGCCATGCCTCCTCCTCGCTCGATGGGCGGTACTTCGTGGGATCGTCGCTCGTCGTGTGCGCGCCCAGGCGGTAGGTCATCGCCTCGATCGCCTGCGGCCCGCCGCCGGCGCGCGCGTCGTCGAGCGCGGCGCGCGTGACCGCCCAGCTCGCCAGCACATCGTTGCCGTCGATCAGCGTGCTCGGCATCCCATAGCCCGCGCCGCGCTTGTACAGCGGCGAGCGCGACTGCGTCGAGACCGGCACCGAGATCGCCCACTGGTTGTTCTGCAGGAAGAAGACCTCGGGCGTCTGATAGCTCGCGGCGAAGACCATGGCCTCGTGCACGTCGCCCTGGCTCGAGGCGCCGTCGCCGTAGTAGACGATGACGGCCTCGTCGCGGTCGGCGTCGCCGGTGCCGCAGCGGCCGTCGAAGACGAGACCCATGCCGAAGCCTGTCGCGTGCAGCGTCTGCGAGCCGAGCACGAGCGTGTAGATGTGGGTGTTGCCGTTCTTGGGGTCGGTCGGGTCCCACCCGCCGTGCGTCAGTCCGCGCATCACGCGGATGATGTCGATCAAATCGACGCCGCGGATCTTGGTGACGACGTGCTCACGGTAGGACGGGAAGATGTGATCCTGCGTCCGCGCCGCCCGTGCGGACCCGACCTGCGCGGCCTCCTGGCCGTAGCTCGGCGGCCAGAGGGCGAGCTGTCCCTGGCGCTGCAGATTGGTCGCCTGCACGTCGAACGCGCGGATGACCGCCATGTCGCGGTAGAACGTCTCGAGGTCGGCGTCGGCGAGGCCGTCGACCGCGTCCCGGTAGGGCTCGGCGGCGGGCGTGGGCGCGAAGGTCCCGTCCGCGCGGAGGAAGCGGACGATGGCGGGATCTTCGGCCGGCGCCGCGGCGTCGGTCGTCACCGAATCTTCAGGCGGGGTCACCGTTCCACGCTAGCCCGCGCCCCCGCGTGCCCTTCCGGGAGGTTCTTCACAACGGATGCCGCAATTCCTAGGACCTTCTCGACAGACTCCTCCTCGCCGACAGAGATCCGGATGCCGTCACCCGCGAACGGGCGGACGATCAGGCCGCCCTCTTCGAAAGCGGTGGCGAAGGCGGCGGTCTCGTCGCCGGCGGGAAGCCAGACGAAGTTGCCCTGCGCGGCCGGGACCTCCCAGCCCGCGGCGCGCAGCTCCTCGGCGAGGCGGTCGCGGCGCTCGGCGATGACCCTTACGCGCTGGAGGAGCTCGGCCTCGGCGTCGAGGCTCGCCAGCGCCGCCTCCTCGGCGTGGGCGGTCACCGACAGCGGGATGGCGGTCGTCCTGGCGGCGTCGAGGATCCTCGGGTGGCCGACGGCGTAGCCGATGCGCAGGCCGGCCAGGCCGTAGGCCTTGGAGAAGGTGCGGAGCACGACGACGTTGGGGTTCTCGCCCCGGGCCAGGACGGCGGCGCCGTCGACGGCGTCGGGGTCGGTGACGAACTCGGCGTAGGCCTCGTCGAGGATGACCAGCACGTCGCGGGGGACGCGCGCGACGAAGGCGTCGAACTCCGCCTGCGTGACGACCGGCCCGGTGGGGTTGTTCGGGCTGCACACCAGGACGGCGCGGGTGCGGTCGGTGATGGCCGCCGCCATCGCGTCGAGGTCGTGACGGGCGCCCGCGGCGAGCGGCACCTGGACGGGTGTCGCGCCGGAGACGACCGCGAGCCACGGGTAGGCCTCGAACGACCGCCACGCGTAGATCACCTCGTCCCCGGGGCCGGAGGTCGCCTGCACCAGCTGCGCGAGGATCGAGACGCTGCCGGCCCCGACGTGCACCGCGTCGGTGCCCACGCCGAACCGCTCGGCCAGGCGCTCCCGCAGGCGTGCGGCCGTGGCATCCGGATACCGGTTGAAGGCCGTCGCCGACTGCACGCGCTGCAGCACGCCCGGCAGTGGATCGAACGGGTTCTCGTTGCTGGAGAGCTTGTACGCCTCGGCGCCCGCCTGCCTGCCCTGCTTGTACGGGGGGAGCGCGGCCACCTCCGGGCGCACGCGGACGGGGATGTCGGAAGCGTCGGTCACGCCCCGAGTCTACGAGCGGCGACCGCTCCGCGTCTGCCGGAGAGGACCCCGCCGCGAACCGTTGGCCGCCGCGAGGTGTCGTGGAAGACTGGGCGCACTATGGGCTTCCTCATCCGCGTCGTCGTCAACGCGTTCGCGATCTGGGTCGTCACCCTGATCCCCGCGCTCCAGGTCACCGTCATCCCGTTCGCGCCGGGCGACACCCTGCAGGTCGTGCTCACCTACCTCATCGTCGCGGCGATCTTCGCCCTGGTGAACACGATCATCGGCACCGTCATCAAGGTGCTGGCGTTCCCGCTCTACATCCTCACGCTGGGTCTCATCGGCCTCCTCATCAACGCGTTCCTGCTGTGGCTGACGGCGTGGCTCACCAGCTGGTGGAGCTGGGGCCTGCGCGTCGAGGACTTCTGGTGGGGTGTGCTGGCGGCCATCATCATCACCCTCATCAACTGGGTCTTCGGCATCATCCTCCGCCCGAAGAAGGACTGACCCCGCCCGCTGAGCCCCGCGTGGCCGCGTACTCGGTCACCGCCACCGTGTCGGCGCGGCCGAGGTCGGCGAACACCGCGCGCAGCGTGTCGACGCGCGGATCGGTGGAGGCGTCCACGAGCGCCGCCGTCTCGGCGTACGCGCTGAGCCGATGCGCCGGGGCGCGCGCATCGTCGAGACCGGCGTCCGGGTCGGCGACGCGCTCGGCGACGAAGCTGCCCGGCGCCCCGACGCCCTCGCCGTGCCCGCCTCCCGCGAGCGCCGCGACGGGGTCGTCGGTGTGGCGCAGCGCGACGCTCAGCGTCCCGTCGCCGACATCGGCCTCCACCGGCGAGCCGAGCGAGACGAGGGTGCGCACGTCGTAGCCGCTCTCGAGCGCCAGGTGCCCGGCGATCATCGCCCCCTGCGAGTGGCCGAACGCGTGCACGACGTCGCCCTCCCGCGCCCCGGCCGCCTGAAGCGCCGCTTCGGTGGCCGCGTACGAGTCCGACGTCTGTCCGGCGTAGAGCTGCGCGTTGGACGCGTTGTCCCACGGGTCGTTTCCGCCGAGCGCGAGCGACTGGGTGCCGGCGACGTAGACCGCGAACTGCCTGCCGCCGTCCGGCATCGTGTAGCGCTCGACCCGCACGCGGGCGTCGCCGGCTCCCGGCATCCGCTCGGTCACCGCGACGAGGCTCTGCGGAGCGACCACCGGTCCGGCGGGCGGAACGCGCACGGCCCCGGCGGCTCCGTTCCCCGGGGGTGCCGCGACGGTGGGCGCCCCGACGGCGGATGCCCCGGGCGTCGCGGTGGCACCCGCCGCGAGCGGCGGCCCGGCGCCCGGCGCGAGCGGCGGCCCGCCGCTCGGCGCGGCGGGGGGCACGGTCCGCAGCGCCACCGGGCCGGCCGTGCCCGTGAGGCGGGCATCCCGCGACAGCCGGCCGGTGCCCGCGAACCCGACGAACGCGGCGCCGCCGAGCGTGAGGAGACCCATGCCCGCGCCGAGCACGGCCGCCCCCGGCTCGCTCACCGTGCCGCCCACCGCGACGCCCCACTGCGTCGCCTGCCGAACCAGCTCGGACGGCCACAGCACGGCCCGCTCGAACTCCGCGCCGAGCGCCGTGCGCCAGGCGCCCGGATGCGCGGCGACCAGCGCGCTCAACCGCGCGTCCAGCCGCTCTGCCCGAAGGGCGTCCCCTGCCAGCACGGCGGCGCGGTGCTCGGCCTGGATCTCGACCATCTCGTAAGCGAGCGCAGCGTCGCGCAGCGCCCCGGCGATCCGCCGCGCCTCCGCCTGTGCGGCCTCGATCCTCGAGGAGAGGACGGATGCCGACAGCTCGGCGTCGCCGGTGTGCGCGGGCTCGCTCCGCAGCTCCCGCCGCAGCCCGGCCAGTGTCGCCGCGATCTCCTCCAGTTCGGCGTCGGCGTGCGCGAACCGCTCGGCGGCGGCACGGAGCGTCGCGGTGTCGACGGCGACGGCGCCGCCCGCCTGGAGCTGCAGGCCCCGGTCGGTGCGGGGCCAGCTCTCGCCCAGCACGCTGATGAGACCCCCGTACGGGTCCATCGAGTCGACCCGCACCGCCCGTTCCGGGTCCCACGGCCCGTCCGCCGACGGCGCGCCGCTCACGGGTGCTCCGCGGTGAGCGGCAGACCCGGCAGGGCCTCCGCGAACGCGGCACGATCCCGTGCACGCAGGACGTCGAGCCGCACCGTCTCGGCCACGCACGCGAGTCCCGAGACATCGCCCGCCCAGACGGTGGCGCGGTCGTGGAACACGCGCGCCGCCCGTGCCTGCCAGTCGACGGCGTCGGCCAGTCCCCGCGCGACGAGAGAGGCATCCGCGATCCGGTCGATGAGGCGGGAGAGCGCACCGGCGACGGACTGCAGACGGGAGGCCGACGAGCCGGCGGCCGGTGGAACTGTCACCCCTCGATCGTCACGGGAGAGGCGGGCCCGCGGAGCGCGCCGCCGGGGATCCGTGCAGAGCGCGGCCCTCTCACCGGATGGGGAGGAGGGGCGCCGTCCCGACGGACGACGCCCCTCCCGGTCACGCACGCGGGGTGGCATCCCCGCGACGGGGTCACCGCTGCGGAAGGAGGCCCTTCAGGCCCACGACCACGATGGCGGTGTCGGTCGCGGTGTTGCCCGCGGCATCCGTCGCCGTCCAGGTGAACTCGTAGACGGTGCCGTTGACCGCCTTGACCTCGACGGTGCGATCGCCCGTGATCTCCCACTCGGCGCGGTCGGAGCCCGTCGCGGTCACCGCGGTGAGCTCCACCGTGACGTCGCCGCGATCATCGGCGGCGTCGACGTCGAACTCGATGGTGCGCATCTTGTTGTTCGGCGCCAGGATGAACGACGGGTCGGCATCGACGTCGATGGTGGGCGGCGTCACGTCCGGGGGCGTCAGGGAGAGGCCGACGATCACGGGGTCGTGATCGCTCGACCGGTAGGCGTCCGGCGCGTAGATGGCGTCCTGCGCGTCCGCCTTGAACGTCATGTCGTAGTCGATGAGGCTCGCCTCATCGGCGTTGACGTTCCACGTCGCCGCCCCGGTGACCTCGTCCAGCACGTCCTGACCCGCCAGCGCGTAGTCGAGGTAGCCGAGCTGCCCGTCGAACACGTACGAGTAGGCATCCGTCCCCTGGAACTCCGCCAGCAGGTCGGTGTACCCGGCCTGCGTGAGCACCTGGATGGGGTCCTCTTGGGCGTAGGCGTTCAGGTCGCCGATGATGAGCTCGCGCCCGGCGCCGGCACCCGTCGGGTCGGTCGCGAGCCAGTCGGCGAGCGCCGCCGCCGCCTGGGTGCGCACGCCGTTGCAGTTGCCCTGGCCGTTCGGGTCCGTCGGATCGCCGACGTCGTTGCAGTCGGAGCCCTTGGACTTCAGGTGGTTGACCACGACGGTGACCTTCGCACCCTCGGCGTCCACGAAGGTCTGCGTCAGGCCCGGACGGTTGTACTCGTCCAGCCAGCGCGCGTCGACGGACTGGTCCATCAGCTGGTGCTCGCCGTCGGGCGTGACCGACGCGGGCTTGTAGATGAGCGCCGTGGTGATGACGTCGTCCCCGATCACGCCGGTGTCGACATAGTCGTAGACGTCCTCGCCGATGCGCTCGTTGAGGGCCTCGGTGAGGGTCGCGACCGCCGTGCCGTTGTTCTCGATCTCGATGAGTCCGAAGACGTCGGCGTCGATCTCGGCCAGCGCCGTGACGATCTTCGCCTCCTGCCGCTCGAACTCCACCGGGTCGTTCGCGCCGCGCGCATCGGAGCCCGTGAGCGTCGTGAAGTAGTTGAGCACGTTGAAGCTCGCGATCTTCAGCTCGCCGCCGACCTCCGGTGCCTCGGGACGCGGGTTGCCGACCTCGAAGTCGGCGCCCTGCGTGGCCTGCACGCCCCACGTGTCGAAGCGGTAGTCGAGGACGCCGGTGGTGTTCTCGACGAGGTCGCCGCTGCGGAAGGTGTTCGCCAGGGTGAACTCCTCGCCGTTCGGGTGGATCGCCGGGTCGGGATTCTGGATGCTGCGCCCGTCGTCCACGCCGATGCTCTCGGCGGCGTTCTTCCCGGCGAGCGCGATCGCCTCCGCCGAGCCCGCGTCGTAGAGCCCGGTCGGCTGATACTGGCGGCCGAGCGTCAGGCTGATCGTGCCGAAGCGCCCGAAGTCGAACGTCTCGCCGATCGCCAGCTGCTGCGGCAGGGTCACGTACATGCCCTCGAGCGCCTCGCGCTGCTCCGGGGTGGCCGGCAGCGTCAGCTCGACGGCCTCGGGCAGCGTCTGACCGGTCGCGCAGACCTCCAGGTCGACGGCCTTGATCTGCGTGAGGCCGAAGAACTCGTCGACCTCGCCCGCCACGTTGACCACGTCGCCGACCGAGACCTCGGGCCCGCCGGGGAAGTACACGAAGATCCCGTCCGAGGTGCCGGCGAGGTCGTCGCCCGCGTCCTGGACGTAGAACCCGTCGAAGCCACCCGTCTGGAAGTCGCCGACGACAGTGCCCGTCACGCGCAGGCTGTCGCCGTCGCGCTCGGAGGCCGCGCCCGAACCCTGCACCGATCCGATGGGGACCAGCTCCAGGTCGCAGCCCGCTTCGATCGGCGGGGGCGGCGGAACGGCTCCGTTGGCGGCACCCGGGGTGTTGAACGCCTCCCCGAAGACGGGGGTGCCGGCCGTGCCCTGGTACCCGGCGAGGTCGAAGTCGTTGCGCACCCAGTCGGCCGGCGCGTTCGTGTCGGTGCCGTCCGGGATGCGGGAGGCCCCGCCCGGATCGAAGGCAAGGCCGTCGTACGAGACGCCGAGCACGACGCCGCCGTATGCGAGGTCCGTGTCGGCGTCCTTCACCGCGACGGCGTCCACCACGGTGAAGCCGAGGCCGTCGTCGATGACGCCGTCGTCATCGGTGTCGATGTCGGTCCCGACGGCGGGGAAGGTGCCGATCACCAGCAGGAGGCTGACCGTGCCGTTCTCCAGCGCGCCGCCGGCGAGCGTTGCGAGGCTGCGCCCCGACGCGTCGGCCGCCGGGAACGAGATGACCTCGTCGACCGTGCCGGTCGCCGTGCCGCTGAAGTCGCCCTCGATCTCGAGCACGCGGTACGCCGACAGGTCGGTCGTCGCGGGGCTCGCGAGCAGCTCGACGTACTCGACGTCGGCCGTGCCCGTGGTGTCGGCTGAGAACTCGTTGATCACCACGCGCGCGGCGGGAGGCTCACCGCCGCAGTTCGCGGTGTGGCTGCCGAGACCGTCGAAAGCGTCCTGACCATGGCCGGTCCACCCGGCGGAGGGGTCGAACGCGTCGCCGCCGTCCGGGTCGCCGACGCAGACATCCGCGCTGCGGCGCAGGGTGTTGTTGGTCGTCGCGGTGGATGTTCCCGCCCCCCAGCCCGCGACGCCGGGGTCGAGGCCGATCTGTCCGAAGACGTCGACCGCGGAACCGCCCTTGACCAGCGCCAGCGCGTCGTTGCCGTTGAAGAGGCCCGTCGTGGTGCCGGTGAGCTGGTCGGCGGCGTTGCGGACCGCCTCAACGGCGGCGCCGTGCGCCAGCACGAACACGTCGCCGGGCGCGACGGTCCCGATCAGGTTGATCGTGAGGCCGGCGGTCGCACCGCCGTTCGAGTACTGCCGAAGCTGGTAGCCGGCGGCCTCGAGATCCACCGCGGCGTCCGATGGGTTGTAGATCTCGATGGCCTTGTTGTTGGACGATCCTTCGACGTATTCGCTGATCAGCAGGTCTCCGTCTGCCGCGGCGGCGGGCGCGGCGAAGGCCACGATGCCTGTCGCTGCCAGCGCGGCGGCCGCGAGCGCGGCGGGGAGTCTGCGGGGTGATGGGGACACGGAACCTCCACGGGCATCGCGCGGTCTGGTGGCCGCGTATGAGAACACGGGCAGGCCGGTCGCCCGCCCGTTGACTGCAAAGCTAGGCGAGGGGCATCCCTCACGGGAAGAGTCCGGAAGGAGAGATCCTTAACGTTCGGTGTCGGCTCGGTCCAGAATGGAACCCATGACCGCGAGCGACGTGGCGCCCTTCCGCGTCGTCTTCGTATGCACCGGCAACATCTGCCGCTCTCCGATGGCGGAGGTGGTCTTCCGGGGATACGCGGATGCCTCGGGCTTCGGGTCCCGGGTGGCCTCGACGAGCGCCGGCACGGGCGACTGGCATGTCGGCGAGCGCGCCGATCAGCGGACGATCGACGCGCTCCACCGCGCGGGCTACGACGGCACGCACCACCGCGCCCGGCAGTTCACCCACGGCGACTTCACGCGCAGCGACCTCATCGTCGCTCTCGACCGCAGCCACGAGCGCATCCTGCGGGGCTGGGCGCGCAGCGAGGCCGACGCCGACAAGATCGCGCTGCTGATGTCGTTCGACGCGGCCGCCCCGACCCTCGACGTGCCGGACCCGTACTATGCCGGGCCCGGAATGTTCGACGAGGTGCTCGGTATGATCGAGAGTGCGAGCCGGGCGCTCTTCCGGCAACTCGAACCCGCGATCCGCCCGGCGCCCTGACGTCGGCGCGAAGGTCGCCTTCGACGTGATCGACGGGAGCCACCGTGACCTCTCTGCCGCCCCAGCCCCTGAGCCCCCTCGACGGCCGATACCGGCCCGCGGTCGGCGAGCTCGGCGAGTACCTTTCCGAGGCGGGACTCAACCGCGCCCGCGTCGAGGTCGAGGTGGAGTGGCTGATCGCCCTCACCGACCGCTCGCTGTTCGGCACCTCTCCGCTCGCCGACGGCGACAAGGCCCGGCTGCGCGCCCTGTACCTCGAGTTCGGCCAGGCCGAGATCGACTGGCTCGCCGAGAAGGAGGCGGTGACCCGCCACGACGTCAAGGCGATCGAGTACCTGGTGCGTGACCGCCTGTCGGCGCTGGGCCTCGACGGCATCGCCGAGCTCACCCACTTCGCGTGCACGAGTGAGGACATCAACTCGACCTCCTACGCGCTCACGGTGCAGCGCGCGGTGCAGCGCGTGTGGCTGCCGAAGCTGCGCGAGGTCATCGCCGCCCTCACCGAGCTCGCCGTGCGGCACCGCGACGCCGCGATGCTCTCGCGCACGCACGGCCAGCCGGCGACCCCCTCGACCATGGGCAAGGAGCTGGGCGTGTTCGCCTGGCGCCTCACCCGCGTCGCCGACCAGATCGACGGCGGCGAGTACCTCGCGAAGTTCTCCGGCGCCACGGGCACGTGGTCGGCCCACCTCTCGGCTGCTCCCGACGTGGACTGGCCGGAGGTCTCCCGGGCCTTCATCGAGGGCCTGGGGCTGGACTTCAACATCCTGACGACCCAGATCGAGTCGCACGACTGGCAGGTCGAGCTGTACGACCGCGTGCGTCACGCGGGCGGCATCCTGCACAACCTCGCCACCGACATCTGGACGTACATCTCGATCGGGTACTTCACCCAGATCCCCGTCGCCGGTGCGACCGGGTCCTCGACGATGCCGCACAAGATCAACCCGATCCGCTTCGAGAACGCCGAGGCGAACCTCGAGATCTCGGGCGGGCTGCTGTCGACCCTCTCCCAGACGCTCGTCACGAGCCGCCTGCAGCGCGATCTCACCGACTCCACGACGCAGCGCAACATCGGCGTCGCCCTCGGTCACTCGCTGCTCGCCCTCGACAACCTGCAGCGCGGCCTCAAGGAGATCTCGCTCGCCGAGGACGTGCTGCGGGCCGACCTCGACGCGAACTGGGAGGTGCTCGCCGAGGCCATCCAGACCGTGGTGCGCGCCGAGATCGCGGCCGGCCGCTCGCAGATCAGCGACCCCTACGCGCTCCTGAAGGACCTCACCCGCGGCCGCCGCGTGGGCGCCCCCGAGCTCGCCGAGTTCGTCCGCGGCCTCGACATCGGCGACGAGGCGAAGGAGCGCCTCCTCGCGCTCACGCCGTCGACCTACGACGGTCTGGCCTCGCGGCTGGTCGACGAGCTGCGCTGACCGCGGCCCGGGCAGGGGCGGCGTCAGGGCTTCGGATCGCCGGATGCCGCGGCATCCGGTTTCTGCCCCTGCTCGCCGTCGGCGGTGTCGTCGTCGAACAGGACGGGCTTGTCGATCGTCTTCGTGACCTGGGCGGGGTCGACGGCCAGCAGCAGGAGCGAGACGATGAGCAGCACGGCGATGAAGCTCACGCCCGCGATGACGAGCGCCGTCATCACGGCGGCCTGCGCCTCTTCGGCGGTGCGCTGCTGGAAGAAGCCCATCGACACGAGCGTCACGACGCCCGCGAAGAGCGCGGCCGCGAAGGCGAGCCCCAGCAGCTGGAGGGGCTTCATGAGGTCGCGGCGGGTGGGGCTTTCGTGGCTCACGCGGAGTCCTTCTGCGGGGTCGGGGCGGCGGATACGGGCTCATCCGCGATGACGGGTGCTGCGGCGCGCGGGGAGAACCCGGCGATCCCGAGGTAGACGGCGACGATCGCGGCGTAGGCGCCGAAAAGCCCCACTCCGATCGTCACGCCGGTGAGGGTGTACGTGGCGCGGGCCTCTTCGATCGTGTAGTCCAGGGCGTACGCGGGCTGGACGAACAGCATGGCCGCGCCGAGCAGGACGGTGACGGCTCCGACGACGACGGCGTCGCGGCTCTCCGAGCGCGGCCCGACCGGGGCGGCGGGGCGGGCATCGGCGACTCCGGGGGCGATCTCGCGCCGCTCGCCGCGCGCGGTGAGTCCGCGCCAGCCGGCGATGATCTCGAGCGCCCCGCTGACGAGGGCCCAGACGATGACGATGGCGAAGAAGCCCGTCGGGGTGCGCAGCGGATAGAGGCCGGCGGCCATGCCGGCCACGATCGTCGCACCGCCGAGCGCGGCGGCAGGCCAGCGGCGTCCGGCGGGGTAGACGAGCCAGACCGAGACGAGGAGCACCAGGCCGGTGGCGATCGCGAAGCCGCTGAAGACCGCGCCGCCGACGCCGGCGGAGTGGTCGGGCGAGAACGTGATCATGAGCGCCGCGAGCGCCGCGAAGGCGGCACGTGCGAGCTGCACGTGCCGCACGGCGAACGTGCGGGAATCGGCTGAGGTCACGGTGATCCTGCGAGGCGGCGGGTTCTCAGAAGCGAGAACGGATGCACCCAGTCTACGTGGCTCCCGGCGGGAGGCATCCGGGGCGCGGGCGGGCGGCAGCGCCTCACGCGAGCGTGTCGAGGATCTCGGTGAGCAGCTCGAACGTCGTCAGCGGCGAGATGATCGCGAAGCGCAGCACCGGCTCGCCGGCGTGGGAGCTCGGCACCACGAAGGCCAGCTGCTCCTCCAGGAGGTGCTCCGACCACGCCGCGTAGTCCGCGAGCGACCATCCGTCCCGACGGAACACCACGACCGACAGCTGCGGATCGCGCACGAGCGAGAGCCCGTCGCGCCCCTCGATCTCGTCGGCGATGCGCCGCGCGAGGTCGATGCCGTACTCGATCGCGGCGCGGTACTGCGCGGTGCCGTGCGTGGCGAGGGAGAACCACAGCGGCAGCCCTCGCGCCCGGCGGGTGAGCTGGACGGCGAGGTCGGACGGGTTCCAGTCCGGCTTGCCGGTGAGCGTGTCGAGGTATTCGGCCTTCTGCGTGTGGGCCGAGAGCGCCAGCGCCGGCTCGCGGTAGATGAGGGCGCACGCGTCGAACGGCGCGAACAGCCACTTGTGCGGATCGACGATGACCGAGTCGGCCAGCTCGACACCCGCGAACGCCGGCCGCATGCGCTCCACGAGCATCGCTGCGAGACCGTACGCGCCGTCGACGTGGAACCAGACGCCGCGCTCCTTCGCGACCGCGCCGACGCCGGCGATGTCGTCGACGATCCCGAAGTTGGTCGTGCCGGCGGTCGCGACGACCGCGAAGACGGCGTCCCCGTGGGCATCCAGCGCCCGCGCGACCGCGTCGGCGCGCAGGCGTCCGTCCGAGTCGACCGCGGCGGGCGCGATGTCGACGTCCATGACCGCCGCCGCCGAGGCGATCGAGGAGTGCGCCTCGGCGCTGCACACGACGACCCACCTCGCGGGCGCGGGGCGCCCCTCGTCCACGAGTCGCCGGCGCGCGGCATCCCGCGCCGTCACCAGTGCCGAGAGGTTGCCGACGGTGCCGCCCTGCACGAACACGCCGCCCGCGGTCTCGGGGAGCCCGAACTCCCGCGCGAGCCAGTGCAGCACCTCGTTCTCGGCGTAGACGGCTCCGGCGCCCTCCATCCACGAGCCTCCGTAGATGGCGGATGCCGACACCACGAGGTCGAAGGCCAGCGACGCCCTGCTCGGCGCCGACGGAATGAACGAGAGGTAGCCGGGGTGATCCGTGGACACGCACGCCGGCGCCAGGACGTTCTCGAAGAGGGCGATCGCGCGGCGCGCGCCGATGCCGTCGGGGGTGATCGAGCCGGACGCCAGGCGCTGCAGCTCCCGCGGTGTCATGGGCTTGTCCAGCGGAATGTCCTGGTACAGCGCGCGCCGCCGGGCGTAGTCGAGCACGTCGTCGACGGTGCGCGTGGTGTCGGGTGAGATCCGGTGCATGTCGGCGGGCGCGGTCATGGGAGTGCTCCTGGGTTCGGGTCGACACCTCACGGTAGGGGCGCAACGCCCGCTGTTCAACACTCGGCCGATCGGGCAGGAATGGAGAAGCGCGGGCGGTGGCACCCGTCATAGCGTGAGGATCACGAGCCGCGAAGCGGCCCCACGAACATGAAGGAGAACAAGATGGCTGGGAAGACATCGTCCGACGGACTGACTCAGGAAGAGCGGGAAGCCGTCAAGGACCGCGCGAAGGAGCTGCGCGCCCAGGCGAAGGCCGGAAAGAGCCGGGAAGCGGGCACGAAGCAGGTGCTCGAGGCGATCGGCAAGCTCGAGGGCACCGACAGGGTCCTGGCCGAGGGCTTCTACAAGGTCGTCTCCGAGACTGCGCCCGACCTCGTGCCCAAGACGTTCTACGGGTTCCCCGCCTTCGCCGATGCCGACGGCAAGGTGGTGGTGTTCATCCAGCCGGCGTCGAAGTTCAAGACGCGCTACGCCACGATCAACTTCGACGAGCCGTCTCGCCTGGACGACGGCGACATGTGGCCCGTGGGCTTCGCGGTGCTCGCGTGGACACCGGCCGTGGAGAAGAGGATCACCGACCTCGTGACGCAGGCCGTCGCCTGACTCAGGGCCCGCCGGCGTCCTCCGCTCACGGAGAGAGGAAGTCCAGTGCCGCCTCTCGGAACACCCGGGACCCCGGCGTGTTGAAGTGGTGCCGCCCCGGGATCTCGACGAACGTCCCGTGCGGCGCCGTCGACGCCAGCGCCCGGGAACGCTGCAGGATGGCGTCCTCGGACCCGGTCGCGAACAGCACCTGCTGCTGCGGCGGCCGCTCGGGATCCGGGTCCGCGTCGCCGAATCGCATGCCCTCGGCGAGCGCGATCAGGGCGCGCAGGTCGTTGTCGCGCACCCGCTCGGCCAGCCGCACGTAGTTCTGTGTCACCGGATCCTCGACCGGTATGCCGCGCTCGGCATACGCCCGCGCCTGCTCGATGCGCAGCCGGCCCAGCGGGCGGCCGTCGGGGATGCCGCCGAGCACGGCGCGGCTCACGTGCTCGGGCGCGTCGACGGCCAGCTGCCAGCCGACGCGCGCTCCCAGTGAGTACCCCACGTAGCGGGCGCCGTCGACGAGGTAGGTGTCGAGCACAGCGACGAGGTCGGCCACGAACGCGGACATCGAGTAGGCGAGCGGGTCGTGCGGCTTGTCGCTCGCGCCGTGCCCGCGCTGGTCCACCCCGACGACCCGGTAGCCCGCGCGGGTGAGCGCGCGCACCCAGCCGGTCTCGACCCAGTTGTCGCGGCAGCTCGACGCGAAGCCGTGGACGCACAGGACGGTCTCGGCATCCGGCTCACCCCAGGTGTACGTCGCGACCCGGTATCCCTCCGCCGACATGACGTACGTGGGCGGCGGCATCTCGGTGCGTGCGAGCGGGGAGGGTGCGTCCATCCGCCCATTCTGCTCCGCGCCGACGGCGCCCGGCCACGCCCCTGCGCGAGGGCCGCATAGGCTACGCCTCGCGCGCGCAGTTGGCAACCGGCTGAGTCGCACCGGGTCGGCGGCATACGTTCGCAGCATGAGCACCGACAATCCTCGGGACCCGAACCGGAACACCGTTCCGCCCGGGTCGACCGCAGCAACGCCGCGTGATCCGGGCGACGATCGCACTCGCCCCCTCTACCAGGGGAGCGACGCGAACGGCAACGGCATCCGCGACGATCGGGAGCCGGTACGCGCGCAGGCTGTGGACCGGGACCGCGACGGTGTCGCCGATGCCCGCGAGGGCTCGCTGCACGACACCGTCGTCCAGCGCGAGAAGGAGCGCTTCGGCGGAATGAAGTTCGGCTCCGCGTTCTTCGGGTGGCTCACCGCCCTCGGAGCGCTCGTGCTCCTGACCGCCGTCGTCGCGGCGATCGGCGCTGCGACGGGCCTCACCGCCCCGGAGGTCGTGGAGGACGCGGCCGAAGCGGCGAGCGAGAACCTCGGCGGCGCCACCGTCATCGGCGCCATCGCGATCGCCCTCGTGCTCTTCGTCGCCTACTTCGCCGGCGGATATGTCGCCGGGCGCATGGCGCGCTTCAGCGGTGCCAAGCAGGGTCTCGCCGTCTGGCTGTGGGCGATCGTCATCGCGATCCTCATCGCCCTCATCACCGCGATCGCCGGCAGCCAGTGGGACATCCTCGCGAACGTCGACATCTTCCCGCGCATCCCGGTCAGCGCCGACACCGCCACCCTCACCGGCATCCTCACCGCCGTCGGCGCCGCCGTCATCGCCCTCGCCGGAGCGGTGCTGGGCGGCATGGCCGGCATGCGGTACCACCGTCGCGTCGACCGCGTCGGACTCGCCGGAGAACGCTACTGACGTCGCCGCCGGGCGACGACCTCGACCCGCAAGGGACTGAACCCACAAGGAAAGGAGATGCCCATGGGCGTCGGAGATGACATGAAGCACAACGCAGAAGACCTGAAGGGCAAGGCCAAGGAGGCCGTGGGAGACGCGACGGACAACGAGCGCCTCGAACGCGAAGGCCAGGGCGAGCAGTTCAGCGCCAAGATGAAGAAGGCCGGCGACGACGTGAAGGACGCGTTCACCGGCGATCGGTGACCTGCCCCTTCGATGCCCCGGGATCCCTTGGATCCCGGGGCATCGTCGTGTCACCCCGGGGGCTCACGACAGGTGGGCTCGGGGCCCGGCGTCGTGGGCTCAGGGCACGCGGTAGCCCGCCGCGCGGAACAGCTCGTACCACTCGGCACGGGTGAGGGCGACATCCGATCCCTGCGCGGCACCGCTCACGCGCTCGGGCGTCGTCGTGCCGAGCACGACCTGCATCGCCGCCGGGTGACGTGTGATCCAGGCCACCGCGATGGCGATCGGCGGCACGTCGTACGCCGCGGCCAGCCGATCGATCACGGCGTTCAGATCGGCGTAGTCGGGAGAGCCCAGGAAGACGCCGTTGAAGAACCCGGCCTGGAACGGCGACCACGCCTGGATCGCGATGTCGTGCAGCCGGCAGTAGTCGACGATGCCGCCGCTGTCGAGCGTGACCGACTGCTGCTCGCCCTGCATGTTGGCGGCCACGCCCTGCGCGATCGACGGCGCATGGGTGATCGACAGCTGGATCTGGTTGGCGACGAGCTGCTGCCGCACCGACTTCTTGAGCAGGTCGATCTGACGCGGCGTGTGGTTCGAGACGCCGAAGGCGCGCACCTTTCCGGCGGCCTCGAGCTCATCGAAGGCGCGCGCCACCTCGTCCGGCTCGACGAGGGCGTCCGGCCGGTGAAGCAGCAGGATGTCGATGTAGTCGGTCTCGAGCGCACGCAGCGATCCCTCCACGGCCTCGATGAGGTGCTCGTACGAGAAATCGAAGTACGGCCCCTCGCGGACGATGCCCGCCTTCGTCTGGATCGTGATCTGCTCGCGCTCCGACGGCGAGAGCCGCATCGCCTCGGCGAAGCGGCGTTCGCAGCCGTGCATGTCGCGGCCGTAGACGTCGGCGTGGTCGAAGAAGTCGATGCCCGCATCGCGGGCGGTGCGCACGAGGGTGCGGACGGCGTCGTCGTCGAGGTCCTGGATGCGCATGAGCCCCAGCACCACGTCGGGTGCCGGGCGGTCGATGCCGGTGAGTCGGATGGTCTTCATGGACTCACGCTAGGCACTGCGGAGAGGGATGTCCAAGGCGCCCGATCCCTCCACGTTCACCGATCCGTCCCGGATTCGTCGCCGGCACGTCAGCGGGAGGCCGGGCGGCCGCGATTGCGTCGGCTCCATGAGTCGATTCCCCACACGACGCGTCCTGCCGCGCCTTCTCGCCGCGGCAGCCGCGACGGCCACCGCCGTCGCGCTCCTTCCCGCCACCGCTGCCTCCGCCCAGCCCGTCGCCGCTGCCCCCGCGGCGTCGCAGTCGCCGTACGTGCAGACGCACGTGCCGACGCTCGTCGCCCGCGCCACCCTGTCGGCCGACCACCTCGAGCCCGGCCCGGCCTCGGGCGCGCTCGCGACTCCGGCCAACGGCCGCACCGGACCCTGGAACGGCCAGGTCATCCCCGGCTTCTCGGCTGCGATGGACAACGGCGACGGCACGTTCTGGGCGCAGCCTGACAACGGCTTCGGCGCCAAGGGCAACTCCGCCGACTTCCTGCTGCGCAACTACCTCGTGCGTCCGGCCTGGCAGACCGCCGAGGGCGGCGCCGGCGAGATCGAGGTCGAGCGGTTCATCTCGTACAACGACCGCAACGGCATCCTCGACTTCCCGATCGTCAACGACGGCACCGACGAGCGCCTGCTCACCGGCGGCGACTTCGACGTCGAGTCGGTCGTGAAGGCCAAGGACGGCACGTTCTGGGTCGGCGAGGAGTTCGGCCCCTTCCTGCTCCACTTCGACGCCGACGGCACGCTGCTCGAGAAGCCGTACGCGCTGGACGGCGCCAAGTCGCCGCAGAACCCCTACCTGCAGCCGGGCGAGACGCCCCGCGTGCGGGCGAGCCGCGGGTTCGAGGCGATGGCTGCCTCGGCCAACGGACGCTACCTGTACCCCGTGGTCGAGGGCTCCTACGCCGACGACGCCGACCTGCGCCGCCGCGAGATCCTGGAGTTCGACACGCGCGCCGGGCAGTACACCGGCCGCACGTGGAGCTACCAGACCGACCAGGAGCCGAACGTCATCGGCGACGCGTTCACCGTGCGGGGCGACGTGCTGATCCTCATCGAGCGCGACGACTTCGAGGGCGAGCAGTCGGTCACCAAGCGCGTGTACGAGGTCGACCTCCGCCGCACCGACGCCGAGGGCTACCTCGAGAAGACGCTCGTGCTCGACGCGCTGCGCATCGCCAACCCGTACGGCATCGGCGCGGGCGACGGCTACGGCACCGGCGAGGTCTTCTCGCTGCCCGTGCAGTCGTTCGAGACCGTCGTGCAGCTGAAGGACGGCAGCCTGCTGATCGGCAACGACAACAACTACCCCGGCAACGACGCGCGCATCCCCGGCACGCCGGACGACACCGAGTTCGCCGTCATCGATCTCGACAAGACCAAGATCGAGCCGTCGACGGTGAGCCTCATCGGCCACCGCGGTGCGAGCGGGTCGCGCCCCGAGCACACCCTGGCCGCATACGAGACGGCGATCGTGCAGTGCGCGGACTACCTCGAGCCCGACGTCGTGTCGACGAAGGACGGCGTGCTCGTCGCGCGTCATGAGAACGAGATCAGCGGGACGACGGATGTCGCCACCCGGCCGGAGTTCGCCGCGCGCCAGACGACGAAGGTCATCGACGGATCCGCCGTCACCGGCTGGTTCACCGAGGACTTCACCTTCGCCGAGCTGCGGACGCTGCGCGCCACGGAGCGCCTGCCCCAGACGCGCCCGGCGAACACCGCGTTCGACGGGCTGTACGTCATCCCGACGCTCGACGAGGTCATCGACCTCGCCCGCCACTCGATCAGCTGCGACGGCCGCACGGTCGGCGTGTACCCCGAGACGAAGCATCCGTCGTACTTCGACTCGATCGGGCTGTCGATGGAGGAGCCGCTCGTCGAGGCGCTGCGTGCGAACGGCCTGGACCGGGCCGACGCGCCGGTGATCGTGCAGAGCTTCGAGACCGCCAATCTCCGCGACCTCGACGCGCTCACCGACGTCACGCTCGCGCAGCTGGTCAGCGGCTCGGGCCGGCCGTACGACTTCACGGCCTCGGGCGACCCGCGCACGTACAAGGACCTCGTCACGCCGGCCGGCCTCGCCGAGATCGCGACCTACGCCGACGGGGTCGGACTGGAGAAGTCCGTGATGATCCCGCGCACCGCCGACGGCCGCCTGGGCACGCCCACGCCGGTCATCGCCGACGCGCACGCGGCGGGGCTCTCGGTGCACGGCTGGACGTTCCGCGCCGAGAACCAGTTCCTCCCGGTCGACTTCCGCTCCAGCGCCGACCCGAGCGCATACGGCGACCTCGACGGCGAGCTGAAGGCGTTCATCGGCGCCGGCATGGACGGGGTCTTCAGCGACCACCCCGGCATCGCGGCGGTGACGATCGACACCGTCACGCTCGCCGGCTGATCATCGCGGAGGGGCGGAGGATGCCGGCGGTGTCCTCCGCCCCTTCGCGCGTGTCAGCGCACGGCGCGATCGTGGGCGAGGTCGATCAGCCGCGACAGCACCCCGCCGCCTGAGCGCAGCCCGTTGTGCTCGTGCTCGCTCGTCACCCACGTGGCGACGCCCGGCAGCAGCCGGGCGGTCTGCATCGAGAACTCCAGCGGCACGAAGAGATCGTTGACGTAGACGGCGGCCGCACCGCGAGCGCCGGACGCGGCGATCGCCGCGGCGTCGTAGAGCTGAGGCCATTCGAACTCCGCGAGCTCGAGCGTCACGTCGCGCCACGGCTGAAGGCCGGGCACGGTGTCGGCCCACTCCCTCCGCACGTGCTCGCCGGTGAGCAGCGTCGGATCGTCGCGGAAGTCGTCGGGCTCGGTGCGCTCGGCCGACCATCGCGTGGCGTGGCCGTCGGCGTAGCTGGACTCGTGGAAGACGTAGTACAGCGGGTTGCGCGGGCCGAACGGCAGGGCGGCGAGGAGATCGTGCCGGAACGCGTTGGTGTGCGGATCCAGCTCGAGGAGGGACCAGAGCGTCTGCCAGCCGTCGTTGGATCCCAGCAGCGAGCCGACGGACCGCACCCGTGACACCGATGCGACCTCGCCGCCCGGGAGCACGAGCTCACCGCGGTCCGCGAGGTCGACCACCCGCCGCATCGCGTCCCGATGCCCGGGGAAGCGCCGGTAGTACCGCTCCGACGCGTCGCGCAGCTTGTCGTACGCGAGCGCGTAGATGTCGTCGGGGTGGCGGCCCACCGCGCTGAGCCCGCCGGTGATGTAGACCTCCGCGAGGGAGGCGGCATCCGTCGACAGGTATGCCAACGTGGTGAACCCGCCGAACGACTGGCCCAGCACGCTCCACGTCGGCGTGCCGAGGTGCTCGCGAAGGGCCTCGGCGTCGCGCACGATCGAGTCCGCGCGGAGGTGGGTGATGTACTCGGCGAGATCGGCCGTGCCGCGCTCGAGGTCGCGGTCGCCGACGGGTGTCGATCGACCGGTGCCGCGCTGGTCGAGGAGCACGACACGGTAGTGCTCGAGGGCCTCGTCGAGCCACGACGGTCCCGGCGGCGAGTGGAAGGGACGGGGTGCCTCGTGCCCCGGTCCCCCCTGGAGGAACACCAGGTAGGGCAGGCTCTCGCCGCCCTCCCGCGCGACGACGGCCGCGTGGATGTCGATCGTGCGGCCGTCGGCCGCGTCGTCCCACACCAGCGGAACGGTCAGCGTGTGGTCGTGGATGGTCAGGTCCTGCATGCGGCGCATCGTCACGGGCATGCGGTCGAGCCTAAGGGCACCCGCCGACGGCGGTCAGCCCCGGGTGCGACGCCGGTCGCGCGCGGAGAGCACCGGGAACCGCCGCCGGTGCCGGCCCGGCTGCCGCGCCGCCGCCGGGAGCACGATCGGCTGCGTGACGACCGCGTCCACGACCATCGAGCCGTCGGTGGGGCCGATGACCGGGATGGGCGTGGTGGGGGTGGCGACCATCGGCGTGACCGGCGCGTGCGCGAGCTGCCGGTGCGCGTGGATGTACGCCGGCACGAGGACGAGCACCGCACCCAGCCACGCGAGAGGATTGCTCGCTGCGACCCCGATGAAGCCGAAGATGCCGCCGAGCACGACCGCCGCCCCCACGCGCATCACGAGCTCGATCACGCCGGTGACGGTCGGGATCAGCGTGTGGCCCAGCCCCTGCAGCGCGCCGCGCAGCACGAACAGGATGCCGAGGATCCAGTACGTCGCGCCGTTGATCGCCAGCATCTGCGCGGCCATGCCGACGACCTCGACGGCACCCTCGCCCACGAACAGCCGCACGAGCGCCGCACCGAAGGCGATGAGGAGCACGCCGAGGACGATCGAGGCGGCCACGGCGATCCACGTCGCCTGCGTGACGCCGCGCCGGATGCGGTCGGGGCGGCCGCCGCCGTGGTTCTGGGCGACGAACATCGACACCGCGAGGCCCAGCGACTGCAGCAGCGCGACGGCGAGGCCGTCGACCCGGGACGCGGCGGTGTATGCCGCGACGGCGTCCGCGCCCAGCGTGTTCAGCGCGACCTGCACCGACAGCGTCCCGATCGCGATGATCGACGCCTGGAAGCCCATCGGCAGTCCGAGGCGCAGGTGGTCGGCGAGCTCTGCGCGGCTGACCCGCCAGTCCTCGCGGCGGACGTGGAGCACCGGCATCCGTCGCCGCATGAACTCCAGGCACAGGAGCACCGAGATCGCCTGCGACACGACGGTCGCCAGCGCCGCCCCGGCGACGCCCCAGGCCAGCGGGCCGACCATGAGGATGACGAGCCCGACGTTGAGCCCGCACGCCAGCGACAGGAAGAGCAGCGGGGTGCGCGAGTCGCCGATCGCCCGGATGATCGCCGAAAGGTAGTTGAAGAACATCATCGCGCCCGCGCCGAGGAAGCTGATCTGCGCGAAGACGACGGCGTCGTCCATCAGCTCGGGGGGCGTCTGCAGCATCACGAGGAGCGGCTCGCTCAAGAGCGGCGCGCCGACGGTCAGCACGACCGTGTAGGCCGCGGTGAGGATCGTGCCGGCCGCGACCGAGCGCCGCACCGCCGCGAAGTCGCGGGCGCCGAACGCCTGCGCCGTGGGGATGGCGAAGCCGGACGTCAGACCCCAGGCGAACCCGAGCAGCAGGAACAGCATGCTTCCCGTGGCCCCGACCGCGGCGAGCGCATCGACGCCCAGGTGGCGGCCGACGACGATCGCATCGATCACGTGGTACAGCTGCTGCACCACGTTGCCGATGAGGAGCGGGACGGAGAACAGGACGATGACGTGCCAGGGGCGGCCCGTCGTCAGGGCGGTAGGCATGGGGCGGCTCTTGAACGAGAGTGCGGAAAGAGGGCGGATGCCGCGACCGCGGCTGCGAAAGACCGTGCGGCGACAGACCTCCCATACTATCGAATCGATTCGGATCCTTCACGCCCGAATACCGGCGATGACCGTGACTCAGTCCGATTCGGGGAAAGACTTCATCGCCCGAAGCGGCGGCGACAGCACCGCGACGATCGCGGCGACGGCGAAGACGATCGCCACGACGACGAGCGTCCACGCGTCACCGACGAGACCTGCCGCCGCGCCGCCGGCGAGGGCGCCGAGCGCCGCCGCGGTCCGGTTGGCGGAGCGGATGTTCGCGTTCACGCGTCCGAGCAGGGAGTCGGGCGTGACCGCCTGCCGCAGGCCCATCTCGTTGGCGTTCTCGACGCCGGCGGCCAGCCCGTGGATCGCGAGCGCTATATAGAGGAGCACGGGTTCCGCCCACAGCCACGCCGTCGCCCCCACCACCAGCCACGCGATCGGATAGGCCGCACGGGCGACGATGATCGCCGGCCCGGTGCCCAGCCACGACCCGAATCCCGACGCGAAGGTCGCGCCGAGCAGAGCCGCCGATCCCGAGACCGCCAGCAGCAGCCCGAACGTGAAGGCGGTGAAGCCGAGGGATCGCAGCGCCAGCAGCGAGAGCACCGTGAACGCGATCCCGTTGGCGAAGAACCAGACATGCGTCGACACCGCGAGCGGTCCGAGCGTCCGGTGGGCGTATGCCCAGCGCAGCCCCTCGAGGATCTCGCGGCGGAGGTTGCGCTCGGGGCGGCGCTCCCGCCGCTCATCGACGCGGATGCTCGCGTTCAGCAGCGCGTCGACGAGATAGCTGACCGCGTCCACGGCCAGCGCGATCGGCGCTCCCAGCAACGCGACGAGTCCGCCACCCAGCGCCGGGCCGACTGTCTGGGCTGCGGCATCCGTCTGATCCAGTCGCGCATTGGCCACCACCAGTGAAGACCGAGGTACGAGCCGGGGGAGGAAGGACTGCGTGGCCGCGAACCCGAACACCGAGAAGGAGCCGAACAGCAGCAGAAGCACCACGAGCATCCAGATCTCGAGCACGCCGGCCAGCCAGAGCACCGGGATCGCGCCGAGCGAGAGTGCTCGGCCGATGCTCGACCAGACCAGGATCGGCTTGCGGCGCCAGCGATCCGTGTACGCGCCGGCGATCAGCCCGAGCAGGGCGTACGGCACGAACTGCGCGGCGTTCACGATGCCCACCTCGAACGGGGTCGCGCTCAGCAGCTGCACCACGAGCACCGGCATGGCGACCGCCGTGACGGCGGTGCCGAACGAGCTGATCGCCGCCGCCGTCCAGTACCGCCCGAACGAGCCGCGCGGCGGCGGCGCGGCGTCAGCGGGGTGCGCGCTCACGACGGTCGTGTCGGGGTCACGCCATCCACGCTGTGCGGCCGAAGCGCTCCCACCGCTCGACGACGCGCGTGTCCGCAGCGCCGTCCGCCGGCTCGAGCACCGCGCGCCCCTCGATGAAGACCCGCTGCACGCGCGACTCGACCGCGAGCGGGTCGCCCGACCATACGACCACATCGCCGTCGCGCCCGACCTCGAGGGCGCCGACACGATCGTGCAGACGCAGGATCTCAGCCGGATTGACCGTGAGCGCGGCGAGAGCCGTCTCGGCGGGCAGGCCGTCGCGCATCGCGAGGATCGCCTGCAGGCGGATCTGGTCGATGGGGACCACCGGGTGGTCGGTCGTGATGGCCACCTTGACGCCCGCCTGCGCGACGAGCGCGAGGTGGCCGATGCCGCGGTCGCGCAGCTCGACCTTCGATCGCGAGGTGAGCATCGGGCCGAAGATGACGGGAATCTGCTTCTCGGCGAGGACATCGGCGATCTTGTGCGCCTCGGTCCCGTGGTTGACGACCAGCGTGTAGCCGAACTCCTCCGCGAGCCGGATCGCCGTCGCGATGTCGTCGTGCCGGTGGCAGTGCTGATCCCAGAGGAGGTCGCCCGCCAGCACGGCGGCCAGCGTCTCCTTGCCGAGGTCCCGCTCGAACGGCTCGTCCTTGGCGAGGGCGGCGTCACGCTTGTCGGCATAGTGCTGTGCCGCCGTGAACGCGCTGCGGATGACGGATGCCACGCCCAGGCGTGTCGACGGCGTCTGCTTGAGCTCGCCGTAGACCCGCTTCGGGTTCTCGCCCAGCGCCGCCTTCACCGACACGTCTGCGGCGAGGATCTGCTCATCGACCGTCCGGCCGCCCCAGGTCTTGATGGCGACGGTGCGGCCGCCGATGGGGTTGCCCGATCCCGGCTTGATGACCGCGGTCGTCACACCGCCGCGCAGCGCGTCGCGGAAGCCCATCTCCTCGATGTCGATGCCGTCGAGGGCGCGCAGGCGCGACCCGTTCGGATCCGTCATCTCGTTGGTGTCGTTGCCGGACCACCCTTCGCCCTCCTCGTGCACCCCGAGGTGACCGTGGGACTCCACGAATCCCGGAAGCACCCAGCTGCCGGACGCGTCGACCACCTCCGCGCCGTCGGGGACCTCGGTGTCGGGTCCGCCGACGGCCGACACGACGCCGTCCGTGACGATCACCGTGCCGTTCGGAATGGGGTCAGCGCTGACAGGGACGACGTAGCCGCCGGTGACGGCGAGAATGCGAGCCATGCCCTCCAACCTACGCCGGGACCTCAGACACCCCAGCGGGCGATGCTGAGCTTCTCGTGGAACCACCGCGTCAGGCTCAGCGGATGGTCCACCCGCCGTCGACGACCAGCGTGTGGCCGGTGATCAGCGACGCCGCGGGAGAGCAGAGAAACACGACGGCTCCGGCCACCTCGGTAGGTTTGCCGATCCGATGCAGCGCCGCGATCCGGTCGATGACGTCGGCGTGGAACTCGGGGTCGGACAGCGCCTCGGCCGTGCCGTCGGTTTCGATGAACGTGGGGGCGACCGCATTGACGCGGATGCCCCGGTCGCCCCACTCGACCGCATGACAGCGAGTCATGTGCAGCATCGCCGCCTTTGCGATGCAGTACGACGACTCGCCGGGCAGCGCCACGATGCCTGCTTGCGACGCGATGTTCACGATCGCGCCCCCGGCCGGCATCGAGCGCGCGACGTGCTGTGAGAGGAACAGTGCCGAACGCACGTTCAGCGACCACACCGCGTCGAAATCGGCCTCCGTGACGTCGATCGCCGGCGCGTTCACCCCACCGCCGGCGTTGTTCACGAGGATGTCGAACACGCCATCATCGGATGCCGCGTCGATCGCCGCTCTGGCCTCATCGAGCTGCGTGACATCGAGCGTGATCGAGGATGCGGAACCGCCCTCAGCCCGGATCGCCCGGAGTGGTTGTTCCGCGCCGTCCGGATCGCGGACGCCCAGGACCACGTGAGCGCCGGCGGCTGCGAGCGCGTGCGCGATCGCAAGACCGAGACCGCGGTTGCCTCCGGTGACCAGAGCTCGCCGGCCGGTCAGATCGAAGTAGTCCATGTCGCTCCTCAGTCACTCACTCCGAAGGGCGCCGCCTCGCGCCCTTCCTTCGGTCATTCCGCCCGACACTAATGGCCGCTCGAAGGACGGCGCGCATGTCGGACCGCGGGCGCGCGAATTCATGCGCTACGACACCTGGGTCCAGTGGCGGACCACATCGTCGCGATCCACGAGGAACCGGTCGTCCTCGGGGTAGTAGACGGCGGTCTCGATGTCCGCGCCGGCGAAGCCCTTGATCGCCTCGAGGCTCTGCCAGCGCGACACCGTCACGATCTCGGTCGTGCCGTCGCCGAGGTCGCGTGTCAGCATCCACGCGTCGAGGTTCCCGGGCGTCTCGCGATACTCCCTCATACCGGTGCGTTCGATGTACGCGACGTACTCGTCGGTGTCTTCACTCCGCACACTGCCTCGCCACATCCGCACGATGGCCTTCTGCGCTGTCATGCCGCCATTGTGCGCGGATGTCGGATGCTGCGCACCCGGGTGCGCGGACACCCTTCGCGCCTATCCCGCCAGGAGGGCGGCAGCAGCACGCAGGCCCTCAGCATCGGCCGAAGCCCAGCGGGCCTCGATGCGCCGGGCGCGATCGGCCTCAGTGCCCGTGAGGCGGGCGAGCAGCGGTCGCACGACGTCCAGGGCAAGCGGCTCGATGAGATCTGGAACGCGGGCGTCGCGGAGGAACCCCTCGATGCGGGTGAGGTCGTTGCCGCTGAGCGCGTCCACCTGCCCCTGCAGCAGCACGATCGCCGCGAAGCGGCGCTCGAAGACGGGCGCCGCCCACAGCTCCGACGCGAGTGCGGTGATGTCGTCGTGCTCGAGTCCGCGATGTCTCCGGAGCGCGTCGCGGACGGTGCCGCGGATCGCGCCGACCGAGGCGCCGTAGACCCGGAGCCCGCCGACCGACGCATCGCCATCCGCCCACGTGCGCCACTCCGACGCCTCGGCCCGTAGCGTGCGGTCGATGAAGGCGGCGGCGGGTGATTCCACATCACCATCCTCGTCGACGACGATCTACCGATGATCAGTGATCGCGTGCGGCTTGCCGATCCGTGAACGGGCGACCTGCAAGGCCTGCGCGCCCGCCGGGCGGCGGCATCCCGCCCGCCTACGACGAGAGCAACTCCCGCCGCACCACAGCGGCGCTCCATCGTCCCAGCATGGTGCCTACGACGGTGTCCGAGATGTGATGCTGGCCGCGGTAGACCCGCGAGAACGCGATCGCGCCGGGAATGCCGTACCGAAGGAGGGGGCGGAGGAGCCGCGCGCCGCGGGCGCCGTGGCTATCGAGCAGGTCGGCGAGCGTGCCGTGGAGCGCGAAGGCTGCCGCGGTGTGCCCGGAGGGGAACGACGACGTCGCGTGTGGCTGCTCGGGGCGCCACACCCCCTGGGGTCGTGGCCGCCCCACGAGCGCCGCGGACGCGACGAAGCACGCGGTCTCGAGGGCGAGCGCCGCCGCTGGCGCGACCGCTGAGCGCCGGTCCCGCGTCAACCACCAGGTGATTCCGCACCACATCGCACCGTTCGCGATGGTCTGCGGCACGCCGGAGTACCACGAGAGCAGCTCGGTGACCCGGTCGATCGGCTCGCGTAGCCCAGTCGGGACGGCGGGGTCAGCCGCGACGGCGCCATCGTCCGATCCGTGGCCGAACGCGTCCTGGAGCGCACGCACGGCCCGATCCTCGCGTGGGTCGTCGCCGCCGAGAAGCCGCATCGCCCGCCCAGCCGCGGTCAACACCGCGACCGCGCCGAGCCCCGACAGGACGACGGCTCGGAGCAACGGCATGCCCGCATCGTAATGGCGCTGCGGGCGACGGGAGTACGTCGGAGCTTCTCACCGCTCCATAGACATACGCCACCACGGTCGGCCCGCTGCGAGACTCCGGTCATCCTCCGCCTGCAGTGTGCCAGGCGGGTTGTCAGCCTTCGGCCACGAGGGTTGCCCATGCGACGTCGATCACGCAGAGGCCCTCGTCGGTCTCGCGGTAGAACACGTCACCTGGGAGCGCTGAGCCGGGTGCCAGACCCTCCGGCAGGCCCTCGAGGTTGATGTTCCATTGAGGATCGAGCGGAACCTGTTCTTCCCAATAGTCTGCGAAGAAGTGCTCCGGCTCGCCGGCCGACAGGCCCAGCCAATCGCTCGGGCCTCCGAGCTCCGCCTCGGAGTCGGCGCAGACGAGATCGGTCGGATTCCCACCCGCCATGGCGTCGATGAGCTCCTCGGTGGTCTGGATCACGCGCGCGCCGTCCGTTCCCCAGATGACCGAATCGAGCGAACAGCCGGTGAGCCCGACTGACAGCGCGAGCGCAACGAGCCCGCACGATGCGCGACGAAGATGAGTCACCACGCGAATCTAGCGAAGGTGTGCGGCAGTCTCTCGCTCTGCGTGCGCGAGATTGGCAGTGTGTGGTGCTTGGCGTGGGTCAGCTGCCGGTCATGTTGCGAAGTTCGCGAGCTATGCCCGCAATCACGACCGCCCCGACTATGGCGGCCACACCGCTGAGGAGCAGGATGTTGATCCACGTCGCCAACGCCGAAGCTGTCTCGCGGTCATACGTCGTGTAATCGGTCACTTGGACGAGCACGTTCCACAGCATGAACGCGACGACCCATGCGAGTGCGCCGACGATCACGAGGGTGACCATGTACGGGTTGCGTCGGGCGTTCGCCGCTTCCCCTGCCGAGGCTGCCTCTTTCGCAGCCACGGTGCTCTCGGCCATGCGTGAAGTGTTGCACCGCCGGGCGGGCCTGGCAACGCGCACCTTCATGCCTTCCGGTCGGTGAGGTGTGGATGCCACACGTCGGCCCACGGCTGCAGGTCTCGACCTGCGATCCCAGCGTGTCCGTCCGCCTGCGGCCGGTCCCTCATCGGAGCCGATTGTCTGAGCGGCTCACACAAGCCGAGTCCGGTGTCGCCGTGTCTGCGCGCTTGACGTCGTTGAGCGCACGGAAACGTGTGCCGGTTCGGTTACGTTGTCGCGGGGATGCCGATGATCGGCTGCTGGAGCTGGGTGAGCCACTGCGACTGCGGCAGCGGTTCTGACTCCAGGTAGACCTCGCGTCCTGGGCCGGCCATCGTCACCCCAGCTCGAGCAAGGCCTGTCATGAACTCGTGCCAGGCGTCGCCGATTCCGGGCATGTCGCCGCGGTAGTCGAAGACGGCAGCGTGCGGGATCTCGGGAAGTGTGACGACCTCCCATGCCGGATTCTCGACGGGATCGCCACCGGCGATCCACGAAACCCACACGCGCATGTCGTCACTGCCGTCGACCGGTTCGTACCAGAAGATTCCTGGCTCCTTGAAGTCGACGCCCGATTCCTGCAGCGCGCGAAGGAGCGGGGGCAGGATGCGATCGACAACGGGCGAGACGTTCTCGGGCCCGCTACCGGGAGCAATCTCGCTTGTCGCATAGACGGTGACGGCGGGCAGGGAGGTGTAGGTGATTCCGCTCACGGTGCGAGCTCCTTCCAGGCGGGAGAGTCGCGCATCAATCCGGGCGACGCGTGCGGCATCTGCGGCGATCGAATCCGTGAGCTCCTCGCGTCGGCGGGCCAGGATCGCGCGAGTGGCGGCATCCCGATCATTCGACGAGAGCACCTCGGCGGCATCGTCCAGCGAGCACCCGAATCCGCGGAGGTCGACGATCCGGAGGAGGTCCGACAGCTGCAAGGAGTCGTAGCGCCGGTATCCCGTGGACGGGTCGACCCGAGCGGGCTTGAGCAGCCCGATGGCGTCGTAGTGCCGCAGCATTCGCGCGCTCACACGCCCGTATGCTGCGAACTCTCCGATGGTGTACATGATGGAGACCACGATCGACCCTGACACAGTGAGAAGGTCAAGCGGAACCGCAAGAGGGCGGAGCGGATGGCGGTCCGCACGCGCCGCGGGCGCTGTTGCCCTCAACGAGCCGGCGTCCGGCTCGCAGGGTTGTGGCTGACTCCGACGATGCTGACGGCGACGCAGCCAACGACTTCTTCATCACCGGATCGAATGCGCGCTTACATCAGCCGCGCAGGCGAGTCTCCACGGTGGAGCCGTCGGCCGCGCTCGGAACCGAGAAGTGCGCGGAGCCCTGGGATGCCGTCACGCGATAATCTCCAGCGAAGCCGCGCACCCGGACGCGCCCGTCCGCGTCGGGACGCAACGCCTGGGGAGCGTGCCACCAGTCCCCGCGGATGAGGCCGCGCAGGGCACCGTAGGCGGGCTTGGGTGATGCGTCGGAACGGAGAAGCCCCGACGGCGCGCCCAGCCATGACCCCTCGTCGGTCAGCCCCCAATAGGTGAGCGACTCCACCGCGGGGTGCGCCACAACCGTGCGGTAGTGCCGCACGAGCTCGTCGGCCTGTCGGGCCTCACCCTCGGGCGTGGAGGGCCACGAGTCGACGACATAGTCGTTCAAGTCGACGATCTCCGCCGGCATGAGGTCGCCCGAGAGCAATGTCGTCTCGGTGAGCTGGAGCGGCAGGCCGAAGCGGGCAAATCGCTCGAGGATGTTCCAGATGTTCTCCTCGCCTCGGAAGCCCTGGTGCATATGTGTCTGCAGGCCGAGGGCGTCGATCCGCACCCCCGCGTCGAGGCATTCCTCGATCAGCCGCTCGTAGTCCGTGCTGAGGTCGAAGTCGTTCAACACGAGCCGGGCGGACGGATTCGCCTCGCGCGCCGTCTCGAACGCCAGACGCACCATCCCCACGCGACCCTTTGCCTGAGCGAGCCGGGTGACCGCGTTGTCCTCCGCCGTGAAGACCGGCAGTATCACCGCCTCGTTGATTGCGTCCCACAGGTCGATGACCCCCGTGAAGGCGGTGACCTCTCGGACGATGCGGTCGCGGATCGTGGCCTCGACCTCCGCATCGGTCCGCTCCTGGAGCCAGCGCGGGGCGAGCGTGTGCCAGACGAGCGGATGCCCCTTGACCCGCACGCCTCGGTCCGCGAACCAGCGAGCCGTCGTGAGGAGCCGAGCGGTGTCGGGACGCCCCGGCTGCGGCTCGAAGCCGCGCCAGTAGAACGGGAGGGTGACGCTGTCGAACAGATCGAGCCAGGCGTCCAGGAGCGGCACCGCCCGGTCGGTGTCTGCGCCGCCGAAGACCCGTGAAGCGCCGCGGTCACTTTGAGGCGGCCCACCGAGCAGCTCGACGAAGTCGAAGCCGATGTTCCCGAAGCCGAACGCGTGCCGTGTCTGCTCCACTGTGACGGGCCCGTCCGTGAGGGGGGTGCCGTCGGGGGCGATCAGCTTGAGGGAGATCTCCCGGAACCGATGCGAGAGGTCGGGCGCCGACATCCGCTCTCCTTCAGATTAGGGCGAGGTGTTTTGTTTCTCTTCCCGACATATTCGCATGTCTTGTCACACCGGCCAGCGACGCTCAGGGTGTCTATCAACAGGTGTTGGACCACGGGATCGATCCGACGAACTGCCAGCCACCCGCACGCAATCCCTACAGCCAACCCCAGGAGTAGTCCCTTCTTCGATGCGGATCTCGATCCCCTTTCGAACAATGAGCGTTCGACGGACCGTCTCGGCGGCCAGCTGTCAGTCCGCGGAATCCGGGTGAAGTCGATTGGGGCGCGCTCGCGCCGCATGCCGGCCGGCGAGGAAGGCGACCGTCAGGAGACCGATCGTGAGAACCACCCAGCCGGCGATCGTCGTGCGGGACAGGAAGACGCCGCCGCCACCGGGCACGAATGTCGCATCGGCGATTGGCTGATAGGCGAACCAGCCGAACGTCATCGGAGTCAGCACCCCGATGAGCAGCACGATGCAGCCGATGCCGACGATGACACCGGCGATCACCCACGCCAGGGTCGATCTCTTCCGTTCGCTCACGCGTCGACACTATCGACGCGTGAGCGCCGGGATCCGTGTTCGCGCGATGCGCGTATACGGCTGCCTCGAAAGCACTCGTCTGCTCGCTAGAAGCGGCATCGATGTCGTGTGGGCGGCGTAGGATCGCGCCGTGGCCACCCTCGACGACGTGCGCAGGATCGCCAATGGCCTGCCCGGCAGCGAGGAGCGCGCGACGACGGGTGGCACCGCGTGGTTCGTCCGGAGAAAGCTGTATGCGTGGGAGTGCCACCCATGACCCAGCATCCCCGACGACATTCGTGCGATTCTCGCAACCGAGCTCGTCGTCGCCGTCAAGGTCGCGGACCGGATGGATGGATTCGCTCTGGTCCAGATGGAGCCCGACTTGTTCCTGCGGACGACCACGCCCTGGGGTGAGCCGAAAGTGGCTTTCCGGCTGGCCGCGATCAAGGCGGACCATCTGGCCGAGCTGGTGACCGACGCCTGGCGCGTTCAGGCTCCGAAGTATCTTCGCCACGAACTCGATGCCGTCGCTCTCGGCGCACAGGCGACCGAGCCCAATACCAGTCACGATGAGTATGCGGACGGGGGCGAAAGCCTCGAGCTCTAATGCCACGAGCCGAACTGCCCGAGTCTGGCCCATCACACCCCGTCGGAGAGGCACGTCCGATCCTCTTGCGTGCAGCGAACGAAAGCGGGACCGCCGGCGTGCGTTAAACGTTGCGGACCGAGGAGGGACCAAACTCTGCGGCTCTGTAAGCCCGACCATTCGGTCCGCATGACGCCTGGTGGGGGCCAAGCCGTGCGCTGTGCCCGAAGCCAGCTGAACCATGGATGCCCGAGCAACCTGCGGCGGCGCCTCAAGCAGAGGCAGTCGCCCCAGTCGCGAAACTCGGCCAAGCTGGCGGCGACGGGACGTGGGGGGCGTCACAGCTTGGAGAGCTGCACGCGGAGCTTTCGGATGTCGTCTGATGGGATGAATTCTGCCGCGGCCGCCAGGAACGTGTTCAATGGAATCGGTCTCGCCATTGCGATCATCGGGCTATCTGCGACGTCGGGCGCGACCTGGTCAAACACCTCGCGTGACGCCGGGTCGTCCAGGAGTTCGCCGAGGGTCGTGGCGTCCGGGTCGATCCGACCCCAGTCAAGGGATTCCTTCGATTCCTCCGAGGACGCGAGAGTCGTCGGACGGTTGAAGGCGCGCACATCGTTGTACGGCGTGCGCGCGGGTCGCACCGGCACGCTGAAGCTCCACGTGCTGCTGCTCGCGGTGATTTCCTGCGACTTGCCATCGGGGAGATGCACTGTCCCGGTTACGCCGTCCGGGATGCTGACAGTGAGGGTGGCGTTGCGTCCGTCGCGCTGCCAGCGGCTCCTGATGGGGCCGTGCCTGGTCTCGACCGTCCCTTCCGCCCATGTCAGACGCTCCTCGAGGTGGGGGCGGATCTTCACCTTCGTGTAGCCGGGTTCAGCCGGGGTGATCCCGGCGACGTACTCGTGCAGGAAGGTGATGACCGCGCCTTTGGAGTAGTGGTTGAGCGACTCGTGCGGGTTGCCGTCCTGGTCGATGCCCGACCACGACTCCCAGACCGTTGTTGCGCCGCGTTCGAGCATGACGAGCCACCCGGGTTCGTCGGTCTGGAACAGCAGGTTGTAGGCGACGTCGCCATAGCCGTGGTCCGCGAGGACGGGGAGCAGCATCCCGGTGGAGAGGAATCCGGTGCCGAGGTGCGTGCCGTTCTCCTCGATCAGCCGCACGAGGTGATCCGCTGCGGCAGCCGTCAGTTCTGCGGGGATGAGGTCGAAGGCGAGGCCGCGGGCGTAGTTGGCCTGGGTGGGGACGGTGAGGGTTCCGTCGGCGTTGAGGAATTCGGTGCGCCATGCGTCGGCGACGCTCTGTGAGAGGGCAGAGTAGTGTTCAGCCGCCTCGTCGTCGCCGATCACCCTGGCGGCGTTTGCGGTGAGCTGGGCCGAGTGTGCCAAGTACGCCGTCGCGACGATCGCGGGGTCGCCTTGCGGGTTGAAGGGGACGTCGGGTTCCAGCCATTCGCCCCAGTGCCATCCGGTGTCCCAGAGGTATCGCTCGTGCGGTGCGGGCGCGGGCCGGTTGGCGGTGCGGCTGGGGTGGCGGTCGCCGGCTGCGGTTCTGGCGGCATAGTCCACCCAGCGACGCATCATGGGTGCGGTCTCGGTCAGGATGGTCGGGTCACCGTAGGCACGGTACAGCTCCGACGGGACGATCGTCGCGGCATCACCCCAGCCGGCGGAGCCGTCGAAGGAGATGGGGATGACGGGGACGGGTTCGATGCCGCAGTTCGGCGCGACATTGGTGATCTTGCCGTCTGCGTGCTGGTCGTCCGCCAGCGAGGTCAGCCATTTGCGGGCGAACCCGGCGATGTCGTCGAGGAACGCGGCGCTGCGGGCGAAGATCTGGAAGTCGCCTGTATAGCCCCATCGTTCCCGCTGCGGGCAGTCGGTCGGGATGTCGAGCGTATTCGCTCGCCAACTGGCGACGGCGATGCGGTGCAGCTCGTTGAGCCGAGAGTCGCTGCAGGCGAACGTGCCGGTGTGGCGGAGGTCGGTTCGCACTTGGTACGCGGTGATGTCATCCGCAGTCAGGTCCTCGTCGAGTCCGTCGACGGCGACGAAGCGGAAGCCATGGCTGGTGTGCCGGGGCTCGAAGACGTCGGTCTGTTCTCCGCGGGAGATGACGGTGTCCCGCTGTCCGACCGGAAGCTTGGGCAGGCCGGGCGCGACGGTGATATCGAGGTGTCGAAGGGTGAGGTCACCGTCGTGGTCGAGCGCTTCCCCATGCGTGAGGTGGACGGTGGTGCCCGACGGGCCGAGCAGGGAGAGCCGGACCCAGCCGTTGAGAATTTGTCCGAAGTCGACGATCTGCCGGCCAGACGGCAGACGCTCGATCGAGATGGGAGTGAAGGATTCGGCTTTACGCACCGGTGGGGCCACCGACCACACCAACCGGTCCTCATCGAGTGTCAGCGGATCATCAGCGGTCACAACGGGTCGCCACTCGGTAGCGCCGAGGCGGCGCAGATCGCTGGTCTGTCCGTCCATCAGGTCAGCCTGGATGATCGCCCCAATGCCCGTCTCCCACGTACCGTCAGTGACGACCTCCGTGCTGCCTTCTGTCGTCTCGATGGAGAGAGCGGCGACGAGGGCGGTCTGGGTGCCGAAGCTGTCGGGTACACGGTGCGCGCCGACGCGGCCGCGGAACCAGCCGTCGCTGAGGACGATGAGCAGCTCGTTGTCGCCTTCGACGGTCGACGCGGTCACGTCGTACTGCTGCACCTGGAGCGTCTTGCGGTAGCTGGTGATCCCTGGCGTGAGCTCGAGGTCGCCGACGCGTTCTCCGTTGAGGAATGCTTCGTAGACGCCGTGCGCGGTGACGGTCAGGGTCGCTTTTCTCGCGGCGCCGGGCACGGTGAAGCTGCGTCGGAACTCGTACGCGGGGCGCTGCCCGGCCGGGGGCGCGGGCTCCGGCGTGGTGATCCAAGTCGCCCCGGCGAGATGGGCGGCCGGTGACGTTCTCTCAAGTGTCGACATGGTGAGCTTCTTCCTGATCAGGATCGCAGGACACGGACGACTTCGTCGCGCACGCGCTTTGCTTCCGGCGTAGCCGAGCCGCTGAGGCCCACGGCGTGATTGGCGTCGGGAGAGTAGGTGAGGCTGCCGGCGTTACCGGCCTTTCGCAGCCTGCCGTAGGCGTCAAGCGCCTGCGGCAGCAGGAGATCGCGACCTCCGGAGACCAGGTGCACCGGCGGCAGCCCCACCAGTCGGCCGTGGATCGGGCTGACCGCCGGGTCGGACGTCGGCAGGTCGGCTGCCCATGCCGAACCCCACTGCCGCAGCTCGACAGGATCGAGAATGGCGTCCCATCTTTCGAGCACGTCCGCTGCGGGGTGTTCGAGTTCGACGTCCAGCCACGGACTCAGGAGGATGGCGGCGCGGATGCCCTCCGGGTGCCGCTGCAGAACGCTCAGCGCCAGGCCTCCGCCGGCGGAATCGCCGGCGAGGTACAGCTCGCCCGCGCCGCGCTGCGCGATCTGATCTTCGAGGACCCGGGCGACGAACCTGTGGGCGCGCGACGCGTCACCGAAGGGAGCGACCTCGTAAAGCGGAACGACGGCGTCGATCTCGGCATCGGTTGCATACTGGGCGACGGCTTGCCAGTGCGCCGACGAGATGGGATGCGCGTACCCGCCTCCGGCGAGAAAGATGACGGCGCGTCCGCGCGACGCGTCACGGCGACGGAGGGTGACGACCGGCGAACCGGCAACTCGCTCTTCGCTGACGTGGAAGCGCTTCTGAACCGAGGGCGGTACCGCGGCGGGGGCGGGCGGTCCCTGGGCGTAGCGACGGGCGATCTCTGCGGAGACGTCCGCGTTGCCGGATCGCGCGATGAGGCGCTTGACGATGGCATCCATCGCCAGTGCGCGAATCGACATGAGATACCTGGTTCTGTGTGTCGGTGGAGCGGCTTGACGCCGTCACATGTGGGCGCCGCCGTCGACCCGAATCTCGGTGCCGGTGATGAAGGCGCCGTCGTCGGAGACGAGGGTAGCGATGATGGCCGCGACGTCGGCCGGTTTGCCGAACTCTCCCGCCGGTTTGAGTGCGGAGGACAATTTGGACAGCAGTGTCCAGTCCGCGTCGGCGGGAAGGAGTCCCGGGGTGCTGGCGGTGATGCCGCTCTCGATGCCCCCAGGGACGATGTTGACCGCGCGCAGCCCCTGCTTGGCGTACTCCAACGCGATGCTGTGTGTGAAGGAGGCGATCGCACCCTTGCTGGCGGAGTACGCAGCCATGTAGGGGTGGGCGTAGAACGCGGACGTGGAGCTGAAGTTGATCACCCGGCCGCCATGTGCGGAGCGCAACAGTGCAGGAAGAGCTTCCCGCACCATCAGGAAGGTGCCGGTGAGGTTGACCTGAAGGATCCGGTTCCAGGTGTCGAGGCTGGTTTCGTGGGTGTGTCCAGCGGTGAGGATTCCCGCAGCGTTCACGAGCGCGTCCAGCCGGCCGGCCTCTTCCACGACCGCCGCGACGCCTGCGGCGACGGATGCCTCGTCACTGATGTCGATGGGCCGGATGCGCAGTCGCGCGCGGGTGTGATCATCCGTGACGGATCCCGTCAGCGCGGTGAGGGAGTCGTGGTTGATATCGGCGGCGTAGACGTCGGCACCTTCTGCGAGGAGCCGCAGGGCCGTGCCGCGGCCGATGCCGGAGGCGGCGCCGGTGACGAGGGCAACCCGGTCGTTCAGTCTTTTCATCTCTGCTTCTTTCGATCGGCAGCGGCACCCGAAGGGGCGCGGCCTGGGCTGCAAGGTCGCTGCTCCCGCGCATGGGACACCTCCGGAGGGAGCCGGGGACAATGCGCGCGGGTGGCGGCGCGCTTAGCGGGTGAGGCTGAGGGCGACAAGTTCGTTGAGCGCGTCGTCGGAGATCTCGACGCCGGGGAATCGGGCGAACTGTCCCATCGGCATGGACTCGACCATCTTCAGCATGTTGCCGTTGTCCTCGGCCGCGGCCAGCTGCTCCGGAGACGCGTTCGCCATCATCGCCTGCATCAGGGCCGGCCCGACGGTGGGGTGGCCGAACCACTCTCCGACGGTGGAGCCCAGGCTCAGCGGCTCCGGTCGATCGGTGTCGCCTTCCAGGTCGAGTGGTGCGGAGGCGGTGATGTGGGCGGAGGATCGGCCGAGCTCGACGCCGTACGTCCCCGGCTGGACGCGCCAGCGGTCCTTCACAGTGTCCCAGTAGGCGAAAGCACGCCGCTCCAAGCTCAGCTCCAGGGTGCGAGCTTCGCCGGGCTCGAGCAGCACCTTCTGGAACGCGGCGAGCTCGCGGACCGGGCGATGCACGGGTGAGTCAGCAGGAGAGACATATACCTGGACGACATCGGCCCCCGCGACGGCGCCCGTGTTGCGGACGGTGACCCGGACGAGCGCGCTGTCGGGTCCGGTAGCGACCACCTCAAGCTGTTCGTGGGCGAAGGTGGTGTAGGACAGTCCGTGACCGAACGGGTATCGCACCGGCTGCTCGGCGGTGGTGTAGTACCGGTACCCCACGAAGACCCCTTCGCCGTACCGTACGACCTCGTTCTCACCCGGGAAGTTGAGGAACGAGGGGGTATCCTGCAGGCGGTGCGGGATGGACTCGGCGAGCCGCCCGGAGGGGTTCACCGCGCCGGTGAGGATGTCGGCGAGCGCGCCGCCGACGGCCTGTCCGAGCGCCCACCCTTCAACGATCGCGTCGACGGAGTCGTGCCACGGCTCCAGCGTGACGACGCCGCCATTGGAGAGGACGACGACGGTGCGCCCGGCGCGGCCGGCGACTGCTTCGATGAGAGCGACGTGCTCGGCGGGGAGGTCGATGCTGGTGCGGTCGAACCCCTCGGACTGGTCCTTCTCGTAGAGGCCGACGAACACCACGGCGACGTCTGCCGCCGCGGCCGCAGCAACGGCGTCCGTGAGCAGCTCCACCGGGTCGCCCTCGTCGGCGTATCCGGGGGCGTACGAGACGTTCTCGTCGCCCAGGGCGGCGCGCAGCTCGTCGAGCGGGATGTCCAGTCGGGTCGGGTTGACGTGCGAGCTGCCGCCACCCTGGTACTGCGGCGCCGCGGCGAGGGCGCCGAGCACGGCGACCTTCTGGCCAGCCTGCAGCGGCAGTGCCTGATTCTTGTTTCGCAAGAGCACCACTCCGGCTGCCGCCGCCCGGCGGGCCAGCGCATGGTGCGCGTCCTCGTCGAATGCGGAGGGTTCCTCGGGCAGAAGGGTGCGGTCGACCAGTGCCGCGACTCGCGCGGCGGCCTGCTCGACGGCGGCACGGTCCAGGCGGCCGTCGCGGACGGCCTGGAGGATGGCGTCGGTGCCCTCGTCACCCGTGCCCGGCATCTCGAGGTCGAGGCCCGCCTGCAGCGCCTCCACCCGGTCCTTGATCGCGCCCCAGTCGGACACGACGAGTCCGTCGAACCCCCACTCGTCGCGGAGCAGCTCGGTGAGCAGCCAGCGGTTCTCCGAAGCGAACACTCCGTTGATCGCGTTGTAGGCGCTCATCACCGAGGTGGGCGACGCGTCCTTGACGACCCGCTCGAACGCGGGCAGGTAGATCTCACGGAGTGCTCGCGGGTCGACCTCGGCGCTCACGCGCATGCGGTCGGTCTCCTGGTTGTTGACGGCGAAGTGCTTCACCGACGTTCCCACACCAGTGGACTGCACGCCGTGGACGTACTCGGTGGCGAGGACGCCGGTCAGCAGCGGGTCTTCGGAGAAGTACTCGAAGGTGCGACCGCCCAGCGGGGACCGCTTGATGTTGATCGCCGGTCCCAGGATCATGTTGACGTTCAGCGCGCGCGCCTCCTCCCCGAGCGCGACGCCCACCTCGCGGATGAGGGCGGGATCCCAGGTGGAGCCCATCGCGACCCCCGGCGGGAAGCAGGTGGAGGGCAGCGAGTCGTTGAAGCCGAGGTTGTCGGCGGTGCCGTCCTGACGTCGCACCCCGTGCGGACCGTCGACCATCACCATCGAGGCCACGCCCGCCCTGTCCCGGGTCGACCAGAAATCGCGGCCGGACAGCAGCGCGGCCTTCTCCTGCAGGTCCGCGTCGTTCGCGGTCGGCTCTGCCATCGTGTAGATGTCGGCAGGAATCTCCTCTCCGGCGTTGAGGGCGGCGAAGCCGCGTTCGAGGTCGGCGAGCACTCCGGCCGGGTCGGGGAGCATGCCGGTGATCTGTCGCGGTGTGACCTCGTCCTGGCCGCGCAGTCCGCCGGACATGTGCTCGGCCGCGCCGGGCACCCATTTGGCGATCACGCCGGTCAGCACCTCGAGTGCCGGCTTGTGGTCCGCGATGTCGGCCATCCGCGAGTCCACCGTGAATTGGCGGACACCCTCCGGGCCGACTTCGAACGGCTCCGTCCATTCGTACATCCCCGCGGAGACCTCGAGGGTCCGGCCGGAAGGAAGCACGACGTCGGCCGTGCTGCCGACCGGCACGGTCGCGAAGACCCGCACATGACCGTCGGCCAGCGCCCACCCCGCGGCCGCGGTGCCGTAGGGGGTCTCGAGCCGGGCGGAGGCGGACGTCAGCCCGCGCCGCGGCGGCTGTGGGGCCACGCGGATGCGCCGGTATCCGGGCGCCGCGGCCGCAAGACCCGCCACCACACGGTGCATCCAGTCCGCGACGGCGCCGAAGGCGTAGTGGTTGAACGAGGTCATGCCGCTCGGGTTGACGGTGCCGTCCGGCAGCAGCGAGTCCCACCGCTCCCAGATGGTGGTCGCACCCTGTTCGACCGTGTACAGCCAGGACGGGGCCTCCGTCTGCAGCATCAGTCGATAGGCGACCTCGGCGTGGCCCGTGGCGCTGAGGGCGTCGGTGATGATCGGCGTGCCGATGAACCCGGTGGCGATCTTGTAGCCGTTGCCCGCGACGATCTCCGCCAGCCGGTCGGCGGCGCGCTGCCGCTGATCGGCGTCGTCGAGCAGGTCGAAGGTGATCGCGAGGGCGTACGCGGTGGCCGAGTCGGAGAGCAGGCGTCCGGAGCCCGAGACGTACTCGCGGACGAACGCCCGCTTCACCTCGTCGGCGAGCGCTCCGTACCTCTGGGCTTCTGCCGCGCGGCCGAGCAACGCGGCGGCGTCCGCCACGATGCGGGCCGAGCGCGCGAAGTAGGCGGTGGCCACGATCTCCGGGTAGGTCTGCGCCTGCTCGGGGCGGTTAGCAGGCGCGGTCGGGTCGAGCCAGTCACCGAACTGGAACCCGGCACTCCAGACCCGGTCCGCGCCGGCGGCCGCCGTCACCTCGTCGACCCAGGCGACCATGCTGTCGAACTGGGTCTCGAGCACGCCGAGGTCGCCGTACGCCTGGTAGATGGTCCACGGCACCACGGTGGCGGCGTCCGCCCAGCCGGCGGTGGGGCCGGTGTAGCCGGTGACGATCGCGGGGACCACCATCGGGGTGCCGCCGTACTTCTGCTGCTCGACGGCCAAGTCCTTCAGCCACGAGACCAGGAATCCGGCGGAGTCGTACAGATACGTTGCGGTGGGGGCGAAGACCTGGAGGTCGCCGGTCCAGCCGAGCCGCTCGTCGCGCTGCGGGCAATCGGTAGGGATGTCGACGAAGTTGCCCTTCATCCCCCAGACCACGTTCTCGTGCAGCCGGTCGACCAGCGGGTTGTCGGTTTCGAACCAGCCGGTCCGGTGCATGTCGGAGTGGATCACCTCTGCCGTGACCGCGGCGGGGTCGAACTCGCCGGGCCAGCCGGTGATCTCGGCGTACCGGAACCCGTGGAAGGTGAATCGCGGCGCCCACCTCTCCTCGCCCGCTCCGGCGAGCGTGTAGGTGTCGGTCGCCTTCGCACCGCGCAGCGGTTCGAGGGAGAGTTCGCCGTGCTCGAGGACCTCTGCATGGCGGAGCGTGATCGTCGTGCCAGACTCGCCGGAGACGGTGATCCGCAGCCGGCCGACGAGATTCTGTCCGAAGTCGAGGATGGTGGCGCCCGATGGGGAGGTGAGCACATCCTGCACCGCGCGGGTCTCCACGACCCGCACGGGCGAGCCGTCCGGTGCGACCAGCTCCACGTCGCCGAGGTCGCGCACCGCCACTGGCGCCCAGCCCAGGGCCGAGGCATCCGTCGTCGACCATGCCGGGTCGAATGCCCGGGCGTCGTAGTCCTCCCCGTTGTAGAGGTCGGCAGACCGGATCGGGCCGGTCCCGGCCAGCCACTCCGAGTCGGAGGCGACGGTCTGCCGGCTGCCATCCGCGAAGTCGATCTCCAGCTGAACGAGCACCCCGAGATCGGTGCCGTAGAGCGCCTTCTTCTCACCCCAGCCGAGGTAACCGCGCCACCACCCGTCGCCCAGCCAGGCGCCAATCACATTGCGGCCGGCGCGCACCAGTTCCGTGACGTCGTAGGTGGTGTACCGCATCCGCGACTCATATGCAGTCCAACCGGGAGCCAGCTCGTCATCACCAACCCGCTGCCCGTTGATCTCGAGCTGGAACAGCCCGTGGCCAGTCGCGTAGACCCGCGCCCGGACCACCTCGCCGCCCTGCGCGGTGAAGGACCCGCGCACCAGGGGTGAGGCGATGTCGTGATCAGCCGGACCCACCAACTGCGCGGACCAGTCGGATGCTTCCAGCAGCCCCGCCTCGACAACCGCCCAGTCGCTCCATCCGCTGACGGACCCGTCGTCGCCGTGCACGCGGACGCGGATCTCCTGGCGCTCACGTGAGCTCAGCGTGCCGAACGGCCACGGCACGAGCACGGACTCGCCGCTGTCGACGCGGATGCTCTCACCGCCGCGCTGCTGCACCTCATAGGCGGCCTGCGACCAGCCGTCCGGGGCATCCGTCGTGATCCACGACAGCCGGGGACGGGCGTCGCCGATGCCGAAAGCATCACGGTGGTGCTCGAATCGGACGGGTGCGACGGTGAGAGACATCTGCAACGAAGCTTTCTGCTAGGGAGCGATCGGGTCAGCGGACGGAGCGGATGCGGAGCACGACGGCGCCTGCGAGGACCACCGCGACGGCGGCGACGATGAACAGCAGCGTGTAGTTGCGCTCGTCTCCGGTCACCCCGATCAGGAGGATTCCGGATGCCGCCAGCGGAGCGATCGACTGCGGGATGGAGGTCGCGAAGCCGGTGATGCCCATGAAGCGGCCGGCGTCGGTCTCGCGCTCGGGCAGCACATCGAGCAGCAGCGCCTGGTCGACGGCTGCGAACAGGCCGAGTCCGACGGAGGTGATCAGCGACCCGGCGATGAGGAAGGTGATGTCGGTGGCGAACGCCTGCAGCAGCATCCCGGCCGCCATGATTACCCCGCCCAGCAGCACGAACAGCCGTCGCCGCTTCAGACGGTCGGAGAGGAAGCCTCCGCCGATGGCACCGAGGGTCACCGCGAGGATGCCGCCCAGGCTGAGCGAGGCGATGATGCCCGCGATGGATTCGACGCTGATGCCGAGGCGGTCGGCGAAGAAGAACGCCGTGTAGGTCGTGTTCAAGGTGATGCCGGTGTAGAAGAGGAAGCGGCCGAGCCAGTTCCACGAGAAGTCGGGGTGCTTGCGCGGGTTGTAGATGTACTTCGACAGCAGCTGAACGACCGTGATCGGATCCTTCGGCAGCGCCCGGCTGTCGTCCTCGTGGACGAGCATCACGAACAGCAGGACAAAGAGCACACCCACCGCACCCGGGACCAGGAACAGCAGGAGCGGGTCGCCGGTGAAGAACTGGGCGAGGATCACGCCGAAGACGGGGGCGATCTGCGTCGCGAAGCTGGTCAGGCCGGCGACCTTGCCGCGCTGCGACTCGGGCAGCCGGTCGGCGGTGGAGATCTGCAGGTTGCTGAGCGTGGTGCCCCAACCCCACTGCGCGAGGACCCAGCCCAACCCCACGATGAAGACATTCGGCGCAAGTGCCATCACGATCAGCGAGAGCACGCCCACGAGCATCCCACCCACCATGAAGGGCCGGCGGCGCCCGATCCGGGTGCGGGTGCGGTCGCTCCAGATGCCCATGAACGGCGAGGTGAGCATCACGAACAGCGCGCCGGCGCCGGTGATGTACCCCAGGTACTCGGGGTGGCCGGGGGCCAGCGTGTTGACGCGGATGGTGAGCGAGATCGCCAGCGGCGTGATGAAGGCCATGAAGACGCCGAACTGCGCCAGCACCATGAACCAGATGTAGCGAGCGCCCACCTTCGGCAGCTCGGGAGCCGGGTGGGCCGCCTCGTCCAGCTCCACGGCATTGGCCGTCGGCGCGGGGATGGTCGCAGGAAGAGGGGTGATGAGCGGTTCTTCGTTGCTCGGGGTCATTTCAAAGACTCCATTGTCAGGATGAGTTGCTAGCGCGTGCTAGTTACTGATTCAGGATGCTACGGTATCTCCACTAGCACGCGCAAGTCGCACGAGGAGATCAGATGCCCGGAGCACAGGCCAAGCGAGTCACCGCGGCCGATGTCGCCCGATCTCTGGGCCTGTCACGGGCGACCGTAGGATTCGTGCTCAACGACACCCCCGGTCAGACCATTCCGGCGGCGACGCGGGACCGCGTTCTGGCGGAGGCGAAGCGGCTGGGTTATCGCGCGAACAGTGCGGCGCAGGCTCTGGCGAGCGGCCGGAGCCGGATCGTCCTGCTGGTGTTGCCGGATTGGCCACTCGACTACAGCATGCGGACGCACCTCGACGAGGCCTCGCTCGCGCTGGATGAAGCCGGTTACTCGCTCGTCACGATGACCCCGCATCCCGGCGGGCAGGCGCGACCGCTGTGGGAAACGCTCCGCCCTGACGTCATCATGGGTATGGCGCCGTTCACCCGGGAACAGCTCACCGAGATCCGCGCAAGCGGTGTGCAACACATCATGCCGCCGGTCGCCGCAGGCGAGGAAGGTGCTGACGGGGAGCTGGGCTTCGTGGACGGGCCACGGCTGCAGGTGGAGCACCTCATTGCACGAGGGCGTCGACGGCTCGCCTTCGCAGGGTCGGGCGATCCGCGGATCGCGGATCTCGTCGCACAGCGACGCGACCTCGCACGACAGACACTGCAGGCACACACGGGCTCGGGGTTCGTCGCCGAGGCCACGATCAGCGAGGACACCGCCGCGGACCAGCTGCGCGGCTGGATGGACCGCAGCGTCGACGGCGTAGTCGCCTACAACGACGACATCGCGGCCATGCTGCTGGGCGCCGCGCTACGGTCCGACATCGCGGTACCTGAACGGCTGGCGATCGTCGGACACGATGACACACCCCTCGCCAGACTCCTCGTCCCCGCACTTTCAACCGTGCGAGTCGACAATGCAGGTCTCGGCCGATTCCTCGCCCAGCTGGCACTCAGCGCAGCCACCGGATCCGCTCCTCCGCTCGCCGGTCCCGAGACCGACGCTCACCTCGTGGTGCGCGAAACGACCTGAACGAGACGGCGCATAAGGCGCGCCCATTAGCCCGCGTCGATCCGCGAAGCCTCAGACGGCCTGGCGTCGAGTTCGGGAAGCTCCTGCCAATCCTGGCGCCCTTTGTCCTCGGTCTGATCGCCAACAAGCAGAGTGGCGCGGCAGGCCCGGCCGGCTCCGGTACCTCCGCGGGCGGAGGCGGCATGGGGACATCATCGGTGGACTGCTCAGCGGCGGTGGCTCCGGCGGGGAATCCTCCGCGGGCGGCATTGACATCGGCGGACTTCTCGGCGGGCTCTTCGGCGGGAAGAAGTAGGTCCGTCCGCAGCGGAGCACCCCAAACAAGCATTCCCCGGCAGCGGCCGGACGCGGGCGGCCATCGGAGCGTTCGGTCGCCATCCGTAAACGGGCATTGCACGTACTCGGTCCGTCGCGTGCGGGCATTAGCGCGTGCGAAGGGCATCCGCTTGCGGGCATCGCGCCCGCTTGCGGGCATCGCGCCGAGGGTCTGACTCGGGCGGAATGCCGAGCGTTCGCTCGGGGCCCTGTGGGCACAGCTTCCAGCGACCCACCTCGCCGTCTGGCTACGAGACGAGACGACGTTGGACGACTGCCAGTCGCGCGACCTGAAGTCGGCGACAAGTCGCCCCTAAGCCAGTCGAATCTTGCTTGCCGTTGAGCTGCGACCCCAAGCGCTTCGTCACACAGATCGAGGACATAGTGCTCGTCGCTCTCGGTCCGCTTCGCCACGCCGCAACGATGGTCCCCAGGATCCCCCAGCGGGGGGCGCAGTTGAGCTAGTGACTTCCTGCCCTTCGGCGGCTGGTACCGCCGAGCGTTCGACGTCGGTCCTGGGCTATCTCAGTCGTTTCTTGACTCGATCACCTTCTGGGCGCGGCTCACCGGAAAGTAGCCGTATCGACCCGCGGTGGACTTGGTGAAGACTACGTCCGACGCTCCTGCAGCCAGTCCTTCGGGTGGATCGGTGTTCTCCATCACGATCACTTGCACGCCTACCGCATCCTGAAGCGACGCGTAGAACCGTGCCACCAGATCGACCGGGATCGAATCGGTCGAGTCTGGGACCTGCGCGAGCTCGTCCGGCGGGCGATACGTGACAAGCGGCGAGTCGATGATCACGAATCCTGGGTGGGGAAGGTCTTTCTTGATGCAGTACTGCCCCAATGCCAGAGTGAATGCTGCGTGGAGGATCGCTCGCACGCCCTTGCCATGGGCGGCCCTCGCCTGGCCGCCGGCAATCACATCTTGCTCCGCGCGGTCGTAACGAACGCTCGAGCTATCCGGGAAGCCCCACTCTTCCAGCAGCGTGGCCATCTCCGCCGAGAACGCGTCGAGCAACGAATAGCCGATGGACCCAGCAGCAGTCGCAACGTCCTTCTCAGCTTCGGTCATGACCTCGGTCAATGTCAGACGCAAGTCATCGAGTTGTTCATAGAGCGCGAGCCCCTTCTCGACGGACGCCTTCGTGGCTGCAAGTTCATTGAGCGTCGTCTTATTTGGACGGAGCTCTTGGTCGATGGCTGCGAGACTCTGCTCAAGTGCACGAAGCGTCGACTTCGCATCCGAGTGCTCCCCTCGGATGGCATTCCTCTCAATATCAAGATCCTCGAGTGTGGCCTGCAGGTCACTCCGAAGCGACTGCGTCTTCTCAATCTCAGCGAGGATCGAACCGGAAACATCTTCATCTTCCGAGTGCGAACGAGGATGCTCGGCGCCTAGCGTCGACCCGCAGAAAGGACACACGCCGGTGCCAAAGAAGCCCAGCAGGTCTCCAGCTTCCGAGATCATCTCCAGCCGGGCGAGGTCCGAAGCGTACTGCTGTTCGAGAAGTTCCAAGCGCGACCGGAGGGCAGTCACTTCTGAGTACCGCTTCCGAAGCGCAAGTTGGCCGCTCTCCGCCTCCGAGACGGCCCTCGCGGCTTCGGTTTGCCGGCGCACCACGGCACTCAACGCTGTGGAGTGCTCCTCCATAGCCTTGTTCAGCCGCGCCAACTGGTCGAGGAGTTCCGCTCGATCGGCGGTGTCGCTTAGGCGTCCTGCGAGTGCGGCGATCAGGGACTCAAGGACTTCTGCCTTGGCTGCGCGAGTTCGCGTCCTCTCAGTGGTCGACACGATGGGTTGGAGCGAAGAGTCGTCCTCCCCTTCGAGCATCAGTTTGAAGACTGAGACTTCCTTGGTTCGAGTCGTGTAGTTCCCTGTCAGGACAGGGGATAGTTCCGACTGCATCTGCGTCTCATCGACGACAGTGAGGTGCGCAAGGTTTCTGAAGCTGAGTGAATCAGTCTCGTTCCGAGCGTTCTTACGGATTCGCTTGTCATCGAGGCCGACCTCGCGGAGCAGGAATCGAGAAAGGTTGTCTTCGCTCGCGGGATTGTGTTTGGAGGCAAGAGTGAAGTCTGGCGGCGCGGTGGGTCTTTCGGCGAGCAACTCCTCGTAGACACCGATACGTCCGCCGCTGACAGACCGAACGAAAGTGAAAGACTCGCCTGCGCCCGTGCGGATTCCCAACATTACGTTGTCATAGCCTTCGCGCTCGGGCACCTCTTTCAGCGAGGATCCGCCAAGAGCGAAGTCGATGGCGTCAACGATGAACGACTTACCCGTGTCCGATGGGCCTCGAACAAGCGTAAGTCGAGGGCCGAACTGGACTGTCGCGTCGGGAACGTTCTGACCGGTCATTGTTAGGTGGGTGATCGTAATCATCGGCTAGATTCCGGCCCCGCTCTCATCCGTCGAATGAAACTCCTCCGCGCGATGTCCAAAGACCTCGCTCATCTGCTCGCGGATGGCTTGGTCGCTGATCTCGCCAAACGAATCGGAAACCCACTTTGCCCGATCAGACAGTTCGCGGAGGTAGGGCGAGCGAAGCAACCCCAAAAACCCCGGCGCGCGTTCGGTGGCGACCAGAACGATTCCGTCACTTTCAGCGCTCGCTTCGGCGAGCCCGACTCGGCAGGCCAGTTCGGCACCCGCCGAGATCACAGCGCGCTTCATACCGAGCTCGCCGCTCCTTAGCGGAAGCGGGGGGTGGATGCTGCTCGGGCCTCCAAGATCCCCGCTGTGCAGTAGTGCGTAGTCGAGGAGTACCAGCCTCCCGATGTCCAAGCCCCGTGGAAACACCGATGCGAGGAGGACGCTAACCCTAAGGCCGACTTCAAGTTGGCCATTAAGCTGTGAGGTCATTTCTTGCTCACCCAGGTAAGCCGGTCTGTATTTGCTAGCTGATGGCACAGCCCCTTACGGTCCTCAGGGCCTGTCACGGACACCAAGCGATGCGAGTCGAGCTGGACTTGCGTCGCATGCGTCAACACTGCTGTCAAGCGATCTCGACCAGATGAATGGGGTGCCTCCGCGATCTCGACAACTCCAGCATGCACGTCGTCCAGGAGCGACTCGAAGGTGCCGGGGGGAACCGAGTCTCGGGCATATACGCGGAGCGCCTCCGCGCTGTAGAACGCTTGGCGCTGGCGTCTGAAGTGCGCTCCGTGCACATCGTGTCCTGCAATGGTCTCGGGCATCAGAGGGTTGTCCGGGTCAAGCTCGGAGTAGACCTCAACCAGTTGCGCAACATAACGACTCTCGTGCGCTTCAAGTTCGAGCGGCGGTTCTGCGGGCGCATCGCGTTGCGGAAGCGAGGTTCCAAAGCGAAAGGCGTGGTAGTTGGTACGCGCGTGTCCGTCGATCAATTCGATCAGCTGGATGGCGACGAACATCTTGAAGTCAGTCTTCTGGATCAGCGACTTGAGCGCTTGCAGCGTGTCAGGGGCGAGGTCCCGGGTGGCAGGCGAGCCGTCGCTAAGAGCATCGAGAACCTTTGCTTTCATTTCCGATGGATGGCTTAGGAGCCGATTAAGTGTCGGTCCGCAGCCCTTCGGCGCGACAAACGCATACCGGCGAGGCATGGTGTAGTGGCCGTCGGCGACGTGCCTGAACATCTTGAATATCTCCGGGATCGCCGTCGACGGCGTGAGGGCGTCGGAGTAGTGCTTCGCCTGGTAGCAGTCCCACTCTCCCTCAAATCCGTGGTCACTCAGGAGACCCGCCACATCGATGCCTTGATCGCCAGCGCCACCGATTCGCTTTACCTGCACGTACGTCTCGCCAAGCGCCGTCGCCCACTCAAGAATGAACTCTTCCCAATCGCCCGGCGCGTAGAAGTACACTCGCTGCGCCGGGGGAACAGGTGATCCGGCACCCGCTCCGAGCAACTCGGCACTGGGTCGCGCTAGATCTGACAGCGTCGCCCGTGGCGTTGGCTCACTCGCCAATGGTCCTCCTCGACGTTGCCCTCGGACGATTTCGGGGTCGAATCGCACCAGACGCGCTCTGACCGTATCGAGAAAGACTATCGACGCTTCCACCCGCGTCGAGCGCGGCTTGCGGTGCAAAGTCGATCCAGTCGGGGGGCCATCAGATGGGTGCCGAATCGATCTGGCCGCCGCCCAGACAGTGAGCCTCGATGCCCGCAAGCGGGTCCGCCAGCGTGCGGGCGCGGTCCGCCTGCGAGCGTCAGGCGCCCGGTCGTTGACGACCCGCGCCTGTGTCGGTCTGGATTATCTGCTGAATCGCACCGTCGTTGGTCACCAACCGCACCAACTCGTCGCTTGCCGCGGGCTCGGACACGAAGACGCGTTCGCTGTTGCGATTGCCTCTCTCGCTGTGGAACACATGCCAACCGTCGGTTTCCTCGACGAGGCAGTAGGTCTCGTTCCTCTCTCGGGCGACGCTATAGACCGACTGCGCGGCTGGCGGCCGGCCGCACCATTGCGGGTCGTCCACCGTGCCTGGGCACAGTCGACTCGGCCTACGTGCGATGTCGCTACATTCAACCTATGTTCTTTGGATTCGATGGGTGGATGATGCTGTTCCTTATCTACGGTGGAGGGCTCGCGATCATCGCCATCGCGCTCTACTTTGTAGTGCGGCTTGGGGTTGGTCATGCGCTCAAGGCCCACACGAGGTGGATCGACGAAGGCAAGCCCTGAGCCGCTGCGCGATCCACGCGAGAGCGCTCGGATACCGGTCGTTGAGCGGTCGCTGAGACAGCTCAACTCATCGGCGATGACAGTCCCGGGGTCGCCCGACCGCCAGCGGCCGTCGTGGCTAGAGGATTGGTTGGTAGTAGCCATCCAAGAGATCTGGCACCGAGTGGACCAGGTCCAGCAAGCTTGTTGAGTAGGATCTGCGTCCCTCGATCTGGTCCACCATGCCGGCAAGCAGTGTCAGCGCGGCGGCAGGAGTCGTGGTCGAGACGTACTGGCGTTTCACACTGAGAGCTACCTGCGGCAGCGTGACATGGCCGTCGAATCTGCGGTTCCAAAGCCGGCCGTGGTGCGCGGCGATGTTTCGCAGGAACGCAATGTTCTGAACCGCCTGCAGCAGCTTTCGCTCATCTTCGAGCGAGAGTGACTTGGTTACCGGTGCTAGGAGGCTCTTGTCACGCAGCGCACGCAGAAAGCGCGAGAAGGTTCCGATCGAGACGACTTCGATTGCTGCCCAGAACGGAACAGGGTCGCCGTTCTTGACGTGGTGCTGGATGAATATCTCGTCTCGATCTTGAATGTCACGAAAGCTCGCCAGCACCTTGTCGCGATTCTTGACCTGAGCCTGCCAACGCCTCATAGCGGGCTCGTCCTGGGGATCCGGCGCATCCCTATCCGGCAGATAGAGACTCTCGTCAAGGTACCCGTCGCCGCCTCCGACTACCTTCGCGACGTGGAAGGCAACTCTGCTTCGAAGCGTCGGTTCGAGGACACCGACTCCGTCGAGCACTGAGTTTCGAACTGCACGGTCGAGGTCGTAGACATCCATGAGTCGGCTTGCCGTTGTCCCCGAGCGGTACCGATCTACGTCGGCCTCGTAGAAGCAACGCGCGTATCCGCTTACGCGGTAGTAGTTGCTCGAGTAGAGGAACATGGCAAACCGCTGACGCGGAACGTCGGCCAGGTCGAGCCCCCGGTCTAGATGCTTCTGCACCTGCGCGTTGAGGTCAATCCAGCTCTTCAACTGCTGCTCCCCGAAACGAAGAACCCACCCAGCTTGCGCCGAGTGGGTCCGAATGTTGACTACATCCTATGGCAGCTGGTCACGGAGATGCAATCTCAAAGCGGAGTTCCCAAGCATCCTCTACGTTCCACGTTCGCTCCGTCACAGCGCCACCCTGAGGGTCAGTCCGCGAGGAAGTGGCGCTGAGTGGCGCACGACGCGACAACCAGTCGTCGAGCGCACCGACGATCGATCAGCGTGCGAATGGCGGTCCGCGAACGGGCAACCGGAGACGGTCTCCTGCGCGCTCAGGAACCAAGCAGCGCTCGTTCGATCGTGTCTCCGCGTGCGCAGGCACTAACGCCTGGCTCGCCGACTGATGCTAGCCCTCGAGTAGCGCTGCGAGCGCGGCCAGGTCGTGCTCCAGGCTGTGCTGAACCTCGGCAGACATTCCCCTTGCCAGTTGCGCTTCGGCTGGCCCGTCGAGCCATGCAGACAGTGTGACCTCAGTACCGTCGAGCCCCTCGACGGCCTCGTGGTGCACGGTCAACTCCGCCCCATCGAGTTCGGTGGTGTCGGCATAGACAAAGCCCGGCCCCACTGTCGTGACGCGGAACGGTGACTCTTGACCACCGACCGCTTTCAGGACTCCGCGGGCGCCCAATCCGAAGGGCTCTGACAGCTTGAAATACTCCATGCTCGGCGCCCACTCGGGGTGTGTTTCGATCGCGCACCAGCGCTCGAAGAACAGCGATGCCGAGGCACTAGACGTGCGGCGGGTTCGGGCAATCTCGATCACGAATCGACGCTAGCGCCGATCCCCGACAGTGAAGCGGCCGAGCTCTTTGGCCGCTCTCATGCCGGTCGTTGGTGTCGGTTGAGGGTCCTCGAGCGCGTGAGGCGTTTGACCTCGTCTGCTCTAGGGCCGATATTCGTCCGCGCGGGGCGGAAAGGCCTCTGGCGGAAGCATCGTCTGGGCATTCATCTGCTCGGGCGGTTTGACGACCGAGAAGAATTTGACGACCGAGAAGAACTTGACGACCGAGAGGAAGAAGCCAAGCGCCTTCGCGAGTGTCCTGCCGACCACCGCTGCAACCCGCCAAGACAGGGAACGATCACGATCGGTCATATCGCCGGCATCCATCACCGGAGTCCCGAGCGTCTAGCGGTTGGGGAGGTGGAACAGCGCGTTCGTCGGTCCAACCGCGCCGTGTCCCGGCCTCAAGGAGTCTCGCAGGCGCTCGAATCGGTGAGGCCCGTTTACCCCGCCCGATGAAGATGCCCGCAGGGGCACGCCAACCGCGACATCACGGTCTTGTCAGACGGGACTCCTCGGCCGGTTGTGCGACGGCCATCCCCGTGCCGACTGCCACCTTCACGCGGCAGTCTGCTGTCGATCGCTGAGGAGTGCGTGGAGTTGTCCTGATGCGGCGAGCAGCGCGACGCTGCGGTGACTGAGATCCGACAGCCGCTCGTCGAGAAGCGCCTGAGCCTCTGACGTCAGTCCGTGCTCGCGAAGCTGGGCGAGTACGCGCGATATCGGTGGGATGCGGTGTCCGCCGCTTCGGAGCGCTGCGACGATACGTGCCTCCGTGATCGCTCGAGCGTTGTATCGACGGGTCTGCGACTGACCGATCCGATCCGGGTTGACGAGGCCTTCATGCTCCCAGTGGCGCAGCGCCGACGAGCGGACACCGAGGGCGTCCGCGAGCTCGCTGATCGTCATGGAGTCGCGGTCGTCGAAGACGAGTGTGGTGTCGGCGAGAACCGCCTGGAGACCGCGGCTAGCTTCGCGGACGTGTTCACGACTGCGCGCCAGCAGGGCGTGCAGGTCATCGATCTTCTCTGCAGCGGCTTCGAGGGTGCCGTGCACCAGCGTGGGCATCATCTGTCGCGCCGGCACGGATCCGATCGCGGCGACCAGTGCGCGATAGGCGCGGAGCGCGACGATGTGGCGCGCCTGGTAACAGCGGTATCCGTTGGGGGTGCGCTCGGCGGCGGGGAGCACTCCGAGCCGTTCGAGGTCGCGAACTTGCTGTGTGGAATAGCCGACCATTCGAGCGACCGCGGCCGTCGTGAACATCGTCTCTTGAGACTTTTTGGCTGGCATGCATGCTCCCATCTCGCCAAGGTCCACATAAGCACTTCAACGTGACGATGGAAGGATGGAGATGAAGGAGATTGTCGATGCCGTCAGCGGCTTCGAGGGTGTGCTCGTGGTCATCCCCGGAGAGGGGAGCGGTTCGCCGGAGGTGGCGTGGGGTGACGCGTTCTTCTACTACGCCCCGGATGGAGCGATGCCGGAGCGGACGCAGCCGTACGGGACGATCGTGACGAAGAACTATCCCGATGACGAGGAATCGAGATTGGACGAGTCTGGTCGGTTCCGCGTGAACATCCACGTCGGACGCGATCGCGCACCGCAGATCGCGGATGACGGTGCGAGCCCCGCCGACGCCGACGTGTTCGTCTCGCACCCTCTGTACGGGGCGGCCGGATGGGTGTCGGTGGTGAATCCGGCGTCCGCGACGTCGGAGCACGTGATCTCGCTGCTGCACGACGCGCATGAGGCTGCACGAGCTCGCGCATCTCGTCGTGCTGGCAGCGCGTGATGGGATCGCCGCAGGCGTTGAGCGAGGCTGATCGCCGGATCGGGGCATCGTGGGCGGCTGACTGCGCCGAACGAGTCCTCGCGATCTTCGAGTCGGAGTCGCCCGACGACTCGCGGCCACGCGATGCGATCGCTCGCACGCGGGCATTCGCGCGCGGCGAGCTCGGTGCCGCGGGTGAGATCCGTCGCCGCTTCGTTGCGGGACGCGCTGCGCACGAGGTCGCGAGCCCGCAGGCCATCGCGGCCGCGCGCGCAGCGGCGCAAGCCGCCGGCGTGGCCCACATGGGCGCGCATGCCCTCGGGGCCGCCGCATACGCGGCGAAAGCTGTGGGCTTGTCGAAACCCGATCAGATGGACGCAGTCCGAGCAGAGATCTGCTGGCAGCTCAACCACCTGAGCCCGGAAGCCAAGACCGCACTACGACAGCTTCCGCTGCTCGGTCAGGACACGAGTGGCCCGCTCGGGCCTGGTCTCCTCAGTCGAGGCGTCCTCGCAGCGAACATCCGCGCCATCCAAGCTGGTCTGGCGTAGTCCCTCCCCGCGCCGATCAGGACGTCTGCATTGAGAATTGGAGACGTTAGCGCGAGATTCACCTACCCGAAGTCGCCCGGGGCCATGTCGGTGAAGCGCGAGAAGTGGCCCTGGAACGCGACGGTGATGGTGTCGGTCGGGCCGTTGCGGTGCTTGGCGACGATGAGGTCGGCCTCGCCGGCGCGCGGCGAGTCCTTCTCGTAGGCGGCCTCGCGGTGCAGGAGCACGACCATGTCGGCGTCCTGCTCGATCGAGCCCGACTCACGCAGGTCGGACAGCGCGGGCTTCTTGTCGGCGCGCTGCTCGGCGCCACGGTTCAGCTGCGAGAGCGCGATGACCGGGACGCCGAGCTCCTTCGCGAGCAGCTTGAGTGCTCGTGAGAACTCCGACACCTCCTGCTGACGCGACTCGACCCGCTTGCCCGACGTCATGAGCTGGAGGTAGTCGATGACGACGAGCTTCAGGCCCGCGCGCTGCTTGAGCCTGCGGCACTTCGCGCGGATCTCGACGAGCGTCATGTTGGGGCTGTCGTCGATGTACAGCGGGGCATCGTTGATGCGGCCGCGCGTCGCGGCCACGGTCGTCCAGTCGCGCGAGTCGAGCGTGCCCTTGCGCATGGACTGCAGGGGGATCGCTCCCTCGGCGCTGAGCAGGCGCATCGCGATCTCGCTGCGCCCCATCTCGAGCGAGAAGAAGATCGTGGGCATGTCGTGCTTGACGGCCGCCGACCGCGCGAAGTCGAGCGCCAGCGTCGACTTACCCATCGCCGGTCGCGCCGCGATGATGATCATCTGCCCCGGGTGCAGGCCGTTGGTCAGCTGGTCGAGACCCGAGAAGCCGGTCGGGATGCCGGTCATCTGGCCATCGCGCCCGCGTGCGGCCTCGATTTCTTCGACTGCGGCGTCGACCGCGATCGTGAGCGGCACGTAGTCTTCGGCCTGCTCGGCCCCCGTGACCGAGTAGATCTCGGCCTGTGCGTTGTTGACGAGGTCGAGCGCCTCACCCTGGCCGGAGTACCCCATCTGCACGATGCGGGTGCCGGCCTCGACCAGACGACGCAGCAGGGCGCGCTCAGAGACGATCGAGGCGTAGTACCCGGCATTCGCGGCCGTCGGGACGATCGACGTCAGGGTGTGGAGGTAGTCGGCGCCGCCCGCGCGCTGCAGCTCGCCCGTCTTGATGAGCTCATCGGTGACGGCGACCACGTCGGTGGGCTCGCCGTGCGAGTAGAGGGTGAGGATCGCCTCGAAGATCAGCTCGTGCTTCGGGATGTAGAAGTCGGCGCCGCGCAGCGTCTCGATGACGTCGGCGACCGCGTCCTTCGACAGCAGCATTCCGCCGAGCGCGCTCTGCTCCGCCAGCACATCGTGCGGGGGAGTGCGCTCGAAGTCGCGGGGACCCCCCATGCGCTCTTCGGAGATGTCGGCGATCGACATACGCTGCGCGTCCTCCCTGCCGTTCGGTCACGGTCATCGTTGTTCGTCGTCTGGTGCTGTGGGCGCGGGCGCGCCGACAACGCACGAACGCGCAGCGGAACGCCCTCTTCCGCTCACCTTCGCGTCGCACTGCGCCGGCTGTCACACTGCCCCCAGCCGTGCGACACGCGTTCCCGAATGGGCCGCCCCCAACGCTATGGATCCCCTCCGACACTCGCAACAGCGCCTGTGGATAACTGTGTGGAAAGCCTGCGCGAAACGCCGTCGCAGTTGTGCAGAACCCCTGTGGACAACCTCGCGTCATTCCTTCAGATCCGGCGTGGAAAGCGCGTGTGACCTGGATGTGCTTCATTCACAACCTGTGGAGAGAGACGTGCTTGAAGTCAGGGTTGAAGGTTGAGTCTCCGGCGGCGCCCTGTGCACAATTCCGGCCCGCTCGCAACAGCCCTCACACTCAAAATGAGCAGGTCGCAACCCGCTCGAGAATCCTCTGGACAGCGCATCACTCGCGCGCTAGCCTCTCTAATCCAGGCACCCTCACGCACGATCCGTCCGGAACGTGCGGCTCTTTCGTCGTGGGAGGTGAACGTGGAGATCGCAACCTCGCAGCTGCCGAGGATCGTGCGGCTGGCCCTCATCGGGACCGTGTCCGCGTTCGCCTGGATCGTCCTCTCACTGGTCCTCGGCTTCGGGCTGGGACACGCGCAGGCGGATGAGACCGACGACGGGGGACTGCTCGGGGGTGCACTCGGAACCGTGACGGCCGCCGTCGACACGACAGCGGCGACGGTGACCCAGACGGTCTCGACCGTCACGACAGGCGCGACGACCGCCGTCAACACGGTCGTCGCCTCGACGCCGGAGCCCGTGCAGGAGCCGGTGAGCCAGGTCGTGCACGTCGTCGGCTCGGCGGTCACGACCGTCGCTCAGCCGGTCTCGGACGCGGTGTCGGGTGGCGTCGTCAGCGGCATCACCGAGCCCGTGGTCGACGTCGTCACCGCCGTGCCCGTGGTCGGCGACCTCGCCACCGCCGTCGGCCTCGACGACGCCGTCACCGACCTCGGCGACACGGTCGATGAGACGCTCGACGACCTCGTGGGCGCGGTCGTCGAGACGGGCACGACGGTCGGTCTGCCGCCCGTCGGCGAACTCCCCTCGACCCCCGGCACGCCGGGTCTGCCGGGACTCTCGGACCCCGCCGACAGCGCCTGGCCGAGCGAGACGCCCACCATCGCGGGCGGCGCCGTCACGCTCCTTGCGAGCGCCTCCGCCACCGCCGCAGCGGCCTTGCATACCGCCTGGGCTGCGGCATCCGTCGCCTCCGCTGTTGCGGCGGAAGCGCTGTACGTCTCGTCCGCCGCGCTCAGCGCGAGCGGGCCCTCCAGCTCTCCGGGCGGGCTCTGCCTGCCCTCCACCTCCGCGGGACCCGGTGGTGCGGGTCCCGGCGCCTGGGCGTTCATCGCCCTCGTTCCACTCGCCGCACACCGTGCCTGGGTGCGCCGAGCAGGTCCCGAGGACGATCACGCACCGCCGGCGCCCGCCGGTTCCACCGACGTCTCCCCCGACTGATCGGCTCTCCGCCGCCTCGCTCTCACGAGCGCAGTGCGGCAGAGATTCAGCGCGCCTCCCGCGCTGAGCGGCGCCTCTTCGCGCGCTGCATCCGATCGATCACAAAGGGGAACACCAATGCGTACTTTCTGCAAGCGCGCCCTGTGGGGCACGCTTCTCGCCGGCGGCATCACGCTGCTCGGCGCCACGGCCGCGACCGCGGCCGAGACCACCGGTGACGACGGGCTGCTCTCTGGCAGCCAGGCCGTCATCGACGTCACACTCCCGGTCACCGTCAGCGGCACGTCGCTGTCGGTCATCGGCGACTCCCACAGCGACGGCAGCACCGCCGCCGCTCCCACGTCGGATCCCGCACCCGCGGACGCGACGACAGGCGGCCAGGACGGCGCCGCGTCGGGCACGCAGGCGCTCGTCTCGGTGAACGTGCCGGTGACCGTCGTCGGCAATGCGGTGTCGGTAGCCGGCGACAGTGAGTCGTCGGATGCCACGACCGCACCCGCACCGGCTGCTCAGCCTGCTGCGGCCGAGACGTCCGGCGACGACGGCATCCTCTCGGGGACGCAGGGAGTCGCCTCGGTCGCCGCGCCCGTCACGGTCTCGGGCAACGCGATCTCGGTCATCGGCGACAGCTCGAGCGAGGGAGCGACCACAGCGTCGCCCGCACCGAGCAGCTCGAGCGGCACGGACGCCTGGACCGGCGGCGAGGACTCGATCCTCGGCGGCACCCAGGTCGTCGCACCGGTCACCGCCCCGATCACCGCCGGCGGCAACGCGATCTCGGTCGTCGGCAACAGTTCGAGCGAGGGAGCGACCACCGCGTCGCCCGCGCCGAGCAGCTCGAGCGGCACGGACGCCTGGACCGGCGGCGAGGACTCGGTCCTCGGCGGCACCCAGGTCGTCGCACCGGTCACCGCCCCGATCACCGCCGGCGGCAACGCCGTCTCGGTCATCGGAGACAGCAGCTCGACCGGCGCCACCACGACGCCGGGCACGGGCGGCGGTGCGGTCGTCGGCGGCACCGCGGGCGACGGATCGCTCCTCGGCGGCACGCAGGTGCTCGCGCCGATCTCGCTGCCCGTCGTCATCGGCGGCAACGCCGTCTCGGTGATCGGCGACAGCTCCACCACCGGCCCGGTCGTTCCGACGGATCCCACGGACCCGACCGACCCCACCGATCCGACCGATCCCACGGACCCGACCGACCCCACCGATCCGACGGACCCGACCGACCCCACCGACCCTGGCACGCCGGGGAACCCGGGTCACGACGGAACCCCGGGCGACGGCGGATCGGGCGGCATGGTCGGCCCGACCGCGTCGGACGGCATGACCGGCTCGAACGCGTCGGCCGGCACGGTCGCACAGCTCGCCGCGACAGGAGGATCGGGCGCGATGCCGTTCCTGCTGCTGGGTCTTTCCCTCCTGGCAGCGGGCGCCATCGCGCGCGCTTCGCGGCGCCGCTCCGCGTGAGTCGACGGGGCAAGTCGACGTTCCCCAGACGCCCCTTGCCTCGACCCGCGTGAGCAGCGGGAGGGCTGTCCCCAGCAGCCCTCCCGCACCCCCCAGACCACCACGATCTCCCGGCCCGTGGAGTCCGGCGCTGCCTGGACCGGACGCCACGGGCCGCGGAGCACGACCATCTCCGCCGCGATCGACGGTTCGGGACCGTCATCTCGGCGGAGATGCCACGCGCGGATGCCGTGAACCGGGGGGCTCGCGGCATCCGCGTCGGACTCCCCCCGGAGACGACGGATGCCGCGGACCCGAAGGTCCGCGGCATCCGTGTGTCGCTTCGAAAGCCGAGGCTTACTTGGCGGGGACCACCTGCAGGGTGATCACGGCGGTGAGGTCGTCGCGAAGACGGACCGTCGCCTCGTGCTCGCCCGTCGACTTGATCGGCGAGGTGATGTGGATCTTGCGCTTGTCGAGGTCACCGAGACCCGCGGCCTTGACCGCGTCCGCGACGTCGGCGGTCTTGACCGCACCGAACAGGCGACCCTCGGCGCCGGCCTTGACGGCGAGGCGCACCTTGTTGGTCTCGAGGTTGTTCTTGAGAGCCACAGCCTCTTCGTGGTCGTGGATCGCGCGCGACTCGCGGGCGGCGCGGATCGACGCCACCTGCTTCTCGCCACCGCGGGTCCATGCGACCGCGAAGCCCTGGGGGATGAGGTAGTTGCGGGCGTACCCGTTCTTGACCTCGACCACGTCACCGGCGCTACCGAGCCCGGCCACCTCGTTCGTGAGAATGAGCTTTGCCATGTCGGTACTCCTTAGCGGCCAGCGCCGGCGTAGGGCAGGAGCGCCATCTCGCGCGCGTTCTTGATCGCCTTGGCGATCAGACGCTGCTCCTGCACCGAGACACCGGTGATACGACGGGCGCGGATCTTGCCACGCTCCGAGATGAACTTGCGAAGAGTCGCGACGTCCTTGTAGTCGATGAGACCGACACGGATCGCCTTCGCGGGGGCCGCGTTCTTCGCGCCCTTCCGCGGCTTCCGGCGGTCGCCGGTTGCCTTTCCAGCCATGGTGCTTCCTTTACGTTTTCTTGATCGGATGCCTCGTCACGAGGCATCCGGAATCTTCTTCTGAGATCAGAACGGGGTGTCGTCGCCGTAGGCGCCCGGGGCGGCCCAGGCATCGCCGCCACCGGCACCGCCGGCGTTGGACGAACCGGGCGTCGACCACGGCTCGTCGGCGACCTGCGCCGGACGGGACTGGCCGCCGCCACCGCCGAAGCTGCCGCCGCCACCGGAGCCGCCCGCAGCGCGGGTGACCTGTGCGGTCGCGTAGCGCAGCGACGGGCCGATCTCGTCGACCTCGAGCTCGATCGCGGTGCGGTTGTTGCCCTCGCGGTCCTGGTAGCTGCGCTGCTTCAGCCGGCCGGTCGCGATGACCCGCATGCCCTTGGTCAGCGAGCCGGCCACGTGCTCGGCGAACTCACGCCACACGCTCGCGCGGAGGAACAGTGCTTCGCCGTCCTTCCACTCGTTGGCCTGACGGTCGAAGTTGCGCGGCGTCGACGCGATCGTGAAGTTCGCGACGGGGAGGCCGTTCTGCGTGTAACGCAGCTCGGGATCTGCCGTGAGGTTCCCCACGACGGTGATGATCGTCTCGCCGGCCATGTTCCTCAGGCCTTCGCAGCCTTGGCGCTCTTGCGGGCGGCGCGCTCGTCGGCACGCTGCTTCTCGGAGGCGATCATGGCGATCGCTTCCTCGGCGCGGAGGACCTTGGTGCGCATGATCTGCTCGCTGAGGTTCAGCTGGCGATCGAGCTCCTGCGTGGTCGCGGCGGTCGCCGTGAAGTTGACGACGGCGTAGATGCCCTCGTTCTTCTTCTGGATCTCGTACGCAAGACGGCGCTTGCCCCAGATGTCGACGTTCTCGATGGTCCCGCCGTCGGTCGTGATGACCTTCAGGAACTTCTCGAGGTTGGCGCCGACCTGGCGCTCGTCGATCTCAGGGTTCAGAATGACCATGAGTTCGTACTGGTGCGTCACTAACCCACCTCCTTCGGACTAGAACGGCTGCCGGGCATTTCCCGGCAGCAGGAGGGTGTGTTGCACGTCATCCGGCTTCCCGCGTATAGAACGCGTGCGGACAACCCTCCAATGGTACCGGATGCCGCAACCGTCGCCGAATCGCCGGTTCAGCGGAAGGCGCCGAGTCCCGTGAGGTGCTGTCCGAGCACGAGGGTGTGCACCTCGTCGGTCCCCTCATAGGTGCGCACCGACTCCAGGTTGGCGGCGTGGCGGATCGGCGAGTGCTCGAGCAGCACGCCGTCGCCGCCGAGGATCGTCCGCGCCTCCCTGGCGATCTCGATCGCCTCCCGCACGTTGTTGAGCTTGCCCAGCGAGACCTGCGTGGGCGTCAGGGTGCCGGCATCCTTCGCCCGTCCGATGTGGAGCGCGAGCAGCGCACCCTTCTGCAGCTCGACCACCATGTCCACGAGCTTGCGCTGCGTGAGCTGGAAGCCGGCGATCGGCCGGCCGAACTGCTCCCTTCGCAACGCGTGCCGCAGCGCCGCCTCGTAGCTGTCGCGCGCGGCGCCCAGCGCACCCCACACGATGCCGTAGCGCGCGTCGTTCAGCGCCGAGAACGGCCCGCGCAGTCCGCGCGCACCCGGAAGCAGAGCGGATGCCTCCACCCGCACGCCGTCCAGGCGGAGCTCGGTCTGCACGGAGGCGCGCATCGAGCCCTTCGGCGCGAGCACCGTCACCTCGAAGCCGGGCGCGTCGGTCGGCACGAGGAAGCCGCGGACGCCGTCGTCGGTCTGCGCCCACACGACCGCGAGCCGGGCGACCGAGGCCAGCCCGATCCATCGCTTCGCCCCGGTGATGATCCAGTCGCCGCCGTCACGACGGGCGAACGTCTTCATGCTCGACGGGTCGGAGCCGGCGGTGGGCTCGGTGAGGCCGAAGCTGCCGATCACCTCGCCGGCGGCCATCGCCGGCAGCCACTGCTCCTTCTGCTCGGCGCTGCCCCAGCGGTGGATCGACCCCATCGCCAGCGAGCCCTGCACCGAGACGAAGGTGCGGATGCCGGAGTCACCCGCCTCGAGCTCGAGCGCGGCCAGGCCGTACTCGACGGCGCTGCGGCCGGGGCATCCGTACCCCTCCAGCTCCATGCCGAGCACGCCCAGCCGCCCGAGGGCCGGGGCGAGCTCGACGGGGAAGTGGGCGCGGTCGAACCAGTCGGCGATGTGAGGGCGGATCTCGTCGTCGACGAACGCGCGCACGCGGTCGCGGGCCGACCGCTCCTCGGCGCTGAGCAGTGCGTCGATGCCGAGGATGTCGGATGCCTCGCGCAGCGCGTCGAGGTCGTCGGGGTCCCTGCGGGCATCGGTCATGGCGCCTCCTCGCGTCCCTCCGATCATGCCTTCCCGGGCGCGGGCGTGCAGAACCCTGGACTGGACCCGGCCGCCGGTACCGTGGTCGGGTGAGCGATCCCTCCGCTGCCCGCTCGGCGACGACGTATCCCTTCGATGCGCGTCCGCTCGTGGAGCCCGTGCCGCACGGCGCACCCCGCGCCTTCGCCGACGAGCTTCGCCGCACCGGCCGGCTCCCGGGATCGGGGAGCAGCCCGTTCGTCGCCATCGTCCTCGGCGCCGTCTTCCTCATCGTGTTCGGCTCGGTCGCGCTGACGATCGTGTCGACCGTCGTGGGGGCGCTGTCGTCGGGCATCAGCGGCGGTGGCGGACTGGGCGTGCTGTTCGCGCTGTTCCCCCTGATCGTGCTGGGCGTGATCGCCGCCCTCGCGATCACGCTCTTCGTCCGCGGCACCCGCGGCAGGCAGGAGCGCATGTACCGGTTCGACCGGTTCGCGCGCGCCAACGGGATGACGTACCTGCCGGCGCTGGACGGCCCCGGCCTGCCGGGCATGATCTTCTCGATCGGCAGCTCACGGCAGGCGAGGGACCTCATCCGCGGCGACGTCCCCCGCTTCGTCGAGTTCGGGAATCACCGCTACACGACCGGCTCGGGCAAGAACCGGCAGACCCACCACTGGGGCTACGTCGCGGTCAAGCTCGACACCCCGCTGCCGCACATCGTGCTGGACGCGACGAGCAACAACTCGCTGTTCGGCTCGAACCTGCCGATGACGATCGACCGCGACCAGCGCCTCAGTCTCGAGGGCGACTTCGACCGCTACTTCGCGCTCTACTGCCCCGCGGACTACGAGCGCGACGCCCTCTACCTCTTCACGCCCGACATCATGGCGCGCTTCATCGACAACGCCGCCGCGCTCGACGTCGAGATCGTCGACGACTGGCTCTTCCTGTACGCCAAGCGCGACTTCTCGACTCTCGACCCCGCCACGTGGGCGTGGCTGTTCTCGGTGGTCGGCGCGCTGCTGGACAAGCTCGCGCAGTGGGCGCGGTGGCGGGACGAGCGCCTGGCGGCGGATGCCTCGACCCAGGGCGCTGCGACCGCCGCGGGCGGCGCGGACCACGCCGGCGCGGCATCCGCCGTTCCCTTCACGCCCCCGCTCGAGTCGCTGCGGCCGCCGCCGGGCGTCGCCCCCGAGGGACGCCGTCTGCAGCGCGGGATCCCGTGGGTGTCGATCGTCGTCGGCGGTGTCGTCGTGGTGCTGTGGATCCTCTCCCGCCTCGGCGGCTCGTTCTTCCCCTGAATCACGGGCCTCCCGGAAGCAAGGAATCATGCACGCATTCACCGAGCAGGACATTCGCGCGTCCTTCGTCAACGCCGAGTAACCGCGTACTCGGCGAGATCGCACGCTATCGGCGCCGATGACGTGGTCGTTCGCCGAGAAACCGCGATCTCGACGGGGGCCGGGCCGGAAGGCCGGTGACGAATATGCCGCCGGGACGACCCGGGCGGGCGTGGGGCGCTCCGCCCGGGTCTGCGGGGAGGATCAGAAGAAGCCCATCGCCCCGTCGGCATACGACACCAGCAGGTTCTTCGTCTGCTGGTAGTGGTCGAGCATCTTGAGGTGGTTCTCGCGCCCGATGCCGGACTGCTTGTAGCCGCCGAACGCCGCGTGCGCGGGGTACTGGTGGTACGTGTTCGTCCAGACGCGGCCGGCCTCGATCGCGCGTCCGGCGCGGTACGCGGTGTCGCCCGAGCGGCTCCACACCCCCGCACCGAGGCCGTAGAGGGTGTCGTTGGCGATCGAGATGGCGTCGTCGAAGTCGTCGAACGACGTGACCGAGACGACGGGACCGAAGATCTCCTCCTGGAAGATGCGCATGTCGTTGGTGCCCTCGAACACCGTGGGGGCGACGTAGAAGCCGTCCGAGAGGTCGCCGCCGAGGTCCACGCGCTCACCGCCGGCGAGCAGCTTCGCGCCACCCTGCTTGCCGATGTCGATGTAGCTCAGGATCTTGTCCAACTGGTCGTTGGACGCCTGAGCGCCGATCATCGTCGCGGGGTCCAGCGGGTTGCCCTGCACGATCTTCGACACGCGCTCGAGGCCGTCGCCGAGGAAGCGGTCGTAGATCGAGCGCTGGATGAGGGCGCGCGACGGGCAGGTGCACACCTCACCCTGGTTGAGCGCGAAGAAGGTGAAGCCCTCGAGCGCCTTGTCGTAGTAGCCGTCGTCAGTGGAGCGGGCGACGTCCTCGAAGAAGACGTTCGCGCTCTTGCCGCCGAGCTCGAGCGTCACCGGGATGAGGTTCTGCGACGCGTACTGCATGATGAGCCGGCCCGTCGTGGTCTCGCCGGTGAAGGCGACCTTGCGGATGCGCTTGTGCTGCGCGAGCGGCGCGCCCGCCTCGATGCCGAAGCCGTTCACGATGTTCACGACGCCCGCGGGGAGCAGGTCGCCGATGATGTCGAAGAGGAAGAGGATCGACGCCGGTGTCTGCTCGGCGGGCTTCAGGACGACGCAGTTGCCCGCGGCGAGCGCGGGAGCGAGCTTCCACGTGGCCATCAGGATGGGGAAGTTCCACGGGATGATCTGGCCCACCACCCCGAGCGGCTCGTGGAAGTGGTACGCCACCGTGTCTTCGTCGAGCTGGCTGAGCGAGCCCTCCTGCGCCCGCAGGACGCCGGCGAAGTAGCGGAAGTGGTCGACGGCGAGCGGGATGTCGGCGGCCAGGGTCTCGCGCACCGGCTTGCCGTTCTCCCAGGTCTCGGCGACGGCGATCCGTTCGAGGTTCTGCTCGATGCGGTCGGCGATCTTGTTGAGGATCACGGCGCGCTCGGCGGGCGTCGTGCGCTTCCACGACTCGAACGCCTTGTACGCGACGTCCACCGCGCGGTCGATGTCCTCGACCGTGCCGCGGCCGACCTCGGTGAACGGCTTGCCGTTGACGGGGCTGATGTTCTCGAAGTACTGGCCCTTGATCGGCTCGACCCACTCCCCGCCGATGTAGTGGCCGTAGCGGGGGCGGTAGTCGGCGATCGAGCCGCGCTGCCCGGGAGCGGCGTAGATGCTCGAGACGCCCTCTTCGACGATGGTCATGATGGTCTCCTTCGACGCTGTCCGCGACGGTCGTCGTCGCGATGGGTCGAAGGTAGGCCGGGCCAGGTTGCACAACGTTGCGCGACCCCGAGCAGGCCGTCGCGGGCGGCTACTCGTCGGACTCGAGCTTCTCGATGCGGGCGACCAGCCCCGCGCGCCGGGGAGAGCGGGGAGGCAGCATCGAGAGGCAGAGCCGCAGCAGCTCGACGTCGCCGGCGGCGGCATCCGTCTCGGCGAACGCGAGCAGGACGTCGACGGACGCCTCCGCCATCAGCGCCTCGCGCAGCGCCGTGCGGACGGTCTCGCGGAACTCCTCCACACCGGGCGCGACCGAGTCGGGGAGCACGTCGCCGCGGTATGCCGCGAGGGCGACCCGGTGCGCGCCGCGATCGAGGAGCGACAGCACCTGGTGGGCGTCGGTCTCGACCTCGACGCCGAGCCGGTACGGGCGGGATTCGGGCACGAGGGCGGGAGCTGTCTGCGCGAGCGCCCTGCGCAGCCGCACCATCTCGGCACGGAGCGTCACCGAGCCCTCCCGATCGCCGTAGACGAGTTCGCCGAGGCGCTCGGCCGACAGGCCCTGCCGGTGCACGGCGAGCATGAGCAGCAGCTCGGCGTGCCGGGGGCCGAGCTCCGACAGGGTCTGGACACCCTCGCCGACCACCTCGAGCAGCGCCCGATCCCGCCCGAGCACGCGGAGGGTCGCCCGCGTCGGCTCAGGGCGCCGTGTCGGCGTGCGGCGGGCCCCCCGCGTCGATTCGGGAGCGTGTCGAACGGCCGCGCGCTCGCGCAGGCGTGCCACCAGCAGCTCTCCCTCGATGGCGCGGGCCGTCGCGTCCACGAGGAGCTGGGCCTGCGGGGTCACCGCCTCCACACCCCCGGTGACGTCGATGACGCCGAGGATGCGGCGCGTCTCGGGGTCGTGGACGGGCGCCGCCGTGCACGACCACGGCTGCACCAGCCGGTTGAAGTGCTCCGCGCCGCTGATCTGCACCGACCGGCCGAGCGTGAGCGCCGTCCCGGGCGCGGCGGTGCCCACCGCGTCCTCCGACCAGTTCGCGCCTTCGACGAAGCCCATCGCTCCGGTGAGGCTGCGGACGTGCCGGTCGCCCTCCACCCACAGCAGCCGTCCCGCCGCATCGCCCACGGCCACGACGACGCCCGATTCGGATGCCTCGCCGGGCAGCAGCAGCCCGCGCACCATGTCGATCACCCCGGCGAGCGGGTGGGCGCGCCGGTAGGCCTCGAGCTCGTCGGCCGTCAGATCGAGCGGCGGGAGGGCCTCCGCCGCGACCAGGCCCTCGAGCGAGCGGCGCCACGACTCGCGCACGAGGGCGCGGACGTCGCGCAGGCGCTCGTCTCCCGCATTGCCGGCGACGAGCTCCTCATGGGCGCGCTCGATGAGCAGGCGTGAGGTCTCGGGCGACACCTCCCGTCGCTGCGACCACGGTGAGGACACGGCGGCTCCGATCGACGTCGGGGAGCGTGCGTCCAGTGTAGGGGCAGGGTCGACCGCCGGTTCAGGCCCGCGCGGCCCACCATTCCCGCAGGCGCCGCTCGGCCTCGTCCTCGCCCACGATCCCCTCGTCCAGCCGCAGGTCGAGCAGGAAGCGGTACGCCTCGCCGACCTCGCGGCCCGGGCTGATGCCCAGCACCTGCTGGATGCGGTTGCCGTCGAGCTCGGGACGCATCGCCTCGAGCTCCTCCTGCGCGGCGAGCTCGTCGATGCGGCGCTCGATGTCGTCGTACGCGCGGGCCAGCCGTGTCGCCTTCTTGACGTTCCGGGTGGTGACGTCCGCCCGCGTGAGGATGTGGAGACGCTCGAGCTCGGCGTCCGCGTCGCGCACGTACCGGCGCACGGCGGAGTCGGTCCACGCGCCCTCGGAGTAGCCGAAGAAGCGCAGGTGCAGCTCGATGAGCCGGGTCACGGCAGCGATGGTGGCCGAGTCGAAGCGCAGCGCCTGAAGCCGCTTGCGCGCCATCCGGGCGCCCTTGATGTCGTGGTGGTAGAACGTCACCCCGCCGCCGGGCTCGAGGCGCCGCGTCGCCGGCTTGCCGATGTCGTGGAGGAGCGCCGCCAGCCGCAGCGGCACGTCGGGCGCGGCATCCGGATGCCGTGTCTTCTCCAGATCGATGGCCTGCCGCAGCACCGTCAGCGAATGCTCGTAGACGTCCTTGTGGTGGTGGTGCTCGTCCACCTCGAGCTGCAGCGCCGGGACCTCGGGAAGGAACTCGTTCATGAGACCGGTCTGCACGAGCAGGCGGATGCCGCGCACCGGGTCGTCGGTCGCCAGCAGGCGCGCCAGCTCGCCCTGGATGCGCTCGGGGCTCACGATCTCGAGCGTCTGGCGCAGCTCGGCCATGGCCGACACGGTGGCGTCGTCGACCTCGAAGCCCAGCTGCGACGCGAAGCGCGCCGCGCGGAGCATGCGCAGCGGATCGTCGCCGAAGCTGACGTGGGGATCGGTCGGCGTCCGCAGCACGCCGCGCACCAGATCCTCGACGCCGCCCGTCGGGTCGATGAGCGTCTGGCCGGGCACGTGCAGCGCCATCGCGTTCACGGTGAAGTCGCGACGCAGGAGGTCGCCGTCGATCGTGTCGCCGAACTCGACCGTGGGCTTGCGGGTGACGCCGTCGTAGCTGTCGGCGCGGTACGTGGTGATCTCGACCTGTTCGCCGTGCACGCGCGCACCGATCGTGCCGAACGCGCGGCCGATGTCCCACTGCGCCGTCGACACGGGGGTGACGATCCGCAGGATGTCATCCGGCCGCGCATCGGTGGTGAAGTCGAGGTCGTTGGTGGTGCGGCCCAGCAGCGCGTCGCGCACGGGCCCGCCGACGATGGCGAGGTCGAACCCGGCGTCGGAGAAGGCACGGGCGAGCGCGGCGACGACGGGGGATTCGGCGAGCGCGCCGAGGCGCGCGATGCCCTCGGCCATGTTGAGCATGGGTTCCAGCCTACCGAGCGCGTCCTCTCCCGCCGCGCGGTCAGCCGCCGGGGACGAACCGCAGGAAGCCCGTGAACAGCAGCTCGCGCACGCGCGGCAGCAGATCCGCGCGCAGGGCGCCGGCGTCGACCTCGAGCAGCTCGGCGATCGCGTCGATCAGCACCCCGACGGGCAGGTCCCCGTCGCACGCGCCGACGAGTGCGGCGAGACCGGGGTCGACCCCGAGAGCCCGCCCGAACCCGCCGCCCTGCCGCAGCTCGATGATCGTGGGGTCGTCAGCGCCGGGGAGGTGGTGGCGGGCCTCGGTGACATCGGGCGCCACCAGGAGGACGGATGCCGCGAGCGCGGCGTCGTCGAGGGTGCCGAGGCGGTCGTGCGCGTCGAGCGCCGCCGCGAGGTGAGCGCCGAGGCCGTCGCCGGCGAGCGCGGCGTGGAGCGTCTCGTACCGGGAGAGGGTCGGCACGCCGTCGAGCGGCCGCCGCAGGAGAAGGTAACCGAAGCCCACCTCGGTCACGCCGCGCGCGCCGAAGTCGTCGAGCCACGCATCGACGAGGCGCGCGAAGCCCGGCGTGCCGGGAAGCGTCCCGCCGTCGCGCACCCAGAGCTCGGCGTACGACAGCGGGTCCAGTCGCTCGCGCTCCACGACCCAGGCGTCCAGCGGCACGGGCGAGGACTCGATCCACCCGCGCACGCGGTCCAGGCCCGCGATGCGGTCGCGGGTCTCCCAGTTGCCCAGCAGCTGTGCGACACCGCCGGGTGCGAGGTGGCGGCCCACCCCTGAGACGAAGGCCGCCACGAGGTCGTCGCCCACCATGCCGCCGTCGCGGTACTCGTACGCCGGCACATCGGCGACGCGCGGCGTGATGACGAAGGGCGGATTGGACACGACCCGGTCGAACAGCTCCCCCTCGACCGGCGCGAACAGGCTTCCCTGCCGCACCTCGATGCCGTCCACGCCGTTGAGCAGCGCGTTCAGCCGCGTGAACGCGAGGGCGCGCGCAGAGATGTCGGTGGCGACGACGTGGTCGACGTGGGCGCGGGCGCGCAGCGCCTGGATGCCGCATCCGGCGCCGATGTCCAGTCCCCGCGCCGCCGGCGTGGGCAGCTGCAGGCCCGCCAGGGTCAGCGACGCGCCGCCCACCCCGAGCACGTGGTCCTCGGGGAGCGGCCCGCCGAGCGCCGCCTCGTCGAGATCGCTCGCGACCCACCAATGCCCGGATCCCGTCTCGTCGGCGTACGACTGCGGCCGCACCAGCGCCAGCGGGCGCACCTCGCCGCCCTCCGCCGACGCGAGCCCCAGCCGGGTCAGGCCCTCGGCGCCGGTGCGGACGAGTGCACGATCGACGGATGCCGCGGCCTGCGGCATCCCGAGCACCAGAAGCCTGCCCAGCACGGCCAGCGGATCCTCGCGGTCCCCCAGCCCGCGCGACGCCGGCGAGCGCAGCCCCCGCGCGATCGCGTCATCCGCGGCCTGCCCCCACGCATCCCGCAGCGCCTCGGCGGTGAACCCCGCGTCGCGCAGGTCGGCGGCGAGGTCGCGGCAGCGGGCGGGATCCGGTTCGCGCAGCATCCGACCATTCAACCGCGCGAGCGGGCCGCCGTCGTGCCGACGTCCGCGGCACGTGACGCCGGTGCGGCCCGGCATCCGGCGGGCTCGGAGGCGCGGACCGTAGAATCGCAGTCGATCGTGCGGTCAGGACATCGCACAGGAGCGAACCCCCGACAGGATGATCGTGACCCAACCGCGAGCACTGCGGCGCACGCCTCGCCGCGCACAGCGCCTCGTGACCGCCGCCGTCGCCGCGCTGGCCGTGCTCGCGACCCTCCTGCTGCCGGCCCCGTCCCTCGCCGCACCGTCCCCCGAGCCCACGCCCACCCCCACGTCGGCCGTGCCGCCCGGGACGACGGCGTTCACGCTCTCTCCGCTTGCGAACGGCGTCGTGCGAGCCGGCGAGTCGCTGAGCGTCTCGATCTCGCTGCAGAACGGCACGGCCGCCGACCTGGCGCCGGTCGACGTCACGCTCTCGCTCGGCACCGCTCCGCTGACCGACCGCACCGCGCTCACGAGGTGGCTCGAGGGTGCGCCGGATCCCTCGCTGCAGCCGATCGCGACGACCTCGACCGGGATCGTGGCGTCCGGGTCGTTCCAGGTGCGCGGGGTGACGGTCCCGGCGGACGATCCGGCAATCGCGGACCGCGCCCCGGGCGTCTACCCCCTCTCGGCGTCGTACGAGGACGCCTCCGGCACCGTGACCTCGGTGAGCGTCATGATCGTGCCCCCGGCCGAGGCGGCCGACGTCGGACTCGGCGTGATCGTCCCCATCACCGCCGGCCCCCTCCGCGCAGGGCTGTTGACGGCCGATGAGCTGGCGGTGCTGACCGGCCCCGAGGGCAGTCTGACCGATCAGCTCGACGCCGTGCGAGGCACCCAGGCGATCCTCGCGGTCGATCCGGCGGTGCCCGCCTCGATCCGCGTGCTCGGAACGTCGGCGCCCGAGTCGGCCGCGGAGTGGCTCGCCGAGCTCGAGAGCATGCAGAACTCCCGCTTCGCGCTGCAGTTCGGCGACGCGGACGTCACCCCCCAGCTGCAGGCCGACCTCCCCCGCCTCCTGGCGCCCACGTCGTTCCGGGCCTACATGTCCCCGTCGGACTTCGCGGACGTCACCCCCAGCCCGACCCCCACGCCGACACCGACGCCCGGCGACCCTACCGCCGCGAGTCCGACGCCGACCGCGCCGCCGGGACCAGCGCTGCCGAGCACCGATGAGCTCCTGGACATCGGGCCCGCCGCACGAGCTGGCGTCTACTGGCCGGCCGACGGCACCGCCGACGCCGACGTCGTGGCGCAGCTCGGCGAGATCCCGACCGACGGCGGCGTGCCCTCGATCACGGTGATCCCGTCCGCGACGACCGAGCCGGGAGCCGCCGGGCGCACCGTCGCCGCCCACGGCGTCGTCGGCGAGTCCGAGGTGCTCGTCTACGACAGCGACGTCTCGACGGCGCTCGACGAGGCGTCGCGCAGCGAGGAGTCCTGGCTGCGCGGCGCACCGCTGTCGGCCGCCACCGCCTACCTCGCGTTCGCCACGGCCGATACGCAGGGTCCCGTGCTGGTCACCCTCGGCCGCGGCGACGGCCGCTCGCGCGTGGGGATGGAGGCGGCGATCTCCGCCGCCGTCACCGCGCCCGATGTGCTGCCCCGCAGCCTGCCGGCGGTGACCACGAGCGCCTCGGACGAGATCGCGCTGACCGGCGTCGAGCCGTCCACCGAGCGCGCGGCGGCCGCGGCGACCCTCGTCGCCGACGAGGGCGAGCTCGGCCGGTTCGCGACCATCCTGGACGAGCCCTCACTGCTCAACGGCCCGGAGCGCAACGAGATCCTCCAGCTCCTCGGCGTCGCCTGGGTCGGCGACCCCGACTGGGCCGCCGCCATCGCCGAGCACCGCGAGCAGACCAGGACGACGCTCGGGTCGGTCGCGCTGCTCCCCACGGTTCCGAACGACCTCTACGGATCGAACGCCTCGCTGCGCTTCTGGGTGCGCAACGACCTGCCGTATCCCGTCAACCTCGTGCTCTACACGACACGCGACAACCTGCGGCTCGACGTGCAGAACGAGACGCCCGTCGTCGCCACCGCGCAGAGCAACACGCGCGTGGAGGTCCCGGTGCAGGCGCGGGTGGGACGCGGCGAGGTCACCCTCACGCTGCAGCTGCGCAGCCCGGCCTTCGTCGCGATCGGCGAGCCCGAGTCGGTCGAGGTCAACGTGTGGGCCGACTGGGAGGGCGTCGGCATCGGGGCCCTCGCCGTGCTCGTCGGAGCGCTGCTGATCATGGGGATCGTCCGCACGGTGCTCCGCGTGCGTCGGCGCCGGCGCGGGACGGATGCCGACACCGCCGTCGCGGCCGACACCGCCGTCGCGGCCGACACCGCCGTCCCGGCCGACACCGCCGTCGCGGCGGAGCCCGGCCCCGACGGCGCGGTGGAAGAGCCGCAGCCCCGCGAGGAGACGAAGCCGTGAGCGGGATAGGGCGCGCGAGTGTGCTCATCGGCGCGGGCACGGTCGTGTCGCGCCTGACGGGCTTCCTCCGCGCGGTCGTCCTGGTGTCGGCGGTGGGCGCGACCACGGCGGGCGGCAACGCCTTCGCCGTCGCGAACCAGCTGCCCAACAACATCTACGCCATCATCTCGACGGGTCTTCTGAGCGCCGTCGTCGTGCCGCAGATCGTCAAGGCCGCCGCCCATGACGACGGCGGGCGGGCTTTCGTCTCCAAGCTGTTCACCCTCGGCACCGTGGTGCTCCTCGGCACGACGCTGGTGGCGACCGCGGCGGCGCCCTGGCTGGTCGCGCTCTACGCGCCGGCGTTCCCTCCCGAGCAGCAGGCGCTGGCGACCGCCTTCGCCTACTGGTGCCTGCCGCAGATCCTCTTCTACGGGCTGTTCGCGCTCGTCGGCGAATCCCTCAACGCGCGACGGGTCTACGGGCCGTACACGTGGGCGCCGATCGTCAACAACCTCGTCTCCATCGCCGGCTTCGTGGCCTTCATCTGGCTGTTCGGCCCGGCCGGGAGCTCCACGCAGTGGACGCCCGTGATGATCGCGGTGCTCGCGGGCACCGCGACCCTCGGCATCGTCGTGCAGACCGCGATCCTGTTCGCGTTCTGGCGCAAGACGGGCCTGCACGTGCGACCCGACTTCGGGTGGCGCGGCGTCGGGCTCGGCCAGATCGGCCGGCTGGCCGGCTGGACCTTCCTCATGGTGCTCGCGGGCCAGCTCGCCGGCATCGTGCAGTCGCAGGTGATGTCGCGCATCCCCGAAGGCGACCCCGGCGTCTTCGTGGCCGGCAACGCCTGGCTGCTGTTCATGCTCCCGTACTCGATCATCGTGCTCTCGATCGGGACGCCGTACTTCACCCAGCTCAGCGAGCACGCCGCGGCGGGACGCGACGAGGACGTCCGGGGTGACATCGGCCGCAGCATCCGCACCCTCGGGCTCTTCGTGGTGGGTGCCACGGCGGCGCTCGGAGTCGCGGCCATCCCGGCATCCCGCATCTTCACCGACAGTCCGGACGAGGCGGTCGCGGCATCCGCGGTCCTGCTGTGCTACCTCATCAGCCTCATCCCGCTCGCCGTGCTGTTCGTGGTGCAGCGCACGTTCTACGCCTACGACGACACCCGCACGCCGTTCCTCTTCACGATCCTGCAGTGCACGCTCGTCGTGCTCACCGCGTGGGGGGCGCTGTGGGCGTTCACCGCGGGCGTGCTGCCGGCCTCCCGGCTGACGGCGGCCGTCGCGCTCGGGCAGTCGCTGGCGAGCGTCGTGCAGGTGATCGTCGCGACGTGGCTCCTGCACCGCCGGCTCGGAGGCATCCGGGTGGGATCCTGGATGCTGTCGCTCGGCCGGTTCGCGCTGGCCGCCGTTCCGGCCGCCGGCGCCGGCTGGCTCACCTTCCAGCTGCTGGGGGGTGTGGACGGGTGGACCGTCGCCGACAAGGTGCTCGGCGCCGTCGGTGCGGCGATCATCGGGGTCGTCGTCCTCGTGGTCTACGCGGGATTCCTGGCGCTGCTGCGCGCGCCCGAGCTGTCCGTGGCCGTGGGCCTGGTCCGACGGTTCCTGCCGGGGCGCGGCTGAGACACCCTGCGCCTCCGGCCGGTGTAGACGTGTCGCGCCGCGTCGGCAAGGGGGAGGGCGCGGAATGCCACGCGGTTACCATGTGTTGAGGCATCCGGAAGCCCCGCTCCGTCGACGGGAGCCCGGGGTTCCACGAGGAAAGGTGCGCACGTGCGTCAGGTCATCATCATCGGTTCGGGCCCCGCGGGCTACACCGCCGCCATCTACGCCGCCCGGGCGAATCTGAGCCCGCTCGTCGTGGCGAGCTCGGTCGAGGCCGGCGGCGAGCTGATGAACACCACCGAGGTGGAGAACTTCCCGGGATTCCCCGAGGGGATCATGGGTCCCGACCTGATGGCGAAGATGCAGGAGCAGGCCGAGAAGTTCGGCGCCGAGGTGCTGTACGACGACGTCGTCTCGCTCGACGTCGACGGCGCGGTCAAGAAGATCACCCTCGGCAGCGGCGCCACGCACGAGGCCGACTCCGTGATCTTCGCGACCGGCTCCGCCCCGCGGAAGATCGGCATCGAGGGTGAGACCCGCCTGTCGGGTCGCGGCGTCTCGTACTGCGCCACGTGCGACGGCTTCTTCTTCCGCGAGCGTGTGATCGCCGTGGTGGGCGGCGGCGACTCCGCGATGGAGGAGGCCACCTTCCTCACCAAGTTCGCATCGAAGGTGTACGTCATCCACCGCCGCGACGAGCTGCGCGCGTCCAAGATCATGCAGGACCGCGCGTTCAAGAACGAGAAGATCGAGTTCATCTGGAACGCCGAGGTCGTCGACATCCTGGGCGACGAGGCGGTCAGCGGCGTCGTGCTGCAGGACACGGTCGACGGCTCCACGCGCGAGCTGCCGCTGGACGGCGTCTTCGTCGCGATCGGCTACGACCCCCGCACGCACCTCGTGCACGGCAAGCTGGAGCTGACCCCGGAGGGCACGGTCTGGGTCGACGGGCGCTCGTCGCGCACGTCGGTGCCGGGCGTCTTCGCCGCCGGCGACGTCATCGACCCCACCTACCGGCAGGCCGTCACCGCGGCGGGCAGCGGCACGGTCGCGGCCCTCGACCTCGAGCACTACCTCGCCGCTCTCGGCGAGGCGGGGGAGCCCGACGCGCACGGCGACCAGATCGCGGGGCTGCCCGAGGTGACCCCCGTCTGAACCTGGGAGTCCGCGGCACGTGGGGAACAATCCCGCCGCGGACCACGTTCAACCCCTCACGAAGACTTCCACCGAAGGAGAGAATCAGATGACCGCCAAGGCGACCACCTCCGCCACGTTCGAGCAGGACGTGCTCCAGGCTGACGGCCCGGTGCTCGTCGACTTCTGGGCCGAGTGGTGCGGGCCGTGCCGCATGGTCTCGCCCGTCCTCGACCAGATCCAGTCGGAGCACCCCGGCAAGATCACGATCCTCAAGCTGAACGTGGACGAGAACCCCGATCTCGCGATGAAGTACCAGATCACGTCGATCCCCGCGATGAAGGTGTTCAACAAGGGCCAGGTCGAGACCACGATCATCGGCGCCAAGCCCAAGTTCGCCCTCGAGCAGGACCTCGCCGCGTACATCGGCTGAGTCCCCGCTGATTTCACGAGACCCCGTCGGCTCCGGCCGGCGGGGTTTCGTCGTCTCATGCGGTTCTCCGTCATATTCCGTTTTCGGAATCCGTTGACTCTGGAAAGATCTTCTCGGCGGATGTCGATCGGGGCCCCGATCGTTCGACGTACCAGGTGAAGCCCACAAGGGCCCCCGAACGGGCGATCAGCCCCTACGAGAGGAACACCCATGCGATACATGCTCATCATGAACGTCGACGCCGCGGCCGCTGCCGCCTTCGACCCCACCACGACCGACATGGCGGCCGTCTACGCCGCCATGGGCGCGTACAACGAGGAACTGCAGAAGGCGGGCGTCTTCCTCAGCGCGGAGGGCCTTTCCGATGCCGCGGAAGGCTTCCGTGTGGACTTCGACTCCGTCCCTCCCGTGGTCACCGACGGACCCTTCGCAGAGGCTCGCGAGGTCTTCACCGGGTTCTGGATCCTCGAGGTCGCGTCGCGCGAAGAAGCGGAGCACTGGGCGCGCAAGTGCCCCCTGGGCCCCGGCACGTCACTGGAGGTTCGTCGCGTCAACGAGATCAGCGACTTCGACCAGAGCGACGAGTGGGTCGCGAAGGAGCAGGAGTGGCGCGCCGCCAACTCCTGATGCGGCCCTCAGTGTGCGTCGGCACGCACCGTCGCGTCCCAGCGGCGGTGCGTCTCGGTGTCCCCGAGGAGCCTCCACACGGCGCGCGTCAGCGGCGGGTAGTCCAGCGAGATCTGGCGCAGCACCCGGTAGTGCCGGCTCGCGTTCGGCAGAGCGCCGCCGTTCGCGGCGATGTTCTCGGCACGCAGGATGAGGACAACCAGCTCATCCACGGTCGGAAGCTCGTCCATGAAGTCCCACGGATCTTCTCCCGCGCGCAGCCGCTCGGTGACCAGCACCGACAGCTCGTCGGCCGCCTCGGCGCGCAGGAGCTCGAGGCTCGCGCGCCGGCGCGGGGTCTGCTCGTTGTGGGCCACCCGTCAAGGGTACGTTGCCCGGCCGACGCCGTGGCTCATTCCGCCTCGCTTACGCTGACAGCATGACCGACCACGACGAGCACGCGCGCCGGGCGGTCGAGGCAGTGTGGCGCGCGCAGTCCGCCCGCATCGTGGCAGCTCTCACCCGGCACACCGGCGACTTCGCCTGGGCGGAGGACCTGGCCCAGGAGGCGCTCGTCGAGGCGCTCGCGGCATGGTCGAGCAGCGGCATCCCCGACAACCCCGGAGCCTGGCTCATGTCCGTCGCCAAGCGGCGCGCGATCGACGGCTGGCGTCGCCGGGAGCGCCTGGCCCAGCGCGAGCCGCTCTTCGTCACCGACGCGATCGTCGCGGAGTCCGCGGACCCGGTGCCGGACCAGGCCGACCCCGACGCCATCGACGACGACGTACTGCGCCTCGTCTTCGTGGCGTGTCATCCGATCCTGCCCGCTCAGACCCGGCTCGCCCTGACCCTGCGCACGGTGGCCGGGTTGACCACCGAGCAGATCGCCCGCGCCCTGCTCATGAGCGTGCCCACCGTGCAGCAGCGCATCGTGCGCGCGAAGCGATCGCTCGCCGCGGAGCACGTGCCGTTCGAGGTTCCGGATCGCGCCGAGCGCCCGGCACGGCTGGCGAGCGTGCTGCAGGTGATCTATCTGCTGTTCACCGAGGGCTATGCCGCCGCGGACGGGGAGGGGCACATCCGCCCCGACGTCGCCCGAGAAGCCGTGCGCCTGGGACGGCAGCTCGCCGCGCTCATGCCGGGCGAGCCCGAGATCTGGTCGCTCATCGCGCTGATGGAATTTCAGTCGTCGCGGTTCGCCGCGCGGGTCGGCGCCGACGGCCTTCCGGTCACCCTCGAGGACCAGGACCGGCGCCGTTGGGACCGGTCGGCGATCGGCCGGGGCAACGACGCGATGAGAAGAGCGGATGCCGCCCCCCGCGGACTCGGCTACTACGGCGTCCAGGCCCTCATCGCCCAGTGCCATGCGGTGGCGCCGACCTTCGCCGACACGGACTGGGACCGGATTCTCCGCCTCTATGACGCACTCGCCGCGCTGGCGCCGTCAGCCGTCGTGCGGCTCAACCGCGCCGTCGCCCTCTCGATGGTCGAGGGTCCAGAGCAGGCCCTGGCCGCCGTGGACGCCCTCGAGCCGGAGCTGGCCGGCTTCCGCCCGTTCGCGGCGGTGCGGGCCGAGCTTCTCGAGCGGATAGGACGACCGGACGCCGCGGCCGCCGCGTTCCTGGACGCCGCCGGCCTTCCGGGCAACGACGCCGAGGCCGCTCTGCTGCGACGCCGGGCCGCCGCGCTCGGCGCGTGAGGCGTCAGTTGTCGCCGTATCCCGTCTCGCCGAGCTCGGCCAGGATGCGGTTCAGATCCTGAATGCTCGCGAAATCGATGTTGATCTGGCCTTTCTTGGCGGTCAGCGAGATCTTGACGCGGGTGTTGAGGCGGTCACCGAGCCGCTCGGCGACGTCGTCGAGGTGCGCACGGCGGGAGCCGGCCTGAGGTTTCACCGCGCGCGTGGGGGAGGCATCCGGAAGCTTCGCGGCGGCCTCGGCGGCACGCACCGAGAGGTCCTCGTTCACGATCTTGTCGGCGAGACGCTGCATCGACGCCGGGTCCTCGAGCGAGAGGATGGCGCGCGCGTGGCCGGCGGTGAGGACACCGGCGGCGACCCGCTGCTGCACCGGCATCGGCAGCTTGAGCAGGCGGATCGTGTTGCTGATCTGAGGACGCGAACGCCCGATGCGGGTCGCCAGCTCCTCCTGGGTGATGCCGAAGTCCTCGAGCAGCTGCTGATACGCCGACGCCTCTTCGAGGGGGTTGAGCTCGGAGCGGTGCAGGTTCTCGAGGAGCGCGTCGCGCAGGAGGTGCTCGTCGGCCGTGTCGCGGACGATCGCGGGGATCGACGTCAGTCCCGCCTCGCGCGCGGCACGGGTGCGGCGCTCACCCATGATGAGCTCGTACTCGCCGTTTTCGTTGGTGCGCACGACGACGGGCTGGAGCACGCCGAACTCACGGACACTGTGGACGAGCTCGGCGAAGTGCTGGGGGTCGAAGTTGGTGCGGGGCTGGCGCGGGTTGGGAACGATCGCGTGCGGGTCGATGTGCGCGAGGCGTGCGCCCGGCACGTCGACCAGGTCTTCCTCGATCTCCTCGACCGCGACGGGCCGGGGGAAGAACACGTCCGCGGGGCGCTCCTCGACCTGCTCGTTGGTCGGGATCAGTGCACCGATTCCACGTCCGAGTCCCGTGCGCTTCGCAGCCATCAGGCGTCCTCTTCTTCCTCGTTCGAGGCGCTGTCGCGCCGGATGATCTCCACGGCCGCTTCACGGTACGCGATCGCGCCGGCGGACTGACCGTCGTAGGCGATGACGGTCTGACCGAAGCTCGGCGCCTCGGAGACGCGTACGGAGCGGGGGATGACGGTTTGCAGCACTTCGCGGGGGAAGTGCTGACGCACCTCGTCGGCGACCTGTTGGGCGAGGCGGGTGCGGCCGTCGTACATGGTGAGCATGATCGTCGACAGATGCAGCCGCGGGTTCAGGTGCTTCTGGATCATTCGCACGGTGCCGAGCAGCTGGCTGAGTCCCTCCAGCGCGTAGTACTCGCACTGGATCGGGATCAGCAGCTCGCCGGCGGCGGTGAAGGCGTTGATCGTGAGCAGTCCCAGCGACGGGGGGCAGTCGATGAGGATGAAGTCGAGGCGCTCCTGGAGGGTATCGAGGTACTCCTCGACGGCCGTGCGCAGCCGGTGCTCGCGGGCGACCTGCGAGACGAGCTCGATCTCTGCGCCGGCGAGATGGATGGTGCTCGGGGCGCACAGCAGGTTCGGCGACTCAGGGCTGACCTGCACGATGTCGGCGAGCGGGAACTCGTCGATCAGCACGTCGTACACGCTGGGCGTCTCAGCGGTGTGCGGAACGCCGAGAGCCGTGGAGGCGTTTCCTTGCGGATCGAGGTCGATCACGAGCACGCGTGCGCCTCGGTCGGCGAGTGCGGCGGCGAGATTGACGGTGGTCGTGGTCTTTCCCACGCCGCCCTTCTGGTTCGACACCGTCAGCACGCGGGTGCGGCCGGAGAGTTGGACGTCTGTTGCTTCCAGGACCTTCCGGCGAGCGGAGAGATCTGCGATTTCCCGGGCGATCGGTGAGTCGTCGAACGAGAAGGATGCCGGAGCTTCGGTCTCGTCGGGCTGTTTCACGTGAAACACTCTCCCTTTCGCGAGCCGGTGAACAACGCCTTCCACTCTATCCCGAGCCACCCCCGCCGCCTTCCGCGACGTCCCCTTCCTGCGCCTTCGCTCCCCGATGTTTCACGTGAAACACCGCCTTCGCCCGTCGAGCAGCGAGGACCGAGCGTATCGAGACCCACCCGCCCCCCGCCGGTCGAGTAGCGAGGAACGAGCGTATCGAGACCCCCGACCCCGGAATGGTGCAGACCATACCGAGACCGCCAGTCGAGTAGCGAGGAACGAGCGTATCGAGACCCTCAACTCTTCCCCCGCCGGTCGAGTAGCGAGGAACGAGCGTATCGAGACCCCCCGACCCCGGAATGGTGCAGACCATACCGAGACCGCCGGTCGAGTAGCGAGGAACGAGCGTATCGAGACCCCCGACCCCGGAATGGTGCAGACCATACCGAGACCGCCGGTCGAGTAGCGAGGAACGAGCGTATCGAGACCCCAACGCTACATCCCGCCGGTCGGCGCCTTCGGCACCACCCCGTCGCGGGCCACAAGCCACACCAACCGGAGGAATCAGCCGGCCGGGACCGTAGCCCTCTCAAGATCCGCGCCCGACCGGTCGAGCAGCGGAGGAACGCATCGAGACCGGAGCGGATCCCGTCCGCTCCGTGCGGCAACACGGCGCCGAGCTGGGCCCGCTGCATCTGCAGCGCGACCACGTGTGCCGAGACCTCCCGATCGGTCAGGGGGAGCGGGGATACCCAGCGCGTGGTCTCGATACGCTCGTACCTCGCTACTCGACCGGCGGGGTGGAAGATCGGAGTCGTGTTCTCGATCCCGATGTTTCACGTGAAACAACTCACACTCCGCATCCGCACTCAGCCTTCAGATGTGTCCACGAACCGCTTCTTGCTGAGCGCCGGCAGCGACTCCAGGTGCCCGGTGGCCAACGCGATGCGCTTGGCTCGGCTCCACCCCTTGCACCTGCTTCTCCCGTCGGTAGGCGTCGTCGACCCGATCGAACTGTTCGAAGTAGAGGAGATGCACAGGGAGACGCGTCTTGGTGTATTCAGCCCCTTCACCCTCGTTGTGCTGAGCGATTCGGTGCTCGAGGTTCAGGGTGCTCCCCACGTAGAGGGAGCCGTCGGTGCATTGGAGAATGTACATGTAGGCCATCGGGCTATCGTTGCGACTTGGCTCGAGACGACGGCTCGCGTCGTACGGGCTGTGGAGTCAACGCGGGCGGCTCCGTGCTGGGGAGGAGCGGCGACGCGGTCCAGGATGCCATCCGCCCCCGTCGCGAAGAGGCTGTCAGCTCTCCCACCACACCTTGCATCCCCCGGCGCTGAGCCAGCGCCGTCCCGTTGGGGATCAGTCGCGCACACGACGGCTTCCCCAAGAAGTCGGCGCGTTTCGAGTCGCGCCGGTCGCATGGTTGCCCGGACGCCGACTGAAGCACCGCGGCTATGTTTCACGTGAAACGGCCCGGTGGGCTGGCTCTCTCATTATTTGCCCACGTGAAGTGAGTACGTGGATGTTTCACGTGAAACGTCGCCGCACGTCGCCGCCATTCCCAGGCGGCATGGTTTGGGCGAGCAAGGGGCCCGAGGGTTTAGGGCGAAATCAGCCCGCAGGCGCGGCAGCCGCTCTGTGCAGAATCTCACGCGATCGACATTGACAGGCCACGGCCAGCCCCGAGTATGCGGTCTTCGAGTCGGTGACTGGCCGACGAACAGGTGGTGGTCTCGATACGCTCGTCCCTCGCTACTCGACCGGCGAGTGCAGGGTGTCGCAGCGCTGAAGCGAGCCGTACGCACGTTCTACCCGCCATGCGCGCGAACTCCTCCTCGGCCCACCGCGGACTGTGAACAGGTCTCGATACACTCGTGCCTCGATACTCGGCCGGCGAGTGCGGGGTAGGACTGAAGCTGCGGCACCACATCCGCTGAGACCGCGCGATGCGGACCGGAAGTGCATGGAGCTCGGCGGCGCAGAAGGCTCGGGCGCGGTGAGGTCCGAGTGCGGGACCGGAAGATCGGCACAGGTATCGATAGCGGGCCTCGGTGGTCGACGGGCGCGATCAGAAGGTTGTGCGGTCCGTGGCCAGTAGGTCTCGATACGCTCGTACGCGCTACTCGACCGGCAAGTGAACGGGGGCGACCCGGGTCTCGATACGCTCGTACCTCGCTACTCGACCGGCAAGTGAACGGGGGCGACCCGGGTCTCGATACGCTCAGGCCTCGCTACTCGACCGGCGAGGGCCGAACCCGGGTCTCGATACGCTCGTACCTCGCTACTCGACCGGCGAGGGCCGGACGCGGGTCTCGATACGCTCGTACCTCGCCACTCGACCGGCGGGGAATGAGAAGGCGGGGAGATGCGGTCGCCGGGGCGCGCTACGGGACGAGCGGCGCGGACCACGAGCGATGTTTCACGTGAAACGTACCGCGGAGATACGGTCAGCGGACGGTGGCTCGGATCACCCGGGAGGGTTCGGGGAGAAGGCCCTCGCCCACGATCTCGACGCGGGCGTTCGTCAGCCTGAACTTGCGGAGCTGTTTGTCAGCGGCCTCGATCTCGTTCGCGGCGCTCGTGCCCTTGAGGAGGATCAGTTCGCCACCGTTACGCACCAGGGGAGCGGTGATCGGCACCAGGGTGCGCAGCGCGCTGACCGCACGTGCGGTGACAGCGTCCAGCACCGGACCGCGCTTCCAGTCCTCCGCGCGAGCCCGTAGCACCTCAACGTTCTCGAGCTCCAGCGCCTCGACCTGCTCCGACAGCCACGCGACGCGGCGTTCCATCGGCTCGATCAGCACCCACTCCACGTCGGGGCGAGCGATCGCCAGCACCAGACCGGGCAACCCGGCGCCAGAGCCGACGTCGCCGACCCGCCCGTGGAACAGGGGAGCGATGACGGCGCTGTTGAGGATGTGCCTGGACCACAGGCGCGGCGGTTCGAGCGGACCGATGAGCCCGCGCTCCTCGCCGTGACGGCCGAGGGCCTCCGTGAAACGCCGCGCGACCTCGATCCGGTCGCCGAAGATCTCGGCAGCTGCGGCGGGCTCTTGCTCGATCTCGATCATGGTCACTCCGACAGGCCGGGCAGTGTTTCACGTGAAACGTCGGCGCTCAGCCGCGCCGGATCACGGTGTGACGATCGGCGCCCTCGCCGTACGACTCGGAGACGAAACCTCGCTCGGCGACGATGTCGTGGACCACCTTGCGCTCGTAGCTCGACATCGCCGGAAGCGAAGCCTGCGACGCGCCCTCGTCCAGTCGGGCGATCGCACGGTCGACGAGCGTGGCGAGCTCGTGCTGCCGCGCGTCGCGGGACCCGCCGACATCGAGGATCAGCCGCGAGAACCGCCCGGTGCGGCTCTGCACGGCGATCCGCGTCAACTCCTGAAGGGCCTGCACGGTGTCGGGTGCCGCGATGAGCGCCACCGAGCCGCCGGCGGGAGCCTCCACCGACACGTACGCCCGCCCGGCGCGGACGTCGAGATCCAGGTCGCCGTCGATGTCGGCGATGTCGAGCAGGCCCTCGATGAAGTCGGCGGCGATGTCGCCTTCCTCCTCGAGCTGGGCGACGGTCGCCGGAACGCGCTCGTCGCGAGCGTCGGTAGCGGCGAAGTCAGGAGACGTGGTCATGACGGGATTCCTCGGGGGAGCGGGTCGAAAGGGGACTCAGGATGCCGGACGCGGGCCGGGGGCACCGGCATCCGTCTCATCCGCCGGCTTGCCGCCGCCCGGCTTGGCACCCGGCTGCTTCTGCGCCTGCTTCTTCGCGCGCTGCTTGCTGACGGGCTGCTGACGCTTGGGCGCCGCGGCCTTGGCGCGCTCGGCCTCTTCGAACAGACGCTGCTGCTCGGCCTGGTACTTCTCCATCGGCACGACCTTGCCCGACGCGTCGATCGCCTTGCCCTTGCGAGCGAGGCGCTCCTCGCGCTCCTTGGCCGCGTCCGATCCGGGCGTGGGCATCTCACGGATGACCAGGAACTGCTGGCCCATCGTCCACAGGTTCGACACGAACCAGTAGATGACGACACCCAGCGGGAAGAAGACACCCGAGAAGACGAAGGCGAAGGGCAGGACGTACAGCATGATCTTCTGCATCTGGTACGCCTGGCCGGTCTTGGCCTCGGGAGACAGGTTCTTCGAGATGATCTGCAGCTGCGTGAAGAACTGCGAGACGATCATCAGCACGACGAGCGTGAGAAGGATGAGGATCGCGGGGGTGTTGCCGGTGTTGATCGCGTCGATGAGCGTCTCGTGCAGCGAGGCGACGCCGAAGAGCTTCGCGTTGTAGAACTCCGCGGTGAGCTCGGCGTTGAGCAGCCCGACACCGCCGACGCCGGCGTTGTAGTGGCGGGTCACGTCGTTGAGCACGCTGAACAACGCGAAGAACACCGGCATCTGCACGAGCAGCGGCAGGCACGAGGAGACGGGCGTGGTGCCGTGCTTCTTGTACAGCGCCATCGTCTCGCGGCTCATCGCCTCGCGGGAGAGCTGATCACGCTTGCCCTTGTACTTCTCCTGAACTTTTCGCAGTTCAGGAGCGATTTCCATCATCTTTCGCTGGCTCTTGATCTGCCGCACGAACAGCGGGATCATCGCCGAGCGGACGACGATCACGAGGCCGACGATCGACAGCACCCACGTGATGCCGTCTGCCGGCGGCAGACCGATCGCGGTGAACAGCCAGTGCCAGAAGACCAGCACGGCCTCGACCGCCCACTTCAGCGGCCACAGGATGATCCCGAACAGGTCGAATCCTCCGCCGGTCTGTTCGGGCGCGGGGGTGGAGGCCAGCAAGAGATCCATGCGGCGGATCAGTCCTTTCCGGTGGGGGCGGGCACGACGAACCCGTGAGGGGTCAGCGCGTGCCGGAAGTTCTTGTGCGGGGGCACGTCATCGACGCCGCCGGCCGCCCACGGGTGGCAGCGCGCGATGCGGGCGGCAGTCATGGCCGACCCGACGACCGCGCCGTGCTGCTGCACCGCGCCGACGGCGTACGCCGAACACGACGGGTAGTACTTGCAGACGTCGCCGTAGGTGTGCGAGATCGTGGCGCGGTAACCGTGGAGCAGCGCGAGGACCGCGTTGCGGGGGAGCAGCGGGATGCTGCGCAGGGAATCGGATGCCTCGAACCGGGCGTTTCCGAGTGCATAGGCCGGGAGCACGCTCATGCGGCGGCGCTCCGCGGGAGGCACTTCGTCACGTCGGTGCGCAGCTCGGCGAACGACGCCGACGCCGCACTCGGCAGGGCGCGGATCACGACGTCGCTTCCGGGCGCGACCGAGCCGAGGGACTCGAAGCACAGCGCCTTCAGCCGGCGCCGGACGGTGTTGCGCATCACGGCGCCGCCGACCTGGCGGCTGACGATGAAGCCGAACCGCGCCGGACCATCGGTCACGACGCGGCTGACATAGGTGACGGTGTGCGCTTCGGCACACCGACGACCCCTACGGACGACGGCCTTGTAATCCGCTCCGCGGGTGAGTCGGTTCGGCCTCGCGAGCACCGCTCGGCTCAGGCCGAGAGCTCGGTGCGCCCCTTGGCGCGACGAGCCGAAAGGATGCCGCGGCCGGCGCGCGTGCGCATGCGGGCGCGGAAGCCGTGCTTCTTGGCGCGGCGGCGGTTGTTGGGCTGGAAGGTGCGCTTGCTCATGAGGAACTACTTCCGATCAGGTGTCACCGGGACGCTCGAGACCGGGGACGTGTGTACAGGGGCGACTGCCACGGGGGCATAAGTCAACCGATCAAGGCTACGTCGAGACGCCCGAGAACTCAAACCGAGAGGGGAACGTGTCATTATGCCCCCGGTGACGGCGGGACCCTGGCACCGACACGCAGGCCGGATCTACAGTGGAGTTTGCTCACGGGACGCCCGCTGACTAGCGTGGCTCCGGCAGTTATCCACAGGCTCGGACCGACGTTTCCGCGGCATCGGGTGGAATCGTCAACAACCCGGGGGGGCCATGTCATCGCACGAAGTTCCAGATGTTCCTGTCTGGACCGCCGTCCTGGACGAACTCGTGCGAGACGATCGCATCACCCCGCAGCTGCATGGCTTCATCAGCCTGGCCGTGCCGCAGGGCGTCATGGGCGGCACCCTCTATCTCGACGTGCCGAACGACCTCACCGCGGCGCAGTTCACCAAGCGCATGCGGGCGCCGATCCTCGAGGCGCTGACCCGCGTGGCCGAGGACGTCCAGGACCCGGCGTCGAACTTCCGGGTCGTCGTCAATCCCGACCTCGCGGACGCGCACCTGACCGCGCCGATCCCGCTTCAGTCCAGCGTCGTCTCGCCGCCCGCCGCGCCGCAAGTGGGACGCCCACCGCTCGAGGAGCCGGCGGACGCGGCATCCACCTCCCGCAATGACACCCGGCTCAACCCGAAGTACACGTTCGACAACTTCGTCATCGGCCAATCCAACCGCTTCGCGCATGCCGCGGCGGTCGCGGTGGCCGAGGCTCCCGCGAAGGCGTACAACCCGCTCTTCATCTACGGGGACTCCGGACTGGGCAAGACGCACCTCCTGCACGCCATCGGCGACTACGCGCTCAGCCTCTATGCCGGAATCCGCGTGAGGTACGTGTCGAGCGAGGAGTTCACCAACGACTTCATCAACTCGATCGCCAACAACCGCGGCTCGGCGTTCCAGGCCCGGTACCGCGATGTCGACATCCTGCTGATCGACGACATCCAGTTCCTGCAGGGCCGCGCCGAGACGCAGGAGGCCTTCTTCCACACGTTCAACCAGCTGCACGACCACGACAAGCAGGTCGTGATCACGAGCGACGTCCCGCCGAAGCACCTGACCGGGTTCGAGGACCGCATGCGCAGCCGTTTCGAGTGGGGTCTCATCACCGACGTGCAGGCACCCGACCTCGAGACGCGCATCGCGATCCTCCGCAAGAAGGCGCAGTCCGAGCGGCTGCACATCCCCGACGAGGTGCTGGAGTACATCGCCACCGTCGTCTCCAGCAACATCCGCGAGCTCGAGGGCGCCCTGATCCGCGTGTCGGCGTTCGCGAGCCTCAACCGCTCCACGCTCGACATGTCGCTCGCCCAGACCGTGCTGCGGGACATCGTCGACCAGGACGACGCGAACGTGGTCTCGCCGACCGACATCATCACGGCGACCGCCGCGTACTTCAAGCTCACCGTCGACGACCTCTACGGCTCGAGCCGCTCGCAGCAGGTCGCGCAGGCCCGCCAGATCGCGATGTATCTGTGCCGTGAGCGCACGAGCCTGTCGCTGCCGAAGATCGGGCAGCTGTTCGGCAACCGCGACCACACCACCGTGATGTACGCCTACAAGAAGATCAGCGAGCTCATGAAGGAGCGCCGCTCGATCTACAACCAGGTCACGGAGATCACCGCTCAGCTCGGTCGGAACGGCCGCTGACGACCCCTCCCAGCCACGGAGCGGGCCCCCGATGCGCAGTCGGGGGCCCGCTTGCGCATATGCCGGAAGAAGTTCTTGACATCGGGGCCGAGGGAGCGCGATCATCCGGTTCTTCACAGTGTGGAAAACCTGTGGATAACTCTCGAAGCCTGCGGAAACGCCTGTGCACACCGGTGGGATGCCTGTGGATGAATGGGGGATGCCGGCGGCCGCGGCATCCGTCGTCCCGAAGTCCGTCCGCAGCCGCTCCACAACTCACACTCTTGTGGTTTCCGTGTGCCGACTGGCGAGTCGGACGTTCTCCACAGTTTCCACAGCCGTTAACACCATGACAAGAAATCTCTCTGATGAATCCCGTCCGATGACCTTCACTGTGGACAAGGGCTCGGACAGACCCGGACTGGCAATCGCCGGTGCTGGCACTAGCATGAGTACCCCGAGCCCGTAGCCTGCGGGTCCGCTGCAGAGGGAGCGTTCGTGAAGTTCCACGTCAATCGCGATGTGTTCAGCGAAGCCGTGTCGTTCGTCGTCAAGCTTCTGCCGCAGCGCAACCCCCAGCCGATCCTGGCGGGCGTGCTGATCGAGGCATCCGATGCGGGTCTCTCGCTCGCGGCATTCGACTACGAGGCCTCGGCACGCACGACCATCGAGGCCACCGTCGACGAGCCGGGCACGATCCTGGTGCACGGCCGCCTGCTGTCGGACATCGCCAGCCGCCTGCCGAACGCCCCCATCCAGATCGAGGTCGATCAGGACGGCGGCATCCTGCTGACATGCGGGTCGGCGCGCTTCACGCTCGCATCCATGCCGGTGCAGGAGTACCCCGCGATCCCGGAGGTCTCGGGCGACTCGGGTCTCGTGCCGTCGGAGGACTTCGCCACCGCGATCTCGCAGGTCGCCTTCGCGGCGTCCCGCGACGACGTCACCCCGGTGCTGACCGGTGTGCAGCTGGAGGTGTCGGGCACCAGCCTCAGCCTCGTCGCCACCGACCGCTACCGCGTCGCGCTGCGCGAAATCCCGTGGGACGGCGGCTCCACCGCGAGTGAGGAGGCGACGACGGCGCTCGTCCCCGCCCGCACGCTCACCGAGGTCGGCAAGACGTTCGCGCACGGCGGCGACATCTCGATCGCGTTCTCGGGGTCGGGCGACCGCGAGATCATCGCCTTCACCGCCGGCAACAAGACGGTGACCTCGCTGCTGATCAAGGGCAACTTCCCGCCGGTGCGGCGCCTCTTCCCCGAGCAGACCGATCACCACGCGGTGGTCAACACGGCCGAGCTCGCCGAGGCGGTGCGCCGCGTGTCGCTCGTGCTGGACCGTTCGGCCCCGCTGCGGTTCACGTTCACGGCCGACAGCGTGTCGATGGATGCCTCGGGCACCGAGCAGGCCCGTGCGACGGAGTCGGTCGACGCCACGCTGCAGGGCGGCGACGACGTGACGCTCGGCCTCAACCCCCAGTACCTGCTGGAGTCGCTCGGCGCGGTCAAGAGCGAGTTCGTCCGCATCACGTTCACGTCGAGCGAGAACGCGAACAAGCTCAGCCCCGTGCTGATCACGCCGCAGACCTCGGTCGACCGGGCAGGCTCGGACTCGTTCCGCTATCTGCTGCAGCCGAACCTGCTCCTGCGGTGACCCGGCGGCCGCCGGGCGGCCGGGGACCGGGCGTCGGCAGCGCTCACTAGGCTTGTCCGGTGATCGTGGAGCACCTGAGTCTGGTCGACTTCCGCAACTATGCGGCAGCCGACGTCGAGCTCGGGCCGGGTCCGAACGTCTTCGTCGGCCGCAACGGCCAGGGCAAGACGAACCTCGCCGAAGCGATCGGGTTCTTCGCGACGCTGGGCTCGCATCGCGTCTCGAACGACGCGCCCATGGTGCGCGATGGGGCGGATGCCGCGATCATCCGCGCCCGGCTGGCTCACGGCGACCGGCGCGTGCAGCTGGAGGCGCAGATCAACCGGCAGGGCTCCAACAAGGCTCGGGTCAACGGCTCGACGGTGAAGCCGGCCGAGCTCCCGCGCTACGCGCAGGTCGTGCTGTTCGCGCCCGAGGATCTGCAGATCGTCCGCGGCGACCCGTCAGCTCGGCGTCGTTTCGCCGACCAGCTCCTCGTGCAGCGCGCGCCGCGCATGGCCGGCGTGATCTCGGACTACGAGCGGGTCCTCAAGCAGCGCACGGCGCTGCTCAAGTCCGCCAGGGCGCGCGGAATCCGCGGCGACGCCCTGTCCACGCTGGACGTGTGGGACGACAAGCTCGTCTCCCTCGGCACTCAGCTGATCGCCGCGCGGCTGGCGCTGGCCGCCGACCTCGCCACGCCCCTCGCGGCCGCGTACACCGCGATCGCCGGCGCCGACCACAACCCCGAGATCGAATGGGCGCTGTCGGTCGCGGGCGCCGACACGGGTGAGGACGCCGACGGATCGCCCGCACCGGCGTCGGGCGCGTCCGGCGCAGGACCGGCTCCGGATGCCTCTACCGCACGCATCGCAGAGCTCTTCCGGCTGGCGCTCTCGGCCCGGCGAACGTCCGAGCTCGAGCGCGGGCTCACGCTCGTCGGCCCGCATCGCGACGACCTGCTGCTGCGGATCCGCGGCCTGCCGGTGAAGGGCTACGCGTCGCACGGCGAGTCGTGGTCGGTGGCGCTGTCGCTGCGCCTCGCCTCGGCCGAGCTCCTGCGAGCGGACTCGCAGCTCGGCGACCCGGTGCTCATCCTCGACGACGTGTTCGCCGAGCTCGACGCCGATCGCCGCGCGCGTCTGGCCCACCTGGCCGCCGGATACGAGCAGGTCGTCGTCACCGCGGCCGTCGAAGGAGACGTCCCCGAGAACCTCCGCGCCCGGATGGTGCGCGTGGAGGCGGGACGGATCATCGGGCGCGTGGACGAGGAGCGGGCCGATGCCTGACCCGTCGACGGGCCCGGAATCCGGCGCGGGGGCCGACCGCGCGGCGCTGCCCGAGACCATCGCGACCTACCTGCGCCTGCGCGGCCTCGAGCCGTCGGCGCGTTCGTACCGCAAGCGCCGCCGGCGCACCGAGGACGACGAGAACCTGCCGTTCGCTCCCGGCCGCGACCCGCGCGGAGTGGGCGACGTGCTCTCCGATCTCACGCGCGAAGCGGGGTGGGATGCCCAGCTCGCCCGTGAGGACGTGGTGCGCGCCTGGGCCGAGGTCGCCGGTGAGGACACCGCTCGGCACACCCGCCCGGTCGCATTCTCGGGGGGAACGCTGACGGTCCAGGCGGACTCGACGGCGTGGGCGAAGCAGCTCCAGCTGATGCGCGCGCACATCCTCTCGGAGATCGTCCGGCGGTTCCCCGAGGCCGGGGTCGACGCAGTCCGCTTCATCGGGCCGGACGTCCCCTCCTGGAAATGGGGTCCCAGAACGATTCCAGGGCGGGGTCCGCGCGATACCTACGGCTGAACCACGTCAGGAGCCGTCCGGAAGGATTTCATGCGCTCATACGGGCGTAGAGCGTCGTGATCGAGGCGTTACCCGATAGACTGTCGGGGTCCCCTCCGAAGGATTTGGAGCCATCGCGAAGATGACGTCTGACAACCCCGACAACGTTTCCGAGGAACCCGAAACGCCCGACCGGGCTCCCAGCGAATACGGGGCAGATGCCATCCAGGTCCTGGAGGGCCTCGAAGCCGTCCGCAAGCGACCCGGCATGTACATCGGGTCCACCGGCGAACGCGGTCTGCACCACCTGGTCTACGAGATCGTCGACAACTCGGTCGACGAGGCGCTCGCCGGCTACTGCGACGCGATCAGCGTCACGATCCTCGAGGACGGCGCCGTCCGCGTCATCGACAACGGCCGCGGCATCCCGGTCGGCATGCACCGCACCGAGGGCAAGTCGACCGTCGAGGTGGTCCTCACCGTCCTCCACGCCGGCGGCAAGTTCGGCGGCGGCGGCTACGCGGTCTCGGGCGGCCTCCACGGCGTGGGCTCCTCCGTCGTCAACGCGCTGTCGACCCGCCTCGAGGTCGAGGTCAGGCGCGAGGGCCACGTGTGGCGGCAGTCGTACCGCGACGGCGGGCAGCCGCAGGCGCCGCTGGAGAGAGGCGAGGAGAGCACCGAGACCGGGACGATCATCACGTTCTGGCCCGACCCCGGCATCTTCGACACCGTCGAGTTCGACTACGACACGCTGCGCACGCGCTTCCAGCAGATGGCGTTCCTCAACAAGGGACTGCGGATCAGCCTGCGCGACGAGCGGCCGCAGGCGCTCATGCCCGACGACGACCCGGCCGACGGAATGAGTGAGCCGCAGCCCCGCCACGACGACTTCCTCTACGAGCGAGGTCTCGTGGACTACGTGGAGCACCTCAACAAGGTGCGCCACGCGGACGTCGTCAACGACGAGATCATCGAGGTCGAGTCCGAGGACACCGTGCGCCACATCTCGATCGAGCTGGCCATGCAGTGGACGACGAGCTACACCGAGAACGTGTTCACCTTCGCCAACACGATCAACACGCACGAGGGCGGAACCCACGAGGAGGGGTTCCGCGCCGCCCTCACGACGCTGGTCAACCGATACGCCCGCGGGCAGAACATGCTCAAGGAGAAGGACGAGAACCTCACCGGCGAGGACATCCGCGAGGGGCTCACGGCCGTCATCTCGGTGAAGCTCTCCGAGCCGCAGTTCGAAGGGCAGACCAAGACGAAGCTCGGCAACACCGAGGCGAAGGCGTTCGTCCAGAAGGTCGTCGGCGACAAGCTCGGCGACTGGTTCGACCGCAACCCGACGCAGGCCAAGAACGTCATCCGCAAGGCGATCGACGCGGCCTCCGCCCGCCTCGCCGCACGCAAGGCGCGCGAGACCGCCCGCCGCAAGAGCGTGTTCGAGTCGGCCGCGATGCCCGACAAGCTCAAGGACTGCACCAGCAAGGACCCGTCGATCAGTGAGATCTTCCTCGTCGAGGGGGACTCGGCGGGCGGCTCGGCGGTGCAGGGCCGCGACCCGCACACGCAGGCGATCCTGGCGCTGCGCGGCAAGATCCTCAACGTCGAGCGCGCCCGCCTCGACAAGGCGCTGTCCAACAAAGAGGTCCAGGCGATGATCCAGGCCTTCGGCACGGGCATCGGCGAGGACTTCGACATCGGCAAGGCGCGGTATCACAAGATCGTGCTGATGGCGGATGCCGACGTCGACGGCCAGCACATCACCACGCTGCTGCTGACGCTGCTGTTCCGGTACATGCGCGGACTCATCGAGGCCGGCTTCGTCTACCTCGCCATGCCCCCGCTGTACCGCCTGAAGTGGTCGAACTCCGCGCACGAGTACGTGTACTCCGACAAGGAGCGCGACGCGCTGCTGGAGGACGGACTGGCAGGCGGCAAGCGGATCCCCAAGGATTCCGGCATCCAGCGCTACAAGGGCCTCGGTGAGATGAACGCCAAGGAGCTGTGGGAGACGACGATGGACCACCGCACGCGGACGCTCCGCCAGGTGACCATCGACGACGCGGCGGCCGCCGACGAGATCTTCTCGGTGCTGATGGGCGAGGACGTCGAATCCCGCCGCACGTTCATCCAGCGCAACGCCAAGGACGTCCGCTTCCTCGACATCTGAGCCGCGGACAGGTCCACGCACCGGTTCACGGAGAACACGAAAGACACACATGGCAGACGAAGAGCGTCCCGACCCGAACGCCGAACACGAGCACGGCCGTATCGACCAGGTCGACCTGCAGCTGGAGATGCAGCGCAGCTACCTCGACTACGCGATGGCGGTCATCATCGGCCGCGCGCTGCCCGACGTGCGCGACGGCCTCAAGCCCGTGCACCGGCGCGTCCTGTACGGCATGTACGACGGCGGCTTCCGCCCCGACAAGTCGTTCTCGAAGTGCGCGCGCGTCGTCGGCGAGGTGATGGGCCAGTACCACCCGCACGGCGACACGGCGATCTACGACGCGCTCGTACGCCTCGTGCAGCCATGGTCGATGCGCTACCCGCTGGCCCAGGGCCAGGGCAACTTCGGCTCGCCCGGCAACATGGGCGCTGCGGCCCCGCGGTACACCGAGACGAAGATGGCTCAGCTCGCGCTCGAGATGGTGCGCGACATCGAAGAAGAGACCGTCGACTTCCAGGACAACTACGACGGCCAGACCCAGGAGCCGTCCGTCCTGCCGGCGCGCTTCCCCAACCTGCTGGTCAACGGCTCGGTCGGCATCGCGGTCGGCATGGCGACCAACATCCCGCCGCACAATCTCCGCGAGGTGTCGGCGGGTGCGCTGTGGGCGCTGGACAACCCGGAGGCCAAGCGCGAGGAGCTGCTCGAGGCGCTCATGGAGCGCATCCCCGGCCCCGACTTCCCGACGGGTGCGCAGATCCTCGGCACGAAGGGCATCCGCGAGGCCTACCGCACCGGGCGCGGCTCGATCACCATGCGTGCGGTCGTCTCCATCGAGGAGATCCAGGGTCGCACCTGCCTCGTCATCACCGAGCTGCCGTACCAGGTCAACCCCGACAACCTCGCGGTGAAGATCGGCGATCTGGCCCGCGAGGGCAAGATCACCGGGATCGCCGACATCCGCGATGAGACCAGTGACCGCACCGGGCAGCGCCTCGTGGTGGTGCTCAAGCGGGATGCCGTCGCGAAGGTCGTGCTGAACAACCTGTACAAGCACACGCAGCTGCAGGAGAACTTCGGCGCGAACATGCTCGCGATCGTCGACGGCGTGCCGCGTACTCTCCCGCTCGACGGCTTCGTGTCGTACTGGATCGAGCACCAGATCGACGTCATCGTGCGTCGCACGACCTACCGGCTCCGCGAGGCCGAGAAGCGCATGCACATCCTGCGCGGCTACCTCAAGGCGCTCGACGCCCTCGACGAGGTCATCGCGCTCATCCGCCGGTCGCCGACCGTGGACGACGCGCGCGAGGGACTGAAGTCGCTGCTGGAGATCGACGACATCCAGGCCGACGCGATCCTGCAGATGCAGCTGCGCCGCCTGGCAGCCCTCGAGCGTCAGAAGATCGTCGACGAGGCGACCGACCTCGAGGCGAAGATCGCCGATCTCAACGACATCCTCGTCAAGCCGGCGCGCCAGCGCTCGATCGTGCGCGACGAGCTGACCAGCATCGTGGAGAAGTTCGGCGACGAGCGCCGCACCCACATCCTGCCCGGCTACGACGGCGACATGTCGGTGGAGGACCTCATCCCCGAAGAGGAGATGGTGGTCACCGTCACGCGCGACGGCTACATCAAGCGCACGCGCAGCGACAACTACCGGTCGCAGCACCGCGGCGGCAAGGGCGTCAAGGGCGCCCAGTTGCGCGCCGACGACGTCGTCGAGCACTTCTTCGTCACGACGACCCACCACTGGCTGCTGTTCTTCACGAACAAGGGTCGCGTGTACCGGTCGAAGGCGTACGAGGTGCCGGAGGCCGGTCGCGACGCGAAGGGCCAGCACGTCGCCAACCTCCTCGCGCTGCAGCCCGACGAGGAGATCGCGCAGATCCTCGACATCCGCGACTACTCGGTGGCGACCTACCTCGTGCTCGCGACCCGCAACGGCCTGGTGAAGAAGACGCGCCTCAGCGAATACGACACCAACCGCCAGGGCGGCATCATCGCGATCAGGCTCCGCGGTCAGGTGCCCGACGAGACCGGCGACGCCGACGCGGGTCCCGACGACGAGGTCGTCAGCGCGCTGCTGGTCGACGAGGGCGACGACATCCTCCTCATCAGCCGGCACGGCATGTCGCTGCGCTTCTCCGCCACCGACTCGGCGCTGCGGCCCATGGGCCGCTCGACCTCGGGCGTGAAGGGCATGGACTTCCGGGCGGGCGACAGCCTGCTGTCGGCATCCGTCGCCAGCGACGAGGGATTCGTCTTCGTGGTCACCGAGGGCGGCTACGCGAAGCGGACCTCGGTCGACCAGTATCGGGTGCAGAACCGGGGCGGACTGGGCATCAAGGTGGCCAAGCTGAGCGAGGATCGCGGCGATCTCGCGGGCGGTCTCATCGTCTCGGAGGACGACGAGGTCTTGGTGGTTCTTGCCAGCGGCAAGGTGGTACGCTCTGCCGTGGCCGAGGTCCCCGCCAAGGGTCGAGACACGATGGGAGTCGTGTTCGCCCGCTCCGACGAAGCCGATCGCATCCTCGCGATCGCACGCAACGGCGAACGGGGCCTGGCCGAAGAACCAGACGACGCAGCCGCCGACGGCGCCGAAGAGGCCCCGTCACCCGAGGTCCCCGCCGGGACGGATGCCTCGCCCGAGACCCCCGAAGAGAGCACCGACTCATGAGCACAGTAGCCGACAAGCTCGCCAAGAAATCCAGCCACAAGACGAGCGCCAAGCAGGTCCGCCTGCGCCTGGTGTACATCGACTTCTGGTCGGCCGTGAAGCTGTCCTTCCTCGCCGCCATCGCGATCGCCGTGGTCACCGTCGTGGCGTTCGTGATGGTGTTCCTGGTGGTGCAGACCACCGGCCTCATCGCGAAGGCGGACGAGTTCTTCTCGAGCTTCTCCGACGGCAGCATCCTGCTGTCGCACTTCGTGAGCTTCCCCCAGGTGCTGGCCTTCTCGGCCGTCGTGGCGATCCTCAACCTCGTCGTCGTCACCGTCCTCGGCGCCGTCATCGCGGGCATCTACAACCTCGCGGTCAAGGTGACCGGCGGCCTGCTGGTCGGGTTCACCTCCAACTGACCGTAACGTCCGAGCGCCGGCATCCGATTCGGGTGCCGGCGCTTCGCGTTGGCGGGTCAGACGACGGCCGTGCCCAGCATCGTGCCGATGATCCACGTCACCGCGAGCGCCAGCGCGCCGCCGATGACGAGCCGGGCGGCCGCGCGCAGGCGCGGCGCACCGCCCAGGACCGCCGACAGCGTGCCCGTGGCGGCGAGGGCGAGCAGCACCGCGACGAAGGTCACGGGCACCCGCCATTCCGGCGGCGGAAGCAGGATCGCCAAGAGCGGCAGCAGAGCGCCGAGCGTGAATGCGATCGCCGACGAGATCGCGGCGTGCCACGGGTTGGCGAGGTCCTCCTGGTCGATGTGCAGCTCGACCTCCAGGTGTGCCGACAGCGCGTCGTGCGCGGTGAGCTCCTCGGCGACCTGGCGGGCGGTCGCGTCCGAGAGGCCGCGGGCCCGGTACAGCCCGGTCAGCTCGTCCAGCTCGGCCTCGGGCATGTCGCGCAGCTCACCGCGCTCCTTGGCGATGAGGGCGCGCTCGGAGTCCCGTTGACTGCTGACCGACACATACTCGCCGAGCGCCATCGAGATCGCGCCGCCGACGAGCCCGGCGATGCCGGCGGTGAAGAGAGCGCCGGTGTCGGTGGTCGCGCCGGCGACGCCGACGACGAGCGCCGCGACCGAGACGATGCCGTCATTGGCGCCGAGGACGCCCGCGCGCAACCAGTTCAGTCGCTGCCCCACTCCTGCGCCGTGGGGCTCGTCCGGGTGCGCGTTCGTGGTCACGGCACCAGTCAACCAGCCCGATTCGTGAAATCGCCATCCGTCGGGTAAAGTCTTGGAGGTTGCGGGGCGCAAGCGCCGCGACGACGGGGCTATAGCTCAGGCGGTTAGAGCGCTTCACTGATAATGAAGAGGTCCCAGGTTCAAGTCCTGGTAGCCCCACCGTAAGCCCCGGGGCCTTAGCTCAGTTGGTAGAGCGCCTGCTTTGCAAGCAGGATGTCAGGAGTTCGAATCTCCTAGGCTCCACAGAAGATGCACCTCCACACGAAGCCGGTCCCGACCAGGGCCGGCTTCTCGTTCTCACGACCGCCCCGCGGTTAGGGTGAATCATGGACCTCCGCGTCGCTGCCTACGCGGTGATCGTCGATGACGATGACCGGATCCTGCTCGCCCACTGGAACGAAGGGCGCCGGTCAGCGTGGACGATGCCGGGCGGCGGGCTGGAGCCCGGCGAGGACCCCGAGCGGGCGGCGCGCCGCGAGGTGCGGGAGGAGACCGGCTACCGGGTCGCGATCGAGCGACTTCTCGGCATCCACTCCCGCGTCATCCCGCCGGGGCGGCGGCTGACGCCGCAGGCCGAGGCACCGCTGCATACCCTCCGCATCGTCTACCGCGCCCGTGTCACCGGCGGACGCCTGCGCCACGAGCAGGACGGCTCGACCGACCGGGCGGAGTGGTTCCCCCTCTCGGATGTCAAAGGGCTCCAGCGCGTGAAGCTCGTTGACATCGCGATCGAGATGGCCGGCATCGAACTGCCCCGGAAACGCTGAGGCCCGGCGGGGGACGCGGCCGCCCGGTCGAGCGGCGCGGCGCTTCGAGCCGTCAGTCGATCGGCTGCGAGATGTCGGCGACCGTGGCCCCGTACGCGGCGATGAGATCGTCGGCGTCCACGAACATGCTGTAACCGTGCGCGCCGGCGCCCATCGCGATGCGCTCACCCACGATCGCGCTGTCGGCGTAGACCGGCCAGTCGTGCGTGCTGCCGAGCGGCACGATGGTGCCGCGCTCGTAGCCGGTCGCGGCCAGGGCGCGCGCCGGGTCGGGCAACTGGAGCTTGTTCACCCCCACGACGGCGCGCAGCTTCGGCCACGAGATCGCGCGGTCCCCCGGGATCAGCGCGAACAGGAACGTGTCGTCGCTGCGCTTGACCACGAGCGTCTTCACGATCCCCGACGGCGGGATGCCGAGGATGGCTGCCGCCTCCGGGAGGCTGTTCGCCGCGGGGCGTTCGCGGATCTCGATCGCCAGACCGCGCGCGGCAGCGGCCGCGCGGACGCGGTCGGTGCCGGTGGAACTCTCGTCGGTCGCGGACTCAGGCATCCGGCGCGCGCAGCGGGTCGTCCGCGACCCACAGCTCGTCGTCGGCACGCAGCGTCTGCCATGCCGCGTACAGCACACCGACAGCCGCGGCGACGCCCAGGACGATGGCGATCCAGCCGCCGGCGCCGATGCCCTTCTTGACGGGCTCGGGAGCCGCCTTGCGGAACGATGCCTTGAGATCGAGGCCGCGCCCGCCCGCCAGACGCTCGCGCGTGTCGTTCGCGGCATCCCACACCGACATCGCAGAGCCCATGACGGCACCGGCGGCGGGGATGATCGTGCTGTTGACGACCTTCTTGCCCTTGTCGACATACGGCGCGGCGTAGCGGTCGTAGTTGGCCTGGACCTGCGGCTTGACCTGCTCGCGACCGTAGTTGCCGAGCTGGCGGCTGGCCTCGCGGGCCATGGATGCCGCCTCTCCGACCAGGACCTGCTGCGTCTCCCACAGGTTGCTGGCCTGCTTCTGCAGCTTCACGAGTTCCTTCTTGCGCTTGCGGCTGAGGCTCACGGTGCCCTCCCTTTGGGGATGTCGGTCTCCTTCATCTTGCCAGACCTCCGCCCGGACGGCAGGGGTTGCAGGGAACTCTGAGACAATGTATGAATGCCGCTTCACACCGCAGTCGCAACGATCCACACCAACCACGGCGACATCGTCGTCAACCTGTTCGGCGACCACGCGCCGCGCACGGTGCAGAACTTCATCGGCCTGTCCGACGGCTCGCAGGCGTGGACGCACCCCGCGACGGGCAAGCCCGGCGAGGGCCCCCTGTACAAGGACGTCATCTTCCACCGCATCATCTCGGGCTTCATGATCCAGGGCGGCGACCCGCTGGGTCAGGGCGTCGGCGGTCCCGGCTACAACTTCAACGACGAGATCAACGGCGAGCTCACCTTCACCGCGCCGTACAAGCTCGCCATGGCCAACGCCGGTCTTCGCCGCAACGCCATCACCGGCCAGCCCGAGGGCACCAACGGCTCGCAGTTCTTCATCACGGTTCCCGGTCAGGGCGGCCGCGGCCCGGAGTGGCTGCAGGGCAAGCACACGATCTTCGGCGAGGTCGCCGACGACGCGTCGAAGGCCGTCGTCGACGCCATCAGCGAGGTCCCGACCGCTGCCGGCGACCGTCCGGTGGAGCCCGTCGTAATCGAGTCGATCGACGTCGCCACGGTCTGACCGCAGCGCGTGACCACCGACGACCTCAGCCGCAACCGCGAGAACTTCTGCTACCGGCACCCCGATCGCCAGAGCTTCGTGCTCTGTCAGCGGTGCCTGCGCACGATCTGTCCGGAGTGCCAGACCACCGCCGCCGTCGGCGTGATCTGCCCGGAGTGCCTGCGCGACCAGCAGAAGGCGCAGTCCCCTGCGCAGCGCAAGGCCGAGCGTCGGTGGTCTCGCCCGCGGGCGCTGTCGGCGTCTGCCGGGCAGCCGGTCGTCACCTACACGATCATCGCGCTGACCGCGTTCGTCTTCCTGCTGTCGCTGATCCCCGGCGGCGTCGGCGACGCGGTGCAGGGCGCGCTCCTCTACTGGGCCCCCGCGCTCTACCCGCAGTTCAACGGTGAATTCCAGCCGTGGCGGCTCGTCACCGTCTCGCTCGTGCACTCCGGGTTCTGGCACGTCGGCCTCAACATGCTGGCGCTGTGGATGATCGGCCGCAGCCTCGAGCCGCTGCTCGGTCGCTGGCGATTCCTCACCCTCTATGTCCTCAGCACGCTCGGCGGCTCCGTGGCGGTCACGCTGCTGTCGTTCACGACACCCGTGGTCGGGGCATCCGGAGCGATCTTCGGCTTGTTCGGCGCGCTGCTGGTGATCGGCCGCCACATCGGCGCGAACATCGCGGGGATCGCGATCGTGCTGGGCGTCAACCTGGTCATCGGGTTCATCCCCGGCTTCAACGTCTCGTGGCAGGCGCACATCGGCGGCCTTCTGGTGGGCCTGCTCGTGGCGTTCATCTTCACGCGCACGCGTGCGGTGCGTCAGCGCGGCCTGCAGATCGGCCTGCTCGTCGTCGTCGGCGCAGGACTCGTGGCACTGCTGTTCGTGCCCGTCGTCTTCCCCTCGCTGATCCTCCTGTAGCCTGCCCGTTCGAGCGGCCGGGTGGACTTATCCACAGGTTCATCCACAGGTGGGGAGAATCACACCTGTGTAATTCACACCTGTTAACAGGGTTGTTAACAACCGTCGGATGCCACGACGGACGGCATCGGCACACGGAAAAGCCCCGGTCATCAGAGACCGGGGCTTCTGCTGGCGACGCGCTAGCGCCAGCGTGTCGTCATGAGGAAGCCGATGAAGGCGATGCCGAAGCCGATCACCAGGTTCCACGCACCGATGCCGGGAATGGGCCACGCCATTCCGCTCAGGTAGAACACGAGGATCCACACGAGACCGATGAGCATCAGTCCGATCATGATCGGCTTGAACCACACCGGGTTGGGTGCGGCTTCGCCTTCTGCGCGCTCGACGAGCGGGTCGTCGTCTTTGCCGGGTCGTGCCATGCAGAGAAGTCTAGCCTGGCCGTCGGTGTGAACCCGTGCGTGCGAGAATCCCCCTGTGGATGAAGCGGTGGCACCCTCCGGCCGCGTCGCGGGGACGAGTGCGCGCCCGGCGCGGCGCCCGTCGGTCGTGGGCGTCATCGGCGAGCTCCTCATCACCGCGGGCGTCATCGTGCTGCTCTACGTCGTGTGGCAGCTGTGGGTCGGCGACATGATCTACGGTGCCGAGCGCAACGCCACGGGCTCCTCGCTGTCGCAGGAGTGGGCGAAGGAGGGGGGCGTGCCCGCACCGCCGGCCCCCGCTGCGACCGATGAGACCGACGAGCCCGCCTCCGAACCCGCCGGCCCCGTCACGGCCGCTCCCCCGGTCCTCGCCGAACCCGCCGACGCCGAGACCTTCGCGGTCATGCGCATCCCGCGGTTCGGTGACGACTATGCGGTGCCGGTCGCCGGCGGCGTGACGCGGGCGCGCACGCTGGACCCCATCGGGATCGGACACTACCCGGGCACGTCGATGCCCGGCCAGCCGGGGAACTTCGCCGTCGCCTCACACCGGACGACGTGGGGCAAGCCGTTCAACCGCATCGCCGAGCTCCGCCTGGGCGACGCCATCGTCGTCGAGACGCCCGAGGGGTGGTTCACCTACCGATTCCGCACCCTCCAGTACGTGACGCCGAGCGAGGTGGAGGTGCTGCTACCGGTGCCGCAGGCGGCGGACGTCCCCGCCGGTACTGCATACATCACCCTCACCAGCTGCAGCCCCATGTTCGCGATGACCGAGCGCATCGTCGCGTACGGGGTGTTCGAATCGTTCACGCCGCGCACGGCCGGCGAGCCGGCGTCCCTGCAGGCGGTGGCGTGATGTACGCGGCGCTGTGGCATGTGCTTCCCGGCCCCTGGTGGGTGCGGGTGCTGATCCTCGTGGTGCTCGTCGCCGCGGCGCTGTACGGACTCCTCTTCCACGTCTTCCCGTGGGTGAGCCAGTTCGTCAACCCGCAGGAGGTCACCGTCGCCCTCGCCGGCGTCGCGGACGGGCGGAGGTCATGACCTCGGCGATGCCGGCGGCGCCGGTCCTGGTCGTCGACAACCACGACAGCTTCGTCCACACCCTCATCGGGTACCTGCACGAGCTCGGTGCCGAGACCGACCTCGTCGAGGCGGACCGCATCGCCGACCCCGCGCGCGACATCGCCGGGCGCCCCGGGGTCCTGGTGTCGCCCGGCCCGGGGACCCCGGCCGACGCGGGGGCGTCGATCGACGTGGTCCGCGCCGCGGCGGAGGCCGGCATTCCTCTCCTCGGCGTGTGCCTGGGACACCAGGCCATCGGCGAGGCCTTCGGCGCGCGGGTCGATCACGCCCCCGAGCTCATGCACGGCATCACGTCGCAGGTCCATCACGACGGCTCCGCGCTCTACGCCGGACTCGTCGATCCCTTCACCGCGACCAGGTACCACTCCCTCGCCATCGTGCCCGAGACGGTCCCGGACGACCTCGTCGTGACCAGCCGCACCGACAGCGGCGTCATCATGGGGATCGCCCACCGGACCGCTCCCGTCCTCGGTGTGCAGTTCCACCCCGAGAGCGTGCTCACCGACGGCGGGTACCGGCTGCTGGGCAACTGGCTCGCCTCCGTCGGATACGCGGATGCCGCGACCCGCGGCGCGGCGCTGAGCCCGCGACGGGGCGCGCGCGGCCAGGGCGCGTAGGCGCGTCCGGCGTCGGGTCTTCGCCTACGACCCCGAGCAGTACGTGAGGGTGATCTCGGATCGCACGGGCACGTCGCCCGGCGGGAGGGACTGGGACTGGACGGTCGCCGGATCGGCGCCCGGGCAGTTCGGGTCCTCCGCCGGGATGACCGTGAGTCCCGCCGATTCCAGCTCGCGCGTCGCCGCATCCAGCGTGTACCCGCGCACATCGTCGATCGCGACGCGTCCTGAGGCGACGACGAGGTTCACCGTGGTGCCCTGCGGAACGCTCGCCGCGTCTGCCGGATCGCTCGAGATGACGGTGCCGGCCGTGAGACCGGCGTCGTTCTGCGTCGTGATCGTGCCGAGCACCAGACCGGCGTCGGTGAGGGCCGCGATCGCGGCATCCTGCGCCAGCCCCGTCAGCGTGGGCACGGTCGCCATCTCCTGGCCGCTGGAGACGTACACCCGCACCTGCTGCTCGGGCTCGACCGACGTGCCGGCCTCGGGATCGGTGCGGATGACGTTGCCCTCGGGGACGGCCGTGTTCTCCTCGTCGACGCGGAACGCCAGCAGATCGCTCTCGGCGAGCTCCTCGTTGGCCCTCTCGTAGGTCATCCCCTCGACGTTCGGCACGACCCGCACGTTGGCGGGCATGTCGTCGCCCGGCTGGATCGAGAGCACCCAGAACAGCAGCGAGATGAGCAGCACCGCGAGCAGCCCGACGCCCGCCCAGATCCACGCGACCGGCGGGCCGGCCTGGGTGCGCTTCATCGTGGTGTCGGTGCTGAGCTGACGCAGCGACCGGGCGGTCTCGGCCGCCTGACGCGGGTTGGGACCGTACAGCTCGCTGGTGAGTGCGCCGACCTGGCGCTTGGACGGCTCGCGGCCGTCGACCGTCGCGTCCAGCGCCTCCCGGAAGCGGGCGGCGTCCTGGTAGCGCTGGAACGGGTCCTTCGCGAGCGCGCGGAGCGCGACGGTGTCGAGGGCGCGCGGGACGGTCTCGTTGACCTCCGAGGGCGGCACCGGCGCCTCGCTGACGTGCTGATACGCCACGGCGACCGGCGACTCGCCGCGGAACGGCTGGCGTCCGGTGAGCAGCTCGTACAGCACCACGCCGGTGGAGTACACGTCGGCGCGTGCGTCGACGGGCTCCCCCTTGGCCTGCTCCGGCGAGAAGTAGGCGGCGGTCCCGAGGATCTGGGTGGTCTCGGCCACCGTGGACGAGCCGTCCGACACCGCGCGCGCGATGCCGAAGTCCATGACCTTCACCTGGCCGGCGTCGGTCACCATCACATTGCCCGGCTTGATGTCGCGGTGGATGACACCCGCGCGGTGCGAGTACTCGAGAGCCTCGAGGATGCCGTCGACGTAGCGGACGGCATCCGTCACCGGAACCGGGCCGGAGGAGATGATCTCTTTGAGCAGGCGCCCCTTGACGAGCTCCATCACGATGAACGGAACCGGGCGCAGCGTGCCGTCGGGCGTGGTGAGGGAGTCCTCGCCGGCGTCGTAGACGCGCACGATCGTCGGGTGGGCCATGCGGGAGGCCGCCTGCGCCTCGAGGCGGAACCGGGTGCGGAAGGCATTGTCGTCGGCCAGCTCGCGATCCAGGACCTTGATCGCGACCTCGCGGCCCAGCGTCAGGTCGTACCCACGGTAGACACTGGCCATTCCGCCGCGGCCGATGGGCTCGTCGATGCGATAGCGCCCCGAAAGCACACGCGGCTCAGCTGTCACGGTCACTCCCTGCCTGGAACACAAGCCAGACTATCCGAGCGAGAGCGGGTCACGCGGCCGACCGGACCCGCTCCCCGGACTCACTCAGGCTCAGCCGTCGCCCAGCACGTCCGTCGGGTCGGGTGTCGGAGTCGCCGCCTCGATGAGCACCGTCGCCTCGCCGGACTCGCCCGAGGTGCGGTTGCCCGCCGACCCGCCGCTGCACGTCACGTTGTAGGTGACGATGACGGTCTGCCCGGCGGCGTCGCCCGCGGTGACCGTCGCGTTGCGGGCGTTCTGCGGGAAGTTCGGGCCGTTCGCGATGGAGCCGTTCTGCACCGTGAAGGTGTACGCGCTCACCGATCCGGTGCCCGGCGGGCAGCTGTAGCCCTCCCACATGACCGTCAGGTCGCCCCCGGGCTCCACCGTCTGCGGCGAGCCCTGGAACGTCGGCGCGGTGGGCGTGGGCATCGGGGTCTGGCCGGCATACACCGTCAGCTCGATGACCGTGCCCAGCTGGACGTTGCCCGTCGGGCTGACGTCGTAGACCTTGCCCTCGCTCGGCTGATCGGGAGCGGCGTTCCCCTCGGCGCACGTCGCACCCAGGCCCAACCCGTCCAGCGCGGCGGAGGCCGTGGCGCAGTCCGAGCCGATGTAGTCCGCCGCGACGACGTTCGCCGTGGTCGGCGTCGGGGTCGGCGTGTTCGTCGGGGTCGGGGTGGCCGACGGCGAGCTGCGCGTCGGTTCGGGGGTCGGCGTGTCCTGGTTGGCGATGACCGCCCAGATCGTGCCGGCCAGCACGAGCAGCAGCAGCGCGATGAGCGCGATCAGCGGCCACGTCCACGGGCTGCGCTTCTTCTTCTCGGCCGGCTCGTCGGTCACGACCTCTTCGACCGGGGTCGCCAGGATGCGTGTCGCCGCGCCGGCGTCGGCCCCGGCACCCAGGAGCTGCGTCGTCGCATCGGCCGCGACGGCTCCGCCCGCGATGGCGGGCACGGCCGCGGCCGCGGCGGCCACGTCTCCGCGCCGCAGCGCGGTCGCGGCGCGCGCCACGGCGGCGGCGGACGCGGGCCGGTCCTCCGGCTTCTTGGCGATCATCGCCATGACGAGGTTCTGCACGGGGGCGGCGACCGTGGCCGGAAGCGGCGGCGGCTGCTCGTTGATCTGCGCCATGGCGATCGCCACCTGGGACTCACCGGTGAAGGGACGCTTCCCGGCGAGGCTCTCGTACGCGACGATGCCCAGCGAGTAGATGTCGGTGGCCGGCGAGGCCGGGTGACCGGAGGCCTGCTCGGGCGACAGGTACTGGACGGTGCCCATCACCTGGCCCGTCGCGGTGAGCGGCACCTGGTCGGCGATGCGTGCGATGCCGAAGTCGGTGATCTTGACGCGCCCGTCCGGCGTGATGAGCAGGTTGCCGGGCTTGATGTCGCGGTGCACGAGCCCCGCGGCGTGCGCGGCCTGCAGGGCGGCGGAGGTCTGCGCGACGACATCCAGGGTCTTGTCGGTCGAGAGCGACACGTCGCGCTCGAGGATCGTCGACAGCGCCTCGCCGGGAACGAGCTCCATGACCAGGAACGCGCTGCCGTTCTCCTCGCCGTAGTCGAACACGCTCGCTATGCCCTCGTGGTTGACCAGCGCGGCATGCCGGGCCTCGGCGCGGAAGCGCTCCAGGAACCCGGGATCGCCCATGTACTCGTCTTTGAGGATCTTGATTGCGACCGTGCGTCCGATGACGTGGTCTGTCGCCTCCCAGACCTCGCCCATGCCGCCGATCGCTATGCGCGAGTCGAGTTCGTAGCGGCCGCCGAAGGTCACGCCCTGCGTCGGTCTCATCGTCCCAGCACCGCCTCCATGACCTTCTTCGCGATAGGAGCGGCGATGGTGTTGCCGCTGCCCGATTGTCCTTGCCCGCCGCCGTCTTCCACGACGACGGCGACGGCGACTTCCGGGCTCTGCGCGGGTGCGAACCCGGTGAACCACAGCGTGTATGGTTCGCCGGTTCCGTTCTCCGCGGTACCGGTCTTACCGGCCACGTCGACTCCGTCTATTCTTGCACCCGACGCAGCGCCGTCACTGACATTGGCGACCATCATGGCGACCAGCTCCTCTGCGAGATCGGCGTCGAGAGCCCGCCCGAATTCGGTGTCTTCGAATGTCTGCTGGACCGAGAGATCCGGTCCGATCACGCGGTCGACCATGCGGGGGTTCATGACGATCCCGCCGTTGGCGATGCCCGCCGACACCATCGCGATCTGCAGGGGAGTCGCGGTCACCTGGCCCTGACCGAAGCCGCTCAGCGCCGTCTGGGCGTCGTCCTGGATCGTGCGCGGGTAGCCCGACGGCGTCGAGACGAGCGGGATCTCCACCGGGACGTTGAAGCCGTACTTCTCCGCCTCCTCGCGGATCGCGGTGTCGCCGAGCTCGACCGCGAGCTCCGCGAACGGGATGTTGCAGCTGAGCCGGAGGGCGTCCGCGAGAGACACCGTCTCACCGGGACCGCACGTCCCGCCGCTGGCGTTGTGCACCACGCTGCTGGACTGCGGCAGCTGGTACGTCGCCGGGTTCGGCAGCTGCGAGTCCGGCGTGTACTCGCCGGAGGCCAGCGCAGCCGACGCCGTCACCAGCTTGAAGGTCGAGCCCGGTGGGTTCAGGTCGCCCGCGATGGCGCGATTGGACAGGGGCATGCCGGGGTCGGCGACGAGCTCGTCGTAGGTCGCGTTCACCTGTTCGGTGTCGTGCGAGGCCAGCACGTTGGTGTCGTAGCTCGGGCTCGTCACGAGTGCGAGCACGCGGCCGGTCGACGGCTCGATCGCGATCACGCCGCCCTGCAGGTCGCCGAGCGCCTCGAAGGCCGCGCGCTGCACGTCGGCATCCAGCGACAGCACGACGTTCGACCCGCGGGGCGGCTGTCCGGTGAAGATGCGCTCCAGGCGGGAGAGGAACTGCGAGCCCGCGGTGCCGCTGAGCTGCTGGTTCATCGCCTGCTCGATCCCGGTGGCCGAGTTGAGCGCCGGGTTGATGTAGCCGGTGACCGGCGCCCACATGGCGGCGTCGGTGTACACCCGCTGCCAGCTGTAGAGGTCGTCGGATGCCACGGACGAGGCGATCGCCGAGCCGCTCGCGATGATCGACCCGCGCTGCACCTCGTACGAGTCGTACAGCGCGCGGCGGTTCTCGGGGTTCGCGCCCAGCTCGTCCGACTGGATCACCTGGATCCAGCTCGTGGACGCGAAGAGGGCGAGGAACATGAGCAGCATCAGGATGCTGAGGCGACGGAGTTCTTTCGTCATGTCAGCCGATCACCACCCGCGGACGGCTGCGCACCGCGTCCGAGATGCGCAGCAGCAGCGCGACGATGATCCAGTTCGCCACGAGCGACGACCCGCCCGCCGCGAGGAACGGCGTGGTGAGGCCCGTGAGCGGGATGAGGCGCGTGACCCCGCCGACCATGATGAACACCTGCAGCGCGATGGTGAACGACAGCCCGGTCGCCAGCAGCTTTCCGAAGTCGTCCTGGCCGGCCAGTCCGATGCGGATGCCGCGGCTGGTGAACACCATGTAGAGACACAGGATCGCGAAGACGCCGATGAGGCCGAGCTCCTCGCCGAGCGCCGGGAGGATGTAGTCGCTCTCGGCGACGGGTGTCAGGTAGGGCCTTCCCTGACCGAGTCCCGTGCCGATGAGGCCGCCGTTGGCCATGCCGAACAGGCCGTTCACCAGCTGGTAGCTGGAGTTGTCCATCAGCTCGGGGTTGAACGCGTCCAGCCAGTTGCGGAAGCGCCCCTGCACGTACGGCAGCACCTGCGACGCCAGGGCCGCGCCGGCGGCGGCCAGCAGCACGCCGATGAGCACCCAGCTCGTCTTGCCCGTCGCGACGTAGAGCATCGCGACGAACATCCCGAAGATGAGCAGGCCCGTGCCGAGGTCGCGCTGCATGACGATGATGCCGAGCGAGACGAGCCAGATCACCAGCAGCGGTCCGAGCTCGCGCGCCCGCGGCCACGTGATGCCGAGGAAGCGGGTGCCCGTCGAGGTCAGACTCTCCCTGGTGCGCACCAGGTATCCGGCGAAGAAGATGCCCAGCGCGATCTTGGCCAGCTCGCCCGGCTGGAACGAGAAGAACCCGAGCGAGACCCATACGTCGGCGTTGGCGTCCGTTCCGAGGCCCGGGATGATCGGCAGGATGAGCAGCAGGATGCCGACGAAGCCGAAGATGTACGTGTACCGGAACAGCACCCGGTAGTTGCGCAGGAACATCACCACGAGGATCGCCGCCACCAGAGCGATCGCCGCCCACGCCAGCTGCCTCGTGGAGTACGCGTTCCAGCCGTGGCGGTCCCAGTGCAGGTCGAGTCGGTAGATCATCGCGAGTCCGAGACCCGTGAGGATGGTCGCGATCGGCACGACGAAGGGATCCGCGGCGCGGGCGCGCAGGCGCAGCAGGATGTGCAGCGCGATGACCAGCGCGGTCAGCCCCCCGCAGTAGACGAGGAAGGTCCAGTCGATCGCGCCGAGCGCACCGAGCTGGACGAGGGCCACCGCCGAGCCGTTGATGAGGAAGGCGAACACCAGCAGGGCCAGCTCGCGGTTGCGCTGCGTCTGCGGCACGCGCAGGCGGCGCAGCGCGCGGATCACCGCGGTGTCGGCCGCGACCGGATCCGCGGGCGTGCTCGTGGACGCGCTCATCCGGCTCCTCCCGCCAAGTCGCTGATGTCGGCGACGATACGGCGCGCATCTGAGAGGGAGCTCGCCGAGATCGTGCCCTCCACGGTCGCTCGCGCGAAGTCCGAGAGATCGTCCAGCGGGATGCCGGTGTCCTCGTACGGAGTCGACAGCGAGATGGGTCCGATGTTCTGCTGCACGCCCTGATAGATGACCACGGTGTCCTCGTCGGCGCCGACGAAGTACCGGGTCTGCGTCCACTGGTAGCCGATCCACGCGGCCCCGGCGAGCAGGGCGAGCACGAGCGCAACGCCCGTGATCCAGCCGATACGGCGGCGGCGGGCACGGCGCCGGTCCTCCTCGATGAGCTCCTCGAGGAACTCGGCCGCCGGCTCGAAGTGCGTCGGCTCGTTGGCCGCCTGGCGGTTCGGGTGCAGCCAGCTCGACCGCCGCGGGGCGGCTGCGGGCACCTCGACGCCGACCGGGTTGGATGCGGAGCCGACGATCGTGGGCGTGCCGGAGAAGAGCGGATGCTGCCCGCCGACGTCGACGAGCACGATCGTGACGTTGTCGGGGGCGCCCCCGTCGAGGGCCTGCTTCAGCAGGGTGTCGGCCGTCCGGCCGGGGGCCAGGCCGAGGCTGAGGGCCTTGGCGGTGTGCGGGTCGTCGACGACGCCCGACAGCCCGTCGGAGCACAGCAGCCAGCGGTCGCCCGGCTGCGTCGGCATGATGAAGGTGTCGAGCTCCGGGTCGGCGTCCATGTCGCCCAGCACCCGCATCAGCACGGAGCGGCGCGGGTGGTAGCGGGCCTCTTCCGGTGTGATGCGCCCCGAATCGACGAGGCGCTGCACGAACGTGTGGTCGGTCGTGATCTGCGTCAGGGCGCCGTCGCGGTAGAGGTAGATGCGCGAGTCGCCGATGTGGGCGATCACGGCGTAGTCGTCCACCATGATGAGCGCGCTCACGGTCGTGCCCATGCCGGCGAGCTCGGGCCGGACGTTCACGGTGTCGATGAGGTCGACGGCGGCGTCGGCGATGGCGTCCCGCAGCGCCCGTTCGGCCTCGGCCGTCGAGTCGTACGGCCGGTCGAGGGCCTCGAGCCGCGCGATCGCGAGGCTGGAGGCGACATCGCCGCCCGCATGCCCGCCCATGCCGTCGGCGACCACGAACAGGTTGGAGCCGGCATAGCCGGAGTCCTGATTGTTGGAGCGCACCTTGCCGGTGTGCGAGATGGCGGCGCTCGAGCCCTGGAAGACCATGTGCGAGGAGTCCGCCCGCTACTTCCGCAGCTCGAACGTCGTCGCACCGACCTTGATCGGAGCGCCGAGGTTCACGGGGACCGGGGCGGTCACGCGCGCGCCGTCGTGCCAGGTGCCGTTCGTCGAGTCGAGGTCCTGGATCATCCACTGGTCGCCCCACAGCACCAGACGCGCGTGGTGGCTGGACGTGTAGTCATCGCGCACGACGAGCCCCGACTCGCTCGACCGGCCGATCGTGAGCGGCTCGTTGCCCAGGGGCAGCTCGAGCCCCGTCTTCGGCCCGCTCGTGATCACGATGCGCGCCGCGGTCGAGGTGGTCGCCGGTCCGCGCGGCGTCGGCGGGAGCGGTGGGGCGGCCTGCCCGACGGCCGACGTCGCGGCCGAGGCCGGGGCGGCGGGCGCTGAGGCCGGCCCGGCTGCAGCGGCTGCGGCATCCGGCATCCGCCTGACCTTCACGCCGAACAGGTCGGCGCGCAGCGAGTAGACCACGCCGAAGACGAACGCCCACAGCAGCACCAGGAAGCCGATGCGCAGCAGGAGCAGGGTGAGCTCGCTCATGCCAGCGGCCCCCTCTCCCGCGCGTCGTACGGCGGCGCGTCGAAGACGCGGGTGGCGTCCTCGGCGGGCGCGGCGGGGCGTGGCGCGGCGGCCTGCGCGACCACGCGGAAGACGATGTCGGTGCGGCCGATGCGAACCGTCGAGTCCGGCGCGAGCGCGCCCTCGGTCACCTTGCGGCCATCGAGCATCGTGCCGTTGGTCGAGTTCAGGTCGCGGACCATCGCGCGCTCGCCGTCCCACAGGATCTCGACGTGCTTGCGGCTCGTGCCGGAGTCGGCGACGGTGATGTCGGCGTCGCTCCCGCGTCCGATCACCGTCCGCGACTTGGTCAGCGGGATGCGGCGGCCCTCGACGTCGAGCACGCCGCGCCATGCCACCCGTCCGCCCTGCGCGGCGGAGGACTCCACCCGCAGCGTGCCGGTGGAGAGCTGGTCGTCGCGCCGCAGCGAGATCGAGACGGGTCCGGCGAAGGAGTAGCCCTGCGCCTTGGCGTGCTTGTGCACGAGCGTGTCGAGCTCGTGCGTGAGCGCGTCGCCGAGGTTCGACATGCGGTCGTCGTCGGCCGGCGAGAGCAACACCGTGAAGGTGTTCGGCGCGAGGATGCGATCCCGGCTGACCACCGCGGCTTTCTTGTCGAGCTCGCTGCGCAGGGCCGATGCGATCTCGACGGGCTGGATGCCGCTGCGGAAGGTCTTGGCGAACGCGCTGTTCACGGCGCGTTCGAGACCTTTCTCGAAGCTGTCAAGTAGTCCCACGGAGCTCCTCTTGAGGGGGGTGCCGGTTGCTACATGCTAGTTGCACAGCCTGTACCCGTCGTGGATCGCCCACGCGACCAGGCGAGTTCGGACCCGGCGGCGACGCATGATATCCTCGGGAAGTTGAGTTTCGCGGGATCTGGATCCCGCGGCTCGCGCGAGTGGCGGAATAGGCAGACGCGCTGGCTTCAGGTGCCAGTGCCCGAAAGGGCGTGGGGGTTCAACTCCCCCCTCGCGCACAGCAGGCCCGTGAGGTCCCGGAAGGGGCCCCACGGGCCTTTGCGTTTCTCGGCCGAGCCGGGAGGGCCCGCCCGATCGCGGCTCGCCGCCCGCGTCGGTTAGGTTCGGAGGCAGCCCACGTCAGCGCCAGACGAACCGCGGAGGACCGAGCCCATGCCCGATCGCCGCGCCGTCTCCTCCGTGCGGCTGCTCGCGGCCCGTGGTCGTGCGCGCGCCGGGCTGCTCGTGAGCGCCGCGGCTGCCGTCGCCGTCGCGGTCGCCACGGTGTGCCTGCTGCCGGCGACGCTCGCCCGCGCGGTCGCCGCGGCGGGAACGCCCGCGCCTCCCGGAGTCGAGCCCGACGTCGTCGCCGCACAGGTCGCGGAGGGCGCCGCCGCCCTCGCCTCCGCCGTTCCCGCTCTGGTGATCCTGGTCGCGCTCCTCGCCGGCACCGCCGTCGCGCAGCTGGCCCGCCTCGTCGCCACGGCGCGGGAGCAGGAGACGGCGGCCATCCGTGCGCGTGGCCTCTCCGGCGCGCAGGGGTGGACCGCCGACGCTGCCGAGGGCGCGTCGATCGCCGTCGCCGGTGCGCTCATGGGCGTCGTCCTCGCCGCCGCGGCCGCCGCGGTCACCGGTTCCGGTCCGGCGGACGTCTTGCTGCAGTGGCCGTGGGCGACGGCTCTCGCCGTCGCGCTGGTGGCCGTGTTCACGGTCGCCCTGCGCCGAGGCGAGCGGCGCCGCACCACCGCTCGCGCCGCGGGTGCGACGACAGGCGCCTTCGTGGTCGTGGTGCTGCTGGCCGCGGCGCTGGTCGTGTGGCAGCTGCCGCAGGGCCGGGGCGCCGGGTTCGACCCGATCGTCGCCGTCGCTCCCGCCGTCCTGCTGCTGGCGGGAGCGATCCTGGCGCTGGCCGTCTTCGGCGCCGGTGCGGCCGCATGGACCGGAGCCGCCGCCGCGATCCCGTCGCTCGAGCCCGCATACCCGGCCCGGCAGGTCGCCCGCCGCCTTCCGGTGTACGCGGTGGCCGTGCTGCTGGTCGTGCTCGCGGTCTCGCTGACGGTGTTCGCCTCCGCCTACTCCGCGACCTGGCGCGCGATGACGTCGGACTCGTCGGCGCTGCGCGCCGGCGCCGACCTGCGCGTGGACACCTCACCGCAGTCCGTGTCGCCCGGCGACGTCGCCGCCGCCGCGGAAGTGGAGGGGGTGGATGCCGCGGCCCCCGCGCTGACGGCCCTCCTCGAGGTCGGCGAGACCACCGCCCCGCTGGTGGCGGTGCCCCTTCCCGCGGTCGGACCCGTCGTCGCCGCGGCCGGCGGTCTGGTCGACAAGGCCGCCCTGGCCGCCGCGGCGACGGTGCCCGACGCCGTTGCCGCGCAGCCGCTGCCACTGGGCGAGGCCGCGCGCGGCATCCGGGTCCGCGCGCTGCTCTCGGGCCCCGCGTCCCTCCCCTCGGTCACGGTCTTCGCGGTCTTCATCGACGACACCGGGGCGCCGGCTGCGGTCGCCCTCGACGAGACCGGCCTGCAGCCGGCGACGGACGGCACGGTGGTGCTCACCGCCGAGGCGTCGCTGCCGCCCGGCACCGCGCCGTGGCGACTGCTCGCACTGGCTGCCGGCACCGGCCCGACGTTCGCCGACCGCACGGTGACGGTCGAGCTCACGCAGGTCGAGGCGCTCGGGGGTTCGGCGCTGGACGCCGCGGGAGAGGTGATGCTGGGTGACGGTTCGCGGGACGCCGTCGTGTGGCTGGCCGACGGTGGCGTGCTGGCGAGCGGCGGCGATGCGCCGCCCCTCGCGGCCGTGGTCACGACGGCGTTCGCGGCCCGGCTCGGCCTGGCCGAGGGCGATGCGTTCGAGTTCCGCTACGACGGCACCGGTCGGCGCGGGGGCGCCGTGGTGTCCGCCATCGTGTCGGCGGTCCCCGGCGCGACGAGCCCGGTCGCCGTGTTCGCCCCGCTCGAGAACCTCCTGGTCTCGCAGCTGCAGCGCGGCACCTCCATCGTGCCGCCGAACTCGGTGTGGGCGTCGGGTGCGCCATCCGTCCACGAGTACAGCGCCGTCCTGGGCGATCGGCCCGTCGCCACGGCCGCTCCCGGCACCGCCGCCGCCCTCGTGGGCGCGCTCATCCCCGCGTGGTGGATCGCCACGGCGGGGGCCGCAGTGCTCGCGCTGGTCGCGGCGTTCGCGATCGTCCAGACCCTCGCGCTCGCGCGCCGCCGCGAGCTGGGCGTGCTGCGCGCCCTCGGGGTGACGCCGCGACGCCAGGGCGCGATGCGCGCGGCCGAGCTGGGCGGCGTGCTGGGCGCGGCTCTCCTGCTGGGGGTCCCGGCCGGACTGCTCGCCTCGTGGCTGGTCGTTCCGGGGATCGTGCGCGCCGTGACGCCCGGCGTCCTGCCGCTGCCGACCGGCGTCACGCTGGCCTGGCCGCCGCTCCTGCTCGGGCTGGCCCTGCTTCTTCTGGGCCTTGCGGCGATCGTCGCGCTCGCCGCAGCCGGCGCGGTGCGGGATGCGCGCACGGCCACGGTCGGCGAGGAGGCGCGATGAGCCGCCGCGTCTCGACGCGCGCCCTGGTGGCGCACCACCTGCGTTCGCATGCGGGAGGCGGCGCGATCCTCGGCCTGCTCGTGCTGGTGCTGTCGCTGCTCGCGACGGCCGCACCGCTCGCGCTCGCTCAGCTCGGCGACGCCACTGTGCGCGACCGGATCGACACGCTGTCGCCGACCGTGCGGGACGTCGTCTCCACCACGCCGGGGCTGCCGCAGATCGGCGGGGATGGACTGTCCCTCGAGACCGACGAGGTCTGGGCGCCCTTCCTCGGCGAGCTCGAGCGCGTGCGCTCCACCGCCGAGCGGCCGCTGCCGGCCGTGCTCGGCGCTCCCGTCGCGATCGCGCGCACGGCCCCCGCGCCCCTCGCCGAGGATCCGAGGACGCGTCAGCTCTCCGTCGCTCACTCGCCGGGTTTCTCGGAGCGCGTGACCGTCGTGGAGGGTCGACTGCCGAAGCCCTCGGCGGGCGAGGGCGCGAGCGTCGAGATCGTGCTCTCCGTCGACACGGCCGCCGAGATGGAGTGGCCCGTCGGCGAGGCGCGCACGATCGGCGGGCCGGCGCAAGAGCCGATCCGTTTCCACCTGGTCGGAGCCTTCGAGCCGGTCGATGAGGGCGACGACTTCTGGCAGCACGCGACCTCGGTGCGCGAGCCGAACATCTTCGACGACGGCAATGCGCCGCGGCTGGTCACCGGCACCGGATTCGCACACCCGGCGGCGCTCGCCGACGCGTACCGCTTCTCGACGGCCCAGACGACGGACGCCTGGTTCCCGGCCGACGTCGCGGCCATCGCCGCCGACGACGCCGAGCAGGCCGCCGCCGCCCTCCGCAGGCTCACCTCCGTCTCGCAGGTGATCGGCACGACTGCCGGTGGCCCCGGCATCCTGGGGGTGCGTTTCGAAGCGGAGATGACGGCCGAGCTCGAGTCGGCGCTCGCGCAGCAGGACGCCACCGTGGGCGTCATCGCCATGCTGGTCGCGGGACCGGCGGGAGTGGCCGCGGCGGTGCTGGTGCTGGCATGCCGGCTCATCCTCGAGGGCCGGCGGTCCAGCATGCGGCTGCTGTCGGCGCGCGGCGCCTCCACCGCACAGCTGCGGCGCCTCGTGGGCACCGAGGCGGTGCTGTGGGGCACGATCCCGGCGCTGCTGGGCGCAACGGCGGCGCTCCTCGTCGGCGTGCTGGTGGGCATCCCTCCCACTCCGGCTGCGCTCGTGCCCGTCCTCCTCCTCGGCCTCGCGCCGATCGGGATCCTCGCCGTCCTGGCTCCGTCGGCCGCCGAACGACCCCTTCGCGCCGATCTCGGTCGCCGCGGCTCGCGATTGCGCGGCATCACCGAGGGCGCCGTCGTCGTCCTCGCTCTGCTCGCGCTCACCCTCCTGTTCGTGCGCGGCTACTCGGACGGCGTCGACGTGCTCCTCGCGGCGACCCCGCTCCTCCTCGCGCTGGTGGCGTGCCTGGTGACGCTCCGGCTCTACCCGATCCCCCTGCGGGCGGTGTTCCGCCGTGCGCGCGCCGGCGCGGAGCTCGACGGCTTCCTCGGGTCGGCCCGCGCGCTGCGCGAGCCTTCCATCGGGCTCACGCCGGTGCTCGCGCTCGTGGTCGGCGTCTCGGTCGCCGTCTCCAGCGGCATCCTGCTCTCGGCCCTCCAGACCGGCGTGGCCGACGCCTCGCGTGCGCGGATCGGCGCCGACATGCGCGTGGCGGGTTTCGTGTTCACGCAGGAGCAGCGCGAGCGCGTCTCCGGCGTCGATGGGGTCGCCGCCGTGGCGTGGCTCTCCGGCGGGGAGCCGGCGCGGCTCGACATCGACGGTGTGGACGAGAGCACCGTCGTCTTCGTCGCCGACACGGCGACGCTGCGCGAGGTGCAGGGCGACGGACCGGGGATGCTGCCGCCCGGCATCACGCCGCGCCCCGGCGCGGAGCCCCTGCCGCTCGTCGCCTCGGCGGCGGCCGCGCAGGAGATCGGCAGCCCGGACGACCTGCTCCTGGACGGCGTGGCGGCCGAGGTCGTGGGTGTGACACGCGGGCCCGTCCCCATCGGCGCGCGTGAGGACTGGGTGCTGATCGACTCGACCGCCGCGGAGGCCGTGCTCGGCAGCGTCTCCAGTGCCCGCACCCTGCTCCTCACGCTCGATGCCGAGGCCGACGCCGATGCCGTCGCAGAGGGCGTGCGGACCGTACTGGGGCAGGGGGTCCGCATCGACACCGTCTCTCAGGTCGCCGGCGGCATCGAGTCGGGACCGGCGGTGCAGGGCGTGCGGGCGGCGCTGCTCATCGCGACCGGGACCGCGGCGCTGCTCAGCGCGCTGGCCATCGTCATGACGCTGGCGCTCGCCGCAGCGCCGCGGGCGCGACTGCTCGCCCTGCTGCGCACCCTCGGCGCGCGGCCCCGCTCTGCGACATCGCTCGCGCTGTGGGAGATCGGTCCGCCGGCTGTCGCCGCGATCATCGCGGGAACCGTCTTCGGCGCGGTGGTGCCCGTCGTGGTCATGGCCGCCGTCGACCTGCGGCCGTTCACGGGGTCGTCCGTGGCGCCCGCGTATGCTCTGGACCCGGGCATCCTGGCGCTGACCCTCGGGGGCTTCGTCGTCGCCGCAGTTCTGCTCACCGCGCTGGCTCTCGTCGTGTCGCGGCGCGTCGGCGCGGCGGGCGCGCTGCGCACTGTGGAGGAAGGATAGGGCGATGGCGCTTCGAGGTGCAGAGCGGCAGCAGCCGGACGGCGGGTCCGCGTCGGCGGCGCGCGCCGCCGGTCGGCCGGGGGGTGTCCCGGACGCCGACATCCTGTGCGCGGACCTCGTCCGCATCTTCAAGGTGGCGTCGGGCTCGGGGCCGGGCGTCGAGGTGCAGGCGCTGCAGGGACTGAATCTCCGCGTCGACCCGGGCGAGCTCGTGGCGGTGGTGGGTGCGTCGGGGTCGGGCAAGTCGACGCTCCTGGCCATCCTCTCGAGCCTCGATCAGCCGTCCGCGGGGGTCGCGTGGGTGGCCGGGCATGACCTGCTGACCATGAAGGAGAAGGAGCGGGTGGCCTTCCGCCGCCGCAGCGTCGGGTTCGTCTGGCAGCAGACCTCCCGCAACCTCCTGCCGTACCTGTCGGCGAGTGAGAACGTGGCGACGACGCTGGCGATCGCCGGCACCGAGTCGGCCCGCGGCCGGCGGGCGCGCGTCGCGGAACTGCTGGATCTGCTCGAAGTCTCGCACTGCGCCGAGCGTCGTCCCGCCGAGATGTCCGGCGGCGAGCAGCAGCGGGTCGCGATCGCGGTGGGCATCGCCAATCAGCCCCGCGTGCTCCTGGCGGACGAGCCGACGGGCGAGCTCGACGACGCCACGAGCGCCCACGTCCTGGAGGCCATGCGGTCGGTGAACCGCGAGCTCGGGGTGACGACGCTCATCGTCACGCACGACCCGGGCGTCTCGGAGCACGTCGCACGCACCGTTCAGATCCGCGACGGACGCACGTCGACCGAGGTGCTGCGCTCGACGCGGGTGGACGAGCACGGCGCCGAGGAGCACGTCGCGGAGGAGTACGCCGTGCTCGATCGCGTGGGTCGCCTGCAGCTGCCCGATGAGTTCGTCGCCGCCCTGGACCTCCGCGACCGCGTGCGGCTCGCGCTGGAGGCCGACCACGTCGGCGTCTGGCCCGGTCAGGGACGGCGGGACGCGGCATCCGTCGACGAGAGCGAGGATCGGACATGAGCGTGGCGCTGCGCGGAGAGAGGCTGAGCCGCACCTTCCGCTCGCCGGCGGGCGAGGTGCACGCGTGCGTGGATGTCGACATCGAGGTCGCCGAGGGCGAGCTGGTGGTGGTGCGCGGGGCCTCCGGAGCGGGCAAGACCACGCTGCTGAACCTACTCGGCGGGCTCGACCGCCCGACGTCCGGGCGGGTGTGGATCGGGGATGCCGAGGCCACCGCCCTCGGCGAGGACGAGCTGGCCGCGCTCCGCCGGGAGCGCCTGGGATTCGTCTTCCAGTCCTTCGGTCTGGTGCCGATCCTCTCCGCCGCCGAGAACGTCGAGGTGCCCCTGCGCATCGCGAAGACGCCGCCCGCCGAGCGGGCCGCGCGGGTCGCCGAGGCGCTCGCGCTCGTGGGGCTGGCGGATCAGGCCGCGCAGCGCCCGAGCGAGCTATCGGGAGGGCAGCAGCAGCGCGTCGGCATCGCGCGGGCTATCGCGGTGAGGCCGAGCGTCCTGCTCGCGGACGAGCCGACCGGGCAGCTCGACTCCCGCACCGCCGCCACCGTCATGGACCTCATCGGCGAACTCGTGCACGCGCGGGGCCTGGCCGCCGTCGTCACGACGCACGATCCGCTGCTCGTCCAGCGCGCCGATCGGGTGATCGAGCTGCACGACGGCCGGGTGACGGACACGCGCGTCCAGCGCGCGGCTGAGGTGTGAGCATGCGCGCGATGATCGTGCTCGCGGGGCGGCTGATCGTCGCGCACTGGCCCGCGCTGGTCGCGTGGTATCTCGCGGGGACGCTGGGCCGGTACGCCGGCATCCAGCTCGCCGGGTTCGTCGGCGGCTACTCAGCGATCGGCGGCATCCTGCTGCTTCCTCTCGCCATCCTCGCGAAGCTGGTGAGCGTCGTCGCGATGCTCCTGGTGCTCCGCGACGCGATGCCGCGCCTCGGCGTGATCGCACCCGCCCCGGTGGATCGGCTGACCCGGCGCCGGTCGTTCCGCGACGCGCTGCTGTCGGCGACTCTCCCGTTCATCGCGGTGTACGCCCTGCTCGGCTTCCTGGTGGAGGATGTCGCGGCCTACCTCGACGCGGCGCTCATCGTGAAGACCGGTCGCGAGGCGATGGCGGTCGTGGCCGGGGTGGAGATCGACACGTCGGGCACGGTGGACCACCTGACGTTCGAGCCGTGGACCGTCGGGGTCGTCGTGCTCGCGTTCGCCGGTCGCTGGGCGTGGAAGCGGTGGCAGAAGGCGCTGCCGCGGTGGACGTCGATCGTCGCGACCTACCTGGAGGCGCTCTGGGTCTTCCTCGCGGCGTACTTCATCGGCGAGGCGATCGGGCAGCTCACGGGGTGGATCGAGGCGCGGCAGGCCATGGTGTGGCTCGCGGATGCCCGGGAATGGGTCGGCGGATGGTTCGCCCCGCTCGGCTGGGCGTGGGACGCCGTGGGATGGCTCATCGCACAGGCCGGCGTGGTGCTGATCGTGCCGCTGGCCTGGCTGACGATCGCCGGCGTCGTCTACGGCCAGGCCGTCTCGCCCCAGGGGCTCACCTGGGAGAGCCCGCTCGCGAAGCGCGCGCGCACCCGGTACGGCGCCATCCCGCAGCGGCTCCGCCGACGGCTCGGCGATCTCGGCTCGGAGGTCGGGTCGCGATTCCGGCCGCTGTGGAAGGCGGTGGTGCTGATGTGGCGCGGCGGCCCGATCCTCATCGGCGGGTACGTGCTGCTGTACTCGCTCGTCCTGCTGAGCGAGCAGCTCCTGCGCATCGGCCTGACGCGCCTGGTCGGTCCTCAGGACTTCGAGACGTTCTGGCTGGTCGCGGGAACCCCGCTGCTGCTGCTGGTGCCGCTCGTGATCGAGCCCGTGCGCACGGCGCTCGTCGCCAGCGCGTACGACGCCACCGTGGGCGTGCTCATCGGCGAGCCGGTCGTCGCGTCAGGGGACGACGACGAGTCGGAGGAAGGCCGGCAGCTCGTCGACGACGGTGAGCTCCACGCCGAACGGGCCGGCGGCGTCGTCGGGGATGAGGAACGGCGCGGCGACGGTGTAGGGACCGTCGGCGTCTGAGACGCAGGCCGTCGGCCGGTCGTAGTCCCAGTCCACCTCCGACGCGGCATCGTCCCACTGCCGCTGTGCGCCGTCGAGCTCCCGGAGCACCGGCGTCGAGCACGCCACGGGGTGTCCGCCGGGATCGACGGGGACCTCGACGACGACCACCTTCGCGCCGGGCGGCAGCCCCGCCTCCGCGTCGGACGGCAGCTCGCGGAGCGTCGCCGGTCCCCACTTCATCCCCGCCCAGTCGGCGACGGTGCCCGTCGGCACCGTCGTCGCGACGACAGGGCGCGACTGGTTCACCAGCCACCACTCGCTGCCGCCGATGACCAGGGCCGTGACCGGCAGGAGGACGGCCACCGCTCCAAGCGCCACCGCGTTGCGCCGCCACCAACGTCGGCTCACCGCTGCACCCACCCCTCGGCCAGGAGCTCGACCTCGTCCGCGCGGTCGAGGGTTCCGAGGTCCACGGGCACCTCGACGAGCGAGTCGAGGCGGGTCTCGGCATCGACGGCCAGCTGCAGCGTGCCGGCGCGATCGGCGAGGTCGGCGGGCAATTCGAACGCGAGGCTCCCTTCGCGAGGGATGCCGACGGCCAGGGGCGAGCGGAACATCGACGCGGGCCGCTCGCTCGCCCGGTAGGTGACGCCGTCGATCACGAGCGCGGCATGCGCGAGAAGCGCCCCGCGCTCCTCCCGCAGCGCCTGCGCGCGGAGGTCGACCACGAGCCAGGTGCCGTCCGCGTACCAGCCGCCCGCGACGGCGCGATCGCCGAGCCGGAGGTCGGTGACCGTGACGGCGAGGGCGCGTCCTGTCGCCTCCTCGCCGATCGCCGCCGGCACGGCGAACGACGCCTCGGCGGCCTCGTCGCCGGGGGTGAGCTGCACGACACCCCAGGCCGCCGCGAGCAGCGCGACACCGATCACCCAGCTCAGCCAGGGCCTCATTCCCCGCCCTCCGCCTCGTCGGTCGCGGCATCCGCCTCCGCCGCGTCGGCACCGGCACCGACGTCGGTCAGCCCGACGCTGATCCGGGCCGCCGTCACCGGCGTGTCCCACCACTGGCCCGACACCACCAGCGCGCCCGTGCGCAGCGAGAGGTCCCTGAGCTCGATGTCGACGTTCTCGGCGGTGTCGAAGCGCTCCGCGTCGACCGCCCACGCGAGGACGAGCTGTGCCGGCACCCTCGGCTGCAGGTACGGCGAGACCGTGGTGTCGTCGAACCGGGCGACCGAGTCGGCGGGTACGTCGCCGAGCTCGGGGATGCGCACCGCCGCCGTGATCCCCCCGCTGCCGGCCGACGGCTGGGCGCGGTCCCACGCGTTCTCCGCGGTGAGCACGAGGGCGAGCACCCGCTCGCCGGCCTCGACGGTCACGCCTGCTTCGGGGAGCTCGTCGATGAGCACGGCCCGTTCCACGGTGAGCGCGAACTGCTCGTTCTGGTGCGTCTCGCCGGCGTTCAGCTCCGGCACGGGCGGCACCGCCGCTTCGGCGAGACCCCCGAACGCGGCCGTCGCGGCGAGGAAGGCCGCCGTCAGGATGCCGGCGAACCAGCCGGTCGGCACCCGGTCCCAGGCGCGCGACACCCATCGCGCGCGCTCGGCCTCTTCGCCCCCCGGCGCGGAGGACGAAGGGGCGCCGGAGGTCACGCGCACATCCTATGGTGGCGAGAGCCCGAGGAGCCTCAGCCGCCGCCCAGCCCGTCGAGGGCGGGAACGAGCGTGAACACGATCTCGTCGATCTCGCGACCGAGGCCCGGGGCGTAGTCGGTGTTGCGGGAGACCTCGGTGAAGCCCGCCTTCTCGAGCACCGCGATCGAGGCGGCGTTGTGGGCGGCGGCGCGGGCGAACAGCGGCCGGATCGGCTCGTGGGACACCAGCAGGCGGAGGGCCGCTGTCGCCACGCCCCGACCCCATGCGTGACGGGCGATCCAGTAGGTGACCTCGCGGTCGCCGTCGACGGTGAAGGCGGCGATGGTGCCGGCGAAGCCGCCGTTCTCGGTGACGACGAACGACAGCACGTTCTCATCGGCGCGCTGGCGCTCGATCCACGCGTCGAACGCGGCGCGGTCGTCCGGGTTCTCCGCGGTGAACGCGGCCATCGCGATCGCCTCACGGTCCCGCATCATCTCGAAGATGGCGTCGAGGTCGTCGTCGTCGAGGGCGCGCAGCTCGATGTGGTTCACGCGGACCACGCTATCGACGCGCGATCGCCGCGAGAAGGGCTCGGGCCGGGCCCGCGCTCACGCCAGTCCGTGGATGCGGCGCAGCTGCGCTTCGGCCCGATCCCCGTCACGCGCCGCGAGCGACGCGCGGAAGTCCTCGTACGCCGCCGTGCGGCCCAGCGGGCACTCGATGAAGGGACGCCATCCCCTGAGGTCGCGGCGGATCGCGATCTCGTACTCGCGGATGAACTTCAGCAGCGGCAGGTTTCCGCTCGCGTGCGTGATGACGGCGAAGAACTCGTGGCTGGCGGCCGCGATGGCGGCGGCGTCATCGGAGCGCGAGGCCGCGATCACATCGTCCAGCCGCTCCAGCGCGACGGCGAGCGACTCGTCGTCGGCGCGGACGGCGGCCATACGCACCGCGAGCCCCATGTTGTACGCCACGAGCTCGACGGTGTCGCTCTCGTGATTCGGATACGACACCCGCGTGTACCGGTGCGGCGACACCTCGACGAGTCCGGTGCGCTCCAGCCGCTGCAGCGCCTCGCGCACCGGCGTGCGCGACACCCCGAGCCACTCCGCCAGCTCGTGGTCGCGCAGTCGCTCGCCCGGCGCGAGGCGGCCGTCGAGGATGGCTTCGCCCAGGAGCGCGTACACCTCGTCTCCGAGGACGGCGCCGCGCGGCTCGAGCGGAACGAAGGGGGCGGTCATGGCTGGCACCAGTGTACGCCGCAGGAATCCGCGGCAGAGACCCCGATGAGCGGCGGAATCGCGCGACGACCGGGTCTCGCGGCACGCGGCGGATCGTGGCATCCGACCCTCGCCCATCTGCTGATATATCGGTACGATGTCGATGTCCACGCTTCGGCGTGGCCTATCCGGGGGGATCCGTCGACGCCCGGGCTTCGAGCAAGGCTCAGCCCGGGCGTGCGATGGGCCCGAGACCGCGTCGCCGTGGTCAGTGCAACATTTCTGTCACCATCCGAAGAGGGTCTCGCCGCGCGCGCGCGTCTTCACTACGTTGGAGGGACTCGCCGCAAAAGCGACGAGATCACAGAAGAACGGCAAGTAATGAGCACGCAGGGCACCGTGAAGTGGTTCAACTCGGAGAAGGGCTTCGGGTTCATCGCTCCCGACGAAGGCGGCGCAGACGTCTTCGCGCACTACAGCGCCATCCAGTCGGGTGGCTACCGCTCCCTCGAGGAGAACCAGCGCGTCGAGTTCGAGATCGCGCAAGGACCCAAGGGCCTCCAGGCCGAGAACATCCGCCCGCTCTGAGTCGAGCGGGCCGATCGCCTCGTGCGATCGGTGAGCCGCGGCGTCCGCGCTTGGCTGCGGATGCCGCGGCTCTCGGGTGCCGTCCGCGTGCTGTCAGCCAAGGTCGCCCCGGACGAGCTCCATCCCCGCGCCGGCGAACTGACGCAGCGTGGCGTCGGGAAGGAACGCACGGGTGAGCGCGCCCCCGATGCGGGTCAGGTCGCTCTCGTCCCGGTACAGCAGGTACATCGTCTCGTACCGCGGGTGGAACTTCTCCTTGAACCGGTGGAGCGACCGGAATCCGTAGACCGGCTCGAGAGCGTCGGCGAGCTTGTCGCTGAGCGCGGCGATCATCCCGGCGTCGGGGGGATAGTCGTGCGCGAGCGGCGCTCCCGACAGCGACATGATCTCGGCGCCCTCTTCCGAGAACAGCTTCGCCGACGACCCGATGAGGAACTCCATCACGGGCGCGAAGCCGCCGTCGCGCCGTCGCATGAGATCCAGCGTCCAGCCGCGCGCCGTGCCCTCGGACCCGTAGACGGGCAGCCACGACAGGAAGCCGTCGACGTCGCCGTTCGGCGCGATCGCGAGCGCGAGCCGCACCTCGGGGTCCTCCGCCTCGGCGAGCGTGCCCAAGGTGAAGCCCATCTCGGGAAGCCCCTTGTCGCCGACCCACATCTCGGAGATGGCCCGCAGCTGCTGCTGCACGCCCCAGGGCTCGTCCTCGAGGCGCGTCATCCGAAAGGTCATCTCCTCGCGGCCGGCGCGGTTGAGCGATGAGCGCACCGAGTTCCACCGCTTGCCGGTGAACTCCAGCCCCGGCAGGTCCACGATGGTGTCATCGGCGACGACGAGACTGCGCCATGACGACGGCACGGCTGCGCGCGTGCGCTCGTCGGCGCTGAAGAAGCACGGCACCAGTCCCGCGACTTCGGCGGCGTGGATGAATTCGCGGACGGATGCCTCCCGCGAGGCGGGCGGCCCGAGCGGGTCGGCGAGGGCCAGGGCGACGCCGGCCCGGCGCTGGTACGCCACGATCCCGTCGGCGGCGCGGGCGTAGCTGTTGCCGTCCCACGTCGTCATCCACGACAGCGTGCCGCCGCCGTGCGCGTGCAGCATCCGTTTGACCTCGTCGACGTCCGGGGTCGGCTGCTGCCCGATGCTCGACGTCCGCCGTGCGCGGAACGCGCCGCGCACCCAGACCAGGTAGACGAGCATGAGCAGCCACAGCAGGCCGCTCGCGAGCGCGAGCTCGGTCTCGCCGTCGATCGTGGCCTCGAGCCGGGCCTCGCTCGCGATGATGATCGCCGCGACCACCGCCAGCCCCGTCAGCACGTTGATGGCCGCCAGCACCACGGCCACGACCCAGGTCCACCGACGGCCGCGCCGCAGGCCGTTGGCGACGACGAGGATCACGACAGCGTCGATCGCGAAGTCGATCAGGCCCCCGGAGACGGGTTCGGTCGGGCCGAAGGGGCCGTCGGTCGGCACGACGATCGTGATGAGCTGGACCGCCCCGAGCACGAGCAGCGCCATGAACGCGATGAGCCGCTGCTCGCGGACGGTGGTGCGGCGGATGCGCAGGGACCGGTCGACGAAGAGGATGAGCAGCACGGCCAGCAGGTGCTCGAGATCGGCGAGGGCTCCCCAGAACAGCATCGCGACGAAGACGAACCCGAGCAGCAAGAGCCAGGCGCGCACCCGCCATGGGGCCCGCAGCAGTCCCGCCGCCGCGGCGAGGCACGCCATCGTCCCGCCCGACGCGCCGACGTCGAGAGCGGCGGCCTGCTGCTGCGCCCATTCCCACGGCAGGGCCGACAGCGTCCACAGCACGAGGGCGGCGGCGAAGATCGCGAAGAGCTGCCCCACCCAGTAGTACGCCAGCGCGACGCGTGATCCGCGACGCAGTTCGAGGTACGCCATGCCCGCGAAGGAGGTGATGGTGAGCAGGTAGACCCAGGGCAGGTCGACGAAGAACGTGCCGGTGACGGGCGTCCACCACCGGCCGTCCTGCAGCGCCGGAAGGCCGTACGCGACGACATCGAACAGGTCGGACTCCTCGAACGGTCGCCACAGCCCCTGCCACACGATGCCCGCGACGAGGATGAGCGCGATCATCGTGAGCGTCGCGGGGATCCTGGCTGCGCCCGCGAGGGCGCGGTTCGGTCGCTGGGACGCCCCGTCGCTCATGGGTTCACGATAGCGGCGGAGACCGGCAGCCTCAGCGGCCTCAGCTGCGGCGCGTCTCGCCGTGGTCGCCCGGCGCGACCGCGGTGCGTGCGAACTCGGCCAGCGATCTGGCGTCCTCGGCGTCGCGCATCGCCCGCCGGGCCGCATCCAGCGCCTCGACCGGGTCTTCGGCCTGACGCGCCTCGGCGAGTTCCCGCTGCGCCGAGATGAGGCGGGCCCGAGCGTCCGCTCCGGCATGGGCGTGGGAGACGGATGCCTCCGCCTGCGCGATCGCGCCGCGCGCGGCAGCGAGGGTGCCGGGCAGGGCGGTGCGCGCGCCCCGCAGGCGCTGCTGCGCGGTCCGGGCGTCGCCCAGCGCGATGTCGAGCCGGCTGCGCAGCCGCGCGATGGCGTGGACCGCACGGGTGGGGCGCCGCGCGGCGTCGTCCTCGATGCGGTCCAGCTCGTCCGAGATGGCGTGCAGCTCGGCGCCGAGGCGCTCGGCGTCGGCGATCTCGAGATGCTCACGCGTCACGGATGCCTGGCGCAGCGCGACACGCGCCGCCGACACCTCTTCGGGCACGGCCTGCGCCGCCTGCAGCACCAGCCGGTGGGTCTCCTCCAGGCTGCGGGAGTCGACCTCTGCCTGGCGCAGCGCCCGCTCCGCCGCGGCGAGGTCGGCGAGGGCGCTCAGCGACGGGTCTCCGGCCCGGGCGGCCGCGTCGTCGAGGTGGCGTCCCGCCGCCGCGGACCCTTCCAGCGCGGCACGCGCCGCGCGCGCGGCATCCCGCCACTCCTCCTCGGCGAAGCGCGACGACAGGTCGGCCACCAGGGCGGCCGGGTCTCCCATCGACGCGCGGAGCGCGGCGAGACGGCGACGGGCGGCGTCGACCTGGCCGGCGGCCGAGACGTTCGACCGGACCCACGCGGCGTGCTCGGCGCGCGCAGACGCGACCTTGGCCAGGGCCTCCTGGGCGTGCCGCTCGATCCGCGACGAGGCGCGGCGGATGTCGGCCGGCGTGAGGCCTTCGTCGCTGAGGTCGCGGTACTCCTCGAACGACGCGTCGCGGACGTGCTGCGCGGTCAGCCGCGCCCGCCGCAGCGACGGCGGCGCGTCGCCGCCGTACAGCGCGCCCGACAGCCCGACCTCGAGCTCGAGTTCGGACACCGCGTCGTCGAGGCGCACCAGCGCGGCGCCGGCGCGGCCGCGCTCCTTCTCGGCCGCCGCGCGCGCCCGCGGCGACCGGCGTGCGCGGCGCACCCCCCAGGCGATGGCGGCGATGGCGAGCGCCGTGACGCCGAACACGACCAGGGCGGGCACCACCCACCCCAGGATCGCGGCGACGATCTCAGCCATCGGCGCCCACGACGACGTCCTCGGCGGCCTCCGATGCCTGCTCGCCGACGAGCAGCAGTGTGCGGAGCTGGTCGACGTCGTCGACCACCGCCTGGGCGCCCTCCGACTCGTGCGGCCAGCTGAATCCCCAGCGGACGAAGATCACCGGCACACCCTGCTCGGCGCCCCCGTCCACGTCGTGGTGCCGGTCGCCGACGAGCACCGGGCGGCTGATGTCGGCGCCGGCCGCGGCGAGGCGGCGCAGCGCCTCGGCGACGATGTCGGACTTGGCGCTCAGGGTCCGTTCGTCGGGCGTCGCCCCCACGATCGCGGTGAGCGAGGGCGACAGATCGAAGTGGTCCATCAGCGCGTCCACCTGGACCTCGGGCTTGGAGCTGGCCGTGGCCTGCGGGATGCCGGCGGCTGCGACGTCGGTGATCAGCTCGGCGATGCCGGGGAACAGCTTCGCCCCCGTGGTGTAGCCGTCCTCCTTGCCGAGCCGGCGGTAGAACGCCACGGCCTCGGCGGACTGCTCCGGCGTCATGCCGACGTTGACCTGGAAGGACTCGTACATCGGCGGGCCGATCCAGTGCACGAGCTCGGCGCGGGTCGGCGGGCGCCTGCCGAAGTGCTCGAGGCAGATCGTGAGGCGCCGCAGGATGCCGTCGGACGCATCGACGATCGTCCCGTCCACGTCCCAGAGCACACAGGTCCACGGCGATCGACTCGGCATGAGTCCACCCTATGCGGACGCGCCGCGCCGCCCGCGGGCCAGCCGCGCCATCATCCGCCGCAGCTGGTCCACCTCGGCCGGTGACCAGTCCGCGAGCGCATCGCGCAGGTTCTGCTCGGCGGTCGCCATGATGCGCCCGCCGATGCGGCGGCCCTCGGCGGTGAGGGCCACCAGCACACCCCGGTCGTCATCGGGGGCGGCGACGCGAACGACGAGGCCGGCCTGCACGAGGCGGCCGACGATCTTGCTCATGTTGGTCGCCGTCATCCCCAGGGCCGCCGAGAGCTCGACGGGCCGCATGGCGCCGTTGTACGAGAGCTGGTTCACCACGAGGAACATGCCCATGTCGTCGGAGGGGAAGTCGACCCTCGCCATGACGTCCCTGCGGACGGCCGTGCTGTCGGCCCAGTGGATGACCGTCGCCAGCGACAGGCGGAGATCGAGCGGGTCCTCGCCGACGACCGGGCGCAGGTCCGCGGACGCGTCGGTGTCGACGTCACCTCGTGCCATCGCCCCCGGCTCCCTCCCGCATCACCCTTCCCGCAGCAGTCGCACGGGACCCAGCAGTCCGTACTCCCGCACGACCGCGCGCTGGAACCCCTCCCGCCCGCTGTCCCGCGCGATGATGTCGGGGACGCGCTCATAGTAGCCGCGGGCGCGCAGCCTGTTGTTGAGCGAGCTGGCCACGCGCACGGTGATCGCGTTGTCGCCCGCGCGGATGTCGTCGGTGACGTCGACGACGGGGTGCGCGGTGTCGAAGCCGCGCGCGGGACCGTCACCGATGCGCACCGAACCGAGCCCGCCCGCCGTCGAGCCGAGATGGAGGACGTAGCGCGCGCCGGGGGCCGGATCCGGGGCGCGCAGCGTCGCGCGGTACTCGCCGACGCCCGACACCTCCGGCCCGATCGCGTCGAGCTCCGACCACGGGGCGAGCCGCACGCGACCGGCGTCCCGCGGTGTCACGGCGGTCGTCGGGCGCACCTCCGTCGAGACGTAGCCGAGCCCGCGGTCCTCCGTGAGCACTTCGGGCTCGCCGGCGTCCCAGCTCTCGACGACGAGCTCCCACTCGTCGGCGCGCGCGACCTCGGCGACGGGCGGGGCGGCCGAGTCGTCGGCATCCGTCGCCCTGTCCAGCACCACGACGGCGACCTCACCGGGAGCCAGCGTCAGCTCGACGACGGTGCCCTCGCCGTCGCGCCGCGCGCCGAGGTGCGGCCGCAGCCGGCCGCTCCACGCGTCGAGGCGGTGGACCGCGCCGGACCCCTGCAGCCGCACGCGGACCGTCGTCGACTCGGTCGTCTCGTAGAGGAAGTGGTACGCGTAGAGCACGGTCAGGTCGCCGTCCTCGCGCAGGTGCGTGAGCACGTGCCGGTCGTCCTCGACGAAGCGCGCGCGGCCGCCGGCCCCGAGCTCGTCGAGAGCGGCCACGACGCCGGAGGGCGAGACCACCCGCACGCTCGGCAACCGTCGCAGCTCCGTCATGACCCCCGCCAGCTCGTCGTCCCGGCCGTCGAGACCGGGGGTGGCGGATGCCGCGCGCTCGTGCGTGCGGAAGCGCTGGTCGCGCAGCGACTCCAGCTCGCGCGCGCCGTCCACGATGACCAGGCGCAGGCCGCGCCGGGCCCACGTCAGCAGGTGCGCGGCCGTGTCGGGGTCGAGCGTGCTCTGGTAGACGATGAGGGCGCGGTAGCCGGGGCCGCCGGGCTGCACCTCGTCGCCGTCGAACGTCACGTCGTCCCGCAGCAGCAGCGATCCGTCGAAGAACTCGTAGGTGATGCCGGCGTCCTGCATCCCCAGGTCCTGCCACCAGTGGTTCTGCCGGTCGCGCATCCACATCGTGCCGTAGGCGACCTCGTCGGGGATCCGCTCGCCATCGACGTCCGCCAAGGCGACGCCGATGAGGTTGTCGGTGAAGTGGTCGGTGCGGAGGATGCCCACGTCGATGCGGGGCCGCCCACGGCGGAGGGCGTACTGGAGGCGGCCGATCGCCGCGGTCCATAGCGGATAGAACTCGCACCCCGGCTGGCGGGTGTCGAACCGCTCCGAGAACATCGGCCACATGCCCTCGTGGCCCGGCCACTCGGTCACGCCCTCGGCGCCGGCGGGGCTGGCCCAGCCGTGCAGGACCGTCTTGGTGATCCCCGCCGCCAGCTGGGTGGCGATGATCTGGTCGTAGAAGCGGTGGTCGAGCATGTGGTTGCGCGTCGTGGCGCCCGTCTCGGACGAGTACTGCTTGCCGAACAGGTGCGCGGGGCCGGCCATGAGCCGATACGCGTCGATCTGGGCGCCGAACTCGAGGGACTCCGTCTCGATGCCGTCGACCTCCGGACCCGGACGGGTGAGCTCGAACGGCAGGCCGTAGCTGATCTCGGCCCGCAGCGTCATGCCCACGCCGTGCAGGAACTCGGCGAACGGACGGAGCATGTTCTCGATGTACAGGTCGGTGAGCGTGCGGGCGTAGTCGAACCTGACCTTGTCGACCGTCGTGCGGTCGGCGTCGTCGGCGGGCTGGTGGTGGTAGACGGTCGAGACCGCCATGAACGGCACGTCGCGCGTGAGGAAGGGAAGCCACGGCGTGATGTCGTAGCCGCGCCGCGCGCGGAACTCCTCGGCGACGGTGAACCCCCAGAACAGCCCGCCCGCGCCGTAGGTGGACAGCTCCAGCGAGTCCATGTACATCTGCGCGCGCGGGTTGCGGCTCAGCTCGTCGCGCAGCTCGGGCGTCAGCACGACGTCGTCCCAGTACGCGATGACGGCGTCCACCCCGTCGCGGTCGAGGTAGTTCACGGTGTGGTTCACGCCCGCCGACGGCGAGGCGGTCTGACCCGTGCCGTGCATCCAGTACGCGAAGAGGCGCCACCGGCCATCGGCCGGCGCGGTCCAGTCGAGCTGCTCGCCGTCGACCAGGGCGGTCAGATCCACGACCGAGGCGACGTCGAGGACGCCCTCGCCCGCGATGCGTGCCGCGACGACCGCCACGAGGTGCTGCCGCGTCACCGTGCCGCGATGGCCGGGGAGGGTCGTCTCGGCGATCGGCGCGTCGAGGTCGATGCGCGGCAGCGCTCCGCTGCGGGACTCGCCGCCGGCGAGCGTCTCGTGGACGACATCGAGCTCCTGCGCGGCGGCGGGCTGGTCGGGGTCGATCGTCGGGAGGTTGGCGTTGGACCAGTTCGTGCCCGAGGTGAAGCTCACCGACATGCCGCGCCGGGTCGTCTCCTCGACGACCACCTGCGAGTCGTGCACCCACTCCTCCGACCCCCAGCCGTACCGGGCATGGTCGATCGCACCCTCGTCCATCGCGAGGAACTCCATGCCGCCGAAGCCGAGCCGGTGGGCGTCGTCGATCTCGCGCCGGAGTGTGGCGTCGGTGTGCAGGCCCTCCGCGAGCCACCAGCGCAGCTCGGGGCGGAATTCGATGGCGGGGTCGGCGATCTCACGCCGGAAGTCGTCGAGCGTCATTGCACGGCATCCGTTCTCGGTACTGTCTTCGCGACAGTATGTACCGTCGCACCGACAACACACAAGCCTCGGCCGGGCGGGCCCGCCTCAGAACAGCCGGGGAGCGCCGGACTCGATGCCCTTCATGCCCTCGTAGTCGAGGGTGACGCAGCGGATGCCGCGATCCGCGGCCAGCACCTTCGCCTGGGGCTTGATCTCCTGGGCCGCGAAGACCCCGGTCACCGGCGCGAGGTGCGGGTCGCGTCCCAGCAGCTCGAGGTAGCGGGTCAGCTGCTCGACACCGTCGATGTCGCCGCGTCGCTTGACCTCGACCGCGATCGTCCCGCCCTCCGGGTCGCGCAGCAGGAGGTCGACGGGACCGATCGCCGTGGGGTACTCGCGGCGCACGAGGGTGAGCCCGTCGCCGATCACGTCCACCTGCTCGGCGAGGAGGCGCTGCAGGTCGGCCTCGACACCGTCCTTCTGCAGGCCGGGGTCGAGGCCCAGCTCGTGCGAGGTGTCGTGCAGCACCTCGTAGATGCGCACGAGCAGCGCGTCGCCGGTCTTGGCGTGCGTGACCCGCCAGTGCTCGAGGACGCCCGCGGCGGCGGATTCGGCATCCGGGATCTCGACGTCCAAGCGGCAGGGCGGGCTCATCCAGTTCAGCGGCTTGTACGAGCCGCCGTCGGAGTGCACGAGCAGGCTGCCGTCGCCCTTGTGCACCAGCAGGCGCGTCGCGAGCGGGAGGTGGGCGTTGAGCCGACCGGTGTAGTCGACCGAGCAGCGGGCGATGACGAGACGCACCCGAAGAGCCTAGTCCGCGCTCGCCGAGGCGGCGTGAGCGGCGAGCGTCGACTACCGTGAACATGCACGCCGAACGCGCGCCCACGCGCGCGCTCGCGCTCCGACGGCCCTCGCCGGCCTCCGCGCCCACCGCCTGCCCCCACCGATCGGCGGCCGCCCCACCGTGCCGCCGGCGCCTGATTCCGCCCTCCCGGAGGAGAACCGATGACTTCGCGTCACCCCGATGCGACCGTGCACATCCTTTCCAGCACCGTCGCCGAACTGCACGTCGGCACCGAGGTCGAAGAGGTCGTCGCCCCCGACCCTCGCGCCCTGCGCGACCGGATCGTCGAGGAGATGCGCCAGCTCGCCGCCTCGTCGGGCGAGCCGGCGCAGGCCACTCTCGTCGAGGGCGCGTCCCGCTGGCCGCTCGTGGTGCACCCCGACGGCACCTACGCGGAGTCCCTCGACCCCGCCACGCCCGAGACCGGGCGCATCGCCGTCGGCGACCTCGCCGACTCCGAAGACGAGGCGGAGCCGACGCCCCGCGCGTCGACCGCCCCCCTCCCGGTGTCCGCCGTGCCGGCCCCCGCCACGCCGATCTCGGCCGTGCCTGCCCCCGTCGTGCCGGCCCCCGCTGTGCCGGCGACGTCCGCCGTGCCGGCGACCCCCGCTGCGCCGGTGACGTCCGCCGTGCCGGCGACCCCTGCTGTGCCGGCGACGTCCGCCGTGCCGGCGACCCCCGCTGTGCCGGCGACCCCCGCTGACTCCCCGGTGCGCGCGGGGAGTGACAGCCGCGGCCCCGCGCGGCCCACCGTCCAGGACCTGCTCGAGTCGCGCGGCGGCAGCAGCACCCGCCCGCGCGCGACCGAGGGATGGCAGGGCGTCATCCGCCGCGCCACCGGCGGCCTGGTCTCGCCGGCGCCGGGCCGCGCCGAGCAGGAGCGGCTCGACCGCGTGAAGCGGGTGCAGCGACGCCTCGACGCCCCGCGCACGATCGTCGTGCTCAACCCGAAGGGCGGGGCCCACAAGACCACGAGCACCCTGCTGCTCGCGGCGACGTTCGGCACGCTCCGCGGCGGCGCGACCCTGGCTTGGGACAACAACGAGACCCGCGGCACGCTGGGCTGGCGCGCACAGAACGCGCCCCATCACCGGACCGCCGTGGACCTGCTCGCCGATCTCGACGAGTTCTGGAATCCGCAGGGCTCGAGCCTCGCGGCGCTCGACACGTACGTGCGCACGCAGGTCGACGCGCGCTTCGACGTCCTGGCGTCCGACGAGGACGCGGCGGCATCGTCGACGATCGACTCGGCGGCATTCGACCGGCTGCACGCCCTGCTCCGCCGGTACTACCGCCTCATGATCGTCGACACCGGCAACAACATGCGCGCCTCCAACTGGGTGGCCGCCGTCGCCGCGGCCGACCAGCTGGTGATCGTCTCGACGGTGCGCGAGGACACCGCCGCCAGTGCCGCCTGGCTGCTGGACGGGCTGCGCGAGAAGGGGTTCGGCGACAAGATCGACGACGCCGTGACCGTGCTCACCGCGCCGTCCTCACGCCCGGACCGCCGCCTCGAGACGCGCCTCTCGCGTCACTTCGAGCAGGTCACGTCGGCGGTCGTCAGCGCGCCGTTCGACCCGTCCCTGGTGGACGGCGGGCCGATCGACTTCGACGCCCTCGCCCCCGAGACGCGGGATGCGTGGCTGACGGTCGCGGCGACGGTCGCCGACCGCCTCTAGAGACGCCGGGCGACCGCCCGGCCCTGCATCATCACCGGTGCGCGTGGCCGGCGCCGACGTGCGATCCGGCGATCGGCTTCGCCGCGCCCGAGGCGAGTCCCGACATCACGATGAGACCCACGATGATCCAGAGGGTCGGCAGGATGCCGATCTCGTGGCTGATCCAGCCGAGGATCGGCGGCCCGCACAGGAACGCCAGGTAGCCGATCGTGGCGGCGGCCGAGACGGATGCCGCGGCCTTGGCGGGATCGTCTGCCGCCGCGGACATGCCGAGGGGGAAGCCGAGGGAGGCGCCGGCGCCCCACAGCGCCACGCCGATGAACGCGATGGGCAGCGAGGGCGCCAGGATGAACATCACCAGGCCCACGGCCGCGGCGACCGCCAGGATCCGCAGCGTCCACACGCGCCCGATGCGATCGACGAGCGGGCCGCCGAGGATGCGGAAGACCGTCATCGCCACCGAGAAGACGGTGAGGGCGACCGCGCCGACGGCCTCGGTCTGATCGTGGCCGTCGACCATCGCGATCGTGAGCCAGTCGTTGGCGCTGCCCTCTGCGAACGCCATGCCGAGCATGATCGCGCCGATGGCGTACGTGCGCGGATCGCGCCACACGGAGAGCGCTTCGGCGATCCGCTCGCGCCGGGTCGCCTTCGTCGCGGGATCGTCGTGGACGATCTCCCGCGAGGGGACCGCGCGCAGCGAGAACAGCCCAGCGGCGAGGACCAGCACGCCGATCGCCCACAGGTGCCAGCCGACGCCGACCTGCCATGCCGCCATGGCCACCCCGATCCCTGCGCCCACGACCGTGCCGATGCTGAAGAAGGCGTGGAAGAGGGGCATGAGGGTGCGCTCGAAGGCCTGCTCGACCGCCGCGGCCTCGACGTTCATCATCACGTCTGTCGCGCTCATGCCGATGCCCATGAGCCCTAGTCCGACGGCGGTGATCGCGTACGACTCCATCGTCTGCACGCCCACGCCGACGACCGCGACGCCGAGCGAGAAGGTGATGATGGTGGCGATCATCCCGCGGCGGGCTCCCCAGCGCACGACGATGACGTTGGCGAGGGAGAGGCCGACGATGGACGCGGCGCCCGCGACGAAGAGCAGGATGCCGACCTGCAGGTCATTGATGCCGAGATCGTTCTTGACCGCCGGCAGACGCGATGCCCACGAGGCGAAGCCGAGGCCGGTGACGAAGAAGATCGTGAAGATCGCGGTGCGCCAGGCGACGAGCTGCGTTCGGGTGAGCAGGGAGTCCATCAGCACAGGGTACCGAGTCCGTCCGGCATTTCTCGAATCGATTCGACCGCCCGAGCGGCACGGGCTACGATCGTCACGACATGACCCGACACGACTCCGGCACGCGCCGTGCCACCATCTCGGACGTCGCCCGCGAGGCCGGCGTCTCGCCGTCGACGGCGTCGGTGGTCTTCAGCGGCAAGACGCCGGTGTCGGATGCCACGCGCCGGCGCGTGCTCGACGCCGCGGCATCCCTCGGCTACACCGGTCCTGATCCCCGGGCGGCGTCGCTGCGGCGCGGCCGCTCCGGGATCGTCGGCGTCGTCTTCGAGGAGCACCTCGGCACGGCGTTCCAGGACCCGGTCAAGACGCTCATGATGGACGGCCTGGCCGATGCGGTCACGCCGCTCGGAGCAGGGCTCCTGCTGCTGCGCGACCACGAGCCGACGGGCGGCGGGCCGTCCCTGACGACGGCGCCGCTGGACGCCGCCGTGCTCATCGGCTGCAGCGGACTGCTGCGGGAGTCGCTCGAGACCGTCAACGCGCGCCGCATCCCCGTCGTCGTCATCGAGGGGGATGCCGGAGACGACGTCCCCCGCATCGGCCTGGACAACCGCGAGGCGCAGCGCCAGGCCGCCAGCCACCTGCGCGCGCTCGGCCACCGCAGGGCCGTCGTGGTCGCCCTGCCCGCGCGGGCGGGCTGGCAGCGCGGCTGGCTGCACGACGACACCGGGATCACGGTCGACGTGACCCGCGAGCGGCTCGCCGGGGCGCTGGACGTGTTCCCGGATGCCGCCGCCTACGCCGCCGCCGGCAGCTTCATCGACGAGGGGCTGGCCGCCGGCCGGGAGATCTTCGCCGATCCCGACCGCCGTCCGACCGCCGTCATCGCGCAGAGCGACCTGCTCGCGGCCGGGGTGATCAGGGCCGCCGAGGAGGCGGGGCTCCGCGTGCCGGAGGACGTCAGCGTGACCGGGTTCGACGGCATCGTCGTCGACGGACTGGCTCCCTACGACCTCACGACCCTCGTGCAGCCCGCGACCGACAAGGGCCGGGCCGCGGGCGCGGCGGTCGCCGCCATGCTGGAGGGCGCGCCCGCGGCGTCGATCCGCTTCACGTGCACGTTCCGCGAGGGGAACACCACGGGGCCGGCACCCACGGAGTAGTGCGCTCGCCGGGCTCCCGGGAGGTCATTCCTCGCACGGCATCCGCCCGGGCGGGCAAGCCGGGCCGGTAGGATGGTCCACGACACCCCGATCGCCTTGACTCGCGCCGTCCCCTGACGTCCAGCGCGGCCGACGACCAGAGGAGGCTTGAATGCTCCTCGTTCTCGGCGCGTTCGCGGTCCTCCCGATCCTGCTGCCATGGCTGGTGGCACGCCTCGGCGCCTCGGCCTTCTACCTCGCCGCGATCCTTCCGATCGCCGGATTCGCGCACGCGGCGGCGATGTCGCCGGCCGTCCTGGCCGGTGACATTCCGTTCGAGTCATACGCCTGGATCCCGCCGCTCGGCATCGACATGTCGCTGCGCATGGACACGCTCTCCTGGCTCATGACCCTCGTGGTCACCGGCGTCGGCGCGCTCGTGATGATCTACTGCCGCTGGTACTTCCGCGACAAGAAGGAGAACCTCGGGCAGTTCGCGGCCGTCCTGCTGGCCTTCGCCGGCGCGATGTACGGCCTGGTGCTCACCAACGACCTCGTCGTGCTCGTGATGTTCTGGGAGGTCACGAGCGTGCTGTCGTACCTGCTCATCGGGTACTACAACCGCCGGGCGGCGAGCCGCCGTGCCGCACTGCAGGCGCTGCTGGTCACGACCCTCGGCGGTCTGGTGATGCTGATCGGCGTCGTCCTGCTCGTCGTCGACGCCAACACCTCGAGCATCTCGGCCATCCTCTCGCAGGCACCGACGGGGCCCATCGTGGACGCGGCCCTCGTGCTTATCCTGGTCGGCGCGCTGAGCAAGTCCGCGATCTTCCCCTTCCACTTCTGGCTCCCCGGCGCCATGGCGGCGCCCACCCCGGTCAGCGCCTACCTGCATGCGGCGGCCATGGTGAAGGCCGGTATCTACCTCATCGCCCGGCTCGCGCCGGTGTTCGCGATCGCGCCCACGTGGCGACCGATCGTCATCGCCCTCGGGGTCTTCACGATGCTCCTCGGCGGGTTCCAGGCGCTCCGCGAGACCGACCTCAAGCGCGTGCTCGCCTTCGGCACCGTGAGCCAGCTCGGCATGCTCGCCGTCGTGCTCGGCTACGGGACGCGGGATGCCGCCCTCGCGGGCCTCGCGCTCCTGCTGAGTCACGCGCTGTTCAAGTCGGCACTGTTCCTCGTCGTCGGTGTCCTCGACCGTCAGCTCTCCACCCGCGACCTCACCGAGCTCTCCGGCGTCGGGCGGCAGGCACCCGTGATGGCGACGTTCTCGATCATCGCCGTGGCCTCGATGGTGGGGCTCCCGCCCACCATCGGATTCGTCGCGAAGGAGGGCGTGCTCACGGCGCTGCTGTTCGAGGCGCAGGGCGGCGCCGTCTGGGGCGTCGTCGCGCTGGCGGGCATCGCCCTCGGGTCCGTGCTGACCGCGGCCTACGGCATCCGCTTCCTCTGGGGCGCGTTCTGGACGAAGCGCGAGCCGGGCGGCGACCGTCTGCCCGAGACGGAGTGGCCCGACCCGCCGATCGGCTTCCTGGTGGCGCCGATCCTGCTCGCCGCGCTCACCGTCGTCGCCGGACTCGCCACGCCGTGGCTGGATGAGGCGTTCGCGCCGTACGCGGATCAGGCTCCGCCCGCGACGCCCGGTGTGTCCGCTCCCGAGCACCCTGCCCACCTCGCGCTGTGGCACGGTCTCGAGCCCGCGCTGGGGATCTCGCTGGCCACGATCGTCGTCGGCGTGCTGGTTTTCGTGCTCACGCGCGGCTGGCGCCCGGCGAAGCGCCTGCTCCCCTTCACGGCCGCCGACGCCTACAACGCGACGCTGCGCGGCGTGGCCCGACTGTCGGTGGTGACGACGAGCATGACGCAGCGCGGCTCGCTGCCCGTCTACGTGGGCACGATCTTCGTGGTCTTCGTCGCGGCCGAGGCCACCGCGCTCATCGCGAGCGACGAGTGGCAGGCGCAGCTGGACGCGTACCACACCCCGACCCAGCTGTTCGTGGCGCCGCTCATGATCGCGGCCGGGCTCATCGCCGTCCGCGCGCGCAAGCGCTACACCGGCGTCGTCCTGGTGTCGGTCACGGGCCTGGGCATGGTGCTGCTGTTCGCGACGAGCGGCGCACCCGACCTCGCGCTCACCCAGATCCTCGTCGAGACGGTGACGCTCGTCGCCTTCGCGCTCGTGCTCCGCCGCATCCCGTCCCGCCTCGGCGAGCACAACGCCTCGGTCTGGCCGGTGGCCCGCGCCGTCCTGGGCGCCGCCGTCGGCGTCACGATGGCGCTCGTGGCGATCGTCGCCACCGGAGCCCGCGTCCAGGAGCCGATCTCCGGCGCCTTCCCGGACCTCGCGTACGAGATCGGCCACGGCAGGAACGTCGTGAACGTCGCGCTGGTCGACCTGCGCGGCTGGGACACGATGGGCGAGCTCTCGGTGCTAATCCTCGCGGCGACGGGCGTGGCATCCCTCGTCTTCGTGACCCACCGCGCCGACACGCTCTCGCGCTTCATCCAGCCGCTGCCGAGCGGGGCGACGCGCGCCCGCCGCCCGCTCGTCGAGACCTCCGACGGTCTCAAGCAGCGCGAGGACGCCCGCGGCAGCGGACGGATGGCCTGGCTCGTGGGCGGTCAGCGCGTGCGGCCCGAGAACCGCTCGATCATGCTGGAGGTGATCGTGCGGATCCTCTTCCACACGATCGTCATCGTGTCGCTGTACCTGCTCTTCGCCGGCCACAACCTCCCCGGCGGCGGATTCGCCGCCGGACTCGTCGCGGGCATGGCGCTCGTCATGCGCTACATCGCCGGCGGTCGCTACGAGCTCGGCGCCGCCGCGCCCACCGACGCCGGGCGCCTCCTGGGCGCCGGCATGACGATCGCCGTGGCGTGTGCGATCGTCCCGCTGTTCTTCGGCGAGGCCCCGCTCACCAGCCAGTTCTGGGAGGCCGAGCTCCCGGTGCTCGGGCACGTGGAGTTCGTCACGTCGACGATCTTCGACGTCGGGGTCTACCTCGTCGTCATCGGCCTCGTGCTCGACGTGCTGCGCAGCCTCGGCGCCGAGGTCGACCGCCAGGCGCTGGAGTCGCCCGCCGCGCAGGGGGTGAGCGTCTCGTGAACGTGTCGCTCGTGCTCATCATCGTGATGGCGGTGCTCTTCGCGTGCGGCGTCTACGCGATGCTCGAGCGCAGTCTCACGCGCGTGCTCATCGGGTTCCTGCTGCTGGGCAACGCCGCGAACCTCCTGCTGCTGATCGTCATGGGCGAGCCGGGAGTGGCGCCCTTCTTCGGCTCGGGGAGCGTCGACGAGATGTCGGACCCGCTGCCGCAGGCGCTCACGCTGACCGCCATCGTCATCACGTTCGCCGTCTCTGCCTTCCTGCTGGCCCTCATATACCGCTCGTGGCAGCTCGGCCAGGCCGACACCGTGACCGACGACGCCGCCGACATCGAGGTGCGCGAGCGTGCCGCCGAGACCGAAGACACGATGGACGAAGAGACCGAGATCGAAGACGCCGACGACGACGCCACCACGGACTTCGTGGGCACGGCCACCGCGCCGATCACGATCCTCGGGGCGCGCGACGTCGCCGGCGTCCGCGACGACGCGCCGGTCGACCGCCCGGCGGACCGAGGGCGCGGCGACAGGGGCGGTGACGCATGACCCAGTTCGCCCCGGCCCTGGTCCCGCTCCTGGTGACGCTGCCGCTCCTCGGCGCGGCCGTGGCGCTGATCGCGGGCCGCCACCGCAGGACCCAGGTCGCCGTGTCGGTGGTGACGCTCACCGCGGTGACCGTCGTCGCGGCCGTCCTGCTGTACGTCGTCGACGTCGGCGACCTGCCGATCGCCGTGTCGGTCGGCGGGTGGCCCATCCCGTTCGGGATCGTGCTGTACGTGGACCGGCTGGCGGCGCTGCTCGTGATGGTCTCGAGCGTCGTACTCCTGGCGGTCCTGCTCTTCTCGGTCGGCCAGGGCGCCGCCGACGGCGACGACGAGACCCCGGTGTCGATCTTCCACCCGTCGTACCTCATCCTGGGCGCCGGCATCTTCAACGCGTTCATCGCCGGCGACCTGTTCAACCTCTACGTCGGTTTCGAGATCCTCCTCGTCGCCTCGTACGTGCTCATCACGCTCGGCTCGACCGAGTCCCGCATCCGCACCGGCGTGGTGTACATCGTCGTCTCGCTGGTCTCGTCCATCCTGTTCCTCGCCGCGATCGCCATGATCTACGGCGCCCTCGGCACGGTGAACATGGTGCAGATCTCCGAGCGCGTGCGCGAGCTGCCGCAGGAGACCCAGACGATCCTGCACCTCATGCTGCTGCTGGCGTTCAGCATCAAGGCCGCCGTCTTCCCGCTGTCGTTCTGGCTGCCGGACTCCTACCCGACGGCGCCGGCGCCGGTGACCGCGGTGTTCGCGGGCCTCCTGACCAAGGTCGGCGTCTACGCGATCATCCGCACCGAGACCGAGCTGTTCCTCGACAACGACGTGAACGATCTGCTGATGTGGGTGGCGCTGGCGACGATGATCGTCGGCGTGCTCGGCGCGGTCGCGCAGGCCGAGCTCAAACGAATCCTCTCGTTCACGCTCGTCAGCCACATCGGCTACATGATCTTCGGGCTCGCGATCGCGACACCGGCGGCGATCGGCGCGACCATCTACTACATGGTCCACCACATCGTGGTCCAGACCACCCTCTTCCTCGCGGTCGGTCTCGTCGAGCGCGATGCCGGCTCGACCTCGATCCTGCGCGTCAAGGGGCTCATGAAGGCGGCGCCGGTGATCGCGGTGCTGTACTTCATCCCGGCCGTCAACCTGGGCGGGCTGCCGCCCTTCTCCGGCTTCATCGGCAAGTTCGCCCTGTTCGACGCCGCCGCGCAGGTCGGCACGCCGATCATGATGGTGCTCATGGTGGGCGGCATCCTCACCAGCCTGCTCACCCTCTACGCCCTCATGCGGGCCTGGAACCTGTCGTTCTGGCGCGAGGACGACGACTCCGCCGAGACCGAGGCGCGCATCTCGTACCTGGGCGCCTCCCCGGCGGCGGGCGTCGAGACCGAGCGCCGGGTCATCCCGAAGATCATGACCGCGGCGACCACCGGCATGGTGGCGGTGACGGTCGCGCTCACGGTCTTCGCCGGCCCGCTGTACGACGTGTGCACACGCATCGGCGAGGCGCTGCTCGAGCCCGTCTCGCTCACGCAGCTGGAGGATGACGTGCAGGTGACGGAGGGGACGCCGTGACCGCCGACCGCACCCGCACCGCACCCCGCAGCGCCTTCCGCCGGAGCCTGGCCACGGCGTGGCGGCAGCTGCCGTTCTTCGCCTGGCTCATCGCGCTGTGGATGCTGCTGTGGGGCCAGTTCACGTGGCTGGCGTTCCTCACCGGACTGGTCGCGGCGCTCATCGTGGCGCGCGTCTTCCGGCTGCCGCCCGTCGAGCTGTCCGGCCGCCTCAACCTGTGGTGGGGGTTCGTGTTCATCCTGGAGTTCCTGCTGGCGGTGCTGCGGGGCTCGCTCACGGTGGCCTGGCAGGTGCTCGACGTCCGCCGGCAGCCCGGCGCCGCGATCATCGCCGTGCAGCTGCGCACCGACGACGACCTCATCATGACCCACACCGGCGTCACGGCATCGCTCATCCCCGGCTCGCTCATCGTCGACGCCGATCGCGACCGCCGCATCCTCTATCTGCACGTGATCGGGGTGCGCGACGCCGCCGCCGTGGAGCGGCAGCGCGAGAGCGTGCTGCGCTGGGAGGCCCGCATCGTGCGCGCGGCCGGGTCGCGCGCCCAGCTGCGGGCGGTGCGGAGGGCCGACGGTGTGCGCACGAAGGTGACCGCGACCGAGAAGCGCACCGAGGGAGGCGCCCGATGAACGTGCTGCTGATCGTCATCTACGTCGTCTTCGCCGCGGCGGCGCTGCTGACCCTGTGGCGCATCGTGATCGGGCCGTCGATCCTCGACCGGGCCGTGGCATCCGATGTCCTCCTCACGCTGGTGCTGTGCGTGCTCGGCGCCGAGATGGCGATCAACCAGCACACCCGCACGCTCCCGGTGCTGCTGATCATCGCGGCGGTCGGCGTGTTCGGCTCGGTGTCGATCGCCCGGTTCGTCGCGAGAAGGGACCCGGATCGCTGATGGAGACCGCGATGGAGCCCACCGTCGTCCTGGATTGGATCGCCCTGATCCTGATCCTCGCCGGCGCGCTGCTGTGCCTGACCGCCGCGATCGGCCTGCTGCGGTTCCGCGACGTGCCGACGCGCCTGCACGCGGCCACCAAGCCGCAGGTGCTCGGCCTCATCCTCATCTGCCTGGCCATCGCGCTGTCACTGCGGTCGTGGCCGGTGGTGGCCTTCCTCGTGCCGGTCGTCCTCATCCAGCTGGCGACCGCGCCCCTGTCGGCGCACATGGTGGGCCGGCAGGCGTACCGCAACGGCACCTTCGACGAGGCAGGGCTCCTGGTCGACGAGCTCGCCGACTCCCAGCGCACCCCGCCCGCGGCCGGCGGCTGAGTCCGCAGCCGCGCCGGGGCGTCAGGGCTTCAGCACGAGCGTGTCGGTGGTCGCCGCATCGACCGCGTCCTCGGTGTAGGCCCACGGCGTCAGCTCCGCCTTCTGCCACGACTCCACCTGGTCGGTGTAGTTGGTGTGGAACGCGTGGCCGCTCTGACCGGTCAGCTGGTTCCACCGGGAGTCGTCGAAGTCGCCCAGATCGACGATCATGCGCATCGACGGAACGGTGACGGTCTCGAAGCCCCCGCCGAGGTCCCAGCCGGTGGCGTTGGACACCGACGAGCCGCCGCCCACCGGGAACGGACCGCGGTTGAAGAGCCACTCGATCGGCGCGATGCCCGACGAGCCGAAGGAGTCGCTCACGAGCGGGAGGGCGTGCAGCGCCCCCCAGTTCCAGCGCGTGGGGTTGTCGCCCTGCAGCTCGACCAGGTGCTCGTAGGCGTCGATCGCGGAGCGCTTGAGCATGTCGGTCATGCCGTCCACGCCCAGCTCCTCGTTCGTCCACCACGTCGACGTCTCGTCGTCGAGCATCGTGTCCATGACGAGGAACAGGCGCCCCTGACCGCTCAACGGCGCGGGGCTCTCGCGCCCGGTCACGAAGACGTTCTCGGCGAGCGTGTCCCACAGCACGTTGGCGTACGCGGCGGCCGCCGAGTCGGCGCTGTTCTGCGCGTCCCACTCCTGCAGCAGCGCCAGGGCGGCGTCGGTGTCGTCGTCTCCCGTGGTGACATCGGCGTACGCGGCGGTCAGGCGCATGCCGATGAAGGAGTAGTTGTCGGCCTGGATGTCGCGGAGGTCCGTCGCGGTGATCGGGCCTTGGGCGATCGCGCGCTGGATCAGCTCGTCGATGCGCGCGGCGCGCCACCCGTAGTCCCAGTCCGTCGTCAGCGGATAGGAGTAGTCGTCGGCCACGACGGCGTTGTTCGCCGTCACGATGTAGCCGTCGGTCGGGTTGTAGGACACCGGGAGGTCCTCGAACGGGATGAAGCCCTTCCAGGCGTAGGCCGGGTCCCAGCCGGGCTGGGGCATCGCACCGTCGCCCGCGCCGCGGATCGGGAGCTTTCCGGGCGTCTGGTACCCGATGTTGCCGTCGACGTCGGCGTAGATGAGGTTCTGCGCCGGCACGTCGAAGAGCGCCGCCGCACCGCGGAAGTCGTCGAAGTCCCGCGCGGTGTTGAGGGCGAAGATGGCGGATGCCGTGGTGCCCGGCTGCAGCGCCGTCCACCGCAGGCTCACCGCGTAGTCGCCCTCGGGCGCACCGGCCGGCGTCGTGACGGCGTCAGCGGTGCCGGTGTAGGGCGCGTCGGCGATCGCCGTGAAGTCCTCGGTGAGGCCCGAGACGATCGGTCCGTTGACGGTGGATCGCACCTCGACCTCGACGTCGTCGCCACCGGCCACCTGGAACGTCTCGGTGCGCGTCTCCAGCGGCACGAGCGCCCCGTCGTACCAGTACGAGTCCCCCTGCACCTTCTCGAGGTAGAGGTCGGTGACGTCGGTGGTGAGGTTGGTGAACCCCCATGCGATGCGGTCGTTGTGGCCGATGATCACGCCGGGCAGTCCCGAGAAGCTGAAGCCGGCGACGTCGAAGGGGCACTCGTCGCCGACCGTCTCGCAGCGCAGCTGGATCTGGTGCCACACGCTCGGCAGCGACGCGCCGAGGTGCGGGTCGTTCGCGAGCAGCGGCATCCCGGTGTCGGTGAGGCTTCCCGAGACGACCCACGAGTTCGAGCCGATGCCTTCGCCCGCATCGCCCACGAGTTCGCCCACGGCCTCGAGGACGCTGTCGACCTCGGTCCACTCGATCGCCGAGGTGTCGGCGTCCGCGTCGGCGTCGACGGCATCCGTCTCACCCTCGGCGACGACGTCGGGCGCTGTCCCGACCTCCGGTACGGCGGAGATCTTCGGCACGATGACGGGATGCCGGTCGTACGGGTAGGCCGGATACAGCTCGTCGATCTGCGCCTCGGCGAGGTCGGGCGCGATCACGGCGCGCTCCGTCTCGCTCTCGATGTTGCTGCGGAGGTCCCAGGCCATCGCCTTCAGCCAGGCCACGGAGTCGGCGGGCGTCCACGGCTCGATCCGGTAGTCGGGGTTCTGCAGTCCCAGGATGGCGTACTCGAACGAGGCGTCGGCGCCGTCGTTCTCGGCGAGGTACGCGTTCACGCCCTCGGCGTAGGCCTCGTAGTACGCGCGCTCGGTGTCATCGAGTGCCTCCACCTCCTGCTCGGCGATCGCCCGCCAGCCGAGCGTGCGCAGGAAGGTGTCGGTGCCGAGCTGCGACTCGCCGAACAGCTCGGACAGCCGGCCGCTCGTCACGTGGCGGCGGAAGTCCATCTCCCAGAAGCGGTCCTGCGCGTGGACGTACCCCTGGGCGAAGAAGAGGTCGTGCGACGACGACGCCGTGATGGTCGGGATGCCGAGCGCGTCGCGCTGCACCGTCACCTCGTCGTCCAGGCCCGACGCGGTCACCTCCCCGCTCAGTGTGGGGAAGGAGCGCTGCGCGGTGTAGACGACGAAGCCGACGGCGATCAGCGCGATCACCACGATGCCCGCGACGATGCCGTAGAGCGTGATGCCGATGGTCCGCCCGACCGACCGCCGGGGGACGGTGTCGTCGACGGCGTACGGAGAGGGTTCAGGCTTCGACATCGAAAGTCTTTCCGGGCGTTGGCTGCGGGTACGCGGTGTCGGGCATCGCGGAATCGGGTGCCGCACGCGTCGGGTCGCGTGCTCACCGATCGCATGCTAACCCCGAATCACGCCGGTGCCGAATCGCACCCGCCACCACCGGCGCACCGCGTCGCCGCCGCACCGCCGGGGGTGCGGGACCGGCCCCGGCCGCCGCGTCAGTCGGTGCCGGAGTCGAAGGCCGCGGCCTCGGACGCGGCATCCGTCGCCTCGGCCAGCTCCTCCTGCTCGGCGCTGTACTGCTCGGCACGCTCGGTGATCTCGCCCGCCTCGCCCTGCGTGAGGTGCCCGACGAGCTCGCCGGTCGCGCCGCCGATGAGGCCCTTCGACGCGTAGTACTCGAGGCGGACGCGCGAGTCGGCGATGTCGAGGTTGCGCATCGTCAGCTGCCCGATGCGGTCGGTCGGCCCGAACGCCGCGTCGCCGACGCGCTCCATCGAGAGCTTCTCGGGGTGGTACGACAGGCGCGGGCCGGTGGTGTCGAGGATCGTGTAGTCCTCGCCGCGGCGCAGCCGCAGCGTGACCGAGCCGGTGACGGTCGAGCCCACCCACTTCTGGATCGACTCGCGCAGCATGAGCGACTGCGGCTCGAGCCAGCGGCCCTCGTACATCAGGCGGCCGAGCCGGCGGCCCTGCTCGTGGTACGTCGCGAGGGTGTCCTCGTTGAGGATGCCGTTGACCAGGCGCTCGTAGGCCGTGAACAGCAGCGCCATGCCCGGGGCCTCGTAGATGCCGCGCGACTTCGCCTCGATGATGCGGTTCTCGATCTGGTCGCTCATGCCGAGGCCGTGGCGGCCGCCGATGCGGTTGGCCTCGAAGACGAGCTCGACGGGGTCGGCGAACTCCTTGCCGTTGAGCGCGACCGGGCGGCCCGCATCGAACGTGACGGTGACGTCCTCGGCCTCGATCTGGACGGCGGGATCCCAGAACCGCACGCCCATGATCGGCTCGACGGTCTCGAGCGAGACGTCCAGGTGCTCGAGCGTCTTCGCCTCGTGGGTGGCGCCCCAGATGTTGGCGTCGGTCGAGTACGCCTTCTCGGCGGCGTCGCGGTAGGGGAAGCCGTGCTCGACGAGCCACTCGCTCATCTCCTTGCGGCCGCCGAGCTCCGTGACGAAGTCGGCGTCGAGCCACGGCTTGTAGATGCGCAGCGCGGGGTTCGCGAGGAGCCCGTAGCGGTAGAACCGCTCGATGTCGTTGCCCTTGTAGGTGGAGCCGTCGCCCCAGATGTCGACGCCGTCCTCCTTCATGGCACGCACGAGCAGCGTTCCGGTGACGGCCCGGCCGATCGGGGTGGTGTTGAAGTAGGTGCGCCCGCCGGAGCGGATGTGGAACGCGCCGCACGCGAGCGCGCCGAAGCCCTCCTCGACGAGGGCCGGCTTGCAGTCCACGAGGCGTGAGATCTCGGCGCCGTACGTGAGGGCGCGGTCGGGGATCGAGCCGATGTCGTCCTCGTCGGGCTGACCGAGGTCGCCGGTGTAGGTGCACGGGATGGCGCCCTTGTCGCGCATCCACGCCACGGCCACGGAGGTGTCAAGTCCTCCCGAGAAGGCGATGCCGACGCGTTCGCCGACGGGCAGGGACTGGAGGACCTTCGACATGGATGACAAGTCTACTGAGCGGCATCCGGATGCCTCGCACGCATGTCCTCACACCACCAGCGGTCCGCGGGTGGCCGGCGCGCGGTGACGGGTGGCCCGCCGCTCCCGGTACCGGCCGATGAGGACGATCGCCGTGCCGATCGCGAGGAATCCCACCAGGATCGCCCCGATGTAGACGAACGCCGACGCGTACCCGCCCGCGCCGTGCGGGTCGAGGAACGGATACGGGTACCACCACGGCGTGGTGCCGTCCGGGTTCCCGACGCGCTCGCCGCGGATCATCGTGTAGGTCGTCCACACGAGCGGGTAGCCGACCAGCACGCCCAGCGACCACCAGGGCAGCGCGCGGCGGCGCGGCGCGAGCAGCAGGTCCAGCAGGAAGTAGATCGGCAGCACCACGTGCAGCACCTCGACGGCGTACTTGTCGAGCATCGCGATGCCGACGGAGTCGCCGAGCGCGACGGCCGACGGCAGGCCCCGCAGGAGGATGTTGTAGACGAGGCCGAGCAGCAGGATCGGTCCTGTGACGGCGGCGACGGCGAGCGCGATGCCCAGCGGCTCGCGGCTCGAGCCCGGGTGCCGCATCGCCCATGATGCGGCCACGAGCAGTGCGACGACGCTGAGCGACGTCGACACGATCGTGAACAGGCTGAAGTAGTTCGCCAGCACGTCGCCGAGGCTCTGCCCCTGACGCGCTGCGCGATCCACGTTGACGATGAATCCGGCGACGACCCCGGAGAATCCGGTGATCGCCGCTGCGATTCGGAACCATGCCCAGTGCATTTCCCCAACCCCTCTCGACTCCACGCGGGTGCGTGTCGTCTCCCCGAGCACCGGTGTACTCGCGGTGGAGGCCCGAGGTGGCAAAGATTGGCCCGCGGACAGCGCGGAAAACGCTCATCCGTGTCGACGCTTTGTGTGAAGTCCACAACGCGTCCGCCGTTCGGGGGACAACTCCTACAAGCGCTTACATCCGGCGGTTCGGACCCGTCGAGGGCGGAGCTTCATCGCTCGCGGGCGAGCGCCGCATCGGCGACGGATGCCGCAGGCTGCGGCTCATCCACGGCGCCGGTAGCACAGCGGCCGCCGACATCACAGCCCCTGCCTCCTCCCGCGCGGGCCTGACACCCTGACCCCATGGCCCCTCCCGTGACACCACCGACCCCGCACGGCCGCCCGCACGGCGACGAGCGCGGCAGCGGCCCCCTCCTCGACGACGCGATCGGTCTGCTCACCCGCGGCTACGACCTCGGCGAGCACGTCTGGCAGCGCGTGCGCGAGGGCGCCCGGTCCGCGCCGATGCGGCTGCTCGGCCGTGACGCCCTGCTCGTCCGCGGCGCGGAGGGAGTCGCCCTCTTCTACGACGAGCGGCTCATCAGGCGGCACGGCGCGATGCCCGCCTTCGTGCAGGAGACCCTCTTCGGTCACGCGTCCGTCCACAGCCTCGACGGCGAGGAGCATCGGCACCGCAAGGCGACGTTCGTCGCCGTGCTCTACGAGGACGCCGAGGTCCGGCGCATCCTCCCGCTCCTCGAGCGGGAGTGGCAGGCCGAGCTGGCCGCGTGGATCGGAGGCGAGCGCCGCAGCGCGTACGATGCGGCGGTCGGCGCGCTCGGCCGCGCGATCATGCGCTGGGCAGGTATTCCGGGCACCCCGGCCGCGCAGACCCGCTGGGCGCAGCGTCAGGCGCAGATCGTCGACGGCTTCGGCGCGCCGTACTCACCCGGCTACGTGATGGCGAGGATCAACCGGTGGTGGTCCGACCGGCACGCCGCGCAGCTCATCGAGGCGGTGCGGGCCGGTCGACTGGCGGCACCGGACGGCTCGGCCCTGCGCGCGTGGGCGGAGCACCGCGACCGCGACGGGGCGCTCCTGCCCGCGAAGCTCGCCGGCGTCGAGCTGCAGAACAGCTTCCGCCCGATGATCGCGGTGGCGCGCTTCGTCGCGTTCGCCGCGAAGGAGCTGCACGACCGGCCGGAGTGGCGCTCCCGCATCGCGGCGGAGACCGAGGGGCGCGGCACGCTCGTCGGGGGCACGCTGGCGACGGCCTTCGCGCAGGAGATCCGCCGCACGGCCCCGTTCGTGCCGTTCCTGCCGGGCTGGGCGCTGACCGACGTCGAGCTGGACGGTCACCGGGTCGAGGCGGGCGGTCGCGTCCTGCTCGACATCCTGGGCACCGACCTCGACGCGCACTCGTGGGAGCACGCCGGCAGCTTCGACCCCGAGCGCTTCGTGGGGGTCGACGACTACGAGGCCATCGCCGCCTTCGTCCCCCACGGCGGAGCCGCCGTCGCCACCGGCCACCGCTGCCCGGGTGAGAAGCTCGCGATCGCCGGGCTGGCCGCCGCCGTCGCGACGCTCTCCGATCCGCGCATCACGATCCTCGGCGACGGCCTCGGCGTCGACCGGCGTCGACTGCCGACCAAGCCCGCGTCGGGCGGACGCGTGCGGGCGACGGATGCCACGCCCCGCTGCCCCTTCCACTGACCCCGGCCCGCGGCATCCGGCCCGCGGCATCCGGCCCGCGGCATCCGGCCCTCCCCGCCCGCCCCGATAGGATGGGGTGTAACCGTCCGCTAGCGGGGGAGTAGCCCATGCCAGGCATCGTGATCGTCGGAGTCCAGTGGGGAGACGAGGGCAAGGGCAAGGCCACCGACCTCCTCGGTGAGCGCACCGACTGGGTGGTCAAGTTCAACGGCGGCAACAACGCCGGCCACACCGTCGTGATCGGCGACGAGAAGTACGCGCTGCACCTGCTGCCCTCCGGCATCCTCTCGCCCGGCGTGAACGCCGTGATCGGCAACGGCGTCGTGATCGACCTCGAAGTGCTCTTCGCCGAGCTCGAGGCGCTGCACGCGCGCGGGCTCGACACCTCGCGCCTGCGCGTGAGCGCGAACGCGCACATCATCACGCAGTACCACCGCACGCTCGACAAGGTCACCGAGCGGTTCCTCGGCAAGCGCCAGATCGGCACGACCGGTCGCGGGATCGGGCCGGCGTACGCCGACAAGATCAACCGCGTCGGCATCCGCGTCCAGGACCTCTTCGACGAGAACATCCTGCGCCAGAAGGTCGAGGGCGCGCTCGACCAGAAGAACCACCTGCTGGTCAAGGTCTTCAACCGTCGCGCCATCACGTGCGACGAGATCGTCGACGACCTGCTGGGGTACGCCGAGCGGCTGCGGCCGATGGTCGCCGACACCGGCCTCCTGCTGAACGAGGCGCTGGACGAGGGCGACGTCGTCGTGTTCGAGGGCGGTCAGGCCACGATGCTCGACGTCGACCACGGCACCTACCCGTTCGTGACGTCGTCGTCGGCGACGGCGGGCGGCGCCGCGACCGGCTCGGGCGTGGGCCCGAACCGCCTGGACCGCATCGTCGGCATCGTCAAGGCGTACACGACGCGGGTGGGCTCGGGTCCGTTCCCGACCGAGCTGTTCGACGAGAACGGCGACTTCCTGCGCTCGCGCGGCTTCGAGTTCGGCACCACGACCGGCCGCCCGCGCCGCGTCGGCTGGTACGACGCGCCCATCACCCGCTACGCCACCCGCATCAACGGCATTACCGACCTCGTGCTGACCAAGCTCGACATCCTCACCGGCCTCGACCGGATCCCGGTCTGCGTCGCCTACGACGTCGACGGGCAGCGCTTCGACGAGGTGCCGGTCAACCAGTCCGACTTCCACCACGCCAAGCCGATCCTCGAGTACTTCCCGGGTTGGAAGCAGGACATCTCGGGCGCCCGCACCTTCGACGAGCTTCCGATCGAGGCGCAGGAGTACGTGCTCGCCCTCGAGGCGATGAGCGGCACGCGCATCTCGGTCATCGGCGTCGGCGCGGCGCGCGACGCGGTGATCGTCCGTCACGACCTCATCGACTGAGCAGCCGGTGAGGTTCCTGCTGGGCGGGTACACCGCCGACATGGACGGCAGCGCCTCCGGGATCGGGGTGCTGCTCGCCGGTGCGGCCGACGAGGCGTCGGCCGGCGGCGCACCGGCCTTCGCGGGGGAGGCCGCGGCCGTCGACTCGCCGTCGTGGCTCGCGCTGCATCCGGGCTCCGGCAGCATCGAGCGCGGCGACGTGGTGTACGCGGCGCTGGAAGCCCGCGGCGAGGTGCAGGCGTTCCGGCGCACCGGCGAGGCGACGCTGATGCCGCTGGGCGCACCGGTGCCCGCCGGTGAGGCGGTCTGCCATGTCGCGGTCGCACCCGACGCACGCTTCCTCGTCGCCGCCTGCTGGGGCGACGGACGCGTCGTGCGGATGGAGCTGGATGCCGCCGGCCGGCCCGGGTCGCCGACCCTCGCGGCCGCCGCGGCCGACCCGTACGGCCCGGGCGCATCGTCGGAGCCCGCGGCGGGCGACATCGACCTGGCCGCGGCCGCCCGCGCCCTCCGCGCGGCGGCGGGGACGGAGTTCGCCCACCTCGTGCCCGACCACGACGTCGCAGACGACCGGGAGGCGGCGGACGACGCGGGGGATGAGGCATCCGCTCGCCCGTCCCGAGCCCACCAGACCGTCTTCCTGCCGGACGGACTGATCGCCACGACCGACCTGGGCCTGGATCTGGTGCGGTTCTGGCGCACCGGAGGCGAGGGGCTCCGGCCCCTCCAGCAGGTGGCGCTGCCGAAGGGCAGCGGGCCGCGGCACATGGTGTGGCACCCGAGCGGGCATCTCTACGTCGTCACGGAGCTGTCGTGCGAGCTCTTCGTGCTCGCGCCGTTCCCGCCGGCGACGGGCTCGGGCCCCGCGACGTGGCGCGTCGTGGCCGGCACCCCGCTCGGCGCCGGGATGCTGCCGGGCGACAGCGCGGCCGAGCTCGCCCTGTCGCACGACCGGGAGTTCCTCTACGCCGGCGTGCGCGGCAGCAACACCCTCGCGGCGCTGCGGGTCCGCGGCGCGGGCGAGTCCGTCCTGCCGGTCGCGCTCGTCGACGCCGGCGTGGACTGGCCGCGACACCATCTGGTGGTGCGCGACACCCTCCTCGTCGCCGGACAGCGCTCCGACGAGATCGCCTCGCTGAGCCTCGACATCCGCACCGGCGTCCCCGGACGCGTGCGCCACCGGGCGGCGGCGCCCTCGCCGACCTGCATCGTCGCGATCCGCTGACGCGGCGGCGGCGCGGCCGTCGTCAGAGCTTGGCGTCCTGCCGGGGGATGAACACCTGCTTGATGATGAGCAGGATCGACGCGGTCACCGGGATCGCCACGAGCGCGCCCAGCAGTCCCAGCAGGGTGCCGCCGACCATGGCGCCGATCACCACGAGCGCTCCCGGCACCGAGATGGTCCTGTTCATCACGCGCGGCGTGAGCACATACGCCTCGAGCTGCATGTAGACGAGATAGATGACGGCGAAGATGAGCGCCGGCACCCAGCCGGTGAACAGCGCGATCACCGTCGCCGTGATCCAGTACAGCACGGAGCCGATGAGCGGGATGAGCGTGATGCAGAAGGCCAGCACGGCCATCAACGCCGGGAAGGGCAGACCCAGGAACGCGTGCAGGAGGAACGCCACGACCGAGTTGCAGAAGGCGAGGATCACCATCCCCATCAGGTAGCCGCCGATGGAGTCGGTGATCTGCTCGGTGAGGACGCCGGCCTTCGCCCGGTTGCGGGCGGGCGCGAACCGGATGAACGCCACCTTCATGGCCGGGAGCCCGGCGAGGAAGTAGAGGCTGAGCACCAGCACGATGATGAGGCCCGAGATCGTCGTCCCGACGTTGACCGCGAAGTTCAGCACGCCGCCGCCGATCGCGGCGATGTTCGCCGGATTGGTGAGGAACTGCTCGACCTGGTCGGTGATCGCGCCGACCTGCGCGCCGAACGTCGTGGCGAGCCACGCGTAGAAGTCGGACTGCTGGAAGTCGTCGACGGTCGTCGGGAGGTCCTGGAAGAACGCGGTGAGCTGCCCGACGAGCGCCGGGACCACCAGCAGCAGGACCGCCGCGAGCACCAGCGCGAACGCGCTGTAGACGATCACGATCGCCCACGGCCGCGACACCTTGTGCCGGCCGAACCAGCGCACGACCGGGTCCAGACCCAGGGCGGCGAACAGGGCGAAGACGATGTAGATGATGATCGTCGACAGGTTCCAGAAGGCCAGGCCCAGGGCGAGCGCGGCGAGGCCGCCGAGGGTGATGAGCAGGCCGAGGGTGAACGGGCTGTTGAGATTCGCCCAGAACGTCTTCCCGGCGGGGGCCTCGCCGGTGAACACGGGCTGCTGGTCCTCGGCGGACACGGGGGTGACGGGGCGCCGGGTCGCGTGGCCGTCCGTCTGCGCCGCGGCGGGCACAGGGGAGGCAGCCGGTGCGTCGGTGGCGCCGAGAGAGGGCGAGGACTCGGTCATGGTCACACTCTAGGCCCGCGCTGACGGCGGGAACGAGCGATCGACGGTGACTTCACGCCGATCGCGTGACATCATCGGCGGCGGGCGCGCCGGGTGCCCTCGGGTATCGTCGAGGGGCGAGGAGGACCCCTGATGACCGAAGATCCCGCGGCGACGCTGGCCCGGCTGCGCAGCAGCATCGACAACATCGACGCCGCCCTGATGTACATGCTCGCGGAGCGCTTCAAGGCGACGAAGCAGGTCGGTCACCTCAAGGCCGACCACGGCATGCCGGCATCCGACCCCGCGCGCGAGGAGCAGCAGGTGGCGCGCCTGCGCAGCCTCGCCGAACAGGCCGACCTCGACCCCGCCTTCGCCGAGAAGTGGTTCAACTTCGTGGTGGCCGAGGTGATCCGTCACCACACCGAGGTCGCCGACAGCCGCTGACCGCATCGCCGCGAACAACGGATGCCGCCACCCGGCGAGACCACGCCGGGTGGCGGCATCCGCTCTCCCTCCTGCTACGGGACGGTGCGACGCAGAGTGAGGTACGACAGCCCGCCCAGCACGACGGTGAGCAGGAGCCCCCACGCCGCCAGTCCCGTGGCACCGAGCTGCACGAGCGTCGAGACGACGTCTCCCCAGACCTCGAAGCGGGTGATCGCCCACACGGCGAGCAGCAGCACGAGGCCGACGCCGACCCAGATGACCGTCAGGATCAGCGGACCGAACCGCTTGTACACGGTCGCCGACCAGAAGCCCAGCATGAAGATGAGCATCGCCATCACGAAGTAGAAGAACGCCGCGCCCAGCGGGCCGTCCTCGACCACCCAGTCCAGGGCGAAGAAGTACCCGTTCAGGCCCCAGCCGTTCGTCGCCTCCTCGATCATGCCGCCCACGGCGAACACCGAGCCCAGCAGCGCGGCGCAGATCGCCGCGGCCAGCATCGTGCCGAGGAAGAACTCCCTCCTGGTGACGCTCATCGCCTGCGAGAAGGGGAACGTCAGCGTCAGCGACGCGATCCCCACGAACAGCAGCACCCACAGCGGAGCCTGCGAGCCGCCGCCGTAGAACGGGCCCGGAAGGCCCGAGGAGCTGAGGATCGCGTAGATCGCGATCGACATCGCGAACGCCGCGCCGAGCACGATCAACGGGACCCAGACGAAGGTCTGCTTGTTGATCAGCTGCATGCGCACGACATTGACGGTGCGGTTCATCGCAGTGCTCCTTCCTCGGACGCCGCGGCGCCCGACGTCGCGTGCTGTGTGGTGCGGACGATCAGCTGCTGCAGCGACACCGGAGCCACGTCCAGACCCGTCGCGGCGAGCCGCTCGCGGTCGGCGAGCGTGAGTGCGCCGAGGACGGTGACGGATGCCACATTCCCGAGGCTCTCGCGGTGGATCACCTGGCGCCCGGCGACGAACGCGTCGACAGCGCTCGCGTCGCCCACGATGTTCGCGGCGCGGTTGCGGACGGCATCCGTCTCCTCGTCCATCACGATCCGGCCGCGGTCGATCACCAGCACGCGCTCGATGAGGTTCGACACCTCGTCGATCAGGTGGCTCGAGAGGATCACGGTGCGCGGGTGCTCGGTGTAGTCCTCGAGGAGGCGGTCGTAGAAGATCTGGCGGGCGACGGCGTCCAGGCCCAGGTACGGCTCGTCGAAGAACGTGATCTCGGCCCGCGAGGCGAGGCCGATGATCACCCCGACCGCCGAGAGCTGACCGCGCGAGAGCTTCTTGATCCGCGTCTTCACCGGCAGCTGGAAGTCGTCCACCAGCTGTTCCGCCAGCTCCTGGTCCCAGTTCGGGAAGAAGAGGCGTGCGGTCTCGAAGGCGTGCCGCGGCAGCGCGTCGTCGGGATACTTCTGGCTCTCGCGCACGAAGCACATGCGCGAGAGCACCTTGGCGTTCTCGTACGGCTGCATGCCGAACACGCGCACGTCGCCGGACGTCGCGAAGTTCTGCGCCGTGAGGATCGACATGACCGTCGTCTTGCCCGCGCCGTTGCGCCCGAGCAGGCCGTAGATGGTGTCCTTCTCGATCGTGAAGCTCACGTCGTCCACCGCGACGACGTCGCGATAGCGCTTGGTGAGATTCTTCACCTCGATGACGTGCGTCCCGGTCGTCATCGTGCTGTCCCTTCCGTGATGGTGGCGAGCTGCGCGGCGGCGCGCTCGCGGATCAGTCCTGCGAGGTCGTCCGGGCCGAGCCCGAGCCTGCCGGCCTCGGCCAGCAGCGGGTCGACGAACCGGTCGGCGAACGCCGCGCGGCGCTCCCGCAGGAGGAGCTCCCGCGCGCCCGGTGCCACGAACATGCCGATGCCGCGCCGTTTGTAGAGCACTCCCTTGTCGGCGAGCATCGCGATCCCCTTCGCTGCGGTGGCGGGGTTGATGCGGTAGAACGTGGCGAGCCCGTTCGTCGAGGGAGCCTGCGCCTCTTCGGCCAGGCTGCCGTCGATGATCGAGTCCTCCACGCTCTCGGCGATCTGGAGGAAGATCGCCCGTCCGTCTTCGATCACGCCTGCCTCGACTTCATTGGTTACTTACTTGACTAAGTAACCAGCATACAGGGCGGGATGTCAAGACCCGGATGCCGGTGCCCGTGGCGGTGATATCACGCGCGCGCGGCTAGCGAGCACCCGGCGACGATGTCCAATTTGAAGCGACCGGTGAGCCGTGAAACGGTGGATGAGGCCCTTCGCGGGCCGCTACCCGACCAGTCCGCGGTCTCCGGTGATGCCCCAGTGCGCGTCAGACCGGAGGGCGTACGGTCGGCGGCCGTGGGGCGGATCCGACATCCGCCCGCCCGAGCGGCCGCCACCCGGGCGCGACCGATGCAGCTTCCTGCACCGGAGCTGCCGAGGTGCACAGTGACACTTCCGCCTGCCATCGAGGCGAAGAACCTCTACAAGGTCTTCGGACGCAACCCCCGTGACGCGATGCGGAGGCTGCGCGCCGGGGCCACCCGCGCCGATGTGGCCGACGCCGGCTCCGCCGCGGTCATCGACGCGAGCTTCACCGTCCAGCCGGGCGAGATCTTCGTGATCATGGGCCTGTCCGGCTCGGGCAAGTCCACCATCATCCGCATGCTCAACGGCCTGCTCCCGCCCACCGCCGGCGACGTGCTGGTGCAGGGCCGGAGCGTCACGAAGGCCTCTGCGAAATCGCTGCGCTCCATCCGACAGCGTTCGGTGTCGATGGTGTTCCAGCACTTCGCACTGCTGCCGCACCTCTCCGTGCTCGACAACGCCGCGTATGCCCTCGAGATCCAGGGCGTCCCCCGCGACGAGCGCCGTGCACGGGCGCGCGAGATCCTCGAGAAGGTCGGGCTCCAGGATCGGGCCGAGGCGATGCCGGACGAGCTGTCGGGCGGCATGCGCCAGCGCGTCGGCCTCGCCCGCGCGCTCACCTCGGGCACCGACATCCTGCTGATGGACGAGGCGTTCTCTGCGCTGGACCCGCTCATCCGCCGCGAGATGCAGGAGCAGCTCGTCGAGCTGCAGCGCGAGCTGGGACGCACCATCGTCTTCATCACCCACGACCTCAACGAGGCCATGTTCCTCGGCGACCGCATCGCCGTCATGAGGGACGGCCGCATCGTCCAGAACGGCACGCCCGAGGAGATCCTCACCGATCCGGCCAACGACTACGTCGCGCAGTTCGTGCAGGACGTCGATCGCGCCCGCGTGCTGACGGCAGGCTCCGTCATGGCGCCGCCGGCCGCCACGATCCCCGTCACCGCCGGCGTCCGCGGCGCGCTGCGCGTCATGCGCGACCTGCAGGTGGGCGCCGTCGCGGTCGTCGAGAACCGGCGCTTCCTCGGCACCGTCACCGACCGCGCGGTCATCCGCGCGGTGAAGGACGGCCGCACCGATCTGCGCGCACTGGCGACGCGCACGCACCCCGTGGTGCACGTCGACGATGCGCTGACCGGCGTCGTCGAGCGTTCCGTCGAGAGCCCGTTCCCGGTGGCCGTCGTCGACGACGGCGGCAGGCTCGTCGGCACCATCCCGCGCGTGACGCTGCTGGCGGCGCTCGGCAACGTCCCCGCCGTCACGCGCGAGAACCCCGTGATCGAGGCCCCCGCCACCGTGCCGGTGGCCGAGATCACCCACACCCTCGAGGTCATCGACGCGGCATCCGGTGCGGGCGTCGCCGTCCCCGAGGCGATCACGACGGAGGGAGCCCGCTGATGCAGACACTGCGACTGCCCCTCGGGGCCTGGATCGAGGCCTTCGTGGACTTCCTCGGCGACACGTTCGGCTGGTTCTTCGACGCCGTCGCGGTCGCTCTCGGCACCGTGTACGACGGCTTGGCGTGGCTTCTCGTCACGCCTCCGTTCTGGGTGATCATCGCGGTGTTCGCCGCGCTGGCATTCTGGGTCAAGGGCGCGAAGCTCGCGATCGGCACCGCGCTGGGACTCCTCCTCATCGTGCTGGTGGATCAGTGGGACAACGCCATGGACACCCTCGCGCTCGTGCTCGTGGCATCCGCCATCGCGACCGCGATCAGCGTGCCGGTGGGCATCTGGGCCGCCGGAAACGAGCACGTCTCGCGCGCGGTGCGGCCGGTCCTGGACTTCCTCCAGACGATGCCGGCCTTCGTCTACCTCATCCCCGCCATCATCTTCTTCGGCGTCGGAGCGGTGCCGGGCATGATCGCGACGATCCTGTTCGCCCTGGCTCCCGGCGTCCGCCTGACGGAGCTGGGGATCCGCGGCGTCGACCAGGAGGTCGTCGAAGCCGGCCACGCCTTCGGCGCAAGCCCCGCGCGCATCCTGCGTCAGATCCAGCTCCCGCTCGCGCGCCCCAGCATCATGGCCGGCGTCAACCAGATCATCATGCTCAGCCTGTCGATGGTCGTCATCGCGGGCATCGTCGGAGCCGGCGGGCTGGGCGGCGAGATCACCCGGGCCATCGGCCGCATCAACGTCGGGCTGGGGTTCGAGGCGGGCATCTCGATCGTGATCATCGCGATGATCCTCGATCGGCTGACCTCCGCCTTCGCCACGCCGACCGGGCCCCGGACGCGCCGCCGTGGTGTCGCCGCGGCATCGCAGGACGGCGCCGGGTCGGACGACGGCGCGACGCGGAGCGCGACGGCGCCGGAGCCCGGCGTCCCCGTCGGCACCGCCTGACCCACCCGGACGGACGTCGTCCGTCCGCCCATCGACCGGGCGGGACCATCAGCCCGCCGGAGGCGCGCGAGATTCGCACGCCAGACCAAGACCGACTCGTGACACAGCAACCACGAGTGGAGAGGAAGTCGACATGATGAAGAAGAAGCACCTCGCTGCCGGAGCAGCGCTTCTCGGCGCGAGCACGCTCGTGCTGGCCGGCTGCGCCGGAGAAAGCGGAGCCGACGCCGCGGACGGGGGCGGCTCGGGTGAGGCCGCCGACCGCGCGATCGAGCTCGCCGTCTTCAACGGCTGGGACGAGGGCATCGCCGCGTCCTACCTGTGGGAGGCCATCCTCACCGAGAAGGGGTATGACGTCGAGCTCACCTACGCCGACGTCGCGCCGGTATACGCCGGCCTGGCGCAGGGCGATTTCGACCTCGTGCTCGACACCTGGCTGCCCACCACCCACGCGGACTACATGGAGCAGTACGGCGACGACCTCGTCGACCTCGGCGTCTGGAACGACGAGGCCTCGCTCACCATCGCCGTGAACGAGGACGCGCCCATCGACTCGCTCGAGGAGCTCGCCGCGAACGCCGAGGAGTTCGGCAACGAGATCGTCGGCATCGAGCCGGGTTCCGGCCTGATGCGCATCACCGGCGACGAGGTCGTGCCGGGCTACGGCCTGGAGGACATGACGCTCATCGAGTCGTCGACGCCCGCGATGCTCGCGGAGCTCCAGTCGGCCACCGATGCCGGCGAGAACATCGTCGTGACGCTGTGGCGCCCGCACTGGGCGTACAGCGCGTTCCCCATCAAGGACCTCGAGGACCCGCAGGGCCTTCTCGGCGAGGCCGAGGGCATCCACTCGGTCTCCTCGACGCCCTTCGGCGAGGACTTCCCCGAGGTGAGCGACTGGATCTCGGACTTCGAGATGCCCAGCGACCTGCTGTACTCGCTCGAGGACGCGATGTTCAACGAGTACGACGGCGACGACTACGGTCCCATTGTCGAGCAGTGGATCGCCGACAACCAGGAGTGGGTCGACGGCCTGACCTCCTGACCGGCTGACGCCCGGAGGGCGAACGCCACCGCGCCCCGCACTAGGGTGTGGGCATGACGGTGGCGTTCGTCCTGGGCGGCGGCGGGGTCCGGGGTGCCGTGCAGATCGGCATGCTGCGTGCCCTGCTGGAGTCCGGCATCCGTCCCGACCTCATCGTCGGCACCTCCATCGGCGCGATCAACGGCGCGCTCGTGGCCAGCGACCCGCGGCCCGCCGTGATCGAGCGCCTGCTCGACGCGTGGACGTCGCCCGAGGCGAGCGCCGTGTACGGGGACTCGCTGTTCGCCCAGTTCACGCGCCTCGTGAGGACGAGGACGCATCTGAACTCGCCGACGCCGCTGCGGCGGCTGCTCGAGCGGGCGCTCGGGGCGGACACGAGGTTCGAGGATCTGCCGGTGCGCCTGCGCGTCGTCGCCGCGAGCATCGAGCGCGCCGCCGAGCAGGTGTTCGACTCCGGGCCGCTCATCGACGCCGTGCTGGCCTCGGCATCCGTGCCCGGCCTGCTGCCGCCCACCCGCATCGGCGACGAGCACTTCATCGACGGCGGCATCGTCAACTCCATCCCGATCTCCCACGCCGTGGAAGTGGGCGCCCGCACCGTCTTCGTGCTGCAGGTGGGCCGCGTCGAGGCGCCGCTCGAGGCGCCCCAGTCCGCCGTCGACACGGCCCGGGTGGCCTTCGAGGTCGCGCGCCGGCACCGGTATGCGCGCGACATGGCCACCATCCCCGAGGGCGTCACCCTCCACGTGCTGCCCAGCGGCGGGACGGACGGCGACGACACGCTCCTGTCGTACCGGCGCATGGACACCGTGCGGGGGCGTATCGACCGCGCCTACGAGGCGAGCCGCGAGTTCCTCCGCGTGGGCGGCCTCATCCCCGGCGGTGCGTGATGCGGCTCCCGCCGACGTGGCTGCGACGCATCCTTCTCGCACCGCTGGTGATCGTGGCGGCGGTTCTCATGCTGGCGCTCACCCCGCTGTGGCTGCTCGTGGGGCTGGCGCTGACGTCGTTGGTGCCCGGCCGGTTCCGGCTGCCCCGCATGCTGTGGCTGATCACGGTGTACCTGCTGTGGGACGCCGTGATGGTCGTGGCGCTGTTCGGCTTATGGGTCGGGTCGGGCTTCGGCTATGCGCTGCGACGGCCGGGGTTCGTGACCGCGCACTATCGCCTCGGCGCGTGGGGGCTGCGCGTCCTCTTCCGCATCTTCGGGAGCGTCCTGCGCCTGACCATCTCGACCACCGGCTCCGACGACGCGCTGCCGGATGCCGCCACCGGCGACCCGGCCGCGGACCTCATCTCGGGGGCGGCCGCCGGCCCCGACGCCTTCGACGCCCTGTTCGCGCCGGGCACACCGCTCATCGTCGCGAGCCGGCACGGGGGACCGGGCGACTCCTTCATCCTGATCCACACCCTGTTGAACGAGGCCGGCCGGCGCCCCCGGATCGTCCTGAAGTACACGCTGCAGTGGGATCCCGCGATCGACATCCTGCTGCACCGCGTGCCGTCGCGGTTCATCGTGCCCACCGGCTTCGACCGCGCGCCCCGCGGCGGCGGGATGGAGGTGGAGCGGGCGCTCGCCCAGCTGGCCGAGGATCTCGGGCCGGACGACACCTTCGTCATCTTCCCCGAGGGCGGCAACGTGACCCCGGGTCGCCGGCTGGCGCGCATCAAGCGGCTGCGCGATGCCGGGCGCGAGAGTCTGGCCGTGCGCGCCGAGGCGCTCCTCCACGTGATGGCGCCGCAGCCGGGCGGCATCCACGCGGCGCTGGACGCGGCGCCGACCGCGGACGTCGTCTTCATCGCCCACACCGGTCTCGACCGCCTGGCGACGCTCCGCGACATCTGGCGGGAGCTGCCGATGGACAAGCGCGTCACCATGTGCGCCTGGCGCGTCCCCCGCGCGGACGTGCCGGAGGGCATCGACGCGCGCGCCGTCTGGCTGTTCGACTGGTTCGCGCGGATCGACGCATGGATCGACGCGCACCCCGAGCTCGGCCGCTGAGCCTCAGCGGTGCGGCTTCGGGTGCACCACGCGTCCGGGGGCGTCGCCGTGGCCGCGCGAGGGCACCGGCCACGTGGCCGGCGGCGTGGAGCTGGGGCGCTGCGGGGTGGGCGCGGGAAGCGGCTCGGCGACCGGCGAGGCCGGGGCGGCCGGTGACGCCGCTGGCGACGCCGTCGGTGTCGTCGTCGGCGGCGAGGCCGGGGCATCGGATGCGGGAGCGGAGGTCGCGGGCGCAGGCGCCGCGGTCGTCGGGCCGAGCTCGAGCATGACCTTGTTCTCGAGCACCTCGATCGCCTCGTCCGAGAGCGAGATGAGCCCGTCGAGCTCTTCACGCACACGGCGGTACGCCAGCTGGCGCTCCGCGGGAGTGGCGGCCTCGTCGATCGCCACGGTCAGCAGCTTCTTCGCCGTGTCGAGCCGCTTGCGCTCCATCTCGGTGAAGCTCGAGTCGCGCAGGCGCCGCGCGTCGCGTTCGGCGACGTCGAAGGCGACCTCGAAGTCGGCCACGGCGTTGCGGTACTCGGCGAGCTGGTCTCTCGTCAGCCGCGCCTTCGACGACGCGGGGCGCAGCCCGTCGGCGATGCGCTTGGCGCGCAGGAACGCGGCCGTCAGCGGTTGACGGCCGTCGCTCATCGCCGGGAAGGCGATGATCTTCGCGACGTCGAGCTCGTACTCCAGCCATCGCGAGGTGACCGAGTCGTGGGTCGCGAAGAGCCGCTCGAGCTGGGTTGCCTGGGTCTCGCGGCCGGCCGGGCCCGCTTCGGCGACGGCGGTGGGACCGGTGACGGAGGGGAGGGATGCCGCCGGCACCGCCTTGCCGCGGGCCGCCGCCTGTGCCGCCTTGAGCTCGGCCTTGGCGTGCATCATCTCGAGCCGCCGCTTATGCCGGCGTCTCGCGCTCTGCTCCCACGCGTTTCCGACGGCGGCAAGAAGGCCGAACGCTGGGAAGGCCAGCCACCAGAAGTCGCGCAGGAACTCGAAGAACGGCTCCACCCTGTCATGCTAACGGCCGCCGTCGACCGCCGCTCTCTCCTCAGGGCACCCTGCCAGCGGGCGGCTCGCCCTGCCGGGGCTGCGGGAGCTTCGCCAGCAGCGACGGCAGCCGGTCGGCCAGCTCGGCGATGGCGGTGGCCGCCGCGCTGATGCTCGCGGCCGTGGCCGCGGCGGGCGACGTCGCGCGCGCCGCGCCGGGCACGCCGGCCTGGCGCTCGGCCTCGTCGAACGCGGCCTCCAGGTGGCGCACCGCGACGCGGTACTCGGCGAACTGCTGCGGCGTCACGCGGTCGCGCAGCATCGGCCGCTTCGAGAGCGCCTCGCGCTGTGCGAGGAGGAAGGCGACGGTGGCCGGATGCCGCGTATCGGTCATCTGCGGATGAGCCAGCGCCTTGTCGACGTCGGTCTCGTACGCGAGCCAGCGCGCGTTGACCGCGTCGTGCACGGCGCACAGCCGCTCGATCGGCAGCGGGTCGTGTGCGGCGGCGGCCCGATACTGCGAGTAGCCCGCCTTCACGCGGGACCGGCTCGCCCGCAGCTCGAGCGACGCGTTTCTCTCCGCCTGCTTCGCGGCCTGCAGCGCGCGCCGGGCGTCGTACGCGCGCACCGGACCGGCGGACTTCGTCGTGAGCGCCTCGGCCTGAGCGGTCCGCACGCGCGCCTTCGCCGCGACGAGCGCCCGGTAGGCCTGCGACTCCTCGTGCCGCGCGGCGTCGAGTTCGAGACGACGCGCGCGACGGCTGCGCGTCGTCAGCCCGGCGTAGGTCGCCGCTCCGGCGCCTGCGGCTGCCGGGGCGACCCACCACCAGGACGACATGACGAGGAGGATCGTCTCCACGGTGCCATGCTAGTCGCGATATAGCGCGGTCGTCGCCGGGAGTCTGCTGTGCGCGGTCGGGCGCTCCGTCAGCCGAAGAGCAGGGCGAAGACGGTGGCGCCGCCGCCGACGAGGATGAGGGCGACGATCGTCACCCACGCGATGATCTTGACGCGACGCTGCCGCGTGTCGTTGAAACCGCTGTACTCGTCGTCGTCCGCCGCCATGCGACTCATCCTACTTGTGGGTTCAGGGTGGGACGCGTCGCGTTCGGGGCGCATCCCGTCCGTTCGGGGCGCGTCCGGCGCGCCCCGAACGCACGCGGTGCGCCCCAAACCGGGGAGTTGGGGGTGAAGCTCAGCCCGGTCAGGCCGTGTGCTCGGTGACGATCGGGCCGAAGGCGTCGGGGAGGGTCGAGGTCGACAGGCCCCGCAGCTCGGCCAGAGGCACCGTGAACAGGCCCTGCACCTCGAGCGCCGGCTCGTCGCCGTCGGCCGCGGAGTCGGTCACGCCGATGCGCAGCACCGGGTAGCCGCGGCCCTCGCAGAGCCCGCGGAACTTCACGTCGTCCTCGCGCGGCACGCTCACGATGACGCGGCCGGTCGACTCCGAGAAGAGCGCGGTCGCGGCATCCACCCCGTCGCGCTCCTGGATCTCGTTCAGCCACACGCGCGCGCCGACGCCGAAGCGGATGACGGCCTCGGCGAGGGCCTGCGCGAGGCCGCCCGACGACAGGTCGTGCGCCGACGAGACGAGCGACTGCTGCCCGGCCGCGTGGAGCAGGTCGGCGAGCTTCTTCTCCTGCGCGAGGTCGACGGCCGGCGGGCGACCGCCGAGGTGGCCGTGGATGGTCCCGGCCCATTGCGAGCCCGAGAGCTCGGTGGCGGTGACGCCGAGCAGGTAGATGTTCTCGCCGGCGTCCTGCCAGCCCGACGGGATGCGGCGCGCGACGTCGTCGATGATCCCGAGCACGCCCACGACGGGGGTCGGGAAGATCGGCTGGTCGCCGGTCTGGTTGTAGAACGAGACGTTGCCGCCCGTGACGGGGACGCCGAGTTCGAGGCATCCGTCCGACAGTCCCTCGACCGACTGCGAGAACTGCCACATGACCTCGGGGTTCTCGGGGCTGCCGAAGTTGAGGCAGTCGGTCACCGCGGTGGGCTGCGCGCCCGTGACGGCGACGTTGCGGTACGCCTCGGCGAGGGCGAGCTTCGCGCCCTGGTACGGGTCGAGCTGGCAGTAGCGCCCGTTGCAGTCGGTCGCGATCGCGAAGCCGAGGCCGGAGTGCTCGTCGACGCGGATCATCCCCGCGTCGTCGGGGAACGACAGCGCCGTGTTGCCCATGACGTAGTAGTCGTACTGGTTGGTCACCCACGACGTGTCGGCGAGGTTCGGGCTCGCGACGAGGGTCGTGAACTGCTCGCGCAGCGTGTCGGCGTCGCTCGAGCGCGGCAGTGCGGAGGCGGAGTCGTCGCGGAGCGCATCGATCCAGGTCGGATAGGCCACGGGACGCTCGTACACCGGGCCGTCCACCGCGACGGTCGACGGGTCGACGTCGACGATCTGCTCGCCGTGCCAGAAGATCTGCAGGCGTCCGTCGCCGGTCACCTCGCCGAGCACCGACGTCTCGACGTCCCACTTGGCCGTGACGGCGAGGAACGCGTCGAGCTTCTCCGGCGAGACGATCGCCATCATGCGCTCCTGGCTCTCGCTCATGAGGATCTCCTCGGGCGTGAGCGTGGGGTCGCGCAGCAGCACCTTCTCGAGGTCGACGCGCATGCCCGAGCCGCCGTTGGCGGCGAGCTCCGACGTCGCGCACGAGATGCCGGCCGCGCCGAGGTCCTGGATGGCCTCGACGAGCTCGCCCTGGTACAGCTCGAGGCAGCACTCGATGAGCACCTTCTCGGCGAACGGGTCGCCGACCTGCACCGCGGGGCGCTTGGTGGGACCGCCGTCGGCGAAGGTGTCGGAGGCGAGGATGGATGCCCCGCCGATGCCGTCGCCGCCGGTGCGGGCGCCGAAGAGCACGACCTTGTTGCCGGCGCCGGACGCGTTGGCGAGCTTGAGGTCCTCGTGGCGAAGCACGCCCACCGCGAGGGCGTTGACGAGCGGGTTGCCCTGGTAGACCGCATCGAACACGGTCTCGCCGCCGATGTTGGGCAGGCCGAGGCAGTTGCCGTAGAACGAGATGCCGCTCACGACGCCGTGCACCAAGCGCGCGGTGTCGGGGTTGTCGATGGCGCCGAAGCGCAGCTGGTCCATCACGGCGACCGGGCGCGCGCCCATCGAGATGATGTCGCGCACGATGCCGCCGACGCCGGTCGCGGCGCCCTGGAAGGGCTCGATGTAGCTCGGGTGGTTGTGCGACTCCACCTTGAAGGTGACCGCCCAGCCCTCGCCGATGTCGACGACGCCGGCGTTCTGGCCCATGCCGACCATGAGCCGTTCCTTCATCTCGTCCGAGACCTTCTGGCCGAACTGGCGCAGGTAGATCTTCGAGGACTTGTAGGAGCAGTGCTCCGACCACATCACGGAGTACATCGCCAGCTCGCCCGACGTGGGGCGGCGGCCGAGGATCTCGCGGATCTGCGCGTACTCGTCGTCCTTGAGGCCGAGCGCCGCGTACGGCTGCTCCTTCTCCGGAGTGGTGGCGGCGTTCTCGACGGTGTCGGCGACAGCGGCCTGGGAGGGGGTGGTCACGCGGCTCAACTCCAGGATTCGGGGGATGCCGGACCGGTCCAGTCTAGTTCGGCGCGACACGGGGTGACGGATGCCGGCCGATCGCGGGGGTCGCGCTCGAGAAAGGGGTTGACGGATGCCGCGCCCCGCCGTAACCTACAACCAAATGGTTGTAGGAATTGAGCTCAGCGATGACGAGATCGACCGCGTGTTCCACGCGCTGGCCGCGGCCACGAGGCGCGACATCCTGCGTCGGACGATCGACGGCGAGCACTCCGTCTCGGCGCTGGCACGCGAGTACGACATGTCCTTCGCGGCCGTGCAGAAGCACGTCGGCGTGCTCGAGGCCGCGGGGCTCATCGTCAAGCGGGCCGAAGGGCGCGAGCGCCTCGTCCGGGCGGATCCCACGATGATCGCCCGCGCCCGCGCACTGCTGGCCCGCTACGAGGACCTGTGGCGCGCTCGCATCGACCGGCTCGACGCTCTGCTGGCAGAACCTGCCGGCCCTGCCGGCCCCGCCGGCGCCCCGCGCACCACCGAAGAACGCACGAAGAAGAACGACCCCCGCAACGAAGGAGAATGACGATGCCCGTCACCGATGTCACCACCGACGCCGAAGCGCTCACCATGACGCTGACGGCCGACTTCGCGGCTCCCGTCGACCGGCTGTGGAGCGCTTTCACCGATCCGCGCCAGCTCGAGCGGTTCTGGGGCCCGCCCGGGTACCCCGCCACCTTCACCGAGTTCGACCTCACCGCCGGGGGCCGGGCGCGGTACCACATGACCAGCCCCAAGGGCGAGCAGTTCCACGGGGTGTGGGAGTTCCTCGAGATCGACGGGCCCCGCACGTTCTCGGCGCTCGACTCGTTCGCCGATGAGCAGGGCGAGGTGCTGGCCGAGATGCCGACCTCCCGCATGGTGTTCACGTTCGAGCAGACGCCCACCGGCTCCCGGCTGGTGAACACCACCCACTTCGACTCGGCGCAGGCGCTCGAGCAGGTGGTCGCGATGGGCGCGGTCGAGGGCTCGACGATGGCGATCAACCAGCTCGACAAGGTGCTCGCGGGCCTGCGCGAGTACGCGGCCGGCAAGGGCACGCAGACCGAGATCCTCGACGACACCCACGTGCGCATCACGCGTCTCATCGAGGGCCCGATCGACCTGGTGTGGCGCGCGCACCAGGAGCCCGAGCTGCTCCAGAAGTGGATGCTCGGCCCCGACGGGTGGCGCATGTCGGTGTGCGAGGTCGACCCGTCGGTCGGCGGACGCTACCGCTACGAGTGGGAGCCCGTCGAGGGCGCTCCGGGCGAGCGCTTCGGGTTCGACGGGGAGACCCTCCTGTCGGAGCCGCCGCGCCGCGCGGTCACGACCGAGCACATGACGGGGACGGACTACCCGTCGACGCTCAACGACCTGACCCTCGAGGAGGAGGACGGCGTGACCCTCATCACGGTCCTCATCGAGTATCCGGACTCGCAGACCCGCGACATGGTGCTCGCCACCGGCATGACCGACGGCATGGAAGCCAGCTACGCCCGTCTCGAGGGCGTGCTCGCCGGGGTCTGACCACCCCGCGCACGAGCGGGACGGATGCCGCGGCATCCGTCCCGCTCCGTCGTCCGGCCGAGTTCGGCCGGGATGTCGGTCACCGCCGCCTACGATCGTGACGTGGACTTCTCCTTCGCATTCACGCCCGATCTCATCGCCGTGTTCATCACGCTGTTCGTGCTCGAGATCGTCCTCGGCGTCGACAACGTCATCTTCATCTCGATCCTCGCGTCCAAGCTGCCCAAGGAGCAGCAGGCGAAGGCGCGCAACCTCGGCCTGACCCTGGCGATGGTGATGCGCGTGGTCCTGGTGCTGTTCGCCGGGTGGATCATCACGCTGAAGAACGACGTGTTCTTCGTCGGCGAGATGGGCTTCTCGTGGAAGGACCTCATCCTCATCGCCGGTGGCCTCTTCCTCGTCTACAAGGCGGTCACCGAGATCCACCACAAGCTGGAGGGCGCCGAGGAGGAGCACGGCGGCGTCGGACGCAAGACGATCACGTTCGGGTCGGTGCTGCTGCAGATCCTGCTGCTCGACCTCGTCTTCTCGCTGGACTCCGTGATCACCGCGGTCGGTATGACCGAGAACCTCGTCGTGATCATCACCGTCGTCGTGCTGTCGTTCGGCATCATGCTGTTCGCCTCGCGCTTCATCTTCGCGTTCGTCAACAAGCACCCCACGGTGAAGATGCTCGCGCTGTCGTTCCTGCTGCTCATCGGCGTCTTCCTCGTGGCGGAGGGCTTCGAGATCAAGATCGACAAGGCCTTCATCTACGGCCCGATGGCCTTCGCGATCTTCGTCGAGGCCCTCAACCTCGCCTACTCCGCACGCAAGGCCAAGCGCGACAAGCGGGAGCCGCACGCGGTGCAGCTGCGTCCGCAGTACCCCGACGTCGACGAGTCGGTCGCGGTCTCGGCCGCCCTTTCGGGTGGGGCGTCGGGAGGCTCCGTCGGCCTCTCGTCGAAGCCGGTGTCGGGGGATGCCGCGCCCGACGCCCGCGCCGAGCGCCAGGGCCTCGGCTGACCAGGCGCCCCGCCGCTTGACGCGAAGTCTCCGGGGTTTGGGGCGCCGCGCGACCGTTCGGGGCGCGCGCGGCACGCCCCGACCGTCCGCGGCGCGCCCCAAACCCGAATAAGCCGTCGGTCGTCGACGCGAGGGCTCAGGCCGGGTCGGCGAGCAGCCGGTAGCCCATGCCCGACTCGGTGAGCAGGTGCGCGGGGTGGCCGGGGTCGGCCTCGAGCTTCTTGCGCAGCTGCGACATGTACAGGCGCAGATAGCCGGTGTCGGCGACCTGCTCGGTGCCCCAGATGTCCTTGAGCAGCGTCTGCCGCGTCACGAGCGAACCGGGGTTGCGTACGAGGAACTCGAGGATGCGCCACTCCGTGGGGGTGAGGTGCACGCGCTCGCCGGAGCGGGTCACCGACTTGGTGGAGAGGTCGACCACGACGTCCCCGAACGTGACGACGGGGGCACCGGATGCCGCGCCCGCGCGTCGCGAGAGCGCCCGCAGTCGCGCCAGCAGCTCGTCGACCTGGAACGGCTTGGTGACGTAGTCGTCGGCTCCGGCATCGAGTGCGTCGACCTTGTCGCCGGAGCCGGTCCGGCCGGACACCACGATGATCGGGGCGGCGGTCCAGCCCCGCAGCGCCTGGATCACCTGCACGCCGTCGAGGCGCGGCATCCCGAGGTCCACCATCACGATGTCGGGGTGCTCCTTCGCAGCCAGCGCGATCGCGGCAGCGCCGTCGGGCGCGGCGATGACCTCGTAGCCGTGCGCGGCGAGGGTGATCCGCAGCGCCCTCACCAGCTGGGGGTCGTCGTCGGCGATGAGGACCTTCACGCAGCGGCTCCTTCCGGGACGTGATCGTCGGCCACGGGGAGCGAGATGACCATCGTGAGGCCGCCCCCGGGGGTGTCCTCCGGCGCGAGCGTACCGCCCATGCCCTCCGCGAATCCCTTCGACAGCGCCAGTCCGAGGCCGAGGCCGGCGGTGTTGTCGGTGTCGCCGAGGCGCTGGAACGGCGTGAACATGTCGTCGCGGCGCTCCGGAGGGATGCCGGCGCCGTGGTCGAGGACGCGGATCTCGGCGGTCCGGCCGAAGCGTCTCGACGACACGCGCACGAGCGAACCGGCGGGCGCATGGCGGGCGGCGTTGGCGAGCACGTTCACCAGCACCCGCTGCAGCAGCACGGGATCGGCCTTCAGAGGCGGCAGGTCCGGGTCCAGGGCGAGGTCGAACCGCTCGGGCCCCCCGTTCAGCTCGTCGAGGGCGGCGAGCACGATCTCGGCGCTGTCCACCCGCTGCAGCGACACGGCGAGCACCCCCGCCTGCACCCGGCTCACGTCGAGGAGGTCGGTGACCAGGGCCGACAGCGTCGCGAGGGATTCGTCGGCCGTCGCGATCAGCTCGTCGCGGTCATCGGCCGACAGGTTCGCCCCCGCCGCGCGGAGTCCGCCGACGGCGGCGACCGCGGCGGAGAGGGGACGCCGCAGGTCGTGGCTCACGGCCGAGAGCAGCGCGCTGCGCACCTGGTCGGTCTCGGCCAGCGCATCGGCCTCCCGCGCCGTGCGGGTGAGGTCGGTGTGCTCGAGGGCGGCCGAGAGCTGCGCCCGGACCGCGTCGATGAGGCGTCGCTCCGAGGCGTCCAGGACGTGGCCGTGCAACTCGAGCATCGCGGGCGGCCCGCCGTTGCGCCGGCCGACCGTGACCGCGTCGAAGCGGCCGTCGCGCACCGGCTCGCCGTCGGTGGCGAGCACGGTGCCGTCGGCGTCGACGAGGCGCACGCCGGCGAGGCCGAGGGACTCCCGGGTGCGGCTGATGAGCGCGAGCACCCCGGAGTCGCCGCGCAGCACGCTGCCGGCGACGGTCGCGAGCAGCTCCGCCTCCGCTTCCGCGCGGTGCGCCGCCCGCGCCGCGCGAGCGGCCCGGTCGACGACGAAGCTCACGAGCACCGCGATCACGACGTACAGCACGAGCGCCCAGACGTTCCGGGGGTCGGCGATCGAGGCGGTGTAGTACGGCTCGACGAAGAAGTAGTTGAGGGTCAGCGCCGACATCACGGCCGCGAACACCGCCGGCCAGATCCCGCCGACGAGCGAGACCAGCACGACCAGCAGCTGGTACGCCAGCACGTCGCTGGTGATGGTCTCGTCGCTGCGGATGCCCACCAGGAACCACGTCAGCAGCGGCCCGCCCACGAGCGCCAGGCCGAAGCCGAGCAGCCGGCGCCGCCGGCCCAGGACCCCGCCGCTCACGCGGGGCAGCGTGAACCGGTCGCCGCGGGCGCGCGGCTCGCCGACGTCGGGCTCCTCCCGGGACTGCACCCCGTCGCCGCCGCGCTCCATGCCGCCACCCTACGACCCGGCAGCCGTGCCACGACGGGTGTCCTCACGGAATCCGAACGCCACCGCGGGGACCGCGATGCCGCGGGGGTCGCAGGTCCCCAGGTCGCGGCGCGTGGGGCGGCGGCATCCGCCCCACGCCATCGGCAGCCCGGGAGCTACCCCAGCTGGCCGCGGACGGCGCCGGCGGGGAAGCTGGGCAGGCTGTGGACGTTGACGTAGTAGTTGTCGGGATCGCGCATGATGGCGAGGATCAGCTCGCGGTCGGCGGCCACGCAGCCGCTGACGCTGTCGGTGCCGGTGAACGCGCCGGAGAACAGCGAGACGACCACGGGTCCTGCCGCATCCGCCGTGCCCACGTGGATGTGCCCGGCGAAGACGGTGCCGTCGACGTCGGCCCAGTCGATGTCGAGGCAGACCTCTCCCTGCCCCGGGTTGAGCCGCAGCGACGCCGTTCCGCTCGCATCGGGATCACCCGGCCCCGGCACCTCGGCAGCACCCGACAGCGGAACCGTGAACGGCCTCCCGCCGTCCTCCGCCTGCGCGGCGCCCGCGAACACCAGCGTCGCGGCCAGACCCGTCACCAGTCCGATGAAAAGTGGCTTGCGCATGGACTTCCTCCCTCGTCCCGTCCCGCGCCCACCCCTCCGCAGACGCGGCTGTGCGAAGTCTTGCACCACGCGCGCGGCGCCACCAGGGGTCGGGTCAGGCGCGCGAGACGGCGTCCTCGAACGCGACCCACGCGAGCATCGCGCACTTGACGCGCGCCGTGAACTTCGAGACGCCCGACAGGGCGGCGGCGTCGCCGAAGACCTCCTCGTCGAGCGCGATCTCGCCGCGGGAGCGCAGCGCCTCGCGGAAGCCGTCGATGAGAGCGGATGCCTCGGCCCGCGGCATCCGTCCCTCCTCCTCGACCAGCGCGGCGAGCATCGACGCCGACGCCTGTGAGATGGAGCAGCCGGCGCCGTCCCACGTCACCTCGTCGACCGTGGTGCCGTCGTCGGACAGGCGGACCCGCAGCGTGATCTCATCGCCGCAGATGGGGTTGCGCTGGTACGACGAGGCGACCCGCCCGGTCTCGTCGCCCAGGCCCTTGCCGTGCGGTCGCTTGGAGTGGTCGAGGATCAGCTCCTGGTACAGCGACTCGAGCCCGCTCATGAGCCGGCTCCGAAGAACGAGCGCACGCCCGACAGCGCGTCGAGGAACACGTCGACGTCGTCGGCGGTGTTGTACACGGCGGTGGAGGCGCGCACCGAGGCGGTGAGGCCGAAGCGGCGGTGCAGCGGCTGCGCGCAGTGGTGGCCGACCCGCACGGCGACGCCGCGCGCGTCGAGGAACTGGCCCACGTCGTGCGCGTGCACGCCGTCGACGTCGAACGACCACAGTCCGACCCGCTCCGCGTCCGGTGCGTCGCCGAGGAGCCGCACGCCCGGGATCGAGCGGAGTCCCTCGGCCATGCGGGCCTCGAGGGCCTTCTCGTGCGCATGGGCGGCGTCCATGCCGATGGCCTGCAGGTAGCGGACGGCGGCGGCGAGGCCGATCGCCTGCGAGACCGGCTGCGTGCCGGCCTCGAACCGCTGCGGGGGCGGCAGGTAGTCCGCCTCGTCGAGGGTGACGGTCGTGATCATCGACCCGCCGGTGAGGAAGGGCGGCAGCGCCTCGAGCACCTCGGAGCGCCCGTACAGCCCGCCGACGCCGTAGGGCCCGAGCATCTTGTGGCCCGAGAAGACCGCGAGGTCGACGTCGAGCGCGACCAGGTCCAGCGGCAGGTGGGGTGCGGACTGGCATGCGTCGAGGACGGTGAGCGCGCCGACCTCCCGCGCGAGGGCGACGAGCTCGTCGACGGGGTTGACGATGCCGAGCACGTTGGAGACGTGCGTGAAGGCGACGACTCGCGTCCGCCCGCCGATGACGGCGGCCGCGGCATCCGTGTCGAGCGTCCCGTCGTCGCGCACGGGGATGTGGCGGAGCACGGCGCCGGTGCGCGCGGCGAGCTCCTGCCACGGGATCAGGTTGGCGTGGTGCTCGCCCTCGGTCACGACGATCTCATCGCCGGGGCGCAGCGCGAAGCCGGCGCTCTCGGGCGCCCCGCGGCCGAGCGAGGCGTTGCCGATGGCGTAGGCGGCGAGGTTGAGGCCGGCGGTGGCGCCGCTCGTCCAGACGAGCTGCTCCGGCCGCGCGCCGACGAAGCCGGCGACGGTGGCGCGGGCGTCCTCGAAGAGCTCGGTCGCCTCGGCGGCGAGGGTGTGGGCGCCGCGGTGCACGGCCGAGTTGGACCGCGTGAGGAAGCCGACCTCCGCATCGATGACCGCCTGCGGCTTCTGGCTCGTCGCACCCGAGTCGAGATACACCAGGCGCTGACCGTTGGCGCGCTCGCCGAGGATGGGGAAGTCCGCGCGGACGGCTTCGGCATCCAGGAGCGCAGCCGGCGAGGGTGCAGATGCGGGGATGGTCACCCTTCAAGGCTACGCGCTGCCCCGGCCCGCGCGGTCGTCGCCGGGAAGCGCGCGGGAGCGCCGGCCGTAGATCAGCTCGGACGAGTCCAGCAGCCACGGCACGAGCGTGATCGAGACGCCGTGGACCAGCATGAGCTGCTGGGCGATGCGACGGGCGCGGCGGTTGTGCAACAGCGTCTCCCACCAGTGCCCGACGATGTACTGCGGCAGGTAGACGGTGACCACGGACGACCCGTGCTGCTCGCGGTACTTCTTGACGAACTCGGCGATCGGGCTCGCGTAGGTGCGGTACGGCGACTCGATGATCTTCAGCGGGATCGGCATCCGATGCTCCCGCCACTCCTGCTCGAGTGCCGCCGCGTCCTCCTTCGTCACAGAGACGTGCACCGCGAAGGTCTTGTCGTGCTTGGCGGCCAGCGCGTAGTCGACGGCCTTCACGACCGGCTTCTGCAGCTTGTTGACGAGGATGAGCGCGACGTCGCCCGACGAGCCGAAGTGGATCCGGTCGTCCATGGCGATCTCGTGGTCGACATCGCGGTAGTAGCGGTGCACGCCGATCATGAGGAACGACAGCACGGGGATCGCGAGGAAGACCAGCCACGCCCCGTGGGTGAACTTCGTGATCGTCACGATGATGAGCACGGATGCCGTCATCACGGCGCCCGCCGAGTTGATGACGAGCCCCTTGCGATAGCTGAAGAGGTCGTCGCGGACCGTCCGGTCGTCGCGTCGCTCCGGCGGCAGCGCCCGGATCTCGCGCAGTCCCCGGCGCCAGTGCCGGATCATGCCGATCTGGCCGAGGGTGAACGAGGTGAAGACGCCGATGATGTACAGCTGGATCAGGTTCGTCAGGTTCGCCTGGTAGACGATCAGCACGCCGATCGCGATGAGCCCCAGGACGATCATGCCGTTGGAGTAGACCAGGCGGTCGCCGCGCGTGTTGAGGGCCTTGGGCGCGTAGCCGTCGCGCGCGAGCACCGAGCCCAGCAGCGGGAACCCGTTGAAGGCGGTGTTGGCGGCGAGCAGCAGGACGAGCGCGGTCGCCGCCTGGATGACGAAGAACGGGATCGAGTTCATTCCGAACACGGCCGACGACACCTGGGCCATGACGCTCGGCTGCGGGCCCGCCGTGCAGTCGAAGCCGATGAGGTCGCAGGGGTTCTCGGCGTAGTGGACGCCCGACACCAGGGCCAGGGCGGTGAGTCCCGAGAACAGCAGGATCGCGATCCCGCCCATCAGCGCGAGCGTCGTCTGGGCGTTGCGCACCTTCGGCTTGCGGAACGCCTGCACGCCGTTGGAGACGGCCTCCACGCCGGTCAGCGCCGAGCAGCCGCTCGAGAACGCCCGCAGCACGAGGAGGATGACCGCCGCCTGGGTGACGCTCTGCGTCTCGACGGCGTACTGCGCGCTGGCCGCCAGCGGCGCGTCGCCGGTCAGGGTCCGGAAGAGGCCGACGACGACCATGACGCCCACCGAGGCGATGAACACGTACGTCGGGATGGCGAACGCCGTGGAGGCCTCGCGGACGCCCCGGAGGTTCACGACGACGATGAGGATGACGAAGCCGACCGCCAGCTCCACGCGGAACGGGTCGAGCCCCGGCAGCGCCGAGATGATGTTGTCGACGCCCGACGCGACCGAGACGGACACGGTGAGGACGTAGTCGACCAGGAGCGCCGCGGCCACGACGACACCCGGCACCTCGCCCAGGTTCTTCCGCGCGACCTCGTAGTCGCCGCCGCCGGAGGGGTACGCCTTGATGAGCTGCCGGTAGCTGACGACGACGACGATCAGCAGCAGCACGACCGCGGCGGCGATCCAGGGGGCGAACGCGAGGAAGGCGAGGCCGCCGGTGAGGAGGATGAGCAGCAGCTCCTGCGGCGCGTACGCCACCGATGACAGCGCGTCGGAGGCGAAGATCGGCAGCGCCCGCTTCTTGGGGAGCAGGTGCTCCTCGGAGTCGCTGGAGGCCAGGGGACCGCCCAGGATGAGGCGCTTCGCCATCGGCGGCTCGTCGACCGCCGGCTCCCTGAGTTCGTTCGTCACAGCGGGAGAAGCTACTCGCGCGGGTGGGGCGGGCCGCCGATCCTCACGGAATCCATACGCCTGCCCGCGAGGCATCCGACGCGCTCTGCGACACTCGATGCGTGGACGAGCAGATCCGCCTCGGCGTGCTCGCGATCACGCTCGGTGTGGTCGTCGGCGTGCTGCTGTTCGTCCCGTTCGTGGCGCTGAGCTACCGGCGGCGTGGCGGGTTCGGCGTCGGCAGGTTCCTGCTGTGGGCGGCGGCTCTCGTCTACGTCATGGCGATCTGGACGTACACGCTGCTGCCGCTGCCCGACCCCGACGCGATCCGCTGCGGCGGCGTCAACCTCGACCCCACGACGCTCGCCGGCGAGCTGCGCGACGCGATCGCCCGGCGGGGCGGCGGCGCGGCCGCCGACCCGGCCGTGCGCCAGCTGCTGCTCAACGTCGTGCTCTTCGTGCCCCTCGGCGTCATCCTCCGGGTGTTCGGCGGGCGCGGAGTGGGCGCTGCCCTGGTCGCCGGCTTCGCGCTGTCGGCGTTCGTCGAGCTCACGCAGCTCACCGGCGTCTGGGGTCTGTACCCGTGCGCCTACCGCGTGTTCGACGTCGACGACCTGCTGATGAACACGCTCGGCGCAGTGATCGGCTCGCTGCTGGCCCTCGCCGTGCCCCGTCGGTGGCGCGGATCCGCGCGGCTCCCGGACGCCGGCGAGCCCCAGCCGGTGACCCGGGGCCGGCGGCTCCTGGGCATGGTCTGCGACGCCGTCGCCGCCTGGGTGCTGAACCTCTCGACGGTGGTCGCCGTGCAGCTGGCGCTCGCGCTCCTCGGCGCGCAGTCGGCCGTGCGCGACGGCGCCGCCGCCGCCGTGGGCAACGCGGCGACGATCGCGGTGTGGCTGGTGGTGACCCTCGCCACCGGCCGCACCGTCGGCGATCACGCCGTGCAGCTGCGCTTCACGGGCGGTGAGCTGCCGGTGGGCCTCGCCCGCTTCCTTCGGTTCCTCGGCGGCATCGGCGGCTACCTCGTGCTCGCGGCGCTCCCGGGGGCGTGGGGGCTCGTCGAAGTGGTGTTCGTCATCGCGTCGGTGCTGCTCGTGTTCACCCGGCTCGGTCCGCGCGGGCTGCCGGGCGTCGTCTCGGGCCAGCGGCTGGTCGACGCCCGCGAGCTGCCGGGGCCTTTGGCCGCCGAGTGACCGCGTCCTCGCCGAGTGACCACGCTGTCGGCGCCGAGGACGTGGTCACTCGACGAGATCGCGGTTACTCGATCAGCGGGCGGGCGACTCCAGGAACTCGCGGGCGGCGACGACGAGCGCCTCCACGCCGCGGCTCAGCGTCGGCTGCAGCACGGGGGCGAAGAACGGCGAGTGGTTCGTCGGGATGTCGCGCTCGATCGTGCCGGCGGCCTGCGCCGCGGCGAACGCGGCCGGGTCGACGCCGCCCCAGAACCAGAACACCAGCGGCACGCCAGCCTCGCGCGCGAACCACGAGACGTCCTCGCTGCCGGTGAACATGCCCGGGTCGATGACCGTGCCCTCGCCGAACGCGGCGTCGAAGGCCAGCACGAGGCGGGCCGTGGCGTGCACGTCGTTGATCGTGGGGGGCAGCGAGTGGTCGACGACGATCGTGGGCGGCTGCTCCGCACCGGATGCCTGCGCCTCGGCGCGCACGACGCGCTCCACCTTCTCGAGCACGCGGGCGCGAGCCTCGTCGTCGGGGTAGCGCAGACTCAGCTCGAGCTTCGCCTCGGCGGGGATGATGTTGTTCTTCAGGCCCGCGTGGATGGATCCCACCGTCACCACCGCGACGTCGCGGGGGTCGACCTCGCGCGACACGATCGTCTGCAGGCGCATCACCGTGGCCGCCGCCATGACGACGGGGTCGATCGTCGAGTGCGGTCGCGATCCGTGCCCGCCGCGGCCGAGGAGCGTCACGGTGAGCCCGTCGGATGCCGCCATCTGGGTGCCGCTGCGCACGCCGATCGTGCCCGCCGGGAGCGGGGTGACGTGCTGGCCGAGCACGATGTCGGGCTTCGGGAATCGGTCGAGCACGCCGTCGGCGATCATGGCCTGTGAGCCGGCGCCGTACTCCTCGGCCGGCTGGAAGACGGCGACGATCGTCCCCGACCACTCGTCCTTCGTGGCGACCAGGCGCTCCAGGGCGCCGAGGAGCGCGGTGACGTGCATGTCGTGGCCGCACGCGTGCATGACGGGAACGTCGTTGCCGGCGGGGTCGGTTCCGCGCGCGGTGCTGGCGTACTCGAGGCCGGTCTGCTCGGGGACGGGGAGGGCGTCCATGTCGGCGCGCAGCCACACGACGGGTCCGTCGCCGTTGACGATCGACGCGACCACGCCGGTCTTGCCGATCCCCTCTTCGAACTCGATGCCGAGGTCCGCGAGGTGCTGGGTGACGACACCGGCCGTCCGCGTCTCCTGGAACGACAGTTCCGGATGCCGGTGCAGGTCGATGTAGAGGGCCTCGAGGTCGATGGTCATGGCGTCGAGCCTATCCGCGCCGCCCGAGGACCGTCGCCCGCGTCAGCCGGGCAGGCGCGCGGTCGAGCCGCGGACGATGAGCTCGTACGGCAGCTCGCCAGGCCGGTGGGCCGGGGTTCCGGTCTCGGTCCGCTCCAGCGCGGCGAGGATCGCTTCGGCGGCGCGCTCACCCTGGCCGAGGGGGAACTGATCGACCGTGGTGAGGCGGAAGAACTCGCCGAGCTCGTGGCCGTCGATGCCGATGACCGACAGGTCCTCGGGCACGCGGTAGCCGAGGTCGCGCGCGGCCAGCAGCGCCCCGATGGCCATCTCGTCGGATGCCGCGAAGATCGCCGTCGGTCGCCCGCCGGGCTTGCCCAGCAGCTGCTTGGCGGCGCGGAAGCCGCCTTCGATCGTGAAGTCCGCGGGCTCGTACAGGGACGGCTTCACCGGGATGCCGGCATCTGCCAGCGCCTGCTCGAAGCCCTGCCGCCGCTGCGTCGGGATGTGGAAGTCGACGTCGAACTCGGGGCTGGCGCCGATGTGCGCGATCTCGCGGTGCCCGAGCGCCAGCAGGTGCTCGGTCGCCAGGCGCGCGACCGCGACGTCGTCGACGGTGAGCGTGGTCAGGAGCGGGTTCGGTCCGCCGATCGCGATGACCGGCAGGTCGAGCTCGACGAGGCGCTCGGTCTCCTCCTTGCCGAGCTCCAGTGAGATCGCGATCACGCCGTCGACGCGCTGGCGGCGCAGGAAGGTCTCGAAGATGTCGTGCCGCTCGTCGCGGTCCGCCGTGAGGCTGTACAGCGTGATGTCGTAGCCGCGTCGCATGAGGGCCGAGGCGATGCCGCTCAGCACCGTGGAGAAGAACCAGCGGTCCAGGAACGGCACCATGACGCCGATGTTGCGCGTGCGGCCCGAGGCGAGGCTGGACGCCGACGCCGAGACGACGTAGCCGAGACTCTTCGCGGCCGCCTCGACCTTGGCCTTCGCGCCCGCCGAGACGTGGCCGCGCCCGCTGAGGGCGCGCGAGACCGTCGCCGTCGAGACGCCCGCCGCGCGGGCGACCTCGTCGATGCTGACCACGTCGTCCTCCTTGCTGCCGGTCGCGGGGCTCGTGCCGCGCCGGCTTCCGCTCCGCCCGGGCCGTCAGGCGGGGGATGACCCCGCCCGACGCCCGGGTGCGCGGATCTCAGTCGCCTGTCACCCAGACGGTGGTGTCGGCGGGGATCCGGTCTCCCACGACGGGGCCGCTCGACGCGATCACGATACCCGGCGGCATCGCGATCGGCGTGGAGCCGGTGTTCGCGACGACGGTGACCCCGCCGTTGCGGAACGCCAGCACGTCGTCGCCGTAGCCGTCGATCCACTCGAGCGAGCCGGCGCCGAGCGAGCGCGCGCGGCGCTCGGCGAGGAGCGTGCGGTAGAGCTCGAGGGTCGAGCCCTCGACGCCGGACTGCCGGTCGCGGGCGAGATGTGCCCACTCGGCGGGCTGGGGCAGCCACGACGCGCCCGTGGCGTTGAAACCGTAGGCCGGGGCATCCGCGGTCCACGGGATCGGAACGCGACAGCCGTCACGGCCGTACCGCTCGCCGTTCGTGCGGAACCACGTCGGGTCCTGGCGCGCGTGCCCGGGGATGTCGATGACCTCGGGGAGGCCGAGCTCCTCGCCCTGGTACAGGTAGGCCGAGCCGGGCAGCGCGAGCATGAGCGTCGTCGCGGCGCGGGCGCGGGCGAGGCCGACCTCGGGGATCGGCTGGCCGGGGGACTCGGGGCCGATGCCGTGACCCTGCGGGTTCTCGGCGGTCAGCGCGAGGCGCGACGCGTGGCGCACGACGTCGTGGTTCGACAGCACCCACGTGCTCGGAGCGCCGACGCCCGGGAAGGCCCGCAGCGAGACGTCGATGACCCTGCGCAGGTCCGCGGCGTTCCACTCGGTCGAGAGGTAGGGGAAGTTGAAGGCCTGGTGCATCTCGTCGGGGCGCACCCACTGCGCGGTGCGCTCGGCGGTCGGCAGCCACGCCTCGGCGGCGAGGGCCCGGTCGCCCTGGTACTCCTCGAGGATCTTGCGCCAGTCGCGGTAGACCTCGTGCACGGCGTCCTGGCCCCAGTAGGGCACGTTCTCCTCTTCGCCGCCCATCGAACCGGCCTCGGGGTCGGGGATGTAGTCCGGGAGACCCTCGGCCTTGACGAGTCCGTGGGCGACGTCCACACGGAAGCCGTCGACGCCCCGGTCGAGCCAGAAGCGCAGGATGCGGCGGAACTCCTCGCGCACCTCCTCGTTCGACCAGTCGAAGTCGGGCTGCGACGAGTCGAAGAGGTGGAGGTACCACTGGCCCGGCTTGCCGTCGGCCTCGATGACGCGCGTCCAGGCGGGGCCGCCGAAGACCGACTCCCAGTTGTTCGGCGGGAGCTCGCCGTTCTCGCCCTGGCCGTCGCGGAACATGTAGCGCGCGCGCTCGGCGCTGTGCGGCGCCGCGTGGAGCGCCTGCTGGAACCATTCGTGCTGGTCGGAGGAGTGATTGGGGACCAGATCGACGATGACACGGATGCCGCGGGCGTGCGCGCCGGCGAGCATGGCGTCGAAGTCCGCCAGCGTGCCGAACAGGGGGTCGACGTCGCAGTAGTCGCTGACGTCGTAGCCGGCGTCCTTCTGCGGAGAGCGCTGGAACGGGCTCAGCCAGATGGCGTCGACGCCGAGGTCCTGCAGATCGTCGAGGTGCGACGTGACACCCGGGAGGTCGCCGATGCCGTCGCCGGACGCGTCGGCGAAGGAGCGGGGGTAGATCTGGTAGATGACGGCGGTGCGCCACCACTCGCCGCCCACGGCGGCGAGGAACGCATCCGTTCGCTCTTCGGTATCTGCGGAAGTCATCGGGCCAGTGTACTGCAAGCGCTTACACAGCCGCCTCCCTCGGCACCCGGGCACGCGGCGTAGGGTGAACGGGTGCCGTCTGAAGCCCTCGTCCGCGCCGAGTCCCTGATCCGGAGCGTCCCCGACTACCCCGAGCCGGGGGTGCTGTTCCGCGACATCACGCCGCTGCTGGCGGATGCCTCGGCCCTGCGCACCGTCATCCACGCGATGATCGCGCCCTTCGAGGGGTCGTTCGACGTGGTCGCGGGCGTCGAGGCGCGAGGGTTCCTGCTGGCGGGTGCCGTCGCGATGGAGGCCGGCGTGGGTCTGGTGCCGATCCGCAAAGCGGGCAGGCTGCCGCTGCCGGCGGCATCCGTCTCCTATGACCTCGAGTACGGCAGCGCCACGATCGAGGCGCACGGCGACATCGCCGACCGTGCGCGCGTCCTGCTGGTGGACGACGTGCTGGCCACCGGAGGGACGCTGGTCGCCGCGCACGAGCTCGTGGCCTCGCTCGGCGGCGTCGTCGTCGGCACCGCGGTGCTGATGGAGGTCACCGCGCTCGGCGGGCGCGCCGTGGTCGGCGACGTCCACACGGTGTTCACCGCCTGACCTTCGGACGGGTCTTCGCCCGCGCCGTCAGCGGTCCGGGCCCGCGTCGCCGGCGGGCGGGCCGTGGTCGCCCCCCGGGCGCGGCCCGAAGTGCGGGATCGGCTCAGGCCGGTCGCCCCGTACCGATCGCTGGGCGTCGGCAGGGGCCGGGAGGGAGGGGTCGCCCTCGAAGGCCAGCAGCCGTCCGCTGCGACCCGCGTGCACGGGGAAGCGCCGACCCGTCACGGCGTTCGCGGTGACCTTGACGACGAAGAACTTGGCGGTCGGGCTCCACGACACGAGCGTGCGCACCCCGCTGTCGCGGATCTGGTCGTCGCGGGTCACCCGCTCCGCGCGCCCCCGGATGACGACGCTCCAGTAGTGCTCGTCGGCCTCGCCGTCGACCTCGAAGGCGACGAGCGGGTGATGGGCGATGTGCAGCAGCTTGGAGTCCCGCGCCGTGCGGAAGTAGATCGCCCCCTCGTGGGCCAGATGGTTCACGGGGAAGATGTCCGGCGAGCCGTCGGCGTTCACGACGGCGAGCCGGCCGAGCTTGGCCCCCTGCACGTACGCCCAGCAGGTGGCGGCGTCCAGACGCTCCACCGTGGCCGCGCGCTTCGATCCCGAGTCGTTCTTCATCCGCCATCACCGTCCCTTCCCTCGGTCATACCCCAATGCCCCGACCGAGAGAAGGGACGTTCGACCCTCGCGTTGCTACTCATCGCGCGCGGCCGGTCCAACCTCGAGATCGGCGGCGAGCTCCACCTCAGCGAGGCGACCGTCAAGGCCCACGTCACGCGGCTCCTGGCCAAGCTCGGGGTGCGCGACCGCGTCCAGGCCGTCGTCGCCGCCTACGAGACGGGTCTGGTGCGCCCGGGCGCGTGAACGAAGTCAGGCCGTCAGTCCCCCAGTACGACGTTGAGCGGGGGCTCGCCAGCGACGAGGCGCTCGATCTGCGTGCGCACCAGCTTCGCGACGCGGGGGCGCATGGCGCTGGATGCCCCGCCAACGTGGGGGCTGATGAGCACCCCGGGAAGGCCCCACAGCGGGTGATCCGCGGGGAGCGGCTCGGGATCGGTGACGTCCAGCGCGGCGCGGATCCTGCCGCGGCGCACATGGTCGACGAGGGCGTCGGTGTCGACGAGCGTGCCCCGGCCGACGTTGACGATGAGCGCGCCGTCGGGCAGCGCCGACAGGAACGCGTCGTCCACGAGGCCCTGCGTCGCCTCGCCGCCGGGCAGCGTGAGGACCACGATCTCGGCGCGGGGGAGCAGCGTCGGCAGCTCGTCGATGCCGTGCACCGCGACGCCGTCCTCCTCTCGCGCCCGTGACGCGACGGGGGTCAGCTCGACCTCGAACGGCTCCAGACGTGCCGCGACGGCCTTGCCGACGCCGCCGTAGCCGAGCAGCAGCACGCGGCGGTCGGCGAGGCTGTCGGCGAACACCGGCTGCCAGCGCCCGGCGGCCGTGTCGACGGCGAACGCGTCGATGTGCCGCTGGGCGGCGAGGGCGAGGCCGACCGCCAGCTCCGCTGTCGAGGTCTCGTGCACCGAGGCGGCGTTGGCGAACGGCAGCCCGTCCGGAAGGATGTCCGCCACGCCGTCGTAGCCGATCGACTGGCCCTGCACCAGCCCGACGTCGACGCCCTCCAGCTGCTCCAGCACCCGCGCCATCGACATGTACGGGGGGACGACGATGTCGAAGCGGTCTCGCGGGGCGGCGGCGTCCATCGGCCACACGACCAGCTCGACCCCCTCGGGTAGGTCGCCGAGGTCTGCGGCGAGCTGCTCGGTGGGGACGCTGACGATGAGGTTCCGGATGCCACTGGTCACCCTGTCCACGCTACCGGCGAGGTGCGCGCCCGGCGCGGCACGCCGGCGATACGCTCGCGTCGAACAGGGGGAGGAGGCCGACATGGTTCCCGAGATCAACTACTGGGCGGTGCTGATCGCGACGGCGTCGAGCATGGTCGTCGGAACGATCTGGTACACGCCGAAGGTGTTCGGCACACGGTGGTCGAAGCTCGCAGACGTCGACATGGACCGGCCGGGCGCCAGCGCGGTGGTGCCGATCGTCGTAACGGTGATCGTGAGCTTCGTGACCGCGTGGGTGCTGGCGGGCGCGTCGTCGATCGCCTGGCACTTCTACGGCGGCAGCTATCTGTGGGCGGCGCTGGCGACGGGGGTGATCCTGTGGGCGGGATTCACCGCCGCCCGCTTCATCACGCACGACGCCTTCGAGGGGCGGCCGACCAGTCTCACGGTGCTGAACATCGCGCACGAGCTCGTGACGATCGTCGTCATGGCGCTCATCATCGGCGTCTGGCCGCCGGCCGGAACAGTCTGAGAACGGATGCCGCCGCTCAGGCGGCGGCGCCCACCACCGCGGCGATCGCCGAGGTGAAGAACGCCAGGCCGTCCACGCCGGAGCGCATGGCCGCCGAGGTGTCGGGGCCGAACCCCGGCTCGACGGCGTGCTCGGGGTGGGGCATGAGCCCCACGACGTTGCCGTGCTCGTTGGTGAGCCCGGCGATGTCGCGCAGCGACCCGTTCGGGTTCACGCCGAGGTAGCGGAACGCCACCAGGCCCTCGCCCTCGAGGCGGTCGAGCTCGGAGTCGGACGCGATGTAGCCGCCGTCGGCGTTCTTCAGCGGGATGACGATCTCCTGGCCGGTCGCGAAGTCGCTCGTCCAGGCGGTGTCGTTGTTCTCGACGCGCAGGCGCTGGTCCCGGCGGATGAACTGCTGGTGCGCGTTGCGGATCAGGCCGCCCGGCAGCAGGTGCGCCTCGACGAGCATCTGGAAGCCGTTGCAGATGCCGAGGATGGGCATGCCCTTGGCCGCGGCATCCTTCACCTCCGACATGATCGGGGCGAGGGCCGCGATGGCCCCGGCGCGCAGGTAGTCGCCGTAGCTGAAGCCGCCGGGGAGCACGAGCGCGTCGACGCCGTCGAGGTCGTGCGAGCCGTGCCACAGCGCGACCGGCTCGGCGCCGGCGACGCGGATGGCGCGCTGCGCGTCGCGGTCGTCGAGCGAGCCGGGGAAGGTGATGACCCCGACGCGGGCGGTCATTCGACCACCTCGACGCCGACGACGTCCTCGATCACCGAGTTCGAGAGGATCTCGTCCGCGACCCGCTTCGCCTCGGCGAGCACCTCGTCGGTGACCTCGCCGTCGACCGTGAGCTCGAAGCGCTTGCCGATGCGCACGGCGCTGAAATCGCTGATCCCGAGTCGCGAGAAGGCGCCCGAGACGGCCTTGCCCTGCGGGTCCAGCAGTTCGGCCTTGGGCATGACGTCGACGACGATCGTGGGCATCGGGATCCTCCTGGCGGCCGGGGGCCGCAGCTATCGGTCGTGGGCGACGAGCGCAGCGAGGAGTCGGAACGCCGGATGTCGCGGGCAGGGGTCGCCTCCAGTCTACGGGCCGCCGCATCGCTCATTTCCCTGCATCTGGAATCCACCGTGACCGAACCGTGATCCGTCCGTGGGAGCGCTCCCTTGACTTCGTGAGAGCGATCCCATAGCGTTTCCTCTCGATCGGTGGGAACGCTCCCATGACATCACCTCGGCCACGGGACCCGCCCTGGCCGGTCCTGCAACACACCACCTGACAACACAAAGGAGTGACAGTGAACGCACGCGCCTTCCGCAGAAGCGCTGTGGCAATCGCCGCATTCTCGGCCTCGGCCATCGTCCTCGCCGGCTGCGCCGGCGGCAGCAACGACGAGGCCGGCGGCGAGGACGGCGAGGTCACGCTGACCGTGGCCACCTTCAACGACTTCGGCTACACCGATGAACTCCTCCAGGAGTACATGGACGAGAACCCGAACGTGAAGATCGTCCACAACCGCGCCGCCGAGTCCGGCGACGCCCGCGCGAACTACTTCGCCAAGCTCGGCAAGGGCGGCCTGGCCGACATCGAGGCAGTCGAGATCGACTGGTTCGCCGAGGCGATGCAGTACTCCGACCTCCTCGCCGAGGCCCCCGACAGCGTCAAGGGCCGCTGGCTCGACTGGAAGGAGGCCGCCGCGACCGACGCCGACGGCCGTCTGGTCGGCTTCGGCACCGACATCGGCCCGCAGGGCATCTGCTACCGCTCCGACCTGTTCGCCGCGGCGGGACTCCCCAGCGACCGCGAGGGCGTGGCCGGTCTCTTCGACGGCGACTGGGAGCACTTCCTCGACGTCGCCGACCAGTACAAGGCGGCCACCGGCAAGCCGATGATCGACTCGGCCAACTCGGTGCTCCAGGGCATCGTGAACCAGATCGAGTACACCTACACCGAAGAGGACGGCACGGTCATCGCGACCGAGAACCCCGAGGTGCAGGACGCGTACAACCTCGTCGTCGAGCGCGCCGTTCCCAACTCCGCGTACTCGGGCCAGTGGTCCGACGACTGGTTCGCCTCGATGGCCAACGGCGAGTTCGCCGCCATGCTGTGCCCGGGCTGGATGCTCGGCGTGATCGAGGGCAACGCGCCCGACGTCACCGGCTGGGACATCGCGGACGTCTTCCCCAACGGCGGCGGCAACTGGGGCGGGTCGTACCTGACCGTCCCCGCCGATGGTGAGAACGTCGAGGCGGCGCTCGCGCTGGCCGACTGGCTCACCGCTCCCGAGCAGCAGATGAAGGCATTCGCCAACGCGGGCACCTTCCCGAGCCAGCTCGACGCGCTCGAGAGCTCCGAGCTCGCCGACGCCACGAACGCCTTCTTCAACGAGGCGCCCACCGGCGAGATCCTCTCGGCCCGTGCCGAGGCGGTCACGGTCGCCCCGTTCAAGGACGCGGACTACTTCAAGTACCACGACGCGCTCCAGAACGCGGTCAACCGCGTCTTCGACGGCCTCGAGGACCAGGAGACCTCCTGGAACACGTGGGTCGCTGAGGTCGAGGCCTTCTGAGAAGGCCGGTGCGTGCGGGCGTCCCCCCGGGCCCGCACGCACCGACCTCGCCCCCACACCGTCCGCAGAGCCCTGGAGCAACCCGTGACTGCAACCGACACGCGCCCGCACGCGCCGGAGGCGACGCCCCCGCAGCCTCCGAAGGAGAAGCGCGTGCGCCGGCTGACCTTCGGCCAGCGGCTGAGCCGCTGGGACCTGAAGGTCTCGCCCTACCTGTACATCTCGCCGTTCTTCATCCTGTTCGCGATCGTCGGCGCCTTCCCGATCGTCTACACCGCGGTCATCTCGTTCCAGGAGTGGGACCTCGTCCGCAACTCCGGTGAGTTCGTCGGATTCGACCAGTACGTCTGGATCCTCTCCAACCCGCAGTTCTGGACCGCGCTGCGCAACACGTTCAGCATCTTCCTGCTGTCCACGATCCCGCAGCTCGTCCTCGCGGTCTTCATCGCGGCGATGCTCGACCGCAACATCCGCGCCAAGACGTTCTGGCGCATGAGCGTGCTGCTGCCCTACGTCATGGCCCCCGTCGCCGTCGCGCTCATCTTCAGCAACATGTTCGGCGACAACCACGGCCTGGTGAACAACATCCTCACCGACCTCGGCCTCCAGCCGATCATGTGGCACAAGGACCCGTTCTGGAGCCACGTCGCCATCGCGACGATGGTGAACTTCCGTTGGACCGGCTACAACGCGCTGATCCTCCTCGCAGCGATGCAGGCGATCCCGCGCGACTACTACGAGGCCGCCACCGTCGACGGCGCCGGCGCGTTCCGCCAGTTCTGGAGCATCACCGTCCCGTCGCTGCGGGCGACCCTCATCTTCGTGATCATCACCTCGACGATCGGCGGCCTGCAGATCTTCGACGAGCCGCGCATGTACGACAACACCGGCGAGGGCGGCCCGGCGCAGCAGTGGCTGACGATCACGCTGTTCCTCTACAACATCGGCTGGCGCGAGTGGAACTTCGGCCGCGCCGCGGCCCTGGCGTGGATCCTGTTCCTCATCATCCTCGTCATCGGCCTCATCAACCTCCTGGTCACCCGTCGGCTGGTGGCCGACGAGGGCGGCCGCGGGGTCACGCGCAAGAACAAGAAGGGACTGGGCCGGTGAGCACCACTCCTCCCATCGCGCTGGCTGAGCAGCGCATCGCGAGCCCCGACGAGCCCCGCGGCGGCCGCCGCCAGCGCACCACGAAGATCCGCGGCTACCGGCCGGGCTTCTGGGTCTACGCCGGACTGGGCGTCGTCGTGCTCGCCGCCGTGTTCCCCTACTACTGGTCGTTCCTCATCGGATCGGGCGACGCCTCCACCATCAACGACCCGAACATGTCGTGGATCCCCGGCGGCAACTTCCTGGCCAACGCGGCATCCGTCGTCGGCGACCCGGCGGTGAACTTCTGGCCCGCGCTGTGGAACTCGATCTACAGCTCGACGCTGATCGCGGCATCCGTCGTCCTCACCTCGACGCTGGCGGGCTGGGCGTTCGCGAAGCTCCGCTTCCCCGGGAGCAAGGGCCTGCTCATCTTCGTGGTCGCGACGATGGCGGTGCCGATGCAGCTCGGCGTCGTGCCCCTGTACATCCTGTTCGCGGACCTCGGATGGACCGGCCAGATCGGTGCGATCATCATCCCCGCGGTCACGAGCGCCTTCGGCGTCTTCTGGATGACGCAGTACCTGCAGCAGGCGGTCCCCGACGAGCTCATCGAGGCGGCGCGCGTGGACGGCGCGTCGATGATCCGCACGTTCTGGACCGTCGGCGTCACCGCGGCGCGGCCGGCGGCAGCGATGCTGTTCCTGTTCACCTTCGTCGGCGCCTGGAATAACTTCTTCTGGCCGTTCATCGTGCTCGACCGGCAGAACCCCACCCTTCCGGTCGCCCTCTCGCTCCTGCAGTCGAACTACTTCGTCGACTACTCGATCGTGCTCGCCGGTGTGCTGCTGTCGACCATCCCGCTCCTGCTGCTGTTCGCCGTCGCCGGCAAGCAGCTGGTCAGCGGCATCATGGCCGGCGCCGTCAAGGGCTAGGGTTTCCGCCCGCCCACCCGCCCCGACATCCTGATATCAACGCCCCCAGAGAGGACCTTCCCCTCATGACGACCCCGAACCCGCGCGCCTTCCCCCAGAACTTCCTGTTCGGCGCCGCGACCGCAGCCTTCCAGATCGAGGGCGCCGCCCACGAGGACGGCCGCCGCGACTCGATCTGGGACGCGTTCTGCCGGGTGCCGGGCGCGGTCATCAACGCCGACAACGGCGACGTGGCGTGCGACCACTATCACCGGTACCCCGATGACGTCGCACTGATGAAGCACCTCGGCCTGCAGACGTACCGCTTCTCGACGTCGTGGTCGCGCGTGCGGCCGGACGGCGGCGAAGTCAACGAGAAGGGCGTCGACTTCTACAAGCGCCTGGTGGACGAGCTGCTCGGGGCGGACATCCTCCCGTGGCTGACGCTGTACCACTGGGACCTGCCGCAGGCTCTGCAGGAGAAGGGCGGCTGGGCGAACCGCGACACCGCGGACCGGTTCACCGAGTATGCGCTGGACATGCACGACGCGCTCGGTGACCGGGTCGACGTGTGGACGACGCTCAACGAGCCGTGGTGCTCGTCGTTCCTCAGCTACACGGCGGGCCTGCACGCGCCCGGCCACTACAGCGTCGAGGAGGGTGTGCTCGCCGCGCACCACCTGCTGCTCGGCCACGGACAGGCCGTGCGCGAGCTCCGTGCGCGCGACGAGTCGCTGCAGCTCGGCATCACGCTGAACCTCACGGTGGCAGACCCCGTGGACGCCGGCGACCCCGCCGACCTCGACGCCGCGCGCCGCATCGACGGCCAGTTCAACCGCTGGTTCCTCGACCCGATCTTCCGGGCCCAGTACCCGGCCGACATCGTCGAGGACATCCGGACGGTGGATGCCGCGGCCGTCGCCGCCTGGGAGGCCGCCGTGCGTCCGGGAGACCTGGAGGCGATCGCGACGCCCCTCGACACGCTCGGCGTCAACTACTACCACGGCGAGTACGTGGGAGGTCGCGCGCCCGTGGACCCGCCGATCGGCGGAGACGCGCCGACCGACCGTCCCGGTCGCTCGCCGTTCCCGTCGCACGAGGGCATCTTCTGGCACGAGCGCGGGCTTCCCCGCACGCCGATGCAGTGGGAGGTCCAGCCCGACGGCCTGACCACCCTGCTTCGCCGCGTGTGGGACGAGTACGCCGAGCCGGCCGGCACGGTGCTCTACGTCACCGAGAACGGTGCGGCCTACGACGACGAGCTCGTCATCGAGGACGGCGAGAAGCGCGTCCACGACGCCGACCGGGTGGAGTTCCTCCGCGCGCACCTGGGTGCGACCCTCGATGCGGCCGAGGCCGGCGTCGATGTGCGGGGATACTTCTACTGGTCGCTCCTGGACAACTTCGAGTGGGCGTGGGGGTACGAGAAGCGCTTCGGCATCGTGCGCGTGGACTACGACACGCAGGAGCGCACGCCGAAGGACAGCGCGCGGGAGTACCGCCGCATCATCGCCGCCCGCGCGCTCGCGCCGGAGTACGCCGAGGCCGCGCCCGTCGCGTCGTAACACTCGGGGGCGCGCGACGTCGCCGCGTCGCCGATGTCCACAGCGTGCCGTAGCATCCGGGAGGAGGGACACGATGGGTACCGAGACCATGCGATCGGCGGTCACGATCGAGGAGGTCGCCGCTGCGGCGGGGGTGTCGCGTTCGACCGTGTCGCGCGTCGTCAACGGCTCGACCGCCGTCAGCCCCGAGGCGCTGGAGTCCGTCCAGCGGGCGATCGCCGAGCTCAACTACGTCCCCAACCGCGCGGCACGCTCCCTCGCCAGCCAGAAGACGCACGCCGTCGCGCTCATCGTCCCCGAAGACACGACCCGCTTCTTCGGCGACCCGTTCTTCGCTGCCATCGTGTCGGGCATCAACTCGCGCCTGAGCCGCTCGGACTACGTGCTCAACCTCTTCATCGCGAGCGACGACCCCGGCGACAAGACGACGAGCTACGTGCGCAGCGGGGCGGTGGACGGCGCCATCGTGGTCTCGCACCACACCAGCGACACCTTCATCGACCGCATCGCCAGCGTCGTCCCGGTCGTCTACGGCGGCCGGCCCGTGCGCGAGCGGGAGCGCGACTACTACGTCGACGTCGACAACGTGCGCGGCGCCTACGACGCGACCGTCTACCTGATCGAGAGCGGGCGCCGTCGGATCGCGACGATCACCGGTCCCCGCGACATGCCGGCCGGCGTCGACCGGCTGCAGGGGTACCGCGAGGCGCTGGCGGCATGGAGTCTCGACGAGGTCGCGGTGGAGGACGGCAACTTCACGGCCGACGGCGGCGCCGATGCGATGCGACGCATCCTCGCCTCGGGCGCCCAGCCCGACGCCGTGTTCGTCGCGAGCGATCTCATGGCCCGAGGCGTCCTCACCGTCCTCGCGCAGGCGGGCATCCGGGTGCCCCAGGACATCGCGATCATGGGCTTCGACGACTCCCCGGTCGCGACATCGGTGAATCCGCAGCTGACCACGGTGCGCCAGCCGTCGTTCCAGCAGGGGGAGCGCATGGCCTCGGTGCTCATCGACCTCCTCGCGGGGAGGCATCCGCGTCACGTCACGATCCTCGAGACGGAGCTCGTCGTCCGGGAGTCCGTGTAGCGGCTCCGCGGTCCGCGGCGTCGCGGGCCGGCGTCGGCGGCGTCAGCCTCGGCCGGGCACCGTCGCGTGGAGCAGGTTGCGCCACGGGTCGTCGAACGACACGGTGCGTCCGTCGTCGCGCACGTCGAGGCCGTGGTGCCGCAGGCGCTCGCCGAGCGCGCCGAGGGCGTCGGCGTCGGGCAGAGTCAGGTCCACGCGGCCGAGGCCGAGGGCCGGCATCCGCGGTCCGGCGCCGCGCGAGTTCCACACGTTCATCGCCATGTGATGGTGGTAGCCGCCCGCGCTGACGAACAGCGCCTGGTCGCCCAGACCCGCCGTCTCGTCGAAGCCGAGCGCGTCGACGTAGAACGCCCGGGCGGTCGCGACGTCGCCCACCGAGAGGTGCACATGACCGACGGATGCCGCCTCCTGTGCCGTCGCGCCGCTCGCAGCGCGCTCCGTGAGGTGCTCCTGGAGGAACGCGTTCGGGTCGAGGTACAGGGTCGCCATCTCGATCTGACCGTGGGTCCACGACCACTCGGTGCGGGCCCGGTCCCAGTACAGCTCGATTCCGTTGCCCTCCGGGTCGGTGAGATAGAACGCCTGGCTGACGAGGTGATCGGCCGAGCCGGTGAAGGTGTGCGGTGCGTGGCGGGCGACGCTGTAGAGCGCGGCGGCGAGGGCCTCCTGCGTCTCGAAGAGGATCGCGGTGTGGAACAGGCCCGCCGAGCCCGGGGTCGCGTGACGGAGGGCCGGCTCGTGCTTCAGCACCACCACCGCCCGGCCCGCGCGTCCGAGCACGACCTCGTCGCCGTCCGCGGCGAGCACCTGCAGGGTGATGACGTCGCGGTAGAACGCGGTCATGCCGTCGAGGTCGCCGACGAGCAGCGTGACGGCCCCCATGGCGGTATCGGCGGCGAGACGTTCGGCCTGTGTATTCACACGAATGAGAACCCCCGGCATCCGTCGTTCATTCCCAGACGTCTCCACGGTTTGGGGCGTCGCGCGACCGCTCGGGGCGTGCGCGACACGCCCCAACCGTCCGCGGTGCGCCCCAAACCGGGACTTGGACGACGGATGCCGCCACCCGGCGCCCTCCCGGCTCCGGGGTGGCGGCAGGCAACGTCGGGCTACTGGGGGTCGCCGCCGAGCTGGCCGACCGCGGGGATCGGGCCGCCGTCGTCGGCACCGGTCCGGCGCCAGCGGGCGATGGCGTTGCCCACGTGGTAGATCAGCAGCGCTGCCGCCGCGCCGATGACGATGGCGCCGAGCTGGAACTCGCCCCACTGCATGGTGAAGCCGGCGATCGCGATCACGAGGGCCACGGCTCCGGTGTACTGGTTCACCGGGCGCGAGAAGTCCACGCGGTTGTCGACCCAGATCTTGATGCCGATGATGCCGATGAGACCGTAGAGCGCGGTCGTGACGCCGCCGAGCACACCCGCCGGGATCGAGTTGAACACCGCTCCGACGACGGGCGAGAGCGACAGCAGGACGGCGAAGATGCCGGCCACCCAGTACGCGGCCGTCGAGTACACGCGCGTCGCGGCCATGACTCCGATGTTCTCGCCGTAGGTCGTGGTGCCAGAGCCGCCGAAGGTGCCCGCGAGCACGGTGGCCGCGCCGTCGGCGATGAGCGCCCGGCCGGTGTACCGGTTGACGGAGGCGTCGGTCATCGTCGCGACGCCGCGCACGTGACCGACGTTCTCGGCGATGAGCACGAGGACGACCGGCAGGAACATCGCGATGACGCTCCAGGTGCCCGGCGAGCCGAACGTGGGGAAGTGGAAGACCGGGAGACCGACCCACTGTCCCTCGGCGACGAGGTCGTTCACGGCCGTGAAGTCGACCTCGCCGCGCACGAGCGCGACGAGATAGCCGACGATCACGCCGAGGAAGATCGAGATGCGACCGAGGAAGCCGCGGAACAGCACGCTGAACAGGATGACGGCGACGAGCGTGATGGTCGCCGTGACGGGGGCCTGCTGGTAGCTGTCCCACGCGACCGGCGCGAGGTTGAAGCCGATGAGGGCGACGATGGCACCGGCGACGACCGGCGGCATGAGCCTCTCGATCCATCGCAGACCCGCGAACTGCACGACGAAGCCGACGGCGGCGAGCAGGACGCCGACCGCGACGATGCCGGCGAGGGCCGATCCCATGCCCTGCGACGCGGTCGCGGCGGTCACCGGCGCGATGAACGCGAACGAGGACCCGAGGTAGCTGGGGAGCCGGTTCTTCGTGACGAGGAGGAACAGCAGCGTGCCGAGGCCCGAGAAGAGCAGCGTCGTCGAGACGGGGAAGCCCGTCAGCACCGGCACCAGGAACGTGGCGCCGAACATCGCGATGACGTGCTGCGCGCCGATCGCGACGGTGGCGGGCCAGTTCAGCCTCTCGTCGGGCTTCACGACCGTGCCGGGTTCGACGGTACGGCCGTTGCCGTGCAGGGTCCACAAAGGCATGCGCGCTCCTTGCGCTCGGGGGATGGTGCGAGGATCACGATAGCGGCGGGGATGACCCGCCTCGCGCACGAGCGGCCCGGCGCCGCGAGTTGCCCGGGGGCGTGGCATCCGAGAGGCTGGATCCTGCCCGGCGCGCACCGGCGCCCGCCCTGCCGAACGACGGAGATACGTGAGCGATCCCGCGAATCCCCCCGCGCCCGCGGGCCCGCCCGCCGACACCTCCGCACGCGCGTCCGAGACCCCCGCGGCCGACCGCGTCTCCACCCCGGGTGAGGACACCGCGGCCCTCGAGCTCGTCGGGCTCCACAAGCGCTTCGGGCAGAAGGTCGCGGTCGCCGACCTGAGCCTGCGAGTGCCGACGGGGTCGTTCTACGGGCTGGTCGGGCCCAACGGCGCGGGCAAGACGACGACCCTCTCGATGGCGACCGGCCTCCTCGCGCCCGACGCCGGCCGGGCGATCGTGCACGGCGTGGACGTGTGGCAGCAGCCGGTCGCGGCCAAGCGCATGCTCGGCAACCTCGCCGACGGCGTGAAGCTCTTCGACCGCCTGACCGGCGAGCAGCTCGTCACTTACAACGGGCTCCTGTTCGGCCTGCCGCACGACGAGATCGCGCAGCGCACCGCCGATCTGCTGGCGCTGATGGACATGACGGATGCCGCGGGCACGATGGTCGTCGACTACTCGGCGGGCATGACCAAGAAGATCGCGCTCGCCTGCGCCCTCGTCCACGCTCCGCGCCTCCTGGTCCTGGACGAGCCGTTCGAGTCCGTCGATCCCGTCTCGGCGGCCAACATCCAGGACATCCTCACCGGGTACGTCGCCGGTGGCGGAACGGTCATCATCTCGAGCCACTCCATGGACCTCGTGCAGCGCATGTGCGACCACGTGGCGATCGTCGCCGCCGGCCGCCTCCTCGTGGCCGGAAGCGTCGAGGACGTGCGGGCGGGGCAGTCGCTCCAGGACCGCTTCGTCGAGCTCGTCGGCGGGCGGCGCCACACGGAAGGGCCGGAATGGTTGCGACGCTCCTGAGGCTGCGCTTCCGCGTGCTGGGCAACCAGCTCGGGCGCAGCCCCTGGCAGCTCGTCGGCTTCGTCTTCGGCGCGTTGTACGGACTCGGACTGCTGGTGGCCATCGTCGTCGGACTGGTGCTGCTCGGGTTCGCGGGTCTCGCGCCGGCCTCCGCCGTCATCGTGGGCGCCGGATCGCTCGTGACCCTCGGGTGGGCGCTGATCCCCCTCCTCGCCTTCGGCGTCGACACGACGCTCGACCCCGACCGCCTGGTGGTGTTCCCCATGTCGCTGTCGCGCATGATGGTCGCGCTGGCGGTGGCGGCGGTCACCGGCATCCCGGGCATCATCACCTCGGTGGCAGCGGTTGCGACGGTCGCGACCTGGGCGCACTGGCCGGCGGCCGTCGCCGCGTGGATCGTGAGCACGCCGGTCGCGGTCCTCACGGCCGTGGTCGCGTCGCGCGCGGTCGCGACCCTCGCGGCCGGGCTCGGGAGCGGGCGGCGCTTCCGGGAGGTGTCGGGCACCGTCATCCTCATCCCGCTGATCCTCGCGGGACCCATCATCGCCGGTGTGGCGACCGGGTTCGCGGTGAACGCCGACACGCTCGCCGAGCTGGTGCCGATCCTCGGCTGGACGCCGCTCGGCGCGGCGTGGGCCGTGCCGGCCGCCGCCGCGGCGGGCGACCCCGCCGGCGCGGGCGCCCGGCTGCTGATCGCCCTCGCGACGCTCGGGCTGCTGTGGCTGCTGTGGCGCGCAGCTCTCGGCCGCTCGCTGGTCCGCCCGCGGCACACGTCGGCCGCCGCGGTGCGCGCGGGATCGATCGGATGGTTCGGCCGCGTGCCGACCGGCGCCGCGGGTGCCGTCTTCGCGCGGGCGCTGACGTACTGGACGCGCGACCCCCGCTACCTCCGCCAGCTGGTCGGGGCGCCCCTGGTGCCGGTGCTGCTGTGGTTCTACGCCCGTGACGGCGAGCCGCTCGTGGCGCTGTCGTTCTCGGGCCCGATCATCGCGATCGTGATCGGCATCGTCGTGTACGCCGACATCTCGTACGACGGCACCGCGTTCGGGACCGAGCTCGCCACCGGCGCGCCGGGCCGGGCGGACCGGCTGGGGCGCAGCCTCGCCGCTGCGGCGGTCGCCCTGCCGCTCGTGCTGCTCGCCGCGATCATCCCCTTCGTCTTCTCGGGCGAGTGGAGCCGGTTCCCGGGCATCCTGGGCATGTCGGTCGGCATCCTCTTCACCTGCTACGGCGTCTGTGCGCTCACGTCGGCGCAGCTCGTCGTGCCGGTCGCGGCATCCGGCGACAACCCGTTCAAGCGGGTGCCCGGCACCACGTTCCTGCAGGGCATGGCGTTCTTCGGCATCTGGCTGATCGCCGTCGCGCTGTCGGCGCCCGCCGGCATCCTCGGGATCATCGGGTTCTTCACCGACGACGCGGCGCTCAGCTGGATCGCATGCGCGGTCGGCCTCGTGCTGGGGACGGCGGTCCTGATCGGCGGCATCCTCATCGGCGGATCGATGCTCGATCGGACCGGTCCGACGCTGCTGGCGCGGCTGAAGGCGATGAAGAACGCGTGACGGGCGGATGCCGCGCCGGGCGTCAGGCGGCGGTGAGGCGCTCGAGAAGCTCGCGGTAGCGGTCGGCGGTGCGCTCGACGATGTCGGCCGGCAGAGCCGGCGGCTCACCGTCGCGCGGCGGCGCCCAGTTCGCGGCGAGCCAGTCGCGCACGATCTGCTTGTCGAAGCTCGCCATGCGCTCCGCGGGCGTGGTGCCCGCCGCCCAGGTCTCGGCATCCCAGTACCGCGACGAGTCGCTCGTGAGCACCTCGTCGGCGAGGGTCAGCACGCCGTTCTCGTCGAGGCCGAACTCGAACTTCGTGTCGGCGAGGATCACGCCGTGCGCCTCGGCGGTCGCGGCGGCGCGCGCGTAGATCTCGAGCGACAGGTCGCGCAGCTCGCTCGCGCGCTCGCCCCCGACGAGCTCGACGGTGCGCTCGAACGAGATGTTCTCGTCGTGCTCGCCCAAGGGGGCCTTGTAGGCGGGGGTGTAGATCGGCTCCGGCAGCCGGTCGCCGTTGGACAGCCCGTCCGGGAGCGCGATGCCGCACACCGTGCCGCTCTCGCGGTACTCGGCCCAGCCCGACCCGGTGAGGTAGCCCCGCACCACGCACTCGATGGGCAGCATGTCGAGGCTCTTCACGACCATGGCCCGGCCGATGACGGCATCCGGGATGAGGTTCTGCAGGTCGTCGCGCGTGTTCGCCTCGCCGTCGCCGCCGAGCGTGAGCGTGTGCGAGGCCGCGAGATGGTTCGGGATGCCGCGCCCGCCGTCCGCTCCCGCGAGGCGGTCGAACCACCACAGGCTGAGCGTGGTCAGCAGCGTCCCCTTGCCGGGGATGCCGGGCGAGAGCACATGGTCGAAGGCGCTGACGCGGTCGCTGGCGACGACGAGCATGCGCCCGGCGGGCGCGCCCTCGGCCGCGTCGCCGGGGACGTACAGGTCCCGCACTTTGCCCGAGTAGACGTGGCGCCAGCCGGGGAGTTCGAGCGGGGTGGGATTCGTGTCCGTCACCCGCCCATTATCGCGGAGCCCGACCCGGGCTAAACCCGCGAGGGCACGGTTGTCAAGAGGTTGGCCCGCGGGAGACGGCCGCGGAGGATGGCTTGCATGACCGGACTCGCAGTGACCCTGCTCATCGTCGGAATCGTCCTGCTGCTGCTGGGCGTGCTCGTCGAAGCGGTCCAGTTCCTGCTGTGGATCGGCCTCGTCATCATCGTCATCGCGGTGATCGCCTGGCTGATGCGCTTCATACGTCGTCAGACCTGAGTCCCCCAGCTCGGGTTTTCCGGACGCTCGGGCCCCATCGAAACAGAGCCCAGCGTCATCCGGACGCCGGCGTCGCTCGTCTCCCCAGCCAGCGACGCCGGCGTCCGTCCTTTCGTCCGCCGGTGTACTCGGCATCGTGCCTGTGAAGTGCCCGCACGCGGCCCCCGCGGGCGGCGCAATGGGCGTAGCCTGTGGCCAGGACGTCCTGGACCCCGACGTCGCCGCCGCATCGGTGCGGCTCGAGGATCGGGGTCGACGACATGACCGGACAACCCACCACCGGCATCCGGGCGACTGCTGCCCGGACCGACCGGCCGCCCAACGACTTCACCGGGCTGGCGAAGGTCGTGGCCGCGAGCGGGCTGATGCACCGCCGCTACGGCTACTACTGGACGAAGCTCATCGGCGCCGTGGTGGTGCTGGCGGCGGCGGTCGCCGGCTTCGTCCTCATCGGCGACACCTGGTGGCAGCTGTTCACCGCCGCGGCGCTCGCGATCCTGTTCACGCAGATCGCGATGCTCGGCCACGACGCGGCGCACCGGCAGATCTTCGTCTCGGGCCGCTGGAACGACTGGACGTCGCTCATCCTCGGCAACCTCCTCGTCGGGATGAGCTACGGGTGGTGGCAGCACAAGCACACCCGCCACCACGCCAACCCCAACAAGATCGGCTCCGATCCCGACATCGAGCTGCCGGTCGTGTCGGTCACCCCCGACCAGGTCGACCGCCGCGCTCGCCGGTACGGCCCGGTGCTCGGCTGGGTGATGGCGCACCAGGGCGTCTTCTTCTACCCGATCCTCCTGCTCGAAGGGCTGTCGCTGCACGCGTCGAGCGTGCGGCGGGTGCTCTCGCGTGAGCCGTTGCGCCACCGGGCGGTGGAGGGCTCTTTCCTGGCGATGCGGATCGGGGGATACCTCGCCCTCGTCTTCATCGTGCTCTCGCCGGGCATCGCGGCGGTGTTCCTCGCCGTCCAGCTGGGGATCTTCGGCGTCTACATGGGGCTGTCGTTCGCGCCGAACCACAAGGGCATGCCGTTGGTGCCGGCATCCGTCAAGCTCGACTTCCTGCGCCGGCAGGTGCTGATGAGCCGCAACATCCGCGGGAACCGCCTGCTCGACGTCGCCATGGGCGGGCTCAACTACCAGATCGAGCACCACCTCTTCCCCTCGATGCCCCGGCCGCACCTGCGGAGGGCGTCGGGCATGATCAAGGACTACTGCCAGGCCCACGGCGTGCACTACACCGAGACCGGCCTGCTCGAGTCGTACCGCATCGTCACGCGGTACATCAACCGTGTCGGACTGGGGGAGCGCGATCCCTTCCAGTGCCCGCTGCTGCAGCAGCGGGCGGCGGTGTGATCAGCGGGCGCGGCGGCGCGGCCGGCGCGGGACTGACGCTGGGGCTCAGTCGCGCGACCGGCCGCGTTCGTGCGCCCAGATCGCGAGCTCGACGCGGTTGCGCGCGCCCAGCTTGGCCATGATGCTTCCCAGGTGGGTCTTCACGGTGCTGAGGGAGACGTGCAGCTCGTCGCCGATCTCGCTGTTGCCGAGCCCGCGGGCGACACCGGCGAGCACCGCCTCCTCGCGGTCGGTGAGGGGGCTGGACGGCGGAGGCGGAGGCGTCGGCGCCGCGCCGGCGAACGTCTCGATGAGGCGGACGGTGACGTTCGGATCGATGAGCGCGTCGCCGCGCGCGGCCGCGCGCACGGCCTCGGCGAGCAGGACCGGACCGGCGTCCTTCAGCAGGAAGCCGCGGGCGCCCGCGCGGAGGGCGGCGTAGACGTACTCGTCGAGGTCGAAGGTCGTGATCACGACGACGGGCGTCGGGTCGGCGACGTCCGGACCCGCCACCGTGCGCGTCGCCTCCAGGCCGTCCATCACCGGCATGCGGATGTCGAACAGGCACACGTCGGGGCGCAGGCTCCGCGTGAGCGCGACGGCCTCGCGGCCGTCGGCGGCCTCGCCCACCACCTCGATGCCGGGCTGCACGTCGAGGATCATGCGCAGTCCGGTGCGCACGAGGTCCTGATCGTCGGCGACGAGCACGCGCACGGTCATGATCCCCACCCCCTGCGCGGGAGCGTCGCCGTGACGGCCCACCCGCCGCCCGGCGCCGGGCCGGCCTCGCACGTGCCGCCGAGGAGCGCTGCCCGCTCGCGCATGCCGGTGATCCCGAATCCGGGAGGCGCGGATGCCGCGCTCCCGCCGTCGTCACGGACCGACAGCCGCACCCCCGCCGCGTCGACGTCGACGCCGACCTCGACGCGGGTCGCGTCGCGGGCGTGGCGCCGCGCGTTCGTCACCGCTTCCTGGGCCAGGCGGAACACCGCGGCGCCCACCGCCGGGGGCACCGTGTCGAGGTCGCCGTCGAGGTGCACGGCGACGGCCGGGCCGGCGGCATCCGTCTGCGCCAGGTCCGCGATCCCGGCGAGGCCGGGTGCGGGCGCCACCGGCGCGTCCGCGCGGAGCACGCCCACCATGGCGCGCATCTCGCGCAGCGTCTGCGAGGCCTCGGCCTCGATCGCCTGGAGCACCTGCGCGGTCGCGCCCGGATCGGTCGCGGCCACGGCGGTGCCGGCCTGCGCCTGGATCGCGATCGCCGAGACATGGTGCGCGACGGTGTCGTGCAGATCGCGCGCGAGCTGCTCGCGCTCGAGCAGCCGCACCTGTTCGAGCTCGCGGCTGCGTGCCCGCCGACGCCAGCGCATCGCGAGTCCGAGCGTCGCCGTGGTGACCGCGACGGCGGCGCCGCCCACCGCGTCGGGCGGCGATGGGGCCGACCCGGCGGCGGTGAGCGCCATGCCGGCGGCCACGAGCGCGCCGCCCGCGAGCATCGCCCGCCCGGAGCCCCAGCGGAACACCGCGTACAGCAGGATCAGGAAGTAGGCGGTCGTGTACAGCTGCGGATCGCCGCCGACGATGAAGCCGACCGCGGTGCCGACGGCGAAGGCGATCGCGAGCATCATGAACGGGCGCGTGCGCCGCCACAGCAGCGTGGGCGCGAGGGCGGCGAGCACGACGGCCCACACCCAGCGCGACGGCACGTCGGGGCGCACGGATGCCTCCACCACAGCGAGCAGGGGGATCACCGCGACGAGCACCCCGTCGCGCCACACGCGCGGGGGCGGTGCCGGAGTCGCCGCGGGCGCGTCCCAGAGCGCGCGGACCGGGCTCGTCATGCCCTCATGATAGGCGTGCGCCGGTCGGCGCCGCCGTGGCCCGTGCCCCCGTCCGCCGCGCGCCGGTGCGGGCCCGCCGGCGGATGACGATCTCGGCGACCACGAGGTTGATCACCCACCCCGCGGTCATGAGAAGCGTGTAGCCGACAGGCGTGGGCGCCCCGATCAGGAGCGTGAACGGGAGGAACACGACGACCTGCGTGCCGGCGCCGAGGCCGATCGCGTACGCGCGCGTCATCCACGCGCTGTGCGTGCCGACGTCGCCGCGGCGGATCGCGACGAAGGCGGCCACGATCGCCGCCGCCATCGTGACGCCGAGCACCATGCGCACGGCGGCGAGCCCCGGCCCCGCCACCGCGGCCGGCATCTGGTACGACACCGTCATCCACAGCGCCGACAGCGCCGACACCAGCCCGGCCGGCGCGACGATGCGCCCGGCCACGCGGTGCCAGCGCCGGCGCCGCAGCGACGGCGCGAACTGCAGCGCGCCCAGCACCAGGAACACGGTCGAGCCGACGATGTGCGCGACGATCGGCACCGGCGCGTCGAAGAACCGGACGTTGTCGGCGGTCACGCCGGCGGAGGTCGCGAGCTGCGTGAGGCGCGCCGAGCCGGCCGCGACCGGCACGAGGCTCAGGGCGATGAGGCCCGCGGGCACGAGCCACTCGGGCGCGCGCCGCCGGGTGCGTGGGAGGGAGGTGGAGGTCGTCATGCCGCCATGGTGGCGGTGACGGATGCCACGGCACATCGGCCGTCGGGACCGACCGGCCTCGTCCTTTCGGCCGATGCGGGGCCGCGGCCGGGTCAGAGCCCTTCGGCGACCCGGGCGGCGATGTCGGTGCGGTGCTGCCCGCCCTCGAGCTCGATCTGGCCGAGCGCACGGTAGACGCGCTCGCGCGCCTCCATGAACGTCGTCCCGATCCCGACCACGTTGAGCACGCGGCCGCCGGTGGCCACGAGCCCGCCGTCGGTCTCGGCCGTGGCGGCGTGTGCGAGGTGGACGCCGGGCACCGCCGACGCCTCGCGCAGCCCCGTGAGCTCGCGGCCGGTCACCGGCGCGGCGGGATAGCCCTCGCTGGCCACCACCACGGTGACGGCCACGTCGGTGGCGAACGCCGGACGGGGGGAGTCCTCGAGGGTGCCGGATGCCGCAGCCAGCAGCAGCTCCGACAGCGGGTCGACGAGCCGGGGGAGCACCACCTGCGTCTCGGGGTCGCCGAAGCGGGCGTTGAACTCGATGACCTTCACGCCGCCGTCGGTGAGGATGAGGCCGGCGTAGAGCAGCCCGATGAACGGCGTGCCCTCGGCATCCAGCTGGCGGATGACCGGTTCGGCGACGTCGCGGGTCACGAGGTCGACGAACTCCCGCTCGCTGCCGAACCTGCCGTCGAGCCACGGCAGCGGCGAGTACGCGCCCATGCCGCCGGTGTTCGGTCCCTCGTCGCCGTCGAGGAGGCGCTTGTAATCCTGCGCGGGGCTCAGCGGCAGCACGTGGTCGCCGTCGCTGAGGAAGAAGAGCGACACCTCGGGACCGTCCAGGTACTCCTCGACGAGCACCGGGCCCGAGGGGAGGTACTGGTCGGCGTGGGCGAGCGCCTCGTCGCGGTCGGACGTGACGATGACCCCCTTGCCGGCGGCCAGTCCGTCCGCCTTGACCACGTGCGGAGCGCCGAGCTCGTCCAACGCGGCCTCGACGTCGGCGCGCGAGTACGCCCGCACCGCGCGGCCGGTCGGCACGCCCGCCGCCTCCATGATGCGCTTGGCGAAGGCCTTCGAGCCCTCCAGCTGCGCGGCCGCCTTGCCGGGCCCGAACGTCGGGATGCCGCGTTCGCGCACCGCATCGGCCACCCCGGCGACCAGCGGAGCCTCCGGGCCGATCACGACGAGCGCGATGTCGTTCTCGATCGCGAAGTCGGTGACGGCGACCGGGTCGTTCGCGTCGAGCGATACGAGCTGGGCGTCCTGCGCGATGCCGGCGTTGCCGGGGGCGGCGAAGATCTCGTGCTCGGTCTCCTCGGACCGCAGCGCGAGGATGATGGCGTGCTCCCGCGCGCCAGAGCCGAGAACCAGGATCTTCACGCCGTCCAGCCTACCGAGGGCGCTCCGCCGCGTTTCGGGTCGTCGAGGATTCCGCCGGCACGCGACACGCGTAGCGTGGGGTCGTGGCCCGCAAGATCTCCACCGACGACGGCCGCGCGGCCCTGCAGGCCGTCGCGGCGGCGGGCGCGGCATCCGTCCCCGCCTCCCGCACCGACCGCGCCACGGCCGTGCGCTACCTGCTGCAGCTGCTCGCCGAGAAGGCGCCGGGCAACTCGGTCGAGGTGCGCGTGCCTCCGTTCGGCGCGGTGCAGGTGGTCGAGGGGCCACGGCACACCCGCGGAACCCCACCGAACGTCGTCGAGACCGATCCCGGGACCTGGATCGCAGTGGCGACGGGGGCGGAGCACTGGGCGGATGCCTCCTCCGCCGGCCGCATCGTCGCCTCGGGCACCCGCGCCGACATCTCCCACCTGCTGCCGCTGCGCCCCTGAGCCCGGGCGAGGACCCCGAGACGCGCCCGTCCCGCGGTGGGACAATGGCACCATGACCCGCGCGCGCACCGGCGCAGCCGGCGACGACGACCCCGACGAGCACGTCATCCACGAGGAGTGGGAGTCCGTCGGGGTCCGTCGCGCCCCGCGCATCGGGCGGATCATGATCTCGGGCATCGTCCTCGGCCTGGTGACGGCGGGCGTCCTCACGGCAGCGGCCGCCGTGTCCGAGGAGCCGGGCGGCCCGCTCTCCACGGGCGCCTCGGGCTACCTGCGCGTGTTCGGCGTCTTCGCCGTCATCTGCGTCGGGTTCGGGCTCCTCGTCGCGGGCCTCGTCGTCATCGTGCTCGACCGCGTGGTGAGCAGCCGCGGTCGCTCGGTCATCGCGGAGCACGCCACGAGCCTCAGCGACGACCTCGTCTCTCCGGTCACCGACGACGTGCCGCAGTGGGTGCGGGACGCCGAGGACATCGAGACCGACCGGCCCGACGGCCCGAGCGGCCGCCGGCCGAAGGGATAATGGAGACATGCCCGAGCACAGCCAGGACCGCGTCGAGACGCTGCGCGTGCGGCGGGCCCCGAAGATCTCGGTCTTCCTCATCGCCGGCGCCGCGCTGGGCCTCCTGGTCGCGATGATCCTCACCTTCGCCTTCGACGGCACGTCGCAGGTGAGCCCGAACACCGGCGTGGAGTACTCGCAGACCCAGGTCTTCGGCTTCCTGGCGCTCATCTGCGCGCCCGTCGGCATCGTGCTCGGCGCCCTGGTCGCGCTGCTCCTCGACCGTCGATCGCGCCGCCACACGCACGAGGTCTCGGTCGACCACGCGTCGGTGCAGGTCGACCCGCAGTCCGGCGCAGACGAGGATCGCCGCTGAGCTCGGGCTTTTCAGGCCAGCTCGGCGATGATCGGGTGGATCGCCGCGTCGAAGGCGGCGACGTCGCCGCGCAGGCCGTCGGTGACGGCGATCGTGAGGGAGCCGATCCACCACACGCCCCGCTGATTCAGCGGCAGCACCTGGACATTGAGTTCGAACGAGTGCGCCCGGCGGCCCACCTGCCGCTCGTGCTCGGCGATGGCGCCCGCATACGCCCGGTAGGCGGTGCCGGTGCTGTGCGACGCCTCTTTGCGGTAGCGCTCGTGGGCGGCCTTCGCGAAGGCCATGGCGTCGGCGGCATGCGGCGTGAACGCGTGCCGCAGGTCGTCGCAGCCCTCGACCGGCAGGGCGAGCGCCATGTCGAACCCGTCGACGAGCTGGAGCGGAACCGGCGACGGGTGCGCCTGCGGTTCGACGGTCATCGCCCAGAACTCCCGCCACTGGCGTTCGAGCGTCGCCTGCGCCTCGTCGGAGCGGTCGTTGGCGCGCAGGGGGATTCCGCGCAGGTGGGGCAGCTCCTCGGGAGAGCGGATGCCGAGCACCTGGCGCAGATAGAGGGCGAGGAGAACCGGCTGACCTGCGTCTTCGCGGATCAGCCACTCCGGTGCACCGGTGCCGCCCATGCGGACATCATAGATCCGCCCCGCGACGTCCGGACCGGGGCGCGGGCAACGATCAGGGTGCCGATCGGCGCCGGGGGAGCGACCCGTAACCCCGGCATCCGCCCAGCCACGCCGCCGGTAGGCTGGTAGCCGTGGCCTCCTCCGAACGCGACGCCCCTTCACGCCCCGAACAGCCGGTGAACCCGTACGTCGCTGCGGGCGTCGACACCGCCGCCGGCGACCTCGCCGTGGAGCTGATGAAGTCGGCCGTCCGCCGCACGCACGGACCCGAGGTGCTCGGAGGCGTCGGCGGCTTCGCCGGGCTCTTCGACGCCAGCGCGTTCAAGGCGTACGACAAGCCGCTGCTGGCCACCAGCACCGACGGCGTCGGCACCAAGGTCGCCATCGCGCAGGCGATCGACAAGCACGACACGATCGGCCAGGACCTCGTCGGCATGGTCGTCGACGACATCGTCGTCGTCGGGGCCAAGCCGCTGTTCATGACCGACTACATCGCCTGCGGCAAGGTGTTCCCCGAGCGCATCGCCGACATCGTCCGCGGCATCGCCGCCGGCTGCGCCGAGACGGGCACCGCCCTGGTCGGCGGCGAGACGGCGGAGCACCCCGGGCTGCTCGGCGTCAACGACTACGACGTCGCGGGCGCCGCGACCGGTGTTGTCGAGGCCGACCGCGTGCTCGGCGCCGAGCGGGTGCGCGAAGGCGACGTGGTGCTGGCGCTCGCGAGCTCGGGCCTGCACTCCAACGGCTACTCGCTGGTGCGCCACATCGTCACCGGCGCCGGCGTGCAGTACGGCGACAACGCCGCCGACTTCGGCGCGACGTGGGGCGAGGCCCTCCTCGAGCCGACGCGCCTGTACACCAAGCCGCTCCTGCGGCTCATCGCCGATCACGGCGACCGCGTGCACGCGCTCAGCCATGTCACCGGCGGCGGCATCGCGGCGAACCTCGCCCGCGTGCTGCCGCAGGGCACGTGGGTCGAGGTCGACCGCTCGACGTGGTCGCCCTCCCCCGTCTTCCGCGTCCTCGCCGACCTGGGCGACCTCGACCTCGAGTCGACCGAGGGCACCTGGAACCTCGGCATCGGCTTCCTCGCCGTCGTGGCGGCCGACAAGGCCGAGGCGGCGGCATCCGCTCTCTCCCTCGGCGGCATCGCGACCTGGCAGGTCGGCGTCGTCCGCGGCGGCGCCCGGCCGGACGGCGAGTGGGAGCAGGGCGCAAAGGGAGTCGACGGCGGCGCGGTGCGTCTCGTCGGCGCCTATTCAGACCACCAGGCGCACGCGAGCCACACGGCCCGCTGAGTCGCACGACCTTACGGAGCAGGCAACACCCATGTGCGGAATCGTCGGGATGGTGGGCCGCGGGTCCGTCAATCAGGAGATCTACGACTCCCTCCTCCTCCTGCAGCACCGCGGTCAGGACTCCACCGGCATCGCCACGGCCGAGCGTCATGGGGTCGTGCACATGCACAAGACGCGGGGCCAGGTGCGCGAGTCGTTCCGCACCCGCGACATGCGCGCGCTCCTCGGTGAGATCGGCCTCGGCCATGTGCGCTACGCGACCAAGGGCACCGCGTCGAATGAGGAGGAGGCGCAGCCCTTCTACGTCAACGCGCCGTACGGCATCGTCATGGTGCACAACGGCAACCTCACCAACACGCGCGAGCTGACCGAGGAGCTGTTCCACAAGGACCGCCGCCACCTCAACACCAGCTCCGACACCGAGCTGCTGGTGAACGTGCTGGCCAACGAGCTGCAGTCCTCGATCTCGGGACTCGAGCTCGACCCCGAGCAGGTGTTCCAGGCGGTCACGCGCGTGCACGAGCGCGTCGAGGGATCGTACGCGGCGATCGCGCTGATCGCGGGGTACGGTCTGCTGGCGTTCCGCGATCCGTTCGGCATCCGTCCCCTCATCCTCGGCACGCGCAAGAACGCGGACGGCCACTACGAGTGGGTCGTCACGAGCGAGTCGCTCGTGCTGGAGAACGGCGAGTTCGAGGTCGTGCGCGACGTCGACCCGGGCGAAGCGGTCTTCATCGACCTCGAAGGCAACCTTCACACCCGCCAGTGCGCGAGCGACCCGCAGCTGGTGCCGTGCTCGTTCGAGTACGTGTACCTCGCGCGTCCGGACTCGGTCATGAACGGCATCTCGGTGTACGAGGCGCGCCTGCGCATGGGAGACCGCCTCGCCGACACCATCGCGAAGTACACGCCGCGCGAGGCGATCGACGTGGTCATGCCCATTCCCGACTCCTCGCGGCCGGCGGCGATGCAGGTCGCGCGCAAGCTGGGCGTGGAGTACCGCGAGGGCTTCTACAAGAACCGGTACATCGGGCGGACGTTCATCATGCCGGGGCAGGCGGTGCGGAAGAAGAGCGTGCGGCAGAAGCTCAACGCCATGTCGACCGAGTTCAAGGGCAAGAACGTGCTCCTCATCGACGACTCCATCGTGCGCGGCACGACGTCGAAGGAGATCATCCAGATGGCGCGGGATGCCGGTGCCAAGAGCGTCACGTTCGCCTCGGCGGCGCCGCCGGTGCGCTACCCGCACGTCTACGGCATCAACATGCCCTCGCGGCACGAGCTGGTCGCGCACGGCCGGACGATCCCCGAGATCGCGCAGGAGCTGGGCGCGGACTTCGTGGTCTACCAGGAGGTCGACGACCTGAAGGCCGCGATCCTCGAGGGGTCCGACGTCGAGGATCTCGACATGAGCTGCTTCGACGGCCGGTACATCACCGGCACCGTCACCGACGAGTATCTCGCGTGGGTGGAGGGCTCCCAGGAGAGCTGAGCCCGTCGGCCGGCGCGCCGAGGGCATCGGCGCCGGCTCTAGGGTTGTACGAGTGACATCGTCCCCTGCCCGCCCGCTCTGGCAGGGGCGAACCCTCGCCCTCGTCGGCATCGTGCTGTTCGCGTTCTCGCTGCGGTCGGCCGTGGCCTCGCTGTCGCCGCTCTTCGACCACATCTCGGCGGACTTCGCGCTGCCGGCCGCGGTGATCGGCCTGATCGGCACCGCCCCGCCGGTGTGCTTCGCCGTGTTCGGCCTGCTCACCCCGGCGCTCGAGCGCCGGTTCGGGCTCGAGCGGCTCGCCGTGGTGGCGATGGCGGTCGTGGCGGTCGGCCTCGTCGCGCGCAGCCTCGCGCCCAGCTCGGGGCTGCTGCTGGCCGGCACGGCGTTCGTCTTCGCGGCCGTCGGGACGGGCAACATCCTGCTGCCGCCGCTCGTGAAGCGCTACTTCCCCGACCGCATCGGGCTCATGACGACGGTGTTCTCCACGACGATGGCGGTGTCGACGTTCCTGCCCGCCCTCGTCGCGGTGCCGGTGGCGGATGCCACGGACTGGCACGCCTCGCTGGGACTGTGGGCGGTCTTCGCCCTCATCGCGACGATCCCGTGGATCGCACTTGCGCTGCGCCGCCATGCCGACGGAGCCGACGACGACATCGAGCAGGCGAGTCCTCGCGTGTTCGGGCGGATGTGGCGCATTCCGCTGGCGTGGGCGCTGCTGGTCGCGTTCGCCGTCTCGAGCACGATCGCGTATACCTCGTTCGCGTGGATGCCGAAGATGCTCGTCGAGATCGCGGGCGTCACCCCCGCCACGGCGGGCGCGCTGCTCTCGCTCTTCGGGTTCATGGGGCTGCCGGCATCCCTCGTCGTGCCGCTGCTGGTGACACGTCTGAACGCGACCCGCGCGCTCTTCGGCGTCGCCGTCGTCACCGGCTTCGCCGGCATCGCGGGCCTGCTGTTCGCGCCCACAGCGGCGCCGTGGCTGTGGGTCGTGCTGATCGGGCTCGCGCCGCTGCTGTTCCCGGTGGTCCTCGTGCTCGTGGGGCTGCGCACGCGCACGCACGAGGGCGCGGTCGCTCTCAGCGGGTTCGTGCAGAGCGGCGGCTACGCGATCGCCGCGCTGTTCCCGGTGGGCATCGGCCTGCTGCACGACGCGACCGGTTCGTGGACCGGCCCCCTCATCGTGCTCGCGTGCGTCGTCGCCGCCGCCATCCCGGCGGGCGCGGTGGCGGCGCGGCGGCACACCGTCGAAGACGACTGGTCCCGGCCCCACGGCGCGTGGTGACCGCGCCCGGATCGGCCCCGAGCACGACGAACCCCGCGCACCGCAGCGCGCGGGGTCGTCTCAGAGCGCGGTGAGGCGTGACCGCCTCGCACGAGCGCTCAGGCTTGCGACGACGAGACGGGCGAGGTCTCGTCCTCGTCCTCGTCGTTGTACTGGTCCGCCCACTTGTCGACGTACTCGTCTTCGCTGTGGTGACCGAGCTCGCGCTCGAGCGCCGAGTAGTTCACGCTGTACGTGTCGTACTTCAGCTCTCGGGCGATCTTGGTGTGCTTCGCCTTCTGACGGCCACGCCCCATGCGAGACCCCCTCATTTAGAGTCGCGGGCTTTTCTGCGGGCTTTCCGCCGCGCAACCCGGGCATTCACGAATCCGGCTTCGAGCCGGTAAGAGTAGCATTCAGGATAACACGGAGCCCCCGCACCCCGGCGGTTCCGGCCCCAGTGGTGCGGGAGGAGCACGGACGTATGACCGACGAGGCATCCGAGCCCGAAGTCGACGACAGCAGCAACGCGAGCCTGCACGGGGCGGTGATCGCGGGAGTGATCCCCGACCAGTCGCCGCGGGTCCTCAAAGAGGCCGCTCGGTACGCGAAGCTCCTCCGGGCGCCGCTGGCGGTCGTCCACGTCGACGTCACCCGCTTCGTCACCTACGAGGACCCCGACGGCTACGTCCACTCGGCGCCCATCGACATGAACATCACCGGTGGCGAGGGTGACCTGACGAGCGTCCAGGATGCCGCGGCAGCCGTCCTCGCCGACTCCGGCGTGGACTGGACCGTGCGCCAGCTCGTCGGCGACCCGGCGATGGCGCTCAAGCACCTGGCGGACGAGATCGACGCCCGGCTGCTCGTGGTCGGCACCCGCAAGCGCGGGTTCGGTGAATCGGTCCGCGAGTTCTTCACCGGCTCGGTCGGCGCCCGCCTCGCGCATCGGCAGCACCGCCCGATCCTGGTGGTGCCGCTGGGCGAACCGGTGCCCGACGACGAGGAGATCTGGCCCGCCTGACGCCCGTCGGTCCAGCGCCGGGCCATCGTCGAAAGAGCGGATGTTTAGGCCGCACTGTTGACTCGCTTTCCCGATATGTCCAAGATTGAGGACGATACATCGGATGAAAGTCGAGGATGCCGTGACCGATGAGAGCTGGGACGATCTGTCGCGCCCGCTGCCCGAATGGTTCGCGAAGGCGAAGTTCGGAGTCTTCATCCACTGGGGTGCGTACTCCGTGCCCGCGTGGGCCGAGCCGATCGGCGCGCTCGGCGAGGTACCGGACGACCAGTGGTTCGCCCACAACCCGTACGCGGAGTGGTACTTCAACACCATCCGGATCGACGGCAGCCCGGCACAGGAGCATCACCGCACCGTCCACGGAGATGCACCGTACGACGACTTCCTCGACCAGTGGAAGGCCGAGCGCTTCGATCCGGGGGCGTGGGCGGAGCTGTTCGCCCACGCGGGGGCGGAGTACGTCGTACCGACCACGAAGCACCATGACGGCATCGCGTTGTGGGACGCCCCCGGGACGGCTTCGCGCAACACCGTCCGGCGCGGCCCGCAGCGCGACCTGATCGGCGCGATCGCGGACGCGGTCCGCGCGAAGGGGATGCGGTTCGGCGTCTACTACTCGGGCGGGCTCGATTGGTCGGTGAGCGATCTGCCGCCTCACCGGTCGGGCCCGGAGGTGCACTCGATTCGTCCCAACGACGCCGCGTACAACTACTACGCGCTCGCCCACGTACGCGATCTCATCGACCGCTATCGCCCCGACGTGCTGTGGAACGACATCAACTGGCCCGACGCCGGCAAGCATTTCGGCAAGGACGGGCTGTACGAGCTGTTCGCGCAGTACTACGAGGCGAATCCCGAGGGCGTCGTCAACGACCGGTGGGGCGATACGCATTCCGACTTCGCGACCACGGAGTACTCGGCCGGACGCGAGAACGAGGCCAAGGAGGTCTGGGAGAACAACCGCGGCCTGGGGTGGTCGTTCGGATACAACAAGCTCGAGTCGCCCAAGGAGATCCTGGACTCGACCAGTCTGGCCAAGCACTGGATCGACGTCGTGGCCAAGGGCGGCCGGCTGCTGCTGAACGTGGGGCCCACCGCGGAGGGGATCATCCCGGAACTGCAGCAGGAGTCGCTGCGCGGGTTCGGCGACTGGAAGCGGGCGGTGGCCGAGGCGTCCGAGACCACGATCCGCCGCGAGAGCCCGCAGTCGTCCGATGGGCGCTGGATGCGGGAGTGGTGGACGCCGTCGGAGCGCATCGTCTTCCTCGACGGGACCGGCGACCACCGGCTCGGCCGTGACAGCGTGGACTTCGACCGCTCCCGCGTGCTGTCGGGCGACCTGGTGGTCGAGCGCGACGGCGACGACGCGATCCTGCGCGTCGGCGGCGTCGACGGCGGCCCGGCGGCGGTGGCGTTCGCGCGGCGCTGATCGGGGCGCACGCACGACGAGAGGGTGGGCTCCCGGGACGGGGCCCACCCTCTCGCGTTCAGCGGATGCCGCGGCTCAGCCTCGCAGCGCGCGTGTCACGTCGCGCGCGATGCGGTCGAGCTCGCCGGCGACCTGGTCCACCACCGTGGAGGCGAGCTCGCCGCCACGGGCGACATGGACGCGGACGTCACCGCGCAGGTTCGCGCGGAACTCGTTCACGAGCGCGTCGAGCCGCTGCACCTGCTCACGGCTGCGGACGCGCGGGTCGTCCTCGCGCGGACGCTGCGGTGTGGTCTCGCGCTCCTCGCGGGAAGCGGCGGCGAGATCCGCCCGCAGGCTCTTCATGGCCTCGCGGACGCTGCCGCGCACCTCGTCGGCGATGAGCCGCACCGAGTCGGCGAGACCCGCCTCGATGCCCTCGAGCTCGCCGGCGCGGGCCTGTACCTCGGCGTGGCCTGCCTCGGTGATCGAGTAGACGGTCTTGCGGCCGTCGACGGACTTCGTCACGAGGCCCTCCTCTTCGAGCTTCGCCAGTCGCGGATAGATCGTGCCGGCGCTCGGGGTGTAGGTGCCTCCGGTGCGGTCCGACAGGGCCTGCATGATGTCGTAGCCGTGTCGGGGCCCTTCATCGAGCAGGTTCAGCAGGTACAGGCGCAGGTCGCCGTGGGAGAAGACCGGGGCCATCACAGCTCCTCCCGGTCGGCGCCGGCCTCGGCCTGCCGGTCGGTTCCGAACGGGGTGTCCGCGGTGCTGTCGCCGCCGTACGCCTCGGCCGGAGCCTCGGAGCCCGCGACGGGAGCCTGAGCGGCCGGCGTCGTGCCGACGGAGGCCGCGGCCGGGGCATCCGTCATCTGGGCGGCCGCGCGGCGGAGCACGGTGATGTCGCCCGAGACGCTGTGGGCCCGCACGTCGGCGAAGTTGCCGCTCAGCTCGCCCACCGAACCGGCGTAGTTGGTCGTCGGGCCGGTGCCCTGGCCGGAGCGCACGACGCCGTCGATCTGCACGCGGCCGCTGACGCTGCGGATGACGTAGTTGGCCGGGTAGCCCTCGTCCAGCCGTACGGTGGAGCTGCCGCTGACGGTGTTGAGACCGACGGAGTGGATCTCGCCGGAGGAGTCGACCAGCACGGAGCCCGACACGGTGTCGACGGCGGCCTTGCGCAGCGAGCCGGTCGCCGCGACGTCGCCCGAGACGCTGTTGGCGTTGAGGCCGCCGACAAGCCCGCGCACCTGGACGTCGCCCGAGACGGCGTTGACCGAGAGGTCGCCGGTGAGGCCGTCGACCAGGATGTCGCCGGAGACGGTGTTCAGTGCGGCGCCGGCCTGGAGGCCGGTGACGAGGGCGCTCGCGCTGACCACGCCCAGGGTGAGCGCGACGTCGCGGGGCACGGCGACGCTGATCTCGGCCTTGGGACCGCCGGCGCCGAAGTTGCGGAACACCTCGAGGAAGTTGTCCCAGCGCAGCTGCGGGTGGTCGATCTCGACCTGGTCCTCGGTGACCTCGATGCGGAGGTCCTTGACGGTGACGTCGTGCACCTCGATCCGGATGCCCGGCTCGTCGTGGGCGACGACGTCGACCTGTCCGCCGACGAGGCCGATCTTGAGCGAGCGAACGGCTTCGATGTCGATGACGCGCGTCTCGCCCGGGTGGATGATCCACTTCTCCAGGGTCATGGCTGCTTCTCCTGCCTGTCTGGGGTATTCGCGATATATCGTGTCTGAAGAGTAACACGATATATCGCGACCATGTCAAGAAAGTACAGCGATCATTCGGCTTGACCTTGACGCAGCGTCAACCTTTACCGTGATCAGGGACGGCACGAGAGAGGGGAAGAGGTCATGACGGATCACGAGTGGTCGATCCAGCAGATCGCCAAGCTCGCCGGAACGACCAGCAGAACGCTGCGTCACTACGACGACATCGGGCTGCTCGCGCCGTCGAGCGTGGGCCACAACGGCTACCGCCACTACGACCAGGCCGCGCTCGTGCGCCTGCAGCGCATCCTGCTGCTGCGCGAGCTCGGACTGGGGCTGCCGCAGATCGGAGAGGTGCTCGATCGCGAGGCGTCCGAAGCGCACGCGCTGGAGACTCACCTCGCGTGGCTGCGGCAGGAGCAGGACCGGCTGACGCGGCAGATCGCGTCGGTCGAGAGCACGATCAGCGCATTGAGAGGAGGTGAACGACTGATGGCAGAGAACATGTTCGACGGCTTCGACCACACGCAGTACAAGGACGAGGTCGTAGAGCGCTGGGGCACGCAGGCCTACGCGGACAGCGACCGGTGGTGGCGCTCGATGAGCGCGCAGGAGAAGGCCGCGTGGCAGCAGCGCGTCTCCGACCTCGGCCGCGACTGGATCGCCGCGGCGGAGTCCGGCATCGCGCCCGACAGTGACGTGGCGCAGGCGCTCGCGAAGCGCCACGTCCAGTGGCTGACGGGCGTGCCCGGCACGCCCGCCGCGACGCCCGGTGGCGACGTGAGGGGCTACGTCCTGGGGCTCGGGGAGATGTACGTCGCCGACCCGCGCTTCGGCGCGAACTACGCGACGAGCTCGGGCGGCACACACGGTGCGGAGTTCGTCCGCGACGCGCTCCGCGTGTACGCGGAGGCGAACCTGTAGTCCCGCGCGGACCCCGTAGACAGGCGGATGCCGCGGCCAGCTCTGGCCGCGGCATCCGCCGTCTACAGCTCAGTGGGTCGGGTCAGGCCCTGCGGTTCCCGCTGATCACTCGGAACAACCACACGATCAGCGCGATGACACCGACGATGATGGCCACCCACAGCAGCCAGTTCAGCGCGGAGTTCAGACCGCCCACGATCGCAAGGATGATCGCGACGACGATGATGATGATCAAGGCGAGGTTCATGAGATCTTCTCCTTCTGCGTGTCCGGTGCAAGGGGATGCAACGGATGCCTTGTGGGCACGGTCTCACAGTGGCACTGGTGACCGCTCCTTCGCAGGGGGTTGACGGCGTGTCGGCGCCGGTGATAGTCGCAAGGCCTCGTGTTAAGGCCGTCCGCCGGGGAAGTCAACCCCCGTGAACGCGCGCACGCGCGGCCCTAGCGTGCGGGTATGAGTTCATCGGCGCCGCAGGACCCCACGACCGCGCACCACGACGAAGGCTTCCCGGCTCAGCAGCAGGACCAGCCGGGGCTCACCGGCAAGACGCGTCCCGAACCCGATCACGGCGAGGAGTCGTATCGGGGCGCTCAGCGCCTGACCGACCGCCGCACGCTGATCACCGGGGGCGACTCGGGCATCGGCCGCGCGGTCGCCGTCGCCTTCGCCCGCGAGGGTGCCGACGTGGCGCTGGTCTACATGCCCGAGGAGGAAGAGGACGCGCAGGACACCGCGCGCGTCGTCGCCGACGCCGGCCGGCGGGCGCTGACCCTTCCCGGCGACCTTCGCGAGGAGCAGTTCTGCGCCGACATCGTCGAGCGCACCGTCCAAGAGCTCGGGGGACTCGACGTCCTCGTCCTCAACGCGGCGTACCAGAAGGACCGCGACGGCATCGAGACGCTCGAGACCGCGGAGATGGAGCGGGTGTTCCGGACCAACCTCTTCGCGCAGATCTTCACACTCCGTGCCGCCGTGCCGCACCTGAAGCCGGGCGCCTCGATCATCCTCACCACGTCGGTGCAGGCGTTCAACCCCTCGCCGGGCCTCGTCGACTACGCGATGACCAAGGCCGCTCAGGTCGCGCTCGTGAAGGCGCTGGCCGAGGAGCTGGGGCCCAAGGGCATCCGCATCAACGGCGTGGCGCCCGGTCCGATCTGGACGCCGCTCATCCCCGCCACCGGCTGGGACGAGGAGCGCCTCGCGTCGTTCGGGCAGGACACGCCGCTGGGCCGCGCCGGTCAGCCCGCGGAGCTCGCCGGCGCGTACGTGTATCTCGCCTCGGACGTGTCGTCGTACACCTCCGGCGCCATCGTCCCGGTCACCGGGGGAAAGCCGCTCTGAGCGGGCGGCCAGCACGTCCGCATCCGAGCGATGCGGCGAGGGAAGGAGGAAGCGATGCCTCGAGGACGCGGATCCAACCTCAAGGATCCCGAGCTGTACGAGGAGCTCCGCAAAGACGGAGCGTCCAAGGAGAAGGCGGCGCGCATCTCGAACGCGGCGGCCAACCAGGGCCGCAAGACGGTCGGACGCCGCGGCGCCCAGGCGACGAATTACGACGACCGGACCGTGCCCGAGCTGCGCAAGCGCGCGAAGGAGCTCGGACTCTCGGGCTACTCGGGCAAGAAGAAGTCCGAGCTCGTCGAGATGATCCGGAACCACTGACGATGTGGTCGCCGGGCCGACCGGGCAATGCGCCGGCCGGCCCGGCGGTCGGGGGAGACTGAGCACATGCCGAAGCTCACGCGTGTGCGCCCCTTCCACGACCCCGGCTTCCGGCGTCTGCGAGCCGGGTCCGGCTTCCGGTATCTCGACGCGAAGGGCCGCACGCCCGGGCAGCGGCACCTGGAGCGGATCCGGGCGCTGGTCATCCCGCCGGCCTGGCAGGACGTCTGGATCAGCGTCCGCGACGACGGCCACATCCAGGCGGTGGGGACCGACGACGCCGGGCGCCGGCAGTACATCTATCACCCCGCCTGGACGGCCGGCCGCGACCGGGGCAAGTTCGCCCGCGCCCTCGCGCTCGCCGAGGCGCTGCCCCGCGCCCGCGCACGCGTCACCACCTCGATCCGCCGGGACGACCTCGATCGCGAGCGGGTGCTCGCCGTCGCCTTCCGGCTGCTCGACAACGCCGCACCCCGCATCGGATCCGAGCGCTACCTCGCGCAGAACGGCAGCCGGGGGCTCACGACCCTCCATCGACGGGATGCCTCCGTCGAGGGCACCGTCGTCACCCTCACGTTCCCGGGCAAGAGCGGCAAGCTGCAGTACCTCGAGATCGACGACGCCGACCTGGCGGCGGCGATCGAGCTGCTCGTGCCCGGGCGCCCGCGCTCACCGCTGCTGGCGTTCAACCGCGCCGGGCGCCGCGTGCCGCTCACCCCCGCCGAGGTCAACGCCTACGTGCGGTCGCTCACCGGCGGCAAGTTCACCGCCAAGGACTTCCGCACGCTCCGCGGCACGATCCTCGCCGCCGAAGCGCTCGCGCACATCGGCACCGTCGACACCAAGACCGACCTCAAGCGCGCCGAGGTGCTCGCGGTGCGCGCCACCGCGGAGGCCCTCGGCAACACCCCGGCGGTCGCCCGCGGGTCGTACATCGATCCCCGCGTCTTCGTCCGCTACCGCGAGGGCAACCTCCTGGACCTGTCCAGGACGCCCGAGTCGGCGATCCGGTCGCTGCTGCGCCCGGTCCGCAGCGATACCGAGCCGGAGGAAGTCGCTGAAGTAGCGTGAGTGGATGCCCCAGCCCGTCGATGTCCGCGTGCTCGCGGTCACCGTGGCGGGCGGGGCGGTCGGCGTGCTGGCCCGGGCCGCGATCGTCCTGCCGGTCGGCGACCCCGCCGCCGTGCCGTGGGTGACGCTCGGCATCAACGCGGCCGGCTCGCTGCTCCTGGGCATCGTCGTCGGATGGCTCGACGGGCGGCGTCCTCTGCTCCGCGGGTTCCTCGGCACGGGCGTGCTCGGCGGGTTCACGACCTACAGCGCATTCGCGGTGGCGACGGCCGCGTGGGCGGCGACGCCGTGGCTCGCTTCGGCGCTGGCCGCGGCATCCGTCACCGCCGGCGTCGTGGCAGCCGTCGTCGGCCTCTTCCTCGGACGCCGGATCGCCGACGCCCCCGGCCGCATCGAGGCACCCGAGGACGCCGAATGAGTCCCCTGCTGCTGGTGGTCGCCGCAGCCGGGGGCGTCGGGGCGGGCCTTCGCTACCTCGTCGACCGCCTCGTCACGCCCGCCGCGGGGGCGCGGTTCCCGGTCGGCATCCTGATCGTCAACGTCTCGGGGTCATTCGCGCTCGGCGTACTCACCGGGCTCGGCGCGGCGGTGGCGCCCGAGCTGTCCCTCGCCCTCGGTGCGGGGCTGCTGGGCGGGTACACCACCTTCAGCACGGTGTCCGTCGAGACGGTGCTGCTCGCCGAGCGGCGGCGGTGGCGGGATGCCGCGCTCAACCTCTTCGGCACGCTCGCGCTCACCGCGGTCGCCGCCGGGCTCGGGCTGCTGCTCGGCTCCGCGGCGGCGTGACCCGTCGACCGGCACTCAGGGCGCTCACATGAGAGCTGCATGAAATACTGACACCCGATACATCTTCGTATCGTGCCGGCTCCTGCCGCCGGATCGAGTGCGGTTCCGCGCGAAACGGGGACCGTATCGAGATCATCCGTCGCACCACTTCACCCAGCGAAGGCACCTGTGTCCAACCTCGCCGTCCTGAGCCTCAAGAACCGCGCGCTCATCGCGCTGATCACGATCGTCGCCGCCATCTTCGGCGGCCTGGCGCTGACGAATCTCAAGCAGGAGCTCATCCCCTCGATCGAGTTCCCCGCCCTCATCGTGGTGTCGACCTACCCGGGCGCGTCGCCCGAGGTCGTGAGCAACGACGTCTCGGTGCCGATCGAGAACGCCATCCAGGGCGTGCCGGGGCTCGAGACCTCGACGGCGACCAGCACCACCAACGCCTCGATCGTGCAGGCGTCCTTCACCTACGGCACGGATCTCGCCACCGCCGAGCAGAAGATGACGCAGGCGATCAACCGCATCAAGAGCCAGCTTCCCGAGAGCGTCGAGCCGAACGTCATCTCGGCGAGCATCGACGACTTCCCCGTCATCCAGCTGGCCGTGACCGGCTACGACGACGAGGAGGCGATCCAGTCGCAGCTGGAGGCATCCGTCATCCCCGACCTCGAGGACGTGGCGGGCGTGAACGCGGCGCAGATCGTCGGCGGCGTCGGGCAGCGGATCACCATCACGCCCGACCAGGCGGCGCTCGCGGCCGCCGGGTTCACGCAGCAGGCGATCAGCGACGCGCTCGAGCAGAACGGCGTGCTGTTCCCCGGCGGCGAGATCACCGAGGGCGACGAGACGCTCACCGTGCAGACGGGCGCCAAGATCACGACGGTCGACGAGATCGCGGCGCTGCCGCTGGTGCCGTCGACGCCGGAACAGGCGCTGGCGGGGGCGACGACGATCGCAGACGTCGCGACGGTCGCCGAGGAGGCCGACCCGGTCACGACGGTCTCGCGCGTGAACGGCGAGCCCGCGGTCACGATCGCCGTCACCAAGCTCCCGGCGGCCAACACCGTCGACGTCTCGCGGGGGGTGCTGGCGATCCTGCCCGACCTCGAGGAGTCGCTGGGCGGTGCGCAGTTCACCGTCGTCTTCGACCAGGCGCCGTACATCCAGGAGTCGATCGACACGCTGGCGAAGGAGGGCCTGCTCGGCCTCGTCTTCGCGGTGCTCGTGATCTTCGTCTTCCTGCTGTCGGTGCGCTCGACGCTCGTCGCCGCGATCTCCATCCCCACCAGCGTGCTCATCACGTTCGTGGGCATCCAGGCATTCGGGTACTCGCTGAACATCCTCACGCTCGGCGCGCTCACGATCGCCATCGGACGCGTCGTGGACGACTCGATCGTCGTCATCGAGAACATCAAGCGCCACTACGTCGGCGACGCCGACAAGCGCAGGGCGATCCTCCGCGGCGTGCGCGAGGTCGCCTCGGCCATCACGGCGTCGACGATCACGACCGTCGCGGTGTTCCTGCCCATCGCCTTCGTCGGCGACGTCACCGGCGAGCTCTTCCGCCCGTTCGCGCTGACCGTCACCATCGCCATGACCGCGTCGCTGTTCGTCGCGCTCACGATCGTGCCGGTGCTGGCGTACTGGTTCCTCAAGCCCGGCAAGCCGATCCTCGACGAGCGCGGCGTCGCGATCGACCCGGAGGACCCTGCGGCGCCGCCCAGCCGCCTGCAGAAGTCGTACCTGCCGATCCTGCGCTGGACGCTGAAGCACTCGTGGGTGACGCTGGGACTCGCGCTGCTCGTGCTCGCCGCGACGATCGCCGCGGCGCCCTTCATGAAGACGAACTTCCTGGGCGACTCCGGCCAGAACACGTTCACCATGACGCAGGAGATCGGCGCGGCGCCCTCGCTCGAGGCCGAGAGCGCGGCCGCCGAGGAGGTGGAGGAGGTGCTCCTCGGCATCGAGGGCGTCGAGACCGTCCAGGTGTCGATCGGCTCCAGCGGCTCGGCTCTGCGCGACGCCTTCTCGGGCGGCGGCAGCGGCATCACCTACTCGATCACCACCGACCCCGGTGTCGACCAGGTCGCCCTGCGCGAAGAGGTGCAGGCGGCGGTCGCCGATCTCGAAGACGCCGGCGAGATCACCGTCTCGACGGCGGGCGGCGGGTTCGGATCGAGCGACATCGAGATCGATGTGACGGCGCCCGACGCCGACACGCTGCAGACGGCGACGGATGCCGTCGTCGAGGCCGTCGACGCAGCCGAAGGCGTCGGCCAGGTCTCGAGCAACCTCTCGGCGTCGCTGCCGTACATCGCCGTGACGGTCGACCGCGAGCGGGCCGCCGAGCTGGGCCTCTCGGAGGTCGCCGTCGGCGCGCTGGTGTCGAACACGATGCAGCCGCAGTCGATCGGCTCGGTCGAGATCGACGGCACGTCGCTGACCGTGTACCTCGCGGCGTCCGAGACGCCCGCGTCGCTGGACGAGCTGCGTCAGCTCCAGGTGCCGAGCGCCACCGGACCCATCCCCCTCGAGGAGGTGGCGACCGTCGAAGAGAGCGAAGGCCCGACCTCCATCACGACCGAAGGCGGCCGGCGCACCTCGACGGTGACGGTGACGCCGTCGACCGACGACCTCGCCAGCGCCTCGGCCGCGGTCACGACCGCGCTGGAAGACGCCGACCTGCCGGCATCCGCAGACGCATCCCTCGGCGGCGTGGTGACACAGCAGCAGGACGCCTTCACGCAGCTCGGCCTGGCGCTTCTGGCCGCGATCCTCATCGTCTACATCGTGATGGTCGCGACGTTCAAGTCGCTGCGCCAGCCGCTGCTGCTGCTGATCTCGGTGCCGTTCGCGGCGACCGGCGCCATCCTGCTGCAGATCATCACGGGTGTGCCGCTCGGGGTCGCATCGCTCATCGGCGTGCTGATGCTCATCGGCATCGTCGTCACGAACGCGATCGTGCTCGTCGATCTCGTCAACCAGTACCGCGAGAAGGGGCTGTCGGCCCACGACGCCACGATCGCCGGCGGCTCGCGCCGTCTGCGCCCGATCCTCATGACCGCGCTCGCGACGATCTTCGCCCTCACTCCGATGGCCCTCGGCATCACCGGCCAGGGCGGTTTCATCTCGCAGCCGCTCGCGATCGTCGTGATCGGCGGCCTGGTGTCGTCGACGGTGCTGACGCTCCTCGTGCTGCCGACGCTCTACAACCTCGTCGAGGGCGCGAAGGAACGGCGGGCCGAGCGCCGCCGCGGACGTGACGGCGGTCCCGGGCCGGACGGCGAGGGTCCCGCCGGCGGGACGGATGCCGCGGCCGTGCCGGCGCTCGTCGGCGCGGGCGCTCCGGCGGGCGAGGCCGATGGCAGCGGCGAGATGGCCGCGGGCGGAAGCGCTGCCGGAGCCGGTGCCGCTGCCGCCGCCGCGGCGGCATTCGAGACGCGACGCCAGCGCCGTCTGCGCGAGTCCGCGGGCGCGGTCTCGACCGATACCTCGGAGATCGCGGTGCCCGTCATCGAGGAAGGGCCCGACATCGAGGTGTCGGATGCCACGCCGGCGCCCGCCGGTGCGGCACACGACGTGGAGCCCGCGCAGGCGAACGTCGAGCCGGTGGACGTGGAGCCGGTGGACGTGGAGCCGGTGGACGTGGATACCGCGGATGCCGGTGAGCCGGTGGACGTGGAGCCTGCGGATGCCGCTGAGCCGGCGAATGCCGGTGAGCCCGGGGATGCCGGGGCCGACGGCGAGGGCGAGGTGCCGGTGATCGAGCAGGGTCCCGACATCGAGGTGTCGGAGTCGGCTGCTGCGCCGGCGGAGGCGACGCCGAGTTCGGACGAGACCGGCGAGGCCGAGGCATCCGACGATGTCCCCGCGGAGCCTGCCGCGGCGCCGGACGAGGAGGCGGACACCGCGACTGCGGAGACCTCAGCGCCGCTCGAGCGCGAGAACGAGACCGGGGACGCGCATGATCCGGACCGGCGCGGAGACGACGGGGATCGCACCCGCGGCGACGGCTGAGTCGCGGGTCCGACCGGGCGACCACCTCGGTTGAAGAGCCGGCGGGAGCAGCGGCTACGATTCGGGGATGACCAACCCGGCTCGCATCGACGACGTCTCGATCAGCGGGGAGGCGATCCGTCTCGGGCAGTTCCTGAAGTTCGCCGGGCTCCTCGACTCCGGAGGAGAGGTGAAGGAGGCGATCATCGACGGCGCCGTGACGGTGAACGGCGAGGTCGACCGACGCAGGGGGCGCCAGCTCCGCCTCGGTGACGTCGTGGGCTACGAGGGTCGCCGGGTTCGCGTCTGCGCGTGAAGTCCGATCCGCCTGCTGTGCGAAGCCGGTGACCCGTGAGGGCGAGAATGCGGTTCTCGCCCTCACGGGCCGTCGTGTCACCCGATCGAGCCCGAGGCGTCAGCCCTGGAACAGGCGCGGCAGCAGGTCGATCAACGACTTCTGCCACACGTCCCAGCTGTGCGGGCCGGGGATGATCGGTGCGAACTCATGCTCGACACCGCGGTTGGTCATGCTGCTGATCAGGCTCAGCGTCGCTCCATAGGTGAAGTCCTGGACGTCACCGGAGTAGATGCGCAGCAGCTTGGTGCCTTCGTTGATCGCTGCGACGTCGGCGCCGGCGGGAACGCTGCCGAACGCCGACATCCCGCTGATGTACGCGAACTCACCCGGGTGCGCCCACAGCGTGGTGAGAGTCGCACCGGAGCCCATCGACAGTCCCGCGAGGGCCCGGTCTTCACCCTCGCTGCTGACGTTGTACTGGGCCTCGGCTGCCACGGTGATGCGCTGCGTGATCTCGTTGGGGAAGTTCACGCCGTTGCCGTTGGCCATGACGACCACCATCGGCACGATGTTGCCCTTGGCGTAGTGGTTGTCCAGGATCTGGGCGGCGAAGCCGACCTCGATCCAGTCCGTCCACGTCTGTCCGCCGCCGTGCTGGAGGTAGAACACCGGGTAGGGCTCTTCACGCTCGGCGTCGTAGCCCGGGGGCGTCCACACGTACGCGGAGCGCTCGGGGTTGCCGTTCGCCGTGCTCGTGTAGTTCATGACCTCGACGCTGCCGCGCAGCTCGGGCGCGACCGGGGTCGTGTACTCGCCGCGCAGCGTCTCGTCACCGGGCACCTGGAACGTGCTCCAGTTGGGCTCGGAGAACACCGTCGTCGGGTTCGTCTCGTCCTTGTGGTCGACACCTTCGACCACGAACTTGTAGTAGTACGAGCCCGCCTCGACCGGCATCGTCAGGCGCCAGCGGCCGTCGTCCTGCTTGGTCATGGGCGTGCGCGGCCAGCTGCCGGCAGGGCCGAAGTTGCCCCACACCGTCACGTTGTTCGCGTCGGCGAACTCCGTCCCGGTCTCGAAGGTCACAACGCCGTTCTCGTCGATCCACGGCGTCGGAGTGGTGCCCGGGGCCGGGAGCGAGTGCGGCTCGAGCGGGAGGTGGCCTTCACTCGGACCGGTGTCGCCCGGGGCCTGGAACACCCGCTGCGCGAAGTCGTGCAGGTTCTTCTGCCAGGTGTCCCAGGTGCCGCCGGTCTCGGGGTCGGAGCCGTCCGACTGGAACTCGACGCCCGCGGCACCGAGCTTGTCGGCGAGGGCCACCGTCGGGTTGTAGTTCGGGTCGGTGACGTTCCCGACGTACAGGCGGATGAGGTCGGTCGCGTCGTTGATCTGCCGCGCCTTGCCCTTGCCCACGTTCTGCTCGAGGTCACCCGAGAAGGAGCCCACGTTCGAGAACTCGCCCGTGGCGCTGACCAGGAGGCTGAGAGCCTGCTCGGCGCCACGCCCGATACCGGCGATCGCGCGGTCATCGGCGTCGCCCGAGATGTTGAACGCCCCCTCCGCAGCCGGGAGCAGGTTCTTGACCACCTCACCGCGGATCTCATCCGTCTCGCCGTCGCCCATCACGACGACCATCGGCTCGGCGTCCCCGTCGACCGTCAGATTGTCGAGGATCTGCTTCAGCCGCCCGAGCTCGACCCATTCGCGATAGCTCTGACCCTCGTCCTGGAGGAGGTAGAGCACCGGGTACGGCTCCGCGCGGTTCTCGTCGTAACCCGGGGGCGTCCACACGAGGGCCGACCGCTCGGCGCCCGCGACGGAGCTGTCGTAGCTGAGCTCCTCGAGACTCCCGCCCGCGGGTTCGTCCGCGAACCACTCGGCGCCCGGGCCGTCGACGAACAGCGTGTTCCACGTCGGCTTCGACGTCACCTCCTGAGCGCTGGCGGGGTTGCGGAACGCAATGGCGTCCTCACCCCACGACGGTCGTGCCGAGTACTGGTAGTAGTACAGACCCGGCTCGAGCGGGCCGATGGTCGAGGTCCAGTTGCCTCCGCCGGACCCCATGTTCAGGGTCGTCCAGGTCTTGCCCGGCGCGAAGTTGCCTTCGACCGCCACCACCGAGCCCGCGATGCCGGTCGCCGGCTGAATCGCCGAGTTGGGAACCGTGAACCGGTAGACGTCTGGGACGACGTTGTCGATCTCGGCGACCCACGGGTCTTCGGCGGCGGCGGCCGGCTGCGCCGTGAGGAGGGTAGACACTCCCAACGCGGCCGCAGTGGCCATCGCCACCCACACACGACGGGAGCGCTTCTCAGTGCCCCGCCCTTGATCTGTCCACATCACCTTTGATTTCCTCTCGTGTGACCTCCCGCATGGCGTCATGCGGGAGCCTTGCCCGCCGGGAGGGATGAACCGCCGGCGGAGCGGCGACGAAGCTCCGCGTGTGCGGTTTACAACGTCGTAAATTCCCTACCCGCCCATCGTGATGTCCCGGGCAAGTGAAGGTCAAGAGAAATTTGCAACGTTGTACAGAACTGCCTCCGATACCTCCCGAGCCGATCCCGGTTGTTCGGACTCGGGCGCGCTAGTTCTCGTCGGGGAACCTGCCCCGGACGGTTCCGTCCATGGCGTCGGCGAGGGCGTAGATCACCGGCCAGGCGCCCTCCGAGCTGTTGCCCAGCACCGTCACCGTCGTGCGGGTCTCCGGGATGTGGGTGGACCGGAACGACGCGCCCGCGTCGTAGCCTTCGAGAATCAGCGACGAGTTGCGGCGGCCCAGCCACAGCCCCATCCCGTATCGCTTGTGCTCCGACGGCACATCGAGGCGAGGACGGGTCATCTCGGCGAGCGTGTCGGGCGCCACGATCCTGCCGTCCAGGAGTGCGTTCCAGAATCGGTGCAGGTCATCGGCGGTGAAGTACATGCCGCCGTCGCCGTTGCCGCGTACCGGGAGGTGCAGCACGTTGGTGCGGTCGCCCTCCCCCTCCAGGTAGCCGAGCGCGGCATCGCCCGGGAGGTCGTCGGAGCGGAGGAAGGCGGACCCGGTGAGACCCGCCCGGTCGCAGATTTCCGTGTGGACCAGGTCGTGGAAGCCGCGGCCGCTGACGCGCTCGGCGAGAAGCGCGAGCACCACGTAGCCGCCGTTGCAGTAGGAGAAGCGCTCGCCGGGCGGGAACTTCTGCGGGAAGCCGTCGAGGGCGGGGAGGAACCCCTCGGTCTCGGCGAGCAGATGCAGCGGCAGGGAGAAGATGTAGTCGTCGATCTCTCCGTCGCCCTCCTCGTCGAGGTAGTCGCCGATACCGGAGGTGTGCGTGAGGAGGTGCTCGACGCTGACCCTGTCGTCGATCAGCGGCAGGTCGTCACGGAGCAGGGGACGTACGGGATCCGCGAGGCCGAGCATGCCGTCCTCGACGAGTCGCATGATCACGAGCGCGGTGAAGCCCTTGCTGCCGCTCGCGGCCGAGATGCGGGTGCTCGGCGTGTTGCGCACCCCGAGCGCGCGGTGCGCGAATCCCTCGCAGCGCTCGAGCGTGCGGGTGTCTCCCTCATCGATCGTGAGCACACCGGTGAACGACTCCGCTGCGATGGCGGCGTCAAGCGCCTCGGTGGTCAGGGGAACGCTCATGGTCGGGCCTCCGGACTGGGTGGGGGACGACTGTGCCCAACGTAGCCCCGACGGGCTGCGTCAGCGAGGTGCGTCAGCCCAGGCGGCGATGTCCACGCCGTGGTTGTCGGGCGAGGCGAGCGACCACCACGCCGGAGCGTGGGTGTCGTCGGCCAGTCTCCCTCCGGCGGCGAGGGCGGCGTCCACTCGCGCCTGCGCCTGGTCGGCGGGCACATAGACGTCGAAGTGCGTGCGGCCTCGCGCCGCGACGTCGCCGGCGATCGGGTTGAAGGCGAGCTGGGGTCCGCGGCGCAGCGGGTCGACGGCATCCGTGTCGCCCCACGCGGAGTAGCCCAGCGCGGCCAGGAAGAACGGACGGACGTCGGCCCGTGAGTTCTGGGCGACGTATACGCCGATGGATTGCACGCGCGAGGGTTCGGCGGCCAGCCGGAGCTCCGCGGCCGCCTCGGATACCTCCGCCGCGAACGCGATCGCCGCCGCGGGGATGCCGTCGTCGTCTGCCGGGATGCGCACGACGACCCCTTCCGGGCGCAGGTCGACGTCCGGGTGGACCCCGTACCGTGCGGCGGCGGCGACGATCGGCGCGATGAGCTCCGCTGCCTGTGAGAACGACGCGGCGGTGAAGACGGCCTCGGGACCGAAAGGCGTGACCGGCCAATCCGCCGTCTTCTTCGCCCGGCGGAAGTCGGTGGTGGAGATCCGTTCCGATGGGCCTGTCGGCGATTCGTCCATGACAGCTCCTTCACTGTTGTTCCGGTTCCGGTCGACGCGACCGTCTATTCCGAGGCGTCGCGTGCGAGATCTGTCGCCTGCTGACGCAGGTACCCGGCATACCCACCGGGCGTCCGGCCGGTCAGGCGGCCGGACGTGATGACCTCGGCCTCGTCGCTGGCGACGATACGCGCGCCGCGGTTGCGGCACCGCGTGACGAGGTCCACGTCCTCGTGCTCACCGAGCGGCGCGAACCCGCCGGCGTCGAGATAGGTGCGCGCGCTCAGCCCGAGGTTCGCGCCGTGGACGTGCCCGTTGGGTCGGCCACGCGTGTGGGTGCGCAGCCAGAGGGCGCGCTGCGCAACCGACAGGTCATCGAAGTCGGGCCGTACGGTGCCGACGCACAGGTCCGCGATCCGCGAGATCTCGCGGAAGTGCGTGAGCCACCCTGCGGGCACCCGCGAATCGGCGTCGGTGCTGGCGATCCACACCCGCTCGAGCGGGACGCCCGCGAGCGCGTTCAACGCGTGGGCGATGCCGGCGGCGCGGGCGGCGCCCACCCGGCCGGCGGTCGAGACGAGCGTGGGGAACGCGAACTGCGCGGCGACGTCGGCGGAGGCATCCGTGCACCGATCCAGCACGATGCGCACCTCGGTCCTGATGCCGGCCGCCGACCCGCGGTCGACGGCGACGGCGAGGGCCGACAGGGATGCCTCGAGCAGCAGCTCTTCGTCGCGGACCGGGACGGCCACGACCATGACGTCGGCCTGCCGGCGGCTCATACGAGTCCCTCGGCCTCGGCCACCGAGCGCGCGGGACGCCGGGCGAAGACCTCCAGCACGAAGTCGCGCTCCTCGTGGCGGACGATCGCGTCCCACGCCGCGACGCGATGGAGCGCCTCGTGCACGTCGTCGCCCGCCTGCGGATACGCGGCGACCGGGTGACGCCAGTGACAGGCGACCAGCCGGCCGTCGTCGGCGAGCGACCCCTCGATCAGCGCGATCGTGCGCTGCAGGTCCGACGGAGAGAGGTAGTAGCCGACCTCTGACAGGACGATCGTGTCGAAACGGCCCTCCGGCCAGTCCGCCGGGACGCTACCGCGGCGGAGCGACACCCGCGCACCGTCGCCGAGGCGGGCGCGGGCCGCCTGGAGGGCGGCGGCCGCGGCATCCATCGCGATCACGTGTCTCGCGCGGTCGGCGAGCTCGCGGGTGAGCATGCCGGTGGAGCAGCCGATCTCGAAGACGTCGCCCAGCTCGGCGGTCGGCAGCGTCGCCATCAGCACCGCCCGCTTGCGCCGCTCGTACCACCGCGACTCGAATCCCCACGGGTCGTCGCCGTTGCGCCGGTAGAAGTCGTCGAACCAGCGGGCGTCGAGACTCTCCTGGGAATGCTCGAGGGCGCCCGGTTCGACCACGAAGAGCTCGACGTCGCGGTCGAAGTGCTCCAGCATGCCGGCGTGCAGGAGCGCCTCGTCGCCGGGCAGATCGGACAGCGGCGCCGTCTGGGTGGTGTGCGACGCCAGTGCCTGCCGCTTCGCGCGGCGCTCGCCGTCGTCGAGGGCGAGTGCGACCAGCCGTTCCCAGGGCAGGTCCGCCGGCGTGCCCCAGTGCCACGCCCACACCGGATACCCGAGCAGCGTGAATCCGCGACGGGCGGCGATCGCCGCGGTGACCTCGGCGGCGATCCGGTGGTCGCGGTGGCGGTCCTTCGCCCACGGAGCGGCGACGACCACCCGATGCGGGTCCACGGCCGGCACCTCGTCGAGGACGGCGCCGAGGCGCTCGCCGAGTTCGCCCTCGACCCGGTCGAGGCCGCCGTCCGGCAGGCCGAGGAAGGTGACCTCGGCGTCGGGCGCCAGCAGCCCGACGGCCCGGCCCACCTCCTCGCGGCGTAAGCGCGCGAGCGTCGCCTGGTCGTGCGTGGGGGATTCCGGGTGGGATGCCTCGCCGTCGGTCGCGATCACCACGACGATCCGCGCTCCCCGCCGGGCGGCGCGGGCGAGGAGCCCACCCGCGCCGAGGGTCTCGTCGTCGGGATGCGCGGCGACCACGACGAGCTGCTCGAACGAATCGTCGAGTCGACGGAACGTGCGGCGCGCCAGCTCGTCGCGCCAGACCGACTCGGCGGTGCCGTCGTCGAGGTGGCTGAACGGCGCCATCAGTCGCGCTCGCCCTCGATCGCGAGGCGTCCCAGCCGTGCGGCATCCCGCAGCCCGTGGTGCTGCCGGAGGTACAGGTGGAGGTCGGCCACCCTGCGTGCGTATGCGGCATCCGACACCAGCGGGCCCGGGCCGAGGGCCGAATCGGCCTCGGCGAGAACGGTGGTCGCGGCGCCGACGACGGTCGTGCGGACGCGCTCGGCCAGCAGCCGGGGGTCCGGGACAGACCCGCCGTCGATCAGGGCGGCTGCCTCCCGCAGCGCGGCGCGGGCGCCCCAGAGCGCGGCATCCGCTCGCCCGAGGTGGACGAGGGCGATCTGGTCGGCGCGCTCCGACGACGCCGCCGCGCGAACGGCGTCGGCGATCCCGCGCGCACCGCCCCACCAGCAGGCGGCGACCGACATCCCGCCCCACGCGAATCCCGGGCGCGAGAGGTACCAGCCGGCGGCGCCGACCGGGACCGCGCGGGCCCCGTCGAAGTCGACGGGCGCGCTGACGATGTCGGGCAGGCCGCGCGCCACCCAAGGCCCTTCGTGCGGGTGCACCTCCGGCTCGCGCAGCGCGACCGCGAACAGGCGGCGCTCCTCGCCGACGAAGGCCGTCACCAGGGCGTGGGACAGGTGCGCCGCGAGGGAGCACCACGGCTTGGTGCCGGTGAGCCGCCACCCCGAGGACGTCTCGCCCGCGTCCACGCGCATCCCCGACCCTTCCGCCGCGTCCACGCGCATCCCCGACCCTTCCGCCGCGAAGACGCCCCACGACGAGGACTCATCCACCCCGATATCCCGGACCCGCCACGGATCGGCGCCGGAGGCGAGATCGGTGCCGGCCTGCCGAAGGATGCTCAGCGCATCGAGGTGGGGTTCCAGGACGCGGGCCGCTGCGACATCGCGTGCCGCGGTCGCCGCGAGGAGGTCCCACAGCTCCGTCGTGCGTCCGTCGCCCGCGGCGGGGGCCTCACGTCCGACCCGCACGCACCAGTCGATGGTGGCCGGGATGTCGCGCCCGAGGTCCGGGATGCTCACCGCCTCGGCGAGGGCCTCTGCGCACCACCGGTCGCGCGGGAGGCCTGGCGCGATGAGTGACCGACGCTCACGTTCGTCGCCGGCCGTCAGCGTCTGCTCATCCGGCGAGGGGTCGCGGAGGACCGGATCAGTCGTTCGTCCCACGATCGTGCGAACCTCCCAGGTGCGGCGGGGCCTCCTCGGAGCGTACGACGCGACGCCCGGCGCACGGCGGTCTTGACAACCGTCGCCCTATGTCGCCGTGCGGTCGGCCCTCAGTCGCCGTCAGCGTCCGCGTCGCCCGCCTCCGCGGCGGACACCTCGCGGTCCTCGAGGATGTAGGCCGTCGACGTGCTCGTCGCATCGCCGGCACGAAGGTTCGCTTCCTCGAGCGCGCGCTCGATCGCGAGGTCGACTTCGCCTCCGGGCTCGAGATCCCGATCGGTGTTCGCCATGACTCCTCCTCGTGCCGTTGGGCCCAACTGTAACGCCGCTCGGGGAACCGCCGCCGGACCCGGCGCCCTGCCCGTTGCACCGCGCCGCCGCCTGCGGGAGACTCCCACCACGGCAGGCGAGCCGGCCGCCGGGGGGAGGCGCGGGTGCCATGGTCACGCAGCTTGTCGAGTTCCCGTTGGGCGACGGCGGCTCCATCGTCGTCGCCTCGAACGCTCCCGAGACGGATGCCTCGCCCGGCCCCGTCTTCCGTGGTGGCGCTCGCACCGAGGCCGTCGTCACCCGGGCGAGCGAGTCGTTCGAGAGCGTGGTGCAGCGGGCACAGCCGGCCGCCGTCGCCGTCCTCGACGCCGTGCGGTCCGGTCCGAATCCGCCGACCGAGGTGAGGGTCGAGTTCGGGCTGCAGCTGTCGGCCGACCTCGGCGCCGTCATCGCGTCGACCGCGGTGCAGGCGAACTTCACCGTCACCCTCACGTGGCGTCGCGACGCGGACTGACGCCCGGGGGATGGCCGCGGCGTCCGGTCCGTCCTATTGGTTGAGCGTGACGAACGCGGCGAACTCGCCGCTGTTGTCGGCCAGGTCGGTGTCGTTGATCCCGAGCATGAGGTCGCCCTGCGCCGGGCACTCGTAGGTGGTGCCCGCGCCGACGGCGAAGACCTCGGGCGTGGTGCTGAGCGTGCCGATGACGGCGCCGGTGCCCGCCTCGGCGAGGACGCGCGTGTCGGTGGATGCGTCGTCGACGAGGCCTTCCGGCCCGATCTGCGACTCGGCCGTCTCGTCGAGCCAACCGCGCCCGGTCACCTCGATGACGAACTCGTCGCCGAGGAGGCAGTACAGGCCCGTGTCGACCCACTCGATGTCGAGCGGGACGGCGAGGCGGGCGGTGCTGGCGGAGCCCCCGGTTCCGCCCTCGTCGGTGCCGGCGGTGCCGCCGCCGCCCTCGGCCATCGTCGTCGCGGCGTAGATCGCCGCGCCCGCGGCGATCGCGAGGGCCGCGGCGGCGCCGCCGATCGCCCATCGTCGCCAGGCGGACGCCCCGCGGGCGGATTCGGCGTCGGGCACGGCATCCCGCTGCGTGTCCGTTCCCGAGCCGGCCGTCGGGGAGGCGTCGTCGTCAGGCGGGGTGGGCGAGCGCTGCTCCGGCGGCGGGCCGGCCGCCGGGCCGACGAGATCGAACAGGTGGCCGTCGCCTCGCAGGTACAGCACCGGTGTGACCCACTCGAGCGTCCCGCGTCCGCCGCCGAGGATGCCGATCCGGCCGCTGCGGACGGCCTCGTCGACGCCGCGGTCATGGGCCAGGGCGGTGTAGAACCCGCGCGCGAACGCGAGCGCCGCGGGATCGCTGATCGGGAACTGCATCGCGGCGACCGCACGGATGCCGCTGCGCGCGAGAGCGGCCGCGGTGCCCGAGAACAGGTCGGTGGGTCCGCTGGCACCGGACTGACACGAGTTGAGCACCACCAGCGGTGGTGTCGGCTCGGCCTCGTCGAGCAGATCGGCGAGGGCGGAGGCTGTGACGTAGTCCGGCCGCCCGTCGCGTCCCACGAACGCCAGCACCCCCTCATCGGTCGCGCTGTCGTACGTCCCATGGCCGACGAAGTGGAGGACGTGCCAGGCGGATTCGAGCAGCTTCGCGTGCAGCGCGTCCCACGTGACCTCGTCGAGCCAGTGCAGCTCGACGCGGCCGTCCTCGAGGTGCGCGCGCAGCGCCTCCTCGAGCCGTGAGCGCTCGAGGTCCACATCCAGGGCGACGAGACCCCGCGGCGACGAGATCATGCCGAGCACCCGGAGCGGCCGCGTCACCTGCAGGGCGGGGACGTGCGGCGAGGGAACGTTGCGCACCAGCGGATCCTTGCGGCACAGATAGCGCTCGGTGACGGGGTCGTACAGCGTCTCCCACGGCAGCGCGGCCAGTCCCGGAGCGGTCAGCCGCAGCGAGACCTGCACGCTGAGACCGCGTTCCGAGGCGACCGCCATGCTGGTGCGGTACGCGGTGGCGACGTCACCGGTGAACGCCGCGTCGAAGAGGCAGCGGCCGACGTCCTGGACGATCGCCTCGCTGTCCGCCATCACCCGGCGGGCCGGCACCGCCGACGCCAGGACGCTCGCCTCCAGCAGCGGCCGGCGGTCGAGGAGCTCGTCCACGTCGAGCCGGAAGCTCGCGGTCGGCTCACCCCCGCCGACGGAGTGGAGCACACGTGTGACGTACGAGCCCGGCTCCGAACCGGGCCCGATCTCCAGTTCCATGACGGGCGCGTCCATTGCGGACATTGTCCCGCCGCGCAGCGCCCGGCGACAGGGCGTCAGTCCTGCCGACCGGCGACGCCGAGGAAGCGGATGAAGACGGCGATCCAGCCGAAGACCAGCGCGAAGACGATGATCTCGAAGGCGGTGAGCGAGAAGAACCCGATGGCCGGGATGAAGAGGATCACTGATGCCGCCATCGCGGCCAGGAACGCCCATGAGGCCACGAAGTAGGTGCGCGGCATCCCTCGGAAGAATCTGGGGCCCCCGATCAGCAGCACGAGGAACATCGCCGCCATGCCCGAGGCCGAGATGTTGTGCAGCGCGAGATTCACGTCGACGGGGAACACGCCGACGCACGCGAGCATGATGCCCATGATCACGAAGAGCACCGGCACGGTCCGCGGCGCGCGGGGGTTCTCGAGGACCCCCGCCGCCGCGAGTGCGCGCATGTCGTTGGCGATGTAGACCGCGAACGTCGTCACGAGCAGGCCCGCCGCGATCAGGGTGCCGTTGAAGACCCAGCTCGACAGGTCGTCCTCGAAGGTGCCGAGGTGGCTGAAGTGGATCGTCCACCAGCGCGGATCGGGGGTCGTCACCATCGCGGTGAGCGTGCCGATCGCGATGAACGCCAACAGCAGCGTCGACATGCGCTGGGTGGTCATCGCCGACACCGACAGGAAGACGACCCAGGTCGTGAGGCCGAGGGTCACGGACATCAGCACCACGGCCCAGAAGGTGACGATCGGCAGCCCGATGAAGCCCATCGCGAGCACGCGGTACAGCGCGTACACGGCGACGAACGCGAGGGCCGCATGCACGATCACGACCGAGATCGTGTTCACGATGAACTTCCACGACGGCAGGGACTGCCGCCACTCCTGCCCGGGCCGGTGGCGCGCACGCCAGTACTCGGCCGTCGATGCGACGGCGGCGACCACTGTCGCGCCGGCCGCCGCCCAGACGGCGAACGAGTCCGCCTGCCCGGCCAGCTGAAGATCGGGAGCGAACACGCCGACGAAGAAGCCGTAGACGGCGCCGACCACTCCCGCGCCGAGGGCGGCATAGACGGCCTCGGATTCCGCCCGGCGACCGGGCGTGGGTGCTGCGGCATCACGCGGCGAGGTGTTCACGGTGCTCACGAGGTCAGGGTACGACCGGCACGGGTCGCGTGGGTCGCCCGGCGCGTCAAGATTCGGTGACGGTTCTCCCGGGATGCGCGCAGCGGTGGGAGGATGACAGGATCGCAAGGACGCGGGGGAAGGGGTGATCCCGTTGTCGCGTTGGGGGGCTTCGAAGCGACGGACCGTCGCGCGTCACGCGCCGCTGACCTCGCCGACCCCCCTGGGCCAGGCGCTGACCATCGCGGGCGTCACGGCGACGGCGCTCCTCGTCGCAGGCGGAGCCGTCGTCGCATACTTCCTCTACGACCTCAGCGCGAGCTTCGCCGAGGACGCCGTGGTCCTGCAGGACCAGACGCCGCTGCCGCCGCCCGAGATGGGCCCCATCGAGGGGCCGTTCGACCTGCTCGTCGTCGGCACGGACGAATGCGAGCCCGAGCTCGTCGCCGCGATCGGGCCGCGGTGCACCGGGCCGGACTCGATGAACGAGCTCAACGACGTGAACGTGCTCGTCCACGTCTCGGACGACCCGCGACGGGTGACGGTGGTGTCGTTCCCGCGCGATCTCATGACGCCCGTCCCGTCGTGCACACAAGCGGACGGCTCGACGACCGACGAGATCCCCAAGCTGCAGATCAACACGGTGTACCGCCTGGGCGGGCTCGCGTGCGTGACGAAGACCGTGTCGAACCTGACGCAGCAGAACATCCAGTTCGCCGCGAAGGTCAGCTTCGGCGGCGTCGTGGCGATCACCTCCGCCATCGGCGGGGTCGAGGTCTGCATCGGCAACGACGGGATGCGCGACCCGTTCACCGGGATCGACTGGCCGCCGGGGCCGCGGACCATCGCGGGCTTCGAGGCGCTGCAGTTCCTGCGCACGCGGCACGGCGTGGGCGATCAGAGCGACCTGGCGCGCATCGGCAACCAGCAGCAGTACATGTCGCGCCTGGTGCGGAAGCTGACGAGCGAGGAGGTCCTCGCGAACCCGGCCACGCTGTTCCGGCTCGCCGCCACCGCCGCCGACAACATCACGCCGACCGAGTCGCTCGCGGACCCGTTGCGCATCGTGCAACTCGCGCTCGCGGGCAAGGACGTGCCCCTGGATCAGATCGTGTTCGTGCAGTACCCGGTGCTGGAGGACCCCTACGATCGCAACCGGGTCGTCCCGGACCACGCTGCGGCGCAGGGACTGTGGGACGCCCTGGCGGCCAACCGGCCCCTCCAGGTGGCAGGCGACGCCGGGTCGAACGGCGGCGTGATCGAGGTGGCCCCGCCCGAGACGACCGACCCGTCGCCGAGCCCCAGCACCGGCGGCACGAGCGCGCCCGACCCGGTCGAGGAGCCCGTCGTCCTCTCCGAGAACATCACCGGGTCGACGGCCGAGCAGGCGACCTGCTCGGCGGGCAATCGCTGAGCCGGGGGGCCTCAGGCGCCCGGCTGCAGCCAAGGGCGCAGCATCCGTGTCACCCACGGGAGCACCGCGTACGTCATCACCGGCGTCAGCAGCAGCGTCGCCAGCAGCACGCGCAGGATCAGCGGCCACTCCGTGAAGCCCGGGACGAAGCCGAGGAGCCATGACGCGAGGAGGTTCGTGGGGAAGAAGCCGAGCCAGATCGTGACCGCCTGCTTCCAGCGCGGAGGAGCGGCCGGGATGGGCTGCTGCACCGGACCGGTGGCCGGTGACGAGGGATGATCCGGATGCCGGGGCTCGACGTGCGTGGCGAACGGAGCGTCGAACCACCCCTCGATGCCGGTGCGGCGCTCGACCCTGACCTCGCTCGCGAAGGCACGGCCGGAGTCGAGCCACCATGAGCGCTGCGGGGAGTCCTCCCACCCCTCGAGGGTCGGGATGTCGCGGAACCGGTACAGCATGTACCAGAGGTCGCTGGCCTCGCCGGCGCGGACCCAGCCCGACCCGAGGAAGCCAGGGAAGCCCGCGGCGAGATCGGTGCCGGCCTGCATCCAGCTCGTGGCCTCGACGGTGCGGGAAGGGTCGATGCGTCGTTCGATCGCGACGGTGATGGGGTGGGCCACGGGTTCTGCCATGGCATCCATTCTCGGGGCGCTCCGGCCGGAGGCCTCACCTGCTCGGCCGCCGGCGCGGGCGTCACCCGGTGGGCCAGGGCGCGCGGCAGCGAGAGGAGCCAGACGCCCATCGAGACGAAGGCGACGAACTCGAAGAGCGCGAGCGTGATGAAGTCCGCGGCGAGCACGACCATGCCGGCCGCGAGCAGGCCGACGCAGAAAGCGGTGGCCCGGCGGAATCGCCGGCTGCGTCCCGGGATCGCCAGGCCCGTGGCCACCGTCGCGAGGAACGACACGCCGAGCCCGCTCGCGATGACGTCGTGCACCACTGCGCTCACCGGGATCGGCACGAGGCCGACGGCGGTGAGGTGGAGCCCAGCGGAGACCACCGAGCCGCGGAACGCGCGCGCTGCGCGGCGGCCGATGCCGGCCGGCAGGGCGAGGGACAGGAACACGCCGTAGGCGGCGAGGAAGAACCCCGAGAAGATCACGATCGAGTTGAAGGTGCGTCCCGACAGGTCGGAATGGGTGCCGAGCTGCGAGAAGTGGAGGTGCCACCACGTCGCGTCGCTGGTCGTCAGAACGGACACCAGCACGCCGACGGGGAGCGACAGCACGGCCAGCTTGCCGACGCGGTGCGCGATGAGCGCGGTCTCTGCGGCCGGGCGCGCGCTCCGCAGCACGGCCGGCGCGGTCGTCGAGACGATCGACGGCGTGGCGCTCGTCCGGCGGGTCGTCGTGCTGACGGCGGGCACGACGATGTCACGCCGCGTCGCCTGCACCGGCGCCGTGTCCGCCGCGACATGTGAGAGAGTGGCGGTGGCCGCCGACATCACGGCGCCGTCCTGGACCGGTGGGGCACTTGGTGCATCGCAAAGGGTCGTGGGAGACATTCGAGACTCACGATCGGTTCGGTGCGTGAGCCCGGTGCCGGTCGTCCCCCCATAGAATCCCCGGTCCGGGGCCCATCGGTATACGACGACTACTCCCCAGGAACAGCCCTCCCAGGCTGTTGAGCGGCAAGCCGCCTGTGGTAACACTAACCTGCCGAGCCCGGCAAGCGCTGACCAGAACTTGCGCCGATCCCCCGGAAGGCGGTATCGGAGGGGTCGCCGGACGGCCGCGAGTACGCTGGGCGCACCCCGCCCACCCCGCGCCGACGGCGCTGCGGGTGCCCGCCGAAACCGCACAGTAAGGAACCGGATGCCCAAGAACAAGAAGCCCGGCGGGGGGCGTGCGGCCAAGAACTTCGACCCGCGCTACAACCCGAAGTACCGCGCCGGCGGATCGCGTGACGGCGACGACGCGAAGCGGCGTCCCGGTGAATCGTCGACGGGGAAGCCCGGCAGCCGCAGCCCGGGGCACCGCGGCCACCGCGACGACGCCGGGCCGGCGCCCGCGAAGCGTCGCTGGACGGAGCAGGAGCGGGCGGGGCGCGACGAGGCGCGCTCCATCCGGAGCCACTCCCGCGATGAGCGAGCGCGCCCCGCAGAGCCGCGACGGGATGCCGCCGCCGGCCGCGACCCGCGCGCCGGCCGCGATTCGCGCCCCGGCCGCGATGCCGCGCCGCGCCGGGACGCCGGTCGCGCCGATCGGACGACCCGCCAGGACGTGGTGCACGAGCGGCTCGACGCCGCGGCGGTCTCGCCCACCGAGGTCGAAGGCGCCACGTTCGCCGACCTCGGCCTGGGGCAGAACATCGTCAAGGCCATCGGCGAGCTCGGGGCGCGGCATCCGTTCCCCATCCAGGCGGCGACGATCCCCGCGATCCTGGACGGCCGGGACGTGCTCGCGCGCGGGCGCACCGGCTCGGGCAAGACCATCGCCTTCGGTGCGCCGCTCGTCGAGAGCGTGCTGCGCTCGCAGGCCGGGCAGAAGCGCGACTTCGGCCGGCCGCCGCGCGCGCTGGTCCTCGCGCCGACGAGGGAGCTGGCGCTGCAGATCGACGCCACGATCCAGCCGATCGCGCGCAGCGTCGGCCTCTTCACGACGCAGATCTACGGCGGCGTGCCCAAGGCGCGGCAGCTCGGCGCGCTCAAGAAGGGCATCGACATCGTCATCGGCACGCCCGGCCGCATCGAGGACCTCGTCGAATCCCGCGCCCTCGACCTGTCGCAGGTGGGCGTCGCCGTGCTCGACGAAGCCGATCACATGTGCGAACTGGGCTTCCTCGAGCCGGTGCAGCGCCTGATGCGCCGCACGCCGCGGGAGGCGCAGCGGCTGCTGTTCTCGGCGACGCTGGACGGACAGGTGCAGACGCTCGTGCGCGAGTTCCTCGCCGAGGCCGCCGTGTTCGAGGTGGCGGGCGAGACGCAGCGCTCCGGCACCATCGACCATCGCGTGCTCGTGATCGACCACCGCGACAAGCCCGAGGTCCTGCGGGCGCTCGTCGGCGCGGCCGGGAAGGCGCTCGTGTTCACGCGCACGCGCGCGTACGCCGAGATGGTCGCGGCGCAGCTCGATGAGGCCGGCATCCGGGCCCTCGCGCTGCACGGCGATCTCGATCAGGCTCGGCGCACCCGCAACCTCGAGAAGCTCACGTCGGGGCGCATCGACGTGCTGGTGGCGACGGATGTCGCGGCCCGCGGCATCCACGTCGACGACATCGACCTCGTGGTGCAGGCCGATCCGCCGGACGAGTACAAGACGTACCTGCACCGCGCCGGCCGCACCGGACGCGCCGGGCGCAGCGGCCTGGTCGTCACCCTCGTGACCCGCTCCCGTCGCGCACGGCTCGCCGAGCTGCTCGAGCGCGCCGACATCGACGCGCCGTTCGACGAGGCGCGGCCGGGCGATCCCCTCTTCGACAGCGAGCGCCGCTGACGGCGAGGGGCGCGCCGGCCGCAGGGGCGGTCAGCCGCGCAGCGTGAAGGCCTCGAGCAGCCGAGCGGCTCCGGCGGCTCCGCCGAGCGACCGCAGCTGTGCGCCCACGCGGCTTGCGGAATCCCTCACCGCGGGGTCGGTCGTGACGCGCTCGTAGGCACGCGCGATCTGCCCGACGGTCGGCGTGCCGGTGCGCAGATCGACGCCTGCTCCCGTCCATGCGACGCGGGCGGCAACCTCCGGCTTGTCGAGATCGCCGCCCGCGACCACGAGCGGGATGCCGTGGCTGAGCGCGGTCAGGGTGCCGCCCCATCCGCCGTTCGTGATCACGACGTCGGTGCGCGGGAGCAGCCGGTCGTAGGGGAGGAATCCCGCGACCCGGGCGTTCCCCGGCACCGGGAACGGCAGGCTGTCGCGTCCGCGCACCCCGGTCGACACCACGATGAGCAGGTTGCGGTGCGCGAGCGCCTCCAGCGCCGGCCGGATGAGGTCGGCCGGATCGATGTTCTGCGTCCCCTGTGTCCCGTGCACCACCGTGCGACCGTCGAGGTCGCCCCACCAGCCCGGCAGCGGGCCGGGATCGGATGCCGGCGCCGCGAGCAGTCCCACGAAGTCCAGGTGGTCGGGCCGCGCGCGGGCGAAGTCGAGCAGTGGCGCGCCGCTGGCGAGGATGCGCTCGGGCGAGTACACCGCTGCCGCGAACGGCGTCGCGTCCGCCGGCAGGCCTACGGCGGCGCGCGCGCGGGCGAGCGGTGCGACGAGGGGACGCATCAGCAGCGGCGCCACTGCGCGGAGGGCGGCATCCCTCGCGCGCGTGAGGGGATTGCGGCCCGGCGCGAGGCCGAGGCCGCTGGGGGCGCCCTGCCGGCTCGGCAGGCTCAGCGGCAGCACGGCGACCGTGGCCCAGGGGCATCCGGTCCGCTCCGCGAAGAGCGCGACGCCGACCGAGGTCTCGTCGGCGACGACGACATCCCACGGCTCCCGGTCCCACTCCGCCTGCAGATCCTCCACCTGCGCGGGGGCCGTGCCGATCATGACGTCCTCGAGGTTCACGAAGACCTGCCTGATGCCCTTCCTGCCCTCCAGTCGCGGGAACGACGCGCGCAGATCGTTCTCGTCGAAGTCCGGGGCGCTGCGCCATGGCACGAGGACCGCGCCGGATGCCGCCACCGCGGCCCGGAAGGCCGAGCCGGTGTAGAACCGCACGTCGTGCCCGCGCCCCACGAGCGCGTGCGCGATCGCCCGCAGCGGGGTCACGTGCCCGGTGAACGGCATCGCCGACAGCAGGAAGCGCGCCATCCCGACATCGTCCTCCGCGCATCCGGTCCGCGCCAGGGGCGCGCGGCGCGGACGCGGCTCAGGGCGTGGAGGCTGCGCCGATCGCGTCGACCAGCGCGGGGTCACCGCCGAGCGCCGTCAGCCGGGCGCGGACGGCGACCTCGGCGCGGCGGTACGGCTCATCGCTCGCGTGCAGCAGGGAGCGGGTGTTGGCGGCCTCGAGGAACGACACCAGCTCGAACGTCAGCTGGCGCGCATCGTCGAGCAGCGGCAGCTCGCCGGCGGCCATCGCGTGCTCGATGCTCGCGGTGAGGTATTCCTCCCACTGGCCCGAGGCGGCGATGACGGCGTCCCGCACGGCACCCGGCTTGGCATCGAACTCGACGGACGTCGCCGCGAAGAAGCACCCGCCGCTGAACACGCGGTCGCGCGAGTAGGAGACCCAGTCGGTGAGGAGCGCGCAGACCCGGACGAGCCCGCGCGGTGTCCTGGCACGGGCGGGCGCCACCACCCGATCGATGAAGACCTCTCGCGCCGCCGCGACGACGGCCAGCTGCAGCTGCTCCTTGGACCCGAAGAGCGTGGCGATGCCGCTCTTGCTGTGCCCCGAGGCATCCGCCAGCCGGCCGATCGTGAGGCCGTCGAGACCCTCGACCGTCGCCGTGTCGACCGCGTGTGACAGCACGGCACGCCGCGACTCGTCGCCGCGCAGGCGGCGGCGGTCGACGGGGGGTTGTGCCATGCCTCGAGGTTACCGTACGATCGTTCGTATTCATAAGTACGACCGTTCGTATTCTTCGGATCGGAGCATCATGGATATCGCAGCCGCCGTCGCCGGCACGTCCGTCCGCGCCGCAGGCGCCCTCTCGCCCCGGTGGGGCGCCGCCGTCGCGATGCCGCTCTTCGGCCGCGTCGCCAGACCGCGGCCCGTTCACCCCGACCACGAGCCGACGATGTCCCGCGCCCGACGCGGTCGTGTCACGGTCGCGGGCGTAGATCGGCGCGGTGCCGAGGTCGAGACGTACGAGTGGGGCGGCGGAAACCGGGTCGTGCTGCTCGCGCACGGCTGGGATGCGCGCGCCAGCCAGTTCGCGCCGCTCATCCGCGAGCTCGTCGCCGAGGATTACCGTGTCGTCGCGTTCGACGCGCCGGCCCACGGGAACTCGGCCGGGCGGCGCACGTACCTCGTGGACTGGCTCCACGTCTTCGCGGCCCTCCAGGAGCGCCACGGCGGGTTCGAGGCCATGATCGGGCACTCGTTCGGCGGGCTCGCCACGCTGATCGGCGCCGCGGGAGGCATCCGGGCATCGCGGGTGGTCACCATCGCCGCGCCGGCGGACGCCGCTGCGCTGCTCACGCAGTTCCAGGCGGGCCTCGGCTACTCCGATGCCGTGTCGCTCCGGATGAAGGAGCTGTTCGCGAGCCGGTACTTCCCGGGTGAGCCCGACCCGTTCGCGTGGCTGTCGAGCGTGCAGCGGCCCGTGCCGGCCACGGTGCCGCTGCTGATCGCCCACGACCGTGAAGACCGCCTCGTGCCCTTCGCGGAGGCGCAGCGCATCGCGGCGGCGCATCCCGGTGCCCGTCTTCTGGAGACGCGCGGACTCGGGCACAACCGGCTGCTCGCGGCAGACGTCGTGCTCGACGCGGTGCTGGCGCACCTCGCCGCACCGGCCGTCGCCGCGGCGCCATCGGCCCCGCCGATCGCCCAGGGACGACCTGAGCCGGCACCGCTCCCCGCCGGCGCGGCACGCTCCGTGCCGGTGGGAGTCTGAGCCCCGTCGCAGCGGGGCCCTTCCGCCCCGATGGCCGCTGTGGTATTGCTGTGACCATCGACGAAGGCGTCGAGTCGACTGGGGGGTCGAGAGCACTGGGGGTATTCCGATGGACGTCTCGATCACACGCGTGCGGACGCACGAGGATTCGCGGCGCCGGCTGCGCGCCGTCATTGCGGTGGTCGCCGCGCTGGCGGTGGCATGCCTGCTCGCCGTCGCGGCCCCCGCTGAGGCGGGCTGGGCCGCGCCGGTCGCGGCCGCGAAGCCCGACAAGCCCGGCGGCGGCAACGGCGGCGGCGGAGGCGGCGGAGGCGGCGGGGGCACCGTCGAACCCGCGTACGCGGCGGTGGGCGACTCTTTCGCCGCCGGCGTGGGCGCCGACAGTTATCTCGACAGCTCCTGCTACCGCAGCTCGAAGAGCTACCCGAAGCTGCTCGACGCCGATCCCGACAAGCGGCTCGTCGCCTTCCTCGCCTGCTCGGGCGCCAACACGTCCGCGGTGCTGACGCAGGTCGCCGGCATCCCCGCCGACGCGAGCATCGTCACGGTGACCGTCGGCGGCAACGACGTCGGGTTCGCCGACGTCATGCAGAACTGCTTCGTCCTGGTCACCTCGACCTGCTCCTCGAAGATCGCCGCGGGGTCCGCGATCGCGACCTCGGACGCCTTCAAGGCCAGCATCGCGAACGTGATCGGGGCGATCCGCACCAAGGCCGCGACTGCGCGCATCGTGGTGACCGGGTACCCGCTGCTGTTCTGGGAGAACTCCTCGGGCGTCAACCCCAAGTACACGTGGGCGGACGAGGTGAACGACCAGACCGTCGTCCTGAACGACGTCATCGAGCAGGTGACCGTCGCCAACGGCGCCCGCTTCGTCGACGTCGAGGACGACTTCGCCGGACACGGCATCGGCAGCACCGCCCCGTGGATCAACGACTTCCGGTGGCTCAGCAGCAGGAACGCCTTCCACCCCAACAGCGCGGGGTACGTCGCGTACGCCGCGGCCGTGCGCGTGACGCTGGCCGGCTGAGGGCGGGCTCGCCGTCAGAAGAGCCGGCCGGATGCCTCGGCGCCGAGCGTCGCGCTCCTCGCCGTCGTGCTCCTCGCCGTCGCGTTCCTCGTGCTCGCGGCGGCGGCACGCCCGCGTGAGGTCGTGACGATCGGAGCGGCGCGTGCGTCGGCGCGGTCGGCGAGTCCTGCCACCGGCGCCCCGCGCCCGTGCTCCTCCTCGGCGCGCCCGTCGAGCCGGTGCGCGCGCAGGAGCGGCCGCACGCGCTGCGCCAGCCATGCACGGTACGCCTTCGGCGCATTCGCGGTCACGCCGGGGTACATCCCTCGATACGACGGCACGAGTTCCGGATGCCGCTGCTCGAGCCACTGCATGAACCACTGCTTCGCGCCCGGCCGGAGGTGCAGTGCGCCGTAGACCACCCGGATCGCGCCGGCCTCTTTGATGCGGGACAGCGCGTGGTCGATCGCTGCTGTCGAGTCGGTCAGGTGCGGGATGATCGGCATCAGGAACACCGTGACGCGGAAGCCCGCGTCGGCGGCCGCGCGGACCGTCTGCAGCCGGGCGGAGGCGCTCGGCGTGCCCGGCTCGATCAGGTGCTGCAGCTCGTCGTCGAACACCGCGATCGACATGGCCAGCGTGACGGGCACGTGGGCCGCGGCATCCGTCAGCATCGGCAGATCGCGCCGCAGCAGCGTGCCCTTCGTGAGGATCGAGAACGGCGTGCCCGACTCGGCGAGCGCCGACACGATGCCCGGCATGAGCTGGTAGCGGCCCTCGGCGCGCTGGTAGGGGTCGGTGTTGGTGCCGAGCATCACCGGCTGGCGCTGCCAGCTGCCCCGCCGCAGTTCCTTCTCGAGCACGTCGGCGACGTTGATCTTCACGACGACCTGCGTGTCGAAGTCCCGCCCGGCGTCGAGATCCAGGTACTCGTGCGTGCCCCGGGCGAAGCAGTTGTGGCTGATCACCCCGTTCGCGATGAAGTCACCCGTCGATGTCGTGATGTCGACCATGTCGATCGTCTCGCCGAGGTCTTCGATGGAGACCACCCGCAGTGGTGCGGCGGACTTGACGGCGTCGCCGATGAGGGACAGTCTGCGGGTGATCGCGGGCTGGGTGAGCTCGAAGAACCGGCGCCGGGCGGGGAGCCCGCCGAGCAGCCGCACGGCGCTCACGCCATTCGCGCGGGGCGGCTCCTGCACATGGGGGAAGCCGTGCGCGTCGAGGGCGCCGCAGATCGCAGACAGGATCCGGGGGTCGCGATTGGTGATCCGCAGCACTCCCCGGCTGCAGCTCCCCTCGGCGTCGAAGACGCCGGCAAGGAACCCCCGAGACCACTCTGGCGACGGGTCAAGCGGCCACCCGATCAGTTCTGTGATCGCGTCGTCATCCGACCCGCGTGAAGTGAAGATGGCGTTCATCTCGCGGCGTTCTGCCGTCGCGGCCGAGAATCTGCGGAGGGTCGTCCGCACGCCTGCCGCCTCGAGGTAGCCGCGGGAGCGGTCCAGCGCCTCAGAATCCCCCAGAGCGAGCCGGAATCTATGTGCCACATAGGTCCCTCGCCCGTTGCTTCGCGGGTACGACCGTCTGAGCATCATCGCGTCACCGCGGATCATGCCGCAGAGATAGCCCGACTGGTACGCATCCGTCGGAAGCGCGGGGGACGAGGTGCCGCCGAGGCCGAAGCCCAGGAGCTTGTTGTTCGTCGTGAGGTGCGGTCGCTGCGGCGCCCCCTTCGGTGCGGGCTGCACGTGCTTCCAGCCGCGTTCGGTGAGGAAGCGGTGGTCACCGCTCGCCACGAGCACGGTGCCGTCGGCGAGCGTCACACGATACGCGCGCTTGCGCGTCTCCCACTGTGCGGAGACTGTCGCGCGGACGTATCTGCGGTAGGCGCCCTCCCCACGGGTGCCGACGACCTCGTCACCCGCGCGAACGTCACCGATGCGCTTGCTGCGTCCGTCGGCCATCAGAACCTGCGTGTCGGGATGCAGGCAGTACACGCACGAGTGACTGCATCCGCGGTACGGGTTCACGGTCCAGTCGAACGGCATCGCGGACGCCAGCGGCACATGGTTGAGCGCCGACTTGCAGAGCACCTCGTGGAAGGTCACGCCGGCGAACTCGGGCGTGGTGACCGAGCGCACGAGGCCGTTGAGCTGCTCGAGGCCGGGCAGGGCCGCGGCATCCGCCACACCCAGCTCCTGACCCTGCCAACGCATTCACCCATGAGAACAAAAATTCGAAAGCGCGTCAAGACACCGGGGCGGCGTGTCGAACATCGCGGGAAAGCGTGCGCCGATGCTCCGTCCAGGTCAGAATGGCAGGCGTGACGGAGCCTGGCCGGCTCGCCACCCCCCGAGCCGTTCCCGAGACTCGTCGCGCTGCCCGAGCGATGCGCGATGAGGCGGCGCGGCGCGCCCGGGAGGAGTCCGCCGCGGTCGCACCGGACGCCGCGTCCGCCGCACCTGCACCCGCTGCCGCGGCCTGCACGGCCTCCCCCGCGTCCGCGCCTCACACCGCATCCCCCGCGTCCGCGCCTCGCACCACCTCCCCTGCGGCGGCCGCGCCCGACACGGCAGCGACGCATCCGGTTCCCTCGCTGCGAGCGCGACCGGGCGGGCGCGTCGCGCGCCATAGCCGCCCGGTGACGAGTGAGCGGCGGGCCGCCCGCGGCGCCGAGATCCTCGCCGTCGGCGAGGACGCGCAGCCGGTCCGGCACGCGCGTCCCCGGCGGCTCACGGGCCGCGTCGCCGCGGTGGCGGGCCTCGCCGCAGGTGCGGCACTGCTGCTCGGCTCGGCGGCGATGACGGCCGCGATGCTGCCGCCCGCCCCGCCGGCAGAGGTCGAGGCGGCGCTCGCCACCACGCTGGAGGCGCGCGAGATCGAGCAGCTCCCCGTGCCCGCCGTGGAGCAGTCGCCGCTGGCCGCAGACCTGTGCGCTCTGCCCGAGTTCCTCACCGCGCTCCGCTCGGGCGCCGACGAGCAGGCGATCGTCGCCGCGGGCGGCGGCGAGGCGTTCCGCTCGGCAGTGGTCGACGGCCGTGCGCCGTGCGTGGACCTCGGCGACTCATCGCGCATCTGGGCCGTCGTCGACAAGCTGCGGCCGGCGTCTCCGATCGACTATCGCCCCGGCGGCCTTGTGCTGCCCGACGGCGTGCGCAACATCGAGGGAGGCGCCCTGCGCACGGAGGCGGCATCCGCTCTCACCTCGCTCGTCAATGCGGCGCGCACGGCTGGCGTCGGCGAGATCGCCCTGGAGAGCGGGTTCCGCTCATACCAGACGCAGCAGCAGACCTACGGGCGGCATTTCGCAGAGCGTGGCGACCGTGCCGATCAGGTCAGTGCGCGGCCCGGGTACAGCGAGCACCAGCTGGGCCTCGGGGCCGACGTCGTCGCGTGCGCCGGCGCCTGCGGCACACTCGACGACCTCGCTGCGACGCCGCAGGGGCAGTGGGTCGCTGCGCACGCGTGGGAGCACGGGTGGATCGTGCGCTACGTCGAGGGCGCGACCGAGGTGACCGGGTACCTGCCGGAGCCCTGGCACCTGCGCTACATCGGGCCCGAACTCGCCAAGGCGTACCACGACGGCGGGTGGACGTCGCTGGAGGCCTTCTTCGCCCTCGCCCCCGCGCCGGACTACGCGCAGTGAGCGGGAGCGGCGTCCCCGCTGAAGGAACTCAATCCCACGAGAAGTGAGACTGGATGTCGCGGGCGCGGCGTAGGATCGGGGTACCGGGGCCGCGACGGGACGCCGGCTCGACGAAGAGAGAGGTTCGCCTGCCATGGAGCGGGATATCTACGACGAGGACCACGACGCCTTCCGCGACGTCGTCAAGGAGTTCATCAAGCGCTACGCCTCGGACGAGAAGCGCCGGCAGTGGGACCGCGACGGCGAGATCGACCGCGCCACCATGCTGGCGGCGGGCGAGGCCGGGATCATCGGCCTGTCGGTGCCCGAGGAGTTCGGTGGCGCCGGCATGCTGCAGGACTACCGCTTCCGCTCGATCGTGCTCGAAGAGACGATCGGCGCGGGCCTCGGCTCGCTGGCCGGCGCCCTCGGCATCCAGGACGACCTGGCCGTGCCCTACATCGTGCACATGGGCACGCAGGAGCAGAAGGAGAAGTGGCTGCCGGGCATGGCGACCGGCGAGATCCTCGGCGCCCTCGCGATGACCGAGCCCGGCGCCGGCTCGGACCTCCGCGGCATCAAGACCACCGCCAAGCGCGTCGAGGGCGGCTACATCGTCAACGGTGCGAAGACCTTCATCTCGTCGGGCAAGACCGCCGACATGGTGGTCACCTTCGTCAAGACGGGTGAGGGCAACCGGCCGGATGCCTTCAGCCTGCTGATCCTCGAGGACGGCATGACGGGCTTCGACCACGGCAAGAAGCTCGAGAAGATGGGCTTCCACGGCTGGGACACCGCCGAGCTGTCGTTCACCGACGTCTTCGTTCCCGAAGAGAACCTCATCGGAGGCAAGGAGGGCCTCGGCTTCATCCAGCTCATGATGAACCTGCCGCTCGAGCGCCTGTCGATCGGCGTCGCGGCGGCGGCAGCGGGCGAGGCCGCGTTCGTGTGGACCCGCGACTACGTGCTCAGCCGTGAGGCGTTCGGCGAGCGCATCGCCGACTTCCAGAACACCCGCTTCAAGCTCGCCGACATGGCCACCACCGTCGACGTCATGTGGGCCTACGTCGACCGCGCGATGATGCTCTACCGGGATGAGAAGCTCACCGCCGAGGAGGCCGCGAAGGTCAAGTTCTGGACGACCGACCGCGAGGCCGAGCTCCTCGATGTCGGCGTGCAGCTGCACGGCGGCTACGGCTACATCACCGAGTACCCGATCGCCCGCGCCTATCTCGATGCCCGCGTGCACCGCATCTACGGCGGCACGAACGAGATCATGCGCGACATCGTCTCGCGCCAGATCGTCGGCAAGCGCTGACGGATGCCACGACCCGGCCCTCTGCGGAGGCGCCGGGTCTCCGGCATCCGTCGCTCCCGAGCGGAGGCCCGCTCGAGGTCAGGCCAGACCCCACGGGAAGGTGGCGGCGAGCAGAGCCGCGGAGACCGCCCAGAAGGCCAGCGTGAAGACGGTGTCGCGCGCCCGCCACGGCACGGTGTACCGCTCGGTGCGGTCGGGATGCGCCCCGAAGGCGCGGGCATCCATCGCGAGCGCGACCCTCTCGGCGTGGCGGATCGCTCCGGCCAGAAGCGGCACGATGTAGCCGAACCACCGCGCGACCGCGACGAACGGCCCCCGTCCGCCGTGCGCACCGCGCACGCGATGCGCCTGACGGATCACGTCGAGCTCGTACCCGAAACGGGGCAGGAACCGGAATGCCGCGAGCGCGGTGTAGCCGATCCGGTAGGGCACCCGCAGCTGCTGCACCGTGGCGCGCACGAGGTCGGGACCCGTCGTCGACAGGCCGGTGATCAGGGTGAGCGCGAGGATGGCCGACAGCCGGAGCCCGGTGGCGAAGCCGACGGCGAGGGCTCCGCCGTACATCGTCCAGCCGCCCAGCTGCCACGCCACCCAGGACTGGTCGACGCGCGACGCGTCCGTCCACAGCGCGAACCCGAAACCGATGATCAGGGCACCGAGCGGCAGCACGAGGAACAGGATCGCCGCCAGGCGCCGCGTGAACGAGACGCCCACCAGCAGCACGGCGTACGCGAGCGCGAGGAAGGCCGCAGGGGTCGCGGCGTCCCGCACGAAGACGAGCAGCGCGGCGGCGGGCAGTGGTGCAGCGAGCTTGGCGAGCGGGTTGAGGCCGTAGAGGAAGCGGACAGCGGATGCCTCGACCCGCCGCGCGTACGGATCGACCGCGCTGCGCGACGCGGTCGCCACGGTCAGGGGCCCGGTGTCGGTCACAGCGCACCTCCCGCGGCGTGCGGGGCGGGTGCCGCGTGCGGGCCGAGTTCCTGACCATTCGTGGCGGAGCGGTTGGGATCGGCGACCTCGGGCGACCTCGACGCGTCGTTCGGAAGCTCGGCCGACGCGGCGCCGTTCGGGAGCTGGGCGGGCGCCCCGTCGGGCTCGGAGCGCGGGAGGGCCGCCCGGCTGCCGGGGAGATCGGCCAGACGCGCGATGCGGGCGAGCTCGGGGTGGCGCACGACGTTCCGCAGCGCACGCCGCAGCGGCGGCGGGCGCAGGCCTGCGCCGGTGATGAGGGCGTCGTCGGCGAACACCTCGGCGGTCGGGCCCTCGGCGAGCACGCGGCCGCCGGTCATCACGACGGTGCGGTCGGCGTAGTCGGTGACCAGCTGCATGTCGTGGGTCACCACCAGGATCGTGGTGCCCTCGGCGTTCAGCTCCGACAGCAGCGACAGCAGCTCCTCCGCCCGTGCACGGTCCTGGCCGAAGGTGGGCTCGTCGAGCACGAGCACGGGGGCCCCGGCGACGAGCGCCGTGCCGACCGAGAGCCGCCGCTTCTGGCCGCCCGACAGCAGGAACGGGTGGCTCGCCGCCTTCGAGGCGAGCCCGAATCGATCCAGGAGAGCCGTCGTGCGCGTCCGCACCTCCTCCTCGGGCAGGCGCTGCAGCCGCAGGCCGTGCGCGATCTCGTCGAAGACCGTGGGCGCGATGAACTGGTGCTCGGGGTTCTGGAACACGAAGCCGATGCGCCGGCTCAGGGTGCGGGCGTCAGCGCGACCGACGTCGACCCCGTCGACGTGCACGGTGCCCTTCGGCGGCGCGACGACGCCCGCCATCGCCTGGATGAGGCTGGTCTTGCCCGCGCCGTTCGCCCCGACGACCGCGACGAACGCGCCGCGCGGAACATCGAGGTCGATGTCGTGGAGCACCTCGGTGCGGCCGCGGCGCAGCGTAAGGCCGCGCACGCGGATGAGCGGGCCGGTTGGCTTGCCTGCGGCCGGTTCGGAAACCGGAGATTCAGCGGTTCTCCGGACTGCGGCGGGCGCGGCATCCGGAATCTGCGCGATTGTCCGAATTCCGGATGCCGCGGGGGCCGGTGCGGGGGGAGACGCGGATGCTGCGGGGACGGGCGCGGGCTCGGCGTCGAGGGCGGCGCGCAGCTCGTCGGGGGTGAGCGGAAGCGGCTCGAGCGCGAAGCCGGCGCGGCGGAGACGCAGCGCGGCGATCGTGGACACGGGCAGCCAGACACCCATCCGCTGCAGCTCCTCGGCGCGGCCGCGGAGGACCTCGTCGACGGTGCCGTCGGCGAAGAGCCGCCCGTCGTGATCGAGCACGACCACCCGGTCGACGAATCCGACCGCGGCATCGAGGTTGTGCTCGACGAGCAGGATGGCCCGATCCCCGGCGGCCACGAGCTCGGCCAGGGCGGCGTAGACCTCTTCGATCCCGGCGGGGTCGAGGTTCGCGGTCGGCTCGTCCAGCACGAGCAGCGGCGAGCCCATCGCGAGGGCGCAGGCGATCGCCAGCCGCTGACGTCCGCCGCCCGACAGCCGGTCGGGGTTCTCGGAGCGGCGCTCCCACAGCCCCACGCGGCGCAGGGCGGCCTCGGTGCGGGCGAGGACGTCGGGCACCGGCATCCGCAGGTTCTCCGGACCGAACGCGACCTCGTCGAGAACCGTTCCGGTGACCAGCTGCGCGTCCGGATCCTGGAAGACCATGCCGACGCGGGTGCTGAGCTCGGCGACCGCGGTGTGCCGGGTGTCGAGGCCGCCGACCTCGACGGATCCCGTGACGTCGGCGGGCACCGTGTGGGGGATGAGCCCGTTCAGCGCGAGCGTGAGCGTCGACTTGCCCGAGCCGCTGGGTCCGAGGAGCAGCACGACCTCACCCGGTGAGACGTCGAACGACACGGATGCCGGCGCCGGGGCGGTCTCGCCGTCGTGGGTGACGCCGAGCTCGCGCACCCGCAGCAGCGGCGCGGCAGTGGACACGGGCATCCGATCGTGGTGGAAACTTAGCCTTCCCTAACCTACCCGCGTCCTGGGTGGCGGCGAAACGAGCTCGCGGGCGCGGACGACGTCAGGCGCTGCTTCGGCGCGCCACGCCGGCGCGGCGCAGCGCCGCGCCGATCCCGAGCCCCACGGCGGTCCATGCCACCGGACCGACGATGAAGAGCGCGACGTAGACGATCTGTCCCCAGAGCGGGAACCGCGACACGTCCGCGGCGAACCAGATCGCCACAGCGATCACGGCGCCCACGATCACCGCCGAGAGGAAGAACCGCCAGGGCTCCCAGCGCTTGTAGCGCGACGTGGCGGCGACCAGCTCCTGCAGCGCGCCGACGAGCAGGGCGGTGCCGATGTACCGGCCGATCCACAGCGGAACGACGGCGCTGGCGACGAGCGCCGCGATGAGGTGCGTGATCAGCGCGACCCACGGACGCCGGAGCAGCTCCTGGGCCACCACACCCGGAAGGACGTGCACCCCGAGCACGAGCCCGTACAGGATCGGCGCGCCCGCCGAGACGAACCCGCTGACGGCCCCGGCGCCGGCCTGCAGAACACCCGTCGCAACGCCGATGGCCGCGCAGGTGAGCAGAACGCTCGTCGAAAGTCGGGTCGGCTCAGCCACCTGCCCAGCCTATCGGCGGGAGGCCTCTCGATTCTCACAGAGCTCTCATTAACCGAGAATCAACCGAGAGTTAGGTTTGAGGTCGCTGCGCCCCGACGAAGTGGCGCAGCGACTCCCCACGAAAACCAATATGGAGGCCACGATGGGTCGATCCTCCGTCAGAGCAGCCGCGGTCGTCACACTCGCCGCACTGTTCACGGGCACTGCCACAGCCAGCTTCGGCGCGGCGCCGGAGGAGGTGAGAACCCCCGTTCCGATCGATGCGCCCTCCGGCCGCTACATCGTCATGCTGAAGGACGCACCGCTGGCGACGTACGACGGCGGCCAGGCCGGCATCCAGCGCACGAAGCCCGAGACCGGGAGGCAGCTGGACGCGCACTCCGCGAACTCGCAGAAGTACATCGCCCACCTCAAGAAGGAGCAGCAGGCGGTCGCCGCCGAGGCGGGCGTCACGCCCGCCACGACGTACCAGGTGACCCTGAACGGGTTCACCGCCGACCTCGACGGCGCTCAGGTCGCGAAGCTGCAGAGCGACAAGAACGTGCTCGGGGTGTACCCCGACGAGATCCGCCACCCCGACGCCGTCCCGTCCACCGAGTTCCTCGGACTCGGCTCGGGTGACGCCGGCACCGGCGGAGTGTGGGATGCCGTCGGCGGCGTCGCCGAGGCCGGCAAGGGCGTCGTCGTCGGCGTGGTCGACACCGGCATCGCCCCGGAGAACCCGTCGTTCGCCGGCGACAAGCTCATCGGCAAGCCCGGAACGGGCAAGCCGTACATCAACGGCGACAACGTCGTCTTCAAGAAGTCCGACGGCAACGAGTACCGCGCCCGGCGCGTGGACGCGTCCGACCAGGGCTGGACGAAGGACCTCTACAGCACCAAGCTCATCGGCGCGCAGTTCTTCGCCGACGGCGCCGCGGCGACGGGCTTCGACTTCAGCTACGACTACCTGTCGCCGCGCGACGGTGACGGCCACGGCTCGCACACCGCGAGCACGGCGGCCGGCAACTTCGGTGTCGAGGCGTCGGTCGAGGGCGTCGGCTTCGGCGAGGTCTCGGGTGTCGCCCCGGCCGCGAAGGTCGCGTCGTACAAGGCCTGCTACGTGGGTCCGGACGACCTCGTCACCAGCGACGACATCTGCGCGCTGAGCGACCTGCTCGCCGCGATCGACACCGCAGTCGCCGACGGCGTGGACGTGATCAACTACTCGATCGGCGGCGGCTCGGCCACCACCGTGCTCCAGCCGGAGGACATCTCGTTCTTCAACGCGGCGGCCGCCGGCGTGTTCGTCGCGGTGAGCGCGGGCAACAGCGGCCCCGGTGCCGCCACGGCCGACCACGCGTCGCCGTGGTACACCACGGTCGCGGCATCCACCATCCCGACGTACGAGGGCACCGTCAAGCTGCCGAACGGCTTCCAGGCCGCCGGCGCCTCGGTGACCGTGCCGTTCGGCGAGAGCCTGACCGGTCCGGTCGTGTACTCGGGCGACGTCGCCAAGGCGGGCGCCGCTCCCAACGAGGCGGCTCTGTGCTTCCTCGGCACGCTCGACCCGGCCAAGGTCGCCGGCAAGATCGTGGTCTGCGACCGCGGCACGAACGCTCGCGTCGAGAAGTCGCAGGAGGTCGCCGCTGCCGGCGGCACGGGCATGATCCTCGTGAACGTGACCCCGGGCTCGCTCGACAACGACTTCCACTCGGTCCCCACCGTGCACATCGACGCGCAGCACCGCACGGCGCTGCTGGACTACGTGCGCAGCACCGCGGACGCCACGGCGACCCTCGTGGGTGACAACATCACCGGCAAGGAGACCCCGACCCCGCAGGTCGCGGGCTTCTCGAGCCGCGGTCCGATGCTCGCCGACGGCGCCGACGTCATCAAGCCCGACGTCTCGGCTCCGGGTGTCGCGATCGTCGCCGCCACCCACAACGGTCCGACCGAGGCGCCGACGTTCGGCTTCAAGTCGGGCACGTCGATGTCGTCGCCGCACGTCGCCGGCCTCGGCGCGCTGTACCTCGGTGAGCGCCCGACGGCCACGCCGGCCGAGATCAAGTCCGCGCTCATGACGACCGCGTACAACACGGTCAAGGCCGACGGCACCGACAGCACCGACCCGTTCGCGCAGGGTGCCGGCCACGTCGACCCGACGAAGTACTTCGAGCCCGGGCTGCTGTACCTCAACGGTCCCGCGGACTGGGCGGGGTACCTCGAGGGCGCGCTCGGCGAGGACCTCTTCGGCGAGATCGAGCCCACCGATCCCAGCGACCTGAACCTGGCGTCGTTCGGCATCGGCACCCTCCCCGGCCCGCAGACGGTGACCCGCACGGTCACCGCGACGCAGGCCGGCACGTTCACCGCCGAGGCATCCGTCCCCGGCATGAACGTGACCGTCGAGCCGAGCACGCTGACCTTCGGCGCGGCGGGCGAGACGCAGTCGTTCACGGTCTCCTTCGCGAAGGGCGACGCCCCGGTCGAGCAGTGGGCCACCGGCTTCCTCACCTGGACGTCGGGCGAGACCGAGGTGCGCTCGCCGATCGCGGTGTTCCCGGTGACGGCCGCCGCTCCCGCGCAGGTCGAGGGCGAGGGTGCCGACGGCAGCGTCGACATCGAGATCACGCCGGGCATCACGGGCGACCTCCCGCTGAACCTGGCCGGCCTCGCTCGCGAGGACGTGCTGATCGACGGCACCGAGGCCACCGGGGCCGAGGATGACGGGTACACGTACGAGCTGGTCCAGGTGGCCGCCGGGACCGAGCTGGCGCGCTTCGCGCTCGACTCGTCCGACGACACCGGATCCGACCTCGACCTCACGGTCTACCGTGTGGTGGGCCCCACCGATCTGCGCTACTACGAGAACTGGCAGTCCGCTTCGGCCTCGGCCGACGAGGCCGTCCAGATCGTGGCGCCGACCGCGGGCTACTACCTCATCGAGGCGCACGTGTACTCGTACACGGACCCCTTCACCTGGCAGGCCACCTCGGCTCTCGTCACGCCGGACGGACTCGGATCGCTCACCGCGACCCCGAACCCGCTGCCGGTGACCGAGGCCACGCCGACGCAGTTCCAGCTGTCGTGGTCGGGCCTCGAGAGCGGAAGCTACCTGGGTGTCGTGCGCTACGGCGACTCGCAGGTGCGCACGGTCGTCTCGGTCGACGTGCCGTAACCGTTCCACACCGAAGAGGCGTCCGGGCTGCGGCCCGGGCGCCTCTTCGCGTGCCGGGGCGGGGTCGCCGCGACGCGTGCACAGAATCGGAGGCTTCGGGCGGCGCGCCGGGCGACGGATGCCTCGCCCCGGCGTGTCGGCGAAAACCTCCGACGCTGTGTACGGCGGGCGAGGCCGAGGCCAAGGCGGGTGGGCCTAGAGCCGTCGCCGACGCCGCGTGAGCCTCACGGCGGGCAGCGGCGGGGCGGGGATGCGCTCGTCGCCGTGGTCGACGACCCGGCCGAACCGCTCCGAGCCGGCCTCCCACGCCTCGCGCGCCTCGACGATCTCCTCGTGCGAGCGGCCGACGAAGTTCCACCACATCACGACGTCGTCCTCGAACGGCTCGCCGCCGAGCAGGAAGAGCGTCGCGCCGGCCGCGCTCGACAGCACGACGTCGTCGCGCTGGGTTCCGAGGTACAGCAGGTGCTCGGTGTCCAGGACGACGACGGTGCCGGTCCCGTCGCCGACGGCGGACGCCACCTCGGCCTCGCCCGCCACGGCGATGAGCGCGTGCTCCCACGCCGCTCGCAGGGGAACGCGGACCGTCGCGCCGGGCGGGATGCGCAGCTCCGCCCCGACGATCGGCGTGTACACGGTGGCCGGCGACGCGACCCCGGCGAGCTCGCCGAGCACAACGGTCGCCGCGCCCGGGGAGCCGAGGAGCGCCGGAAGCTCGACGTCGGGCAGCACGTCGTGCTGCTCGAACGCCGGCGCGCCGTGGCGGCGGGACTCCGGCAGTGCGATCCACAGCTGCAGCGCGTCGAGCGGGGTGGGGCCGTCGCCGACGGAGTACTCGGAGTGGGAGATGCCCGCGCCGCTGGTCATGAGGTTGAGCGCCCCGCGGCGGACGACGACGTCGCTGCCCACCGAGTCGCGGTGGCGCACATCGCCGAGGTACGGCCACGTCACCGTCTGCAGCCCGATGTGCGGATGCGGCTCCACCCGCATGCGGGCGTCCTGCGGACCGAACCGGTCGAGGAAGCACCAGGCGCCGACCAGCGGCAGGTCGCGCTGCGGCAGCGAGCGATGCACCGACATGGCGCGGACGCCCCCGAGCGGGACCTCCCTCGATTCGAGCAGCAGCGTGCGCGGGCCGGAGCATTCGACGGCGGATGCCACCTCCATCGCGTCCGGACGGAGGCCGCCGGCGGTCGACGAGGCGTCGAGGCGGGTCATCGCCCTGGTCCGCTCACTCGGGGTGCGGCTGGCCGGGCCACTCGATCGTGAGCCCGGGGACCTCGTTCTCGCGCAGGTACTTGGCCACGACAGGGCAGTGCGGCACGACGGTCTCGCCGCGGCGCGCGGCATCCGTCATCGCCTCCGACACGACCGCCTGCGCGAGTCCGCGTCCGCGGAACGCCGGGTCGACCTCGGTGTGCGGGAAGAGCAGGCGCCCGCGGGAGTCGATGCGGAACGTCGTGAAGCCGGCGAGGACGTCTCCGACGTGCACCTCGTAGCGATGCTCCTCGTCGTTGCGGGTCACGGTGATCTGTTCGGTGTCGGTCACTCGGATTCCTTCCGTCGTTCCCTTCAACGTACGTGTCGTGCGCGTGATTCCGCCAGCGCGCGCGGGGGCCCCTGGCGGGACGGATGCCGCGGGTCTATCGTCGGCATCAACTGCGGCGTCCCTCGGGCGAGAAGACGGCGACGAGGCAGCAGCCGATTCACGGGGGAATCGATCGGAACGCTGGGGATTCGAAGGGGAATCATGAAACGACGCATTCTCGCCGCGGTCGCGGCGATGGCACTCGGAATCGGCCTGATCGGAGCGGGAGCGGCAAGCGCGACGGCCGCGCCGCCGCAGCCGGTGGCGAAGTACGTGGCTCTCGGCGACTCCATCGCGGCGGGCCAGGGCGGAGGAGTCCCCCTGGACTCGTGCGTTCGCACCGACGGGGGCTACGCCGCCCAGCTCGACGATGTGCCCAGGATCAATCTGCTCCGCAACCCGGGCTGCTCCGGCGCCACGATCGAAGAGACCTGGGCCCAGCTGTCGCAGGTGAACCGCGGCACCACCCTCGTCACGCTCACCGTGGGCGCGAACGATCTCGGTCTCGATGCGGTGTACGCGCAGTGTGCGGCGGTTCCCGCCGGCGGCGACCTCAATGCGTGCCTGATGGCGGTTCAGACCGTCATCGACGACGCGCCCGGCCTCGTTCAACCGCTCGCGATGCTGATCGGCGAGATCGCGCAGCGCGCGCCCAACGCCACCATCGTCGTCACCGGTTACCCGCACCTGCTCGAGCCGGTCGATGTGCAGGCGTGCGCGCTGGTCGCACCGGTCGAGCAGTGCTTGGCGCTGGCCGCCCTCGCCCAGGCCGTCAACACAGCCACGGACGCCCTCAACGCCGTGATCCAGGCAGCGGTGGCGCTGGCCGCCGCGAACGGTGCGAACGTGGTCTACGCCGATGTCGTGGAGGCGTTCCTCGGGCACGGCGTGCAGCTGGTGCCCGGCGCGCCGAGCGATCCCTGGTTCGGGCTGGACCCGGTGAATGATCCGGCCGGCTTCCTCCACCCGACCTACGCGGGGTACACCGCGTACACCCAGGTGATCCAGGCCGTGCTCGCGGGCTGATGACGGTGACGGATGCCGCGGCCCGCGGCATCCGTCCCGCCCCTGCCGTCGGGACGGGAGCGGCCCGCGCCGGCGGCAACGTCGGGCAGACTCGATCGGGTGACGCTACTCGAGACGATCGCGGCCGCGGCCGAGGCATCCGGATCCCCCGACGGCCCGGACGCCGACGCCCTGTACGACGCGTTCGTGGAGTGGGCGGGCGATCGGGGCTTCGCGCTGTACCCCGCGCAGGACGAGGCCGTCATCGAGATCGTGTCGGGCTCGCACGTGATCCTGTCGACGCCGACCGGGACCGGCAAGTCGCTGGTCGCCGTCGCCGCGCACGCCGCGTGCGTCGCCCGCGGCGGTCGCACCTACTACACCGCCCCGATCAAGGCGCTGGTGAGCGAGAAGTTCTTCGCGCTCGTCGACATCTTCGGCGCGGCGAACGTCGGCATGGTCACCGGCGACTCGTCGGTGAATCCCGACGCTCCCATCGTGTGCTGCACCGCGGAGATCCTCGCGAACCTCGCGCTGCGGCAGGGTGCCGACGCCGCCGTCGACCAGGTCGTGATGGACGAGTTCCACTACTACGGCGACCCCGAGCGCGGCTGGGCATGGCAGGTGCCCCTGCTCCTGCTGCCGAGGGCGCAGTTCGTGCTCATGTCGGCCACGCTCGGCGACGTCACGGCGATCGCCGAGGACCTCGAGCGCCGCACCGGCCGCACGGTGTCGCGCATCACCGGCGTGGAGCGCCCCGTGCCGCTGCACTTCTCGTATGCCCGCACGCCCATCCACGAGACCGTCGAGGAGCTGCTGCAGACCGGCGAGTCCCCGGTGTACGTCGTGCACTTCTCGCAGGCCGCCGCGATGGAGCGCGCGCAGGCGCTGTCGTCCATCAAGATCGTGAGCCGCGAGCAGCGCGACGCCATCGCCGAGGCCATCGGCGGCTTCCGGTTCACGACGGCCTTCGGGCGCACCCTCTCGCGCTACGTCCGCGCGGGCATCGGCGTGCACCACGCCGGCATGCTGCCGCGCTACCGCCGTCTCGTCGAGACCCTCGCGCAGCGCGGCCTCCTCCGGGTCATCTGCGGCACCGACACACTGGGCGTCGGGATCAACGTGCCGATCCGCACCGTGCTCATCACGGCGCTGTCGAAGTTCGACGGCACCCGCATGCGGCAGCTCACGGCGCGCGAGTTCCACCAGGTCGCCGGTCGCGCCGGCCGCGCCGGGTTCGACACGTCCGGAACCGTCGTCGTGATGGCGCCCGAATGGGAGATCGAGAACGAGGCGGCGCTGCGCAAGGCGGGCGACGACCCCGCGAAGCGCAAGAAGATCGTGCGGAAGAGAGCGCCGACCGGCGTCGTGAACTGGGGCATCGGCTCGTTCGAGCGGCTCGTCGACGCCGAACCCGAGCCCCTCGTGCCGCACCTCCAGCTCACCGCGGCGATGCTCATCAACGTGATCGCGCGCGGCGGCGACGTGTTCGAGCACGTCCGCTCGCTCGTGTTCGACAACCACGAGCCCCGCGCCCGGCGCTACGAGCTCGCCCGGCGGGCGATCGCGATCTTCCGCACGCTCGTCACCGCCGGCGTCGTCCAGGTCGACCGCAGCGGAGCGGATGCCGCGGCGCCCGGCATCCGTCTCACCGTCGATCTGCAGCCGAACTTCGCACTCAACCAGCCGCTGTCGCCGTTCGCGCTCGCCGCGATCGAGCTCCTCGACCCGGAGGACACCGCCGGTGCCGCCGGGACGGGGCACTACGCGCTGGACGTGGTCAGCGTCATCGAGGCGACGCTCGACGACCCGAGGCCGATCCTCGCGCAGCAGGAGTTCAAGGCGCGCGGCGAGGCGGTGGCCGCGATGAAGCAGGACGGGATCGAGTACGACGAGCGCATGGCGCTGCTCGAGGAGGTCACGTACCCCAAGCCGCTCGAGGAGCTGCTGACCCAGGCGTACGAGGTGTTCGCGACGAGCCAGCCGTGGGTGCGCGACTTCGCGCTGTCGCCTAAGTCCGTCGTGCGCGACATGTTCGAGCGCGCGCTGTCGTTCTCGGAGCTCATCTCGCAGTACCAGCTGGCCCGCAGCGAGGGCCTCGTCCTGCGCTACCTCTCGGACGCCTATCGCGCCATCCGGCAGACGGTGCCCGCCGAGGCGCAGACCGAGGACCTGCACGACCTCGTCGCGTGGCTCGGCGAGGTGGTGCGGCAGGTCGACTCCAGCCTGGTGGACGAGTGGGAGGCGCTGGTCAATCCCGTCGACGACCCCGCCGCGCCGGTCGTCCCGCCCGCGCCGCCGTCGGTGCTCACCAACCGCCGCGCCTTCCTCGTGCTGGTGCGCAACGAGCTGTTCCGGCGCGTGCAGCTGGCCGCGCTGCAGCGCGACGACGAACTCGTCGAGCTCGATCCCGACGTCGACTGGCCGGCCGCGCTCGACGCGTACTTCGACGAGCACGACGAGATCCTGACGGGCGGCGCCGCCCGGTCGCCGCGCCTGGTGACGGTGGATGAGACGGATGCCGCGGCATCCGGTCTCTGGCGCGTCGAGCAGACCGTCGACGACCCGGCCGGCGACCACGACTGGCGCATCCGCGGGGTGGTGGACCTGCCCGCCTCGGAGGAGGCGGGGACGGCCGTCGTACGCATCACCGAGGTCGTGCGGCTGTAGGCGGCGCGGCGAGGCGTCGTCGACCAGCCCCCTCGTCAGCCGAGCCCGAGCCCGCCGTCCGTGGAGAGCACCTGCCCCACCACCCACGCGCCGTCGGGGCTCGCGAGCCAGCCGATCAGGCGCGCCGGGTCGGCCGGCTCGCCGTAGCGGCCGAAGGGCGTCGAGCGCATCCACGCCTCGATCTCGTCGAGCGGCCGGTCGGTCGTCTCCGGGTCGAGGTAGCCGGTGTTGACGGGGCCGGGGTCGATCGTGTTGAGGATGATGCCGAGCTCGAGCAGCTCCGCCGCCACCGTCTTCGTGATGCCCGCCAGCACCGCCTTGCTCGCGGCATAGGCGACCTCGCCGCGCATCGGGCCGTGGGTCTGGCCGGAGGTCATCCAGAACACCCGGCCGGTGGGCTCGGCGAACGGTCCGCGACGCTCGATGCGCTCGCCGGGTCGCGCACCCGGTCCGTCGCCGGCGTGGAGGGCGGCGAACTCGCGGGTCAGCAGGATCGTCGAGCGCGCGTTGGCCTGCCAGAACCCGTCGAGCCGGTCCGCGGTCATGTCGAGGATCGACCCGTCGTCGCCGGACTGCGCGTGGTTGCACACGAGGATGTCGAGCCGGCCGGTCAGTGCGCGGGCCGCCTCGATGACACGGGGAACGGATGCCGCGTCCCGCAGGTCCGCGCCGAGGTCGCCGAGCCGGGCGCCGGGGGTGAGCTCGGCACGCAGCGCGTCGCGCACCGCGTCCAGGTCGTCGCCGCCCCACGGCAGGACGGTGTCGTGCGGGCGGAAGTGGTGGACGAAGACGTCGGCGCCGAGGCGCGCGAGCTGCGACGCGACGGCGAACCCGATCCCGCGCCGGCGTGAGACGCCGGTGACGAGGGCGGTCCTGCCGCGCAGCGGCAGGGAGGAGGAGGGGAACATGCGATGCCTTTCGTGGACGCCGTGTCGCGGCATCCGGATCATGCGCCCGCGCGGATCGCAGCGGGCGGCAGGGTGATGGAAGCGGCTCACCGGCATTGCATGACGACGACGATAACGGATGCCGGGTGTCGCCGGCATCCGGAATGATGACGTCATGCCCACCTATGTGGCCTTCCTGCGGGCGATCAACCTCGGCGCGAACCGGAAGTTCCCCAAGGACGACATCCGCCGCGTCGTCGAGGGCGTCGGATTCACCGATGTCGAGACCCACATCAACACCGGCAACGTGCGCTTCACGACGCCGATGCGCTCGCGCGCGAAGATCGAGGCGGTCCTCGAGCGGGCGTTCGCGGCCGACCGCGGCTTCGAGGTCCCCGCGATCGTGTTCACGACGGCGGAGCTCGCCGAGATCGCCCGGGACGCCACGGCGCTGAGCGCCGAGCGTCCCGGGCTGGAGCGGCACTACGTGTACCTGTTGAAGGACGAGCCGTCGGCGGACGCGGTGGCGCGGATCGAGGCGCTCGCGTCGGCCGAGGGCGAGATGGTCGTGCGCGGGCGGGCCGCGCACGCCCTGCTGGGGCCGGGATACCAGGCGGGGTCCGTCGACCCGCTGAACGCGGCGAAGCTGCTGGGGGTCGCGACCAACCGCAATCTCGCGGTGGTCACGGCCATCGCCGCGAAGTGGTGCTGACGCGGCTTCCTCCACAGGTCACGCCGGGTGCGACGGCCGGCACCGGTTCCCGCCGCATCCGCGGGCGGGCGGTCCCGCGTCGGGGGCCGCGGTTACCCTGGAAGCGATGACGATCCCGCAGGGCGACCCGTACGCCGATCTCGCGTGGGAGGCCGACGAGGTCGCGCCTCCGCCGGACGACTCCTGGGCGCCCCCGGAGGACGGGTGGATGCCTCCGTCCGACCCCCTCGCGGCCGGGTCGGCGCCGATCGATCCCTTCGCCGGCGCGGGGCCCCGCCGGGACTTCACCGGCACCGACGCGCGCGCCGTGCTGCGCGAGGTGTACGGCTACGACGCCTTCCGCGGCGAGCAGGACGCCATCGTCGACCACGTGATCGCCGGCGGGGACGCCGTCGTGCTGATGCCCACGGGCGGCGGCAAGAGCGTCTGCTACCAGGTGCCCGCGCTCGTGCGCCCCGGCACCGGCCTCGTCGTCAGCCCGCTCATCGCGCTCATGCACGACCAGGTCGACGCCCTCGTCGCCAACGGCGTCCGGGCGGCCTACCTCAACTCGACCCAGGCGCCCGCGGAGCGGGCGGCGGTCGAACGCGCCTTCCTCGCGGGCGAGCTCGACCTGCTGTACGTCGCTCCCGAGCGGCTCAACACCGAGACGACGCTGCGCTTCCTCGCCCGGGGCCGGCTGAGCGTGATCGCGATCGACGAGGCCCACTGCGTGTCGCAGTGGGGCCACGACTTCCGGCCCGACTACCTCGCGCTGGGCGCGCTCGCCGAGCGGTTCCCCGGCGTCCCGCGTCTCGCGCTGACCGCGACGGCGACCCCCGCCACGCATCGCGAGATGACCGAGCGGCTGCAGCTGCCCCGCGCGCGCCACTTCGTGGCCAGCTTCGACCGCCCGAACATCCAGTACCGCATCGAGGCGAAGTCCGACCCGCGGCGTCAGCTCGTCGCCTTCATCCGCTCCCAGGGCGCCGGTGCCGCCGGCATCGTCTACGCGCTCAGCCGCAAGTCGGTGGAGCAGACTGCCGAGTTCCTCTCCGCGCAGGGCGTCGACGCGCTGCCGTACCACGCGGGCCTGCCGGCCGAGACGCGTAGCGCGAACCAGTCGCGGTTCCTGCGCGAGGACGGCGTGGTCATGGTCGCCACCATCGCGTTCGGCATGGGCATCGACAAGCCCGACGTCCGCTTCGTCGCCCACATCGACCTGCCGAAGTCGGTCGAGGGCTACTACCAGGAGACGGGTCGGGCCGGCCGTGACGGCGAGGCATCCGTCGCCTGGATGGCCTACGGGCTCGGCGACGTCGTGCAGCAGCGCCGCATGATCGACCAGTCGCCCGGCGATCGGGCATTCAAGACCCGGCTGGGCCAGCACCTCGACGCGATGCTCGGCCTGTGCGAGACCGTCGGATGCCGCCGCCAGAACCTGCTCGCGTACTTCGGCGAGCCCTCCCAGCCGTGCGGCAACTGCGACACCTGCCTCGAGGCTCCCGAGACGTGGGACGGTCTCGTCCCCGCGCAGAAGCTGCTCTCGACGATCGTGCGCCTGCAGCGCGAGCGCGGTCAGGCCTTCGGCGCGGGACATCTCATCGACATCCTTCGCGGCGCCCAGAACGACCGCATCCGCCAGCAGGGGCACGACGCCCTGTCGACCTATGGGCTGGGCGCCGACCTCAGCGAGCAGGACTGGCGCAGCGTGGTCCGTCAGCTGCTGGCGCGCGGCATCCTGGTCGCCCGCGGCGAATACGGCACCCTCGCCCTCGGTGAGCCTGCCGCCGGCGTCCTGCGCGGTGAGACCCCGGTGCCGCTGCGTCGCGACGTGATGGGACGCTCCGGCGGCGTCGCCCGGGTGCGCAAGACCAACGCGCCCGACAGCCTCAACCCGGCCGATGTCGGCGTGTTCGAGGCGCTGCGCGCCTGGCGGGCCGGCGTCGCGAAGGACCTCGGCGTGCCGGCGTACATCGTGTTCGGCGATGCGACGCTGCGGGCTCTCGCCGAGCGGCGGCCCGGATCGCTCGCCGACCTCGACGGGGTCGCGGGCATCGGCGCGAAGAAGCGCGAGGCGTACGGCGAGGCCGTGCTCGGCGTCATCCGCGAGGCCGCGTAGGGCGGCGGCCGACGCTCGTCCCAGCGCATCGGGTGGCGGCATCCGTCCCCTCCGCCGACCGCATTCCGATGAGAGAATGCATCCGTTCTCGATCCGTTATGAGGGCGACCGATCCCGCGGTCGGGCGTGCACTACCGTGAGCGACATGACGACTCCTCGCCTCGCCGTCGCCGCCCTGATCGCCGTCGCTGCCCTGCTGACCGGCTGTGCGGGCACCCCGGCGGCGACGCAGTCGCCGTCCACCGTCGAGCCACGGCCCAGCGCCACGCCGACGCCGACTCCGGAGCCCGCGCAGGCCGAGGTGCCCTTCGACGGAGACTGCGCGCGCGTCCTTCCGGCCGACGTGCTCGCCGACGTCTTCGACGGGGAGGAGCCCACCGTGCGGGAGCAGAGCTATCTGCGCGGCGTCATGCCCGACCCCTCGGGCTCGCTCGCGCAGCTGGGCGGACTGGCCTGCCTCTGGGTGGCGCAGACGTCGCAGATCGAGCGGCTGGCGGTCGTGGTCGCGCCGGTCGGGGCCGTTCCGGCTGAGCTCGTCGCAGCGCGCGAGGCCTACTCCTGCTACGAGTGGGGCATCTGCGGGCGCGGCGAGATCCGCTCCGGCATGTGGGTGCTCGCCGAGGCCCCGCAGCTCCAGCAGCGTGAGGCGGCTTCACCGGAGGAGACGGAGCTCCTGACCGCGGCGGTCGACATCGCGATCCAGTCGGTCTTCGCGCATGAGCAGGAGGAGTTCGCCGGCACCCCGACGGCGCCGGCCGAGGACTGGTGGGACCTGCCGGCCTGCGATGCCTTCGAACCCGTCGTCGCCGCCGCGGCGGGGATGACCGCGCCCGAGCGGGGATTCCCCGGTGACAACGTTCCCGAAGGCGCTGCGTGGGACATCATCACGGGGGCAGGCGTCGCCCAGTGGTGCCCCTGGTACGACCTCTCCAGCGGCTCGGCGCGCACCGCCGAGCTCTACCTGCAGGCGGGCGTCGGTGCGCCCTCCGACGCCCAGCTCGCGGTCGCGGAGGCCACGCCGATCACCATGCCGGGGGCGGATGCCGCCTACCGCTTCGCGCACGAGAAGAGCAGTGCGCGCTCCGTCGAGGTGCTGGTCGTCGTCGGACCCAACCGCCTCCTGGCGACCGGTGACGACGCCGAGGCGGTCGCGGCCGCGGCGCTGGAGCTCCTGGCGGGCTAGGCCGGTGCGACCGCGGCGCTGGCGGGCGGCATCCGTCTCCATCGCCGGGGTCCGCGCGGCGCACCCCGCACCGGGCGCTGCGGTGGGCCGTGCGGGTCAGAGCTCTTGCGAGAAGTAGAAGGCCCGTTCACCGGTGTCGGGGTCCCCTCCGAAGAAGCCGTGGCGCTCGTAGAAGCGCTGCGCGTCGACGTCGCCCTCGTCGACGTTGATCTCGATCGCCGAGACCCCGCCCCGGCGGCACTCCGCCACGAGACGGTCGACGATCGCGCCGCCGATGCCGGCCCCGCGCGCATGCGGCGCGACGTACATCTCGTCGAGCAGCGCGACCGGTCCGGGGTACCAGACGTTGGAACGCAGCGTCACGAGCGCGACGCCGACCGCGGGGTCGCCGCCGAGCAGCGCGAACGTGTGCGGCTCGGCCAGCAGCTCACGCAGCCGATCGGCCAGCGCGGGCGCGCCCGGGGACGGCGTGTCGAACTCGGTGTTGAAGGTGTGGAGCAGCTCGGCGACGAGATCGGCGTCGTCGACGGCGGCCCTGCGCACGACTCGATCGGGCATGCCCCCACCGTAGGCCTCGTCCCCCGTCGGCCCCACCCCCTCAGCCCCCTATCCCTCCTGCCCCCTCCTGCCCCCTCTTGCCCCCTCCTGCCCCTCCCGTTCCCGCCGACGAACCGCGATCTCGTCGAACAGCCACGTTGTCGGCGCCGACAGCGGGGTCTCTCGACGACATCCCGGTATCTCGGCGAGGGGGTGGGGGCCCGCGGCAGCCCGGGGTTTCTCGCCGACATCGCGGTTTCTCGTCGAAGAACCACGTCCTCGGCGCCGACAGCGGGGTTACTCGGCGAGACCGCGGTTTCTCGGCGCGGGGGCGCCCCGCGGTAGCCTGACGCGCAGGAGCGGGCGACGGCGCCCGCCGACGGGGAGCGACGTGGCCACGAGCAACATCGAGATCGCACAGCAGGCCGACCTCTGGCCGATCGGCCGGATCGCCGAGGGCCTCGGCATCCCCGACGACGAGCTCGAGCCGTACGGCCGGTACAAGGCCAAGGTGTCGCTGCGGCACCTGCGCACGCTGCGCGACAAGCCCCGCGGCCGCCTCGTCCTGATGACCGCCGTGTCGCCGACGCCGGCCGGCGAGGGCAAGACGACCACGACGGTGGGCCTGGGCGACGCGCTCACCCGGATCGGCGAGCGCGCCATGATCTGCCTGCGCGAGCCTGCCCTCGGCCCGGTGTTCGGCATGAAGGGCGGCGCCGCCGGCGGCGGATACGCCCAGGTCGTGCCGATGGAAGACATCAACCTCCACTTCACGGGCGACTTCTCGGCCATCGCCATCGCCACGAATCTGCTCGCCGCGCTCATCGACAACCACGTGCACCACGGCAACGAGCTCGGCATCGACGTGCGCCGCGTGACCTGGCGCCGCGTGCTCGACGTGAACGACCGCGCCCTGCGCGACACCGTCGTGGGGCTCGGCGGACCCTCCAACGGCTACCCGCGCGAGGCGGGGTTCGACATCGTCGTGGCCAGCGAGGTGATGGCGATCTTCTGCCTGGCCACCGACCTCGCCGACCTCAAGGAACGGCTCGGTGAGATCGTCGTCGCCTACACGCGCGACCGCCGTGCGATCCGCGCGCGCGACCTGCAGGCGCACGGCGCCATGGCCGCGGTGCTGCGCGACGCGCTCGCGCCCAACCTGGTGCAGACGCTCGAGCACACGCCCGCCTTCGTGCACGGCGGACCGTTCGCCAACATCGCGCACGGCTGCAACTCGTACCTCGCGACGGATTCGGCGCTGCGACTGGCGGGTTACGTCGTCACCGAGGCCGGCTTCGGCGCGGATCTCGGCGCCGAGAAGTTCGTCGACATCCTCTGCCGCACCACTGGCCTCCGGCCGGACGTCGCCGTCATCGTCGCGACGGTGCGCGCGATGAAGTACCACGGCGGCGTCGAGGTCGCGGACCTGCCGCACGAGAACGTGGCGGCGCTCCGGCGCGGCACGGCCAACCTCGTCCGGCACCTCGAGACGGTGCGCGACACGTGGGGCATCCCCGCGGTCGTCGCGATCAACCATCGCGCGGAGGACACGGATGCCGAGATCGCGGCGCTCATCGCCGCCGCCGAGGCGGTCGGGGCGAAGGCGGTCGTCGCGAGGCACTTCGCCGAGGGCGGCGCCGGGGCCGAGGACCTCGCCCGCGAGGTCGTGCGGATCTGCGAGGAGCCTCGCGCCGAGGCATCCGCTCTGCACTTCACGTATCCCGACCACGCGACGCTGTGGCAGAAGATGACGGCGATCGCGACGCGGATCTACGGGGCGTCCGAGGTCACCGCATCGACGGCGGTGCGCGCCCAGATCAAGCGCCTGCAGGACGAGGGGTACGGGGGCTACCCGGTGTGCGTCGCCAAGACGCAGTACTCCTTCTCGACCGACCCGAAGCTGCGCGGGGCCCCGACCGGCCACGCCGTCGACATCCGCGAGGTGCGCCTCGCGGCCGGCGCCCGGTTCGTCGTCATGGTGTGCGGCGACATCATGACCATGCCCGGCCTGCCCGCCGTGCCGGCGGCGAACAGCATCGACGTCGACGACGACGGCCGGATCGTCGGGCTCTTCTGACGCGAGTCACGCGCTTCGGCCGCGTCAGGGCCGCGGATGCACGCGGCGCGAGCCGGTTTCAGGCCGGCGGGAAGGACCGCACCCGCTGCACGCGCAGCGCGTGGGGGAGCGCCGCGGCGTCGCGCGTGCCGTCGGCCCGCGGGAACTCGTAGACGTCGAGCATGAGCTGCACCGGGTAGTCGATGGACTGCGCCGCCGTCTTGACCCAGCGCCCATCGACGAAGAAGCGCAGCCGGTCACCCGTCCACTCCACCGCGTAGTCGTGGAACTCGGTGAGGTCGCCGTCGACGCGGATCTTCTCGAAGTCCTCGCGAAGCCGGGGGTCGTTCTGGGGCTTGACGCCGACGCCGACCCAGCCTCCGCCCTCGTCGATCTCGCTGCCGAAGATCTCGGCGATGCAGATCTCACCGCAGTCGTCGGGGCGCTCCTCGAAGCCGATCGGCCAGAACGCCACCATCGCGTCGGGATGCCGGATCGCGGCGAGCCGCACCTCGATGACGCCGTGGTGCACGAGCCACAGCCGGTGCTGCGGCTGCTCCTCGCGCACCCTGAGTCCCGGGCGGAAGCGATGCTGCCCGATCCCGGTGCCGAGGGGGCCCGAGAACTGCCCGGTCTGCAGATGCGAGACGCGCAGGTTGCCGTCGAGGTCGGGCGCCCAGGGTGCGGTGTCGGCGTCGATCCGCAGCTCGAGTCCGCCGGGGTCGACGCGCCACCGCGCGCCCGCGGCATCCCGCGACGACCAGTGCGGTGTGTAGAACGGCCACCAGCGCTCCGCGTCCAGAGCGGGCGACGCGAACGTCTCGTCGACCTCGGGCACACGGCCGGCGAGGTCGAGGGGAGACATGTCGAGCACCCAGACGTTGAAGGTCAGCTCGCCGCCGCGCCAGGGCCCGGTGCCGCGATGCTCGAATCCGGCAGAGCGGCACAGCGCATTCGAGGCGGGATTGTCGACGCCCGGGTATGCCACGAGCAGTTCGCGGTCACCGCGCCGTGCGACCTCGCGGACGACGAGCCGCAGCGCCGCCCGCGCGAGGCCCTGCCCCTGCCATTCGGGGAACACGTTCCATCCGGTCTCCCACGCCGGCGCGCCGTCGTGCTCGACCGGCCAGTACCCGATGCCGCCGACAGCCACCCCGTCGGCCTCGATGCGGTACATCGCCGCGGTGCCCTCGGCGGTCAGGCGCAGATACCGTGCGTGGCGCTCCTCGAGCTCGGCCGGCGTCTCGGGGCCGCCGAGGTACGCGGTCATCTCCGGCGTGTTGGCGCGCTCGAGCAGCGGCAGGTCGTCGGGTCCCCACGGCTCCAGCGTCACGATGCGGTCGGCCATCCGGTCCATTGTCGCCGCCGCTCCCGACACTCCCGGGTCCCACGCGTCGACCGGCTGCCTCAGCGGTCGGTGACGAGGAGGGTGTTGCCGTCGGGGTCGGTCGCGGTGAAGAACAGGCACCGCGCCGGATCCCCGAGCACGTCGCCCGGGTGCGCGCCGAGTCGGGCGAGGCGCTCGCGGGCCACCGCGAGGTCGTCGACGCGGAAGTTGCAGGTCGCCCAGCGCAGGCCGGGCGCGGTGTGGATGCCGCTCGCCGGCCCCATCAGGGTCACCTGGCCATGCGAGCCGGCCACGACGCTCGACGCGTCCGACGACTCGACGACGTCGAGCTCGAACGCGTCGGCGTACCAGAGCGCCCCGGCGCGAGGGTCGTGCACCGGGATGAAGGCCGTCGTGATGGCGGTCGGCGGAGGCGTCATGCCGACGAGCCTAGGACTCCCCGGCCCGAGGGGGGAGGCCTGCGACCGGCACGCACCTGTGCGTCTCGCACAACCCGGGCGCGCGACGCCTGGCCCTCGGATTGTAGACATCCACCAGCGGCTTTGATGACCGCTTGTGGGAGTCCTACGGTCGGAGAGAACTTGCTCCTGTCCATTGCACCGAGAGGTGATGCACATGGCCGACGCCGCCGTCCGCACCAAGAAGCCCGCCACCAGCAAGCGCACGCCCGCCGGCGGCGCCCCCACCGCGCCGCACACGGCGGCTGAGGCATCCGAGCCCCGCATCGACGTCGCCGCCGTCACCGATCTGCTGCTGGGCACGTGGGGCGAGACCCGCCGCGAGGCCCGCGAGATGATCAAGGACCCGGCGTTCTGGCGCATCGACGGCCTGCCGATGGCCGAGCACCGAGAGCGCGTCCTGACGCAGCTGCACCTGCTCGTCGAGCACGGCGGCTCGCGCCGCGCGATGCCCGAGAAGTTCGGCGGCCTGAACGACAACGGCGCCAACATCGCCGGCTTCCAGGAGCTCGTGCTCGCCGACCCGAGCCTTCAGATCAAGTCGGGCGTGCAGTGGGGCCTCTTCGGGTCCGCGATCTTCCAGCTGGGCACCGAGAAGCACCACGAGGAGTGGCTGCCCGGCGTCATCGACATGTCGCTGCCGGGCGCGTTCGCGATGACCGAGACCGGCCACGGCTCGGACGTCGCCGCCATCGGCACGACGGCCACCTACGACCCCGCCGCCGAGGAGTTCGTGATCCACACGCCGTTCCGCGGCGCGTACAAGGACTACCTCGGCAACGCCGCGCTGCACGGCAGAGCCGCGACGGTTTTCGCGCAGCTCATCACGGGCGGCGTCAACTACGGAGTGCACTGCTTCTTCGTGCCGATCCGCGACGACGAGGGCAACATGCTCCCCGGCATCGTCAGCGAGGACGACGGCGTCAAGGGCGGCCTGAACGGCATCGACAACGGCCGGCTCGCGTTCGACCACGTCCGGGTGCCGCGCTTCAACCTGCTCGACCGCTACGGGCAGGTCGCGGCCGACGGCTCGTACACGTCCGAGATCCCGAGTCCCGGCCGCCGCTTCTTCACCATGCTCGGCGCGCTCGTGCAGGGCCGCGTGTCGCTGGACGGCGCCGCGACGACCGGCACCGCGCTCGCCCTGTACATCGCCCTGACGTACGCGAACCAGCGCCGGCAGTTCGACTCGGGCACCGGCACCGAAGAGGTCGTGCTGCTGGACTACGGCAAGCACCAGCGGCGCCTGCTGCCCCTGCTCGCCCAGAACTACGCGCAGTTCTTCAGCCACGACGAGCTGCTGAAGAAGTTCGACGGCGTCTTCTCGGGCCGCCACGACACCCCCGAGGAGCGCGAGGATCTCGAGACGCTGGCCGCGGCGCTCAAGCCCCTGTCGACGTGGAACGCGCTGGACACCATCCAGGAGGCCCGCGAGGCCTGCGGCGGCTCGGGCTTCCTCGCCGAGAACCGCATGGTGGGGCTGCACCAGGACCTCGACGTCTACGTGACGTTCGAGGGCGACAACAACGTCCTGCTCCAGCTGGTCGGCAAGCGGCTGCTGGCCGACTACGCCAAGCAGTTCAAGGGAGCGGATGCCGCGACCCTCGCCCGCTTCGCCGTCGGGCAGACCGCGGGCAAGCTTTTCCACGGCGCGGGCCTGCGGCAGCTGGGTCAGGCGGTGGCCGACTTCGGCTCCACCGCACGCTCGGTGGAGCTGGGCCTGCGGGCCGACCAGCAGCACGAGCTGCTCGCCGGGCGCGTGCAGCAGATGGTGGCCGACGTGGCCGCGGCCCTGCGCCCCGCGTCCAAGCTCCCGCAGTCCGAGGCCGCGGCGCTGTTCAACAGTCACCAGGCCGAGCTCATCGAGGCTGCTCGGGCGCACGCCGAGCTGCTGCAGTGGGAGGCGTTCACCGACGGCGTGAACCGCGTCTCCGACGAGGGCACGAAGCACGTCCTGCGGTGGCTGCGCGATCTCTTCGGCCTGCACCTGATCGAGAAGCACCTCGCGTGGTACCTCATCAACGGGAGGCTGTCGACGCAGCGCGCGGCATCCGTCTCGCGCTACATCGACCGGCTCGCCGCGCGGCTGCGTCCGCACGCTCAGGATCTCGTGGACGCCTTCGGCTTCGCCCCCGAGCATGTGCGCGCGCCGATCGCGTCGGGGGCCGAGCGCAAGCGCCAGGACGAGGCGCGGGAGTACTACCGCGCGCTCGCGGCGTCCGGCGAGGCGCCGGTGCCGGAGAAGTCCCTCAAGAAGAAGTAGCCCCGGGCCTCAGTCGGCCGACCAGCCGCAGATGCCGCACTCGCCCGTCGCCGACACCTCGACGAAGCAGTTCGGGCACATCGCCCGCTGCCGTTCCGGGATGACGGGCTTGGCGGGGCGCCGCTCGGCTGCGGGGCGCGACGCCCGTGCGCGGGTCGCCGGCGTCGTGGCCGGCTCCGGCCGGCGCTGCGCCTGCGGGACGTGTGCGGCGCAGTAGAACCGCACGTAGCCGTCGTGGTTCTTGGGGTGGCGGTGCTTGAAGGCCCACAGCTCGGTGCGCGCAAGCGGCTCGGAATCCGCCCCGCACGTGAAGCACCGCGTCGGCTCGCCAGGAACGACGTCTGCGACGAGGACCGGGGTCTCGAAGGGGACGGCGTCCCGCCAATCCGATGACGCGACGATCCTCATGCTGTTCCCTCCCGCCGGGGCGAGCGGTGGCCGCCCGACATTCCACCGTAAGCGACGTGCGGCCCGCTCGGGCAATCGCGGGATGACGACCGGGTGGCGAACGGATGCCGCGACCCCGCGATCCCCTCCGGGGTACGCCATCCCGCGGGCGCGCGAGCGCCGCCGCACGACTGCCCGTGCAGCGGCGGCCGGTGCCGGGGGTCAGACGGTCTGGCCCGAGTGCGTGCCTTCAGCGATCTCTTCGACGACCTTGGCGTTGAAGGCCGGCAGGTCGTCGGGCGTCCGGCTCGACACGAGTCCCTGGTCGACCACGACCTCCTCGTCCACCCACGTCGCACCCGCGTTGCGCAGGTCGGTCTTGAGGCTCGGATAGCTCGTCAGCGTTCGACCGCCGACGACGTCGGCCTCGACGAGCAGCCAGCCGCCATGGCAGATCACGCCGACAGGCTTGTGCTGCTCGAAGAACGCCCGGCCGAACGCGACGGCGTCCACGTCCATCCGCAGGTGGTCGGCGTTCACGACGCCGCCGGGAAGCACGAGCGCGTCGTACTCGGCGGCGTCCGCCTGCGACGCCGAGACGTCCACCGACTGCCGGTGTCCGTTCTTGCCCTCGATCTCGCCGCCCTCCGGTGCCACCATCACAGCGGTAGCGCCGGCAGAGGTGACGGCCTCCCAGGGGGAGGTGAGCTCACTGTCTTCGTATCCGTTCGTCGCGAGGAACGCGACCTTCTTTCCGGTGAGATCAGTCATGGCCGCCACGTTACGTGCGGCACCGTTCTCCCCAGAGGGGCTTGACAGTCCAGGCCGGCCCTAGGCTGGCGCGGTGAGCACCGACGTCCGTCTCGGCGCCGACGGCCGCGCGCGCTGCGCGTGGGTCGGCGACGACCTCGAGTACGCCCGCTACCACGACGAGGAGTGGGGCGTCGCGCTGCACGGCGACAGGGCGCTGTTCGAGAAGATGAGCCTCGAGGGCTTCCAGGCCGGTCTGTCGTGGATCACGATCCTGCGCAAGCGACCGCGATTCCGCGAGGTGTTCGCCGGCTTCGAGCCCGAGGTCGTGGCCGCATTCGGCGAGGGTGACGTCGCGCGGTTGATGACGGATGCCGGCATCATCCGCAACCGCGCCAAGATCGAGGCCACGATCTCCAACGCCCGCCTGGTCGCCGACCTCGCGCCGGGAGAGCTCGACGAGTTCATGTGGTCGTTCGCACCGGCATCCCACCGCCGTCCCCTCAGCTTCGCGGACGTGCCCGCCACGACCGCCGCGTCCGACGCGCTCAGCAAGGCGCTGCGCAAGCGCGGGTTCCGGTTCGTGGGGCCGACCACGATGTACGCGCTCATGCAATCGGCCGGGATGGTCGACGACCACGTCGAGGGGTGCTGGCGGGCGTAGGCCACCCCCGCGGCGGGGACGCCCATTCCGGGGCGCGTGGAGGACCTTGACAGCAGGTCGGCCCGGGGCCATCATCCGGTCATGGGGAGTGGGGCGCGGCGCGCTCTGGGGGCCGCCGTCGCAGCATGCATGCTGCTATGTGGATGCACGCCGATTCGTGTCGTCGATCCGGACGCGACGGCGCCGCCGTCACCCTCACCGAGCCCTTCGGCCGGCACGGCGGCATGGCGCACGTCGTCCGAACTGCCTGAGGTCGTGACGTTCGCCGCCGGTGACGGCCTGCGCTCGGGGCCATGGCGCGTGGGGTGGAATCACACACGCCTGTGGGGCGGCGGCTACACCTACGTGCTGTCGACCGGAAGTCAGGACGAGGGACTGTGGAACTACACGCAGACGTCGACCGGATGCGACATCCTCCTGATCCAAGATCACGACGTCGACGACAGCGACGATCTGACCGCGTCGGACGCCGCACTGGCTGTGTTCAGCGAGGTGGATCCCACGTCCTTCGGCGATCTCGTCTTCGAGAGCACGGCGAGCATCTCGGGCACGCCGTCGCGGCTGCAGTTCCACTCCATCGCCGCCACTCGGGAGGGGACGGGCGAACATGCTCTCGTGCATTCGACGCGCGTGCTGGTGACCGCCGACACCGAGCTGTCGATGAGGATCGAGTGTCCCGAAGGCGCGGACGCCATCGCGGCGGCGAACCTGCTGCTCGACGACCTGACCGTCGACGTCCGACGCCCCGACGATCCTGTCGACTTCGAGGCGACCGCCGGACATGTGCCCGACGAGTCCGTCTGGCAGGACTCCGCGCTCGTCGAAGGCGCGTGGACACTCACCACGCCTGACGACGGGGGAGCCTGGGGTTACACGTCCTCTGACGGGGACTGCACCGTCGACTTCCAGCAGATGCGCCTTGACGAGACCGACCGCGCGGCGCCCGACGACGAAGTCGCGACAGACCGGCTCGTCGCGTGGTGGGTCGGCTGGCCTGAGGAGGAGGTCGCCGCGGCAGGGGAGGACGGGTACCTCGGCTACGGTCCGCCGTCCAACCGCATCCTCTCGGCCCGCGCGCTGGAGGGCGACGACGGCGCGCGGAACTGGGCACTGATGGCGCGGGCATTCCGGCAGCCCGGTCTCGCATTCTTCGTCGACGTGTGGTGTACCCAGCGGAATGCCGCCGATGCCCTCGAAGAGATACTCGGCAGCGCGTCCGTGGTCCCTCCCGGCTGGTGACCGGGAGCGCTGGCGGGCCGCCCGTTGACGCGTGATGCGTGATGCATGATGATCGATGCATGCGCACCACTCTCACGATCGACGACGACGTGCTCGCCGCGGCGAAGCAGTTCGCGGACGCGCGGGGCATCACGCTCGGCGAGGCCGTGTCGCAGCTGGCCCGGGCGACGCTGACCGAGCGGCAGCGCCACGGCGGCACCCGCAACGGCATCGTGCTCCTGCCCACGCCGCCCGGGGCGGGACGCGCCACCCTGGACGACGTCAACGAGCTGCGGGACGACTCCGCGTGACCCGCCACCTGCTCGACGTGAACGCGGTGATCGCGCTCATCGACCCCCTGCACGTGCACCACGAGCGCGCGCACCGCTGGTTCGCGTCGCGCGGCGGCGCGCCGTGGCACACCTGCCCGCTGGTGCAGAACGGCGTCGTCCGGGTCGTGAGCCACCCGAAGTACTCCAACAGCCAGCCGGCGCCGGTCGTGCTGGCCAGCCTCGCGAGCCTCGCCGCGCGAGAGGACCATGCGTTCCTCCCCGACACCGTCAGCCTGCTCGACAGCTCCGTCCACACCGAGCGGCTGCTGGCCAGCTCGCAGGTGACCGACACCTACCTGCTGCACCTCGCGGCCTCGAACGACGCGCTGCTGGCGACCTTCGACACCCGCATCGTCACGTCGGCGGTCCCGTCAGGGGCGACGGTGCTCTTCCCGATCCCGTAGCCGACCGGGCGTCCGGGCGCCCGTTCTCCCGGGTTTGGGGCGCACCCCGGACGTTCGGGGCGCACGCAGCGCGCCCCGAACGGTCGCGACGCGCCCCAAACCCGGAAGAGGGGCCAGGGCGCGGCCACCTGAGCCGCGGCATCCGTCTCCCGTCCTTTCCGGGTTTGGGGCGCACGCCGCGCATTCGGGGCGCACGCCGCGCGCCCCGAACGGTCGCGGCGCGCCCCGAACCCGGTGGCGACCCGGGACCGAGCAGGATCGAGGAAGCGGGGTGTCCGGGTCGCCCGGCATACTCGTGCGCATGGCATCCCATATCGCTGACTCGCATGAGGTCATCCGGGTGGTCGGCGCGCGAGAGAACAACCTCAAGAACGTGTCGGTCGAGATCCCCAAGCGGCGGCTCACCGTCTTCACCGGCGTCAGCGGCTCGGGCAAGTCCTCGCTCGTCTTCGGCACCATCGCGAGCGAGTCGCAGCGCCTCATCAACGAGACGTATCCGACCTTCGTGCAGCAGTTCATGGGACAGCTGAGCCGACCCGAGGTCGACGCGCTCGAGAACGTCAGCCCGGCGATCATCGTCGACCAGGAGCGCATGGGCTCCAACGCCCGCTCGACGGTGGGCACCGCGACGGACGCGCACGCGATGCTGCGCCTGCTGTTCAGCCGCATCGGCGTGCCGCACGTCGGCTCGCCGCAGGCCTTCTCGTTCAACATCCCGTCCGTGTCGGGCGCCGGTGCCATCACCCTCGAGAAGGGCGGCAAGAAGGTCAAGGAGCGCCGGTCGTTCGAGATCACGGGCGGCATGTGCCCACGCTGCGAGGGTCTGGGCGAGGTCAGCGACGTCGACCTGGACGAGCTCTACGACAAGACGAAGTCGCTCGCCGACGGGGCCCTGAAGATCCCGGGCTACAGCGTCGACGGGTGGATGGTGAAGGGGTTCACCGAGTCCGGGTTCGTCGACCCCGCCAAGCCGATCCAGGACTACACCGAGCAGGAGCTCGCCGACTTCCTCCACAAGGAGCCGACGAAGGTCAAGATCGCCGGCATCAACATGACCTACGAGGGCCTGGTGCCCAAGATCACCAAGTCGATGCTGCAGAAGGACCGCGACTCGCTGCAGCCGCACATCCGCGCGTTCGTGGATCGCGCCGTGAAGTTCATGCCGTGCCCCGGCTGCGGAGGCACCCGGCTCAACGAGGGCGCCCGCTCGTCGAAGATCGACGGGACCAGCATCGCGGATGCCGCGGCCATGCAGATCACCGATCTGGCGACGTGGCTCGACACGGTCGACGATCCGTCGGTCGCCCCGCTCATGGCGGGACTGCGCCAGACCATCGCCTCGTTCATCGACATCGGCCTCGGCTATCTCTCGCTGGACCGCGCGTCGGGCACGCTGTCGGGCGGCGAGGCACAGCGCACCAAGATGATCCGGCACCTGGGCTCGCCTCTCACCGACATCAGCTACGTCTTCGACGAGCCCACCGCGGGTCTGCACCCCCACGACATCGCCCGGATGAACCGTCTGCTGCAGCAGCTGCGCGACAAGGGGAACACCGTCCTGGTCGTGGAGCACAAGCCCGAGGTCATCGAGATCGCCGACCACGTCGTCGACCTCGGCCCCGGAGCCGGCCGCGCGGGCGGCGAGGTGCAGTACGAGGGCGACGTCGCCGGTCTGCGCGCCTCGGGCACCATCACCGGGCGCCACCTCGACGACCGCGCGCGCCTGAAGGCGACGACCCGACCGGCGAAGGGCGCGCTCGAGATCCGGGGGGCGACCCAGCACAACCTGAAGGACGTCGACGTCGACATCCCGCTCGGCATCCTGACGGTCGTCACGGGGGTCGCCGGGTCGGGCAAGTCGTCGCTCATCCACGGCAACGTCCCGGCGTTCGACGACGTCGTGGTCGTCGACCAGTCGCCCATCAAGGGCAACCGACGGTCGAGTCCGGCGACCTACACCGGCATCCTCGACACGATCCGCTCGGCCTTCGCCAAGGCCAACGGCGTCAAGCCCGCCCTGTTCAGCGCGAACTCCGAAGGCGCCTGCCCGGCGTGCCGGGGTCTCGGCGTCATCATCACCAACCTCGGGTTCACCCAGACGGTCGAGACGCTGTGCGAGCTGTGCGACGGCACCGGCTTCAGCGACGAGGTGCTGGAGTTCACCCTCGACGGGAAGAACATCGCCGAGGTGCTGGCGATGTCGGCGGCGGAGGCATCCGTCTTCTTCTCCAAGGGTCCCGCCCACACCACCCTGACCCGCATGATCGACGTGGGGCTCGGCTACCTCACCCTCGGGCAGGCGCTCAACACGCTGTCGGGCGGCGAGCGGCAGCGGCTCAAGCTCGCCATCTCGATGGCGAAGAAGGGCGCGATCTACGTGCTCGACGAGCCGACGACGGGCCTGCACCTGGCCGACGTCGAGAACATGCTCGGGATGCTCGACCGCCTCGTCGAGGCCGGCAACAGCGTCATCGTCATCGAGCACCACCAGGCGGTGATGGCCCACGCGGACTGGATCATCGATCTCGGCCCTGGTGCCGGGCACGACGGCGGCGCGATCGTGTTCGAAGGGACGCCCGCCGACCTCGTCGCGTCCGCGGACACCCTCACCGCCCACCATCTGCGCGAGTACGTCGCCGCCGTACGCTGAGTCCGCCGGAGGGTGGGTGATTGTCCCCATCGGTAGCCTCTGACCTGGGCGATTAGCATCGACACGATGGCACTGCCCGTCCCATCCCCGTGGTGGCTCGGGTTAGGCTGAATCGTCCCCAGGTCTTCTGTGTGAGCGCCCGATGCCCCACGTCGGGTCCCGACGCCACGTAAAGACGCACGACACCCCGGAGGAGGCCGAGGTTCGATGAGGTCTTTCGCATGGCTTCGTGCGCGCCCGCGCGCATTCGCGTCCGCAGGCGCCGTCACGGCCGCCGCGGTCACGCTGACCACCCTCGCCTTCGTCTACCAGGGCGTTCCCACCACCGAGGTCGACCTCCACGACGGCGGTGTCTGGGTCACCAAGCAGTCGAGCCTCATGGTCGGCCACTTCAACCACGAGTCGCAGGTGCTGGACGGCGGGCTGCGCACCACGAGCGACGACTACGACATCCTGCAGTCCGGCTCGGACGTCCTCCTCGTCGACAGGGCGAACTCCGCCGTCAGCGTGATCGACCCCGGCATGGTCGCCCTCGCGGGGGCAGCAAGCCTGCCGGGTGACGCCGAGGTCGCCCTGGGCGGGTCTACCGTCGCCATCCTCGACCGCGCGTCAGGAGACATCTGGGCGCTCCCCGTGGAGGGCGCGGGCACCTTCCAGATCGAGGGCTCCGACCCCGTCGCCAATGCCGGCAAGGGAGCGGACGTCGCGGTCGGCGTGGACGGCGTCGTCTACGCGGCATCCTCCGAGACCGCCGAGCTCATCACAATCCGCCTGGGGACCGACGACACCCCGGAGGAGCCGGTGCGGACCGGCCTTCCCGGCGTCGACGAGAAGGCGGAGCTGACGGTCACGGCCGTCGCCGACAAGCCCGTGGTGCTCGACGCGGCGACCGGCACGGTCATCGTGGACGGTCGCGAGACCCTCGTCGAGGGCGGTCGCAGCGCCGTGCTGCAGCAGCCGTCCGCCGCGGCGGACGCCGTCTCGCTGTCGACCGAGTCCGCGTTCCTGCGCGTGCCCCTCGACGGCTCGGAGCCGACCGCGATCCCCGCGGGCGGCGAGGGCGCGCCCGCGGAGCCGGTGTGGCTCGAGGGCTGCGGCTACGCGGCATGGACGGGTTCCGGCCGCTTCGTGCGCGACTGCGCGGGTGAGGCGGACGACCTCACCGTCGACATCGAGGGCGTCGAGCCGACGTCCCTGCTGAAGTTCCGCGTCAACCGCGACGTCGTGGTGCTCAACGACATCATCGGCGGCGCCACCTGGATGGCCGCGGAAGACATGCAGCGCGTCGACAACTGGGACGAGATCACCCCGCCCGAGGGCGAGACCGAAGACACCGAGCAGACGACCGAGGAGACCACCGAGACGGTCCTGCCGGAGCGGTCCGAGGTCAACACCCCGCCCGACGCGAACGACGACGACCTCGGCGTGCGACCCGGGCGCACCACGATCCTGCCCATCATGGACAACGACAGCGACCCCGACGGCGACGTGCTGACCGCGCGGGTGCTGGAGGGCGGTCCCTCGGTCGGCGAGGTGCAGTCGATCGACAACGGCCGTTCGCTGCAGATCGCCGTACCCGAGGACGCCTCCGGGTCGGCATCCTTCACCTACGAGGTCTCGGACGGCCGCGGCGGCACCGACACCGCGCGGGTCTCCCTCGCGGTGCGCGGCTGGGACGTCAACGCGGCTCCCGAGCAGAAGCGGGTCACGACGGTGGCCGTCGAGGCCGGCGGCACGATCACCTACAACGTGCTGCCCGACTGGATCGACCCCGACGGCGACGACATCTTCCTCGGCTCGGTCACCCCCGCCGAAGGGGACGAGGCCGACTACACGTCCGACGGCCGCATCACCTATCGTGCCGTCGGCGGCACGCAGGGTCGCAAGGACGTCGAGATCACGGTGTCCGACGGCTCCGACGTCGCCGTGGGCATCATCCGCTTCGACGTGCGACCGGTCGGTTCGATCGACCCGGTCACCAACGCCGACTACATCGCCGTGCGCGCGGGGCAGACCGCGACCGTCGCGCCGCTGGCCAACGACGTCGGCGCCGGCCGCGAGCCGCTGCGCCTCGCCCGGGTCGATCCGGTGTCGGGCGCCGACATCGTTCCGGACTACGCCAACAAGACCTTCACCTTCCGCTCCTCGGCTCCGGGCACCTACTACGTGCAGTACATGGTCGCGGCGGGCGCCGCGGGCGTGCCGGGCATCGTGCGCGTCGACGTGCTTGCCGAGGGCGAGACCGACCTCCCGCCCGTCGCGGTGCGCGACGTCGCCCTTCTGCCGAGCGGCGGGGAGGTGCTCGTGAACGTGCTCACGAACGACTCCGACCCCTCCGGCGGCATCCTCGTCGTGCAGTCCGTGACGGTCGAGCCGAACTCGGGCATCGCGGTGGCCGTGCTCAATCACGAGACGCTCCGCATCAGCGACCAGGCCGCGCTCTCGGAGCAGGTGCGGATCTCGTACCGCATCTCCAACGGATCCAAGTCCGCCGAGGGCGACGTCATCGTCATCCCGATCCCGGCGCCGTCGCAGCTGCGACCGCCCGTGGCCAACGACGACCAGGTCGTGGTGCGCGCCGGCGACGTCGTGACGATCCCCGTGCTCGACAACGATTACCACCCCAACGGCGACACGATCCATGTCGCGCCCGACCTCGTCCCGCCCCTGGTCGAGCCCGAGGACGGCGAGATCTTCGTCTCGCAGGACACCGTCCGCTTCCGAGCCTCGGACGAGCCGGGCACGGTGTACGCCACGTACGAGGCGGTGGACAGCACGGGTCAGAAGGACGCCGGCTACATCACCATCCAGGTGCTGCCGGTGGACGCCGACACCAACGCCGCCCCGCGCCCGCGCGACCTGACGGCCCGCGTGCTCGGCGGCAGCCGCGTCCGTATCGCCGTGCCCCTGGACGGCATCGACTCCGACGGCGACTCCGTCGAGCTCATGGGCCTGGCGTCGTCGCCCGGCAAGGGCCGCGTCGTCGAGACCGGCTCGGACTACCTCATCTACGAGGCGTTCGACGAGACCGCGGGGGTCGACACCTTCACCTACCGCGTGCGCGACCGCCTCGGCGCCGAGGCCACAGCGTCCATCCGCGTCGGCATCGCCCCGCCAGAGGGCGTCAACCAGGCGCCGTACGCCGTCAAGGACGCCGTCGTGATGCGTCCGGGGCGCGCCGTCGCCGTGCCCGTGCTCGCGAACGACTCCGACCCGGACGGCGATGAGTTCGGCCTCGTCCGCGACGGCCTGATCCTCCCCGACGTCTCGGGTCTCAAGGCGAAGGTGGACGGCAACCGGGTGGTCGTCACATCGCCCTCCGAGCCGGTGGAGACGTCGCTCCAGTACACGATCCGCGACGCGCGCGGCGCCGAGTCGAAGGCGGTGCTGCAGATCACCGTCGCCGAGGACGTCCCGCTGCAGCGGCCGATCGCGCGGGACGACTACGTCCGCGCCGCCGACGTCGAGGACGGCGTCGTCGACCTCGAAGTGCTCGCGAACGACGAGGATCCGGACGGCACGGTGGACGACCTCGAGCTCACCGTCGACGACGCTGACTCGCGCGTCCTCTCGGACGGCACCGTGCGCATCACGCTCGGCGACCGCGGTCGCCTCGCCGGCTACACCATCACCGACCGCGACGGGAACGAGGCATCCGCCTTCATCCACATCCCCGCGCTGTCGTCGCTGCCGCCCACGCTCGTGAGCGTGAAGCCGGTCGAGGTCAAGAGCGGCGAGACGGTCGAGCTCTCGCTGGACGAGCACGTGCGCGCCGCAGGCGGGGGCCCCGTCATCATCACCGAGGCGGCGAAGGTCACCGCGGCCCACAGCGACGGCTCGTCTCTGGTGAAGGACCAGACGACGCTCGTCTACACCTCCTCCGCGGGCTACTTCGGCCCCGACGCGATCACCTTCGAGGTGACCGACGGATCGGGTCCCGACGACCCCGAGGGCCGCAAGGCGACGCTGACGCTGCCGATCACGGTGCTGCCGCCCGAGAACCAGCAGCCGACGTTCGTCAACGGGCAGATGGACGTCGCGCCCGGCGAGGACGCGGCGGTGCTCGACCTCGCGGGCCTCACGACCGACCCCGACCCCGAGGACGCCGACAAGCTGCGGTTCGAGATCGTCGGCGGGTCGCCGAGCGGCATGTCGGCGCAGATCGAACGGGGCGAGCTGCGCGTGAGCGCGGCGGCCGACACCAAGAAGGGAACCGCCGCGACGATCGAGCTGCGCATCACCGACGGCACGACCGATCCCATCGAGGGCTCCGTCAGCGTGCGTGTCATCGCATCGACGCGCGAGCTGCCGACCGCGAACGACGACATCGTCGACGAGGCGCACCAGGGCAAGACCGTCTCGGTGCCCGTGCTCGGCAACGACGTCAACCCGTTCCCCGAGACGCCCCTGAAGATCACCACGGCGGTCATGGAGACCGGCCAGGGCGACGCGGAGGTGTCGGGCAGTGAGGTCCGGGTCACTCCCGACGCCGAGTTCTTCGGCACGATGGTCGTCCGCTACCGCGTGCAGGATGCGACCGGCGACCCCGACCGCGAGGTCGAGGGGCGCATCCGCCTGACGGTGCAGGGCAAGCCCGACGCACCGGGGACCCCGGTCGTCTCGAGCGTGCAGGATCGCACCGTCGTGCTGTCGTGGACGCCGCCGGCGAACAACGGCGCCGAGATCGAGCGCTACCTCGTGAGCTCCACCGCAGGAAACTACGAGAAGGAGTGCCTCGCGACGACGTGCACGCTCGACGGCCTGACCAACAACGTCGAGTACAACTTCGTCGTCGTCGCCGAGAACCGCGTCGGCCCGTCCGACCCGTCGGCACCGTCCGAGACCGCGCGTCCCGACGCACGGCCCGACACCCCGGCGGCCCCCGCGCTGCAGTTCGGCGACCAGAGCCTCACTGTCTCGTGGGTCACCCCCACCACGCCCGGTTCGCCGGTCGAGAAGTACTCGCTCGAGATCTCGCCGGCTCCGCCGTCGGGGATCAGCCAGAAGACCGACGTCGTCGGCAACTCGCTGGTGTGGGACGGACTGCAGAACGGCGTCGCGTACCAGGTGCGCGTGCAGGCGCACAACCGCGCGCCCGAGCCGTCGAGCTGGAGCCCGTGGTCGGTGAGCGAGATCCCGGCCCGCGCGCCCGACGCGCCCGGTGCGCCCTCGGTCAACCGCCTCGACCCGGTCGGCGACCAGGCGCAGCTCGAGGTCGTGTGGAACCCGCCCGCCGACAACGGCGATGCCATCTCGGGCTACGAGCTGCAGGTGATGCAGGGCTCGTCCGTCGTGCGGACGATCACCGGCATCCCCGGTTCGCAGACCCGCCAGGCCGTCAACGTCACCACCTCGACGACGGACTACACGTTCCGCGTCCGCGCCTCGAACAAGGCCGGCTGGGGCGAGTGGGGCGCGTCCTCCGCTCCGCGCCGCGCCTTCGGCGTGCCGGGCGCCCCGACGAACGTGCAGGCGACGACCCCGCGCGGCGACAGCACCATCGACGTGACGTTCACGCCCGCTCCCGGAAACGGCGCGAACGCCGGTGAACTGCAGTACGAGTACTCGCTCAACGGCGGCGGATGGCAGGCGTTCAGCGGCCGCACGATCGGCGGCGTCAGCAACGGCACGACGTACACCGTGCGTCTGCGGGCGTACACCGCGATGGACGGCGTGCGCTACAACGGCGACCCGTCGGCACAGTCGAACGGAGCGGTCCCGTACGGACCGGTGCGCAACCCCGGTGTCTCGGCGACGCGCGACGGCACGAGCATCACCTTCCAATGGAGCGCACCCGCCGAGAACGGTCGCAAGATCACGCAGATGCAGATCCGCATCGACGGCGGCGGCTGGCAGAACGTGGCGAACAACGGCTCGCGCACGAACAACTACGGCTACAGCGAGCGCCACACGATCGACGCCCGCGCGCAGGACGCCGAAGGCCAGTGGAGCAACGTCGTCTCGGATGCCGCCACCACCGTCGATCGTCCGCGGCCGACCGCGCAGACGGTCAAGGGCGCGTCGGGGAGCTGGAGCGACTGCGGGTCGGCATCGTGCGCCTATATGGCTGTCGACGTGACGAACTTCCCGGCCGGCAACTACGCGCTGCGCTGCAACGACGGCAACAGCTCGTGGGGTGGCGGCAGCACGACGTGGGTGCCGGAGAACGGCCGGGCCCGAGCGAACTGCTACCACGGCTACCCCGGCGCCCGCGTCTGGGTGACCATCGTGGGCTGGGGCGACGCCGCGCCGATGAACTGGTACTAGCCGCGGCATCCGCCATCACCACTTCACGCAACGAGAGAACGAGACGAACATGACGATGACCCCCGAACAGGCGGCCTGGTTCCAGGGCACCTTCTCACGCCTGGTCGACAACGTCGACCAGGCCCTGATGGGCAAGCGCGAGGTCGTGGGACTGGTGCTCTCTGCGATGCTCGCCGAGGGCCACGTGCTGCTCGAGGATGCCCCGGGCACCGGCAAGACGAGCCTTGCGAAGGCGCTGGCCGCCACCGTGCAGGGCACGAGCAGCCGCATCCAGTTCACGCCCGACCTGCTCCCCTCGGACGTGACGGGCGTCACGATCTACGACCAGGCCTCGCACCGCTTCGAGTTCCACCGCGGTCCGGTCTTCGCCTCGATCGTCCTCGCGGACGAGATCAACCGCGCGTCGCCGAAGACCCAGTCGGCGCTGCTGGAGGTCATGGAGGAGTCGCGGGTCACGGTCGACGGCGTCGCGCACGATGTGGGCCGCCCCTTCCTGGTCATCGCGACGCAGAACCCCATCGAGCAGGCGGGCACCTACAAGCTCCCCGAGGCGCAGCTCGACCGCTTCCTCGTGAAGACCTCGATCGGGTACCCCGACCTCGCGGTGGCCGAGCGCATCCTCGCCGGTGCGGCCGACCGCAACCCGTCGGCGCACCTGCCCGCGATCATCACCACGGGCGCCGTCGCCGACATGGCCGACCTCGCCGGCACGGTGCACGTCGACCCCGCCGTGCTCCGGTACACCGCGCAGCTCGCCGAGGCCACCCGCAACGACCCGGCCACACGCCTGGGCGTCTCGGTGCGCGGCTCGCTGGCGATGATCCGCGTCGCCAAGGTGTACGCAGCGGCGCAGGGCCGCCACTTCGTGCTGCCCGATGACATCAAGGCGCTCGTGGCTCCGGTGTGGACCCACCGCATCGTGCTCGACCCCGAGGCCGAGTTCGCCGGCACGACGGCCGAGGCGGTCGTCGCGCGCGTGCTCGACGCCGTCGCCGCGCCGCAGGCGAGGTCCGCGGCCTGATGGCGACGGAGGCACTCGGGCAGGCGACGGCCGCGGAGGATCGGCGGGCGCAGTACGGCGAGCTGGCGCTCGCGGTGCTGCGGCCCGCCGGTGCGGCGCTCGGCCGCGTCTTCGGGGTCGTGCGCCCCGCCGCCTGGGTGCTGAGCGCCGGCGCCGTCGCGCTGTGGATCGCGGGGCAGGCGCTCGGGTGGTGGGAGCTGACCGTGGCTGCGGTCGTGGTCGCCGTCGTACTGCTGCTGTGCCTGCTGTTCCTCATCGGCCGCACCGCGTACGACGTGTCGCTCGACCTCAACCGCACGCGGGTCGTCGTCGGGGAGCGCGCCGTGGGGGCGCTGACGCTCGCCAACACGGGGTCCCGCGCGATCCTGCCGTCGCGCGTGCTGCTGCCCGTGGGCAACGGCCGTGGCGTGTTCGACGTCGACCGGCTCGCGGCCGGCCAGTCCGCCGAGGAGCTCTTCGCCATCCCCACCTCCCGCCGGGCGGTGGTGAAGGTCGGTCCGGTCAGCGTCGTGCGCGGCGATCCGCTCGGGCTATTCGAGCGCGTGCACCGCCGCGACGAGCCCGTCGACCTCTTCGTCCATCCGCGGACCGTGCTCTTCGACGGCCAGTCGCTGGGCTTCCTCCGCGACCTCGAGGGGCTTCCCGCCACCGATCTCTCGCCCGACGACGTCTCGTTCCACGCCCTGCGCGAGTACCAGCCCGGCGACGACCTGCGCCACGTGCACTGGAAGTCGACGGCGCGCACCGGCCGCATGATGGTCCGCCAGTACGAGGAGACCCGTCGCTCGCACTTCGTCATCGGCCTGTCCACGAGCCCCGCCGACTACCGCGACGACGAGGAGTTCGAGCTCGCGATCTCGGCAGCCGGGTCGCTGGGCCTGCGTGCCCTCCGCGACTCCCACCGCGTCGAGGTGCGGGTGCAGGAGCGCGCGCTGCCGTCCGGAACGGGCAAGCAGTTCCTCGACTCGCTCTCGGCGCTGGAGAAGTCCAAGCCCCGGGCCGGCGGCATCGTCGAGCTCGCCGGGTCGGTCGCCGCGACGCTGCCGCTGGCGAGCGTCGTCGTGCTGGTATGCGGCAGCCGGGTCGGCACCGGCGACCTGCGCACCGCGTGCAGTCGCCTGCCGTTCGGTGCGCGTGCGCTCGCCGTCGTGGCGGCCTCCGCCGCGGCATCGCCGACACTGCGCCGCATCGGCGATGCGGACGTCGTGACGCTCGGAGCGCTCGAGCAGCTGCCGAACGCGCTGCGGAAGGTGCTCGCATGACCGCCCCCGCGCCCCTGCGCCCCCGCCGCTCCCGCGCGGAGCGCCCGGAGCCGGTCGCCGCACCGGTCGCCGCGCGGGCGTCGCGAACCGCGCGGCCGGAGGCCGAGGCGCTCCCGGTGCGCCGCTGGGTGCTCGACCTCGGGGCGGTGCTCGCCCTCCTGCTGGTGCCGATCATCGGGTTCCAGCCGACCTTCGACAGTCCGCTGTACCTTGTGGCGGCGCTGGGCGGACTGGTGCTCGGGGTGGCCCTCGCGGTGCTCGGAAGGCTGCTCCACTGGGGCATCCTGCTCATCGCGGCCGCGACCGTCGTGGTGTACTTCCTGTTCGGCGGCGCCCTCGCCCTGCCGCACACCACCGTCGCCGGCGTCATCCCCACCCTGGAGACGATCCGCCTCCTCGGGCTCGGCACGTTCATGTCGTGGAAGCAGCTGCTGACCACGGTCGCACCCGTGGCGACCGACGGCGGACACCTCATCGTGCCGTTCCTCCTCGCGCTCGTCGCCGCAGTCCTGACGGCATCGCTGGCGTTGCGCCTGCGCAGCGCCGCGTGGGCGCTCATCCCGGCCGCCGCCTTCCTCGCGATCGAGATCGCGCTGGGCACCTCCGAGCCCATCGTGCCGGTCGTGCAGGGCATCGTCTTCGGCCTGGTGGCCGTGGCGTGGCTCGCCGTGCGACAGGCGTGGCAGCCCCAGACGGCGGCGATCTCGGTGGGCGAGGGCTCGGCAGCGCGGGGCGCCGGCGTCCGCCGGCTGCTGATGGGAGCGGCGGTGATCGCGATCGCCGCGCTCGTCGGCGTGGCCACCAGCGCTTTCGCCGCACCCTCCTCCCCCCGGTACGTGCTGCGCGACGTCGTGATCCCGCCGTTCGACATCCGCGAGTTCCCGAGTCCCCTGCAGTCGTTCCGCGCGTACGTGCGCGATCACCCTGACGAGGCGCTCTTCACCGCGCGCGGTCTGCCGGAAGGTGCGCGCGTGCGCCTGGCGACCATGGACGCCTACAACGGCACCGTCTACAACGTGTCCGACTCGGGCACCGGCAGCTCCAGCGCTTTCACGCCTGCTCGCACGAACATGTCCGCCGACGTCGAGGGCACGCCGGCGACGGTCCACGTCGAGATCGGCGCGCTGGAGGGGGTGTGGATGCCGGAGGCCGGCGCCGTCCGCAGCGTCACGTTCGACGGCGACCGGGCCGACGACCTCCGCCGCACCGCGCACTACAACGAGTCGACCACGACCGGTGTGGTGACCGCCGGTCTGCAAGAGGGTGACGAGTACACCCTCCAGGCCGTCATCCCCGAGGTCCCGAGCGACGAGCAGCTGGGCGACCAGTCCTTCGCGCCGCTGAAGATGCCCAAGCAGGAGGGCGTGCCCGAGTCCCTCGCCGAGATCGCGGCGGAGGCCGTCGCAGAGGCCGAGACGCCCGTCGAGCAGGCCCGCGCACTTCAGCAGATGCTCTCGGAGGGCGGCTACTTCAGCCACGGCCTCGCGGGCCAGCCTCTCTCGCGGGCGGGCCACGGCGCCGAGCGCATCCAGACGCTCCTGGGATCGCAGCAGATGGTCGGCGACGATGAGCAGTATGCGACGGCGATGGCGCTGCTGGCCGGTCAGCTCGGCATCCCCGCGCGGGTCGTCATGGGCTTCTACCCCGCGGAGGACGAGGCGGCGGAGGGCTCCTTCACGGCCACCGGCGACACCCTGCACGCCTGGGTCGAGGTCGCGTTCGAGGACGCCGGCTGGGTGCCGTTCGATCCCACCCCGCCCGACGACCAGGTCCCGAGCGACCAGACGACCAAGCCCAAGGCCGACCCCAAGCCGCAGGTGCTGCAGCCGCCGCCTCCGCCGCAGGAGCAGGTGGACCTGCCGCCCACCGTCGCCGACGACCGCGGGTCCGAGGACGAGAACGGGTTCGATGCGGCGCTGCTGTGGACCATCGTCACCATCGGCGTCGGCGTGCTCGGCATCCTCGCCGTGCTGCTCGCCCCGTTCATCGTCATCGGTGCGCTGAAGGCGGCTCGCCGCCGTCAGCGCCGCGAGGCCGCTCGCGCCGCGGACCGCATCTCGGGCGGCTGGGACGAGCTCGTCGACAGGGCGTCCGACTACGGCGCTCCGGTGCGCGCCGGATCGACCCGTCAAGAGGACGCGGGCGTGCTCACGGCGGCGCTGGCGGAGCCGCGCGTGGCGACGCTCGCCACGCGGGCCGATGCCCAGGTGTTCGGCCCGGTCGAGCCGACGCCCGATGACATCGAGGCGTTCTGGACGCAGGTCGACGAGATCGTCGGCGGCATGGGCAGCGGAAGATCGCTGTGGCAGCGCCTGCGGGCGCGGCTCAGCGTCCGCTCGCTCCTGGAGGGCACGCGGTTCGAGCTGCCTGCGCGGGTGCCGCGCACCGCGTCGCGTCCGCCGGAGGCGGCGGCATCCTCCGGGCCGGCGGCCGCGACGGCGGACGACCCGACGGCGACCGCCGCCGACAGGCCGTCGACGCGCGCATCCCGCCGCCGTGCCGACAAGTCGCGGGGTGCATCGGAGCACTCCGCCCGCCCCGCACAGGAGTCCGAATGACCGTGAGTCCGCCCGGCGACGCCCCCTCGGGCACCATCGGACGCCGCGTCGGGGCGTTCGCGATCGACATCGCCCTCGCGTATCTCGTCGCCGGCGTGATCGTCGGCATCGTGGCCGGTGTCACGGTCGCCCTCGCACGCGCCCTGCAGCCCGACGAGCTCGCGGCGGTCATGCTGTTCGCCTGGTCGGGCCTGGTTCTGCTGCTCCTCGGGTGGTGGCTGGTCTACTCCGGGATGCAGGGCGGGCACGGTTCCATCGGACAGCGTCTGCTCGGCCTGCGGCTGGCGGACGCGGGCTCGGGGGAGCCGATCGGCTTCTGGCGCGCCGTGTGGCGCAACATCGTCTTCGGGCTGGCCGGATCGATCGTCGTCGGCTACTTCACCCCGCTGTTCGACGCGTCTGCGCGCCGGCAGGGCTGGCACGACATGGCCTCCGGCGCGGTCGTCGTCGACGTGCGCGCAGCCCGCGCCGCCGGCTCGGCCGCCTCCCGCCGGCCGACCGGAGCGCCGGCGGCCGCCGGCATCCCGAGCCCCGTCCCGCCGGCACCCGCGCTGCCGATGCCGGCGCCGGCGAGCCCACTGCTCGACCGCACCGCGACGGCCTCGCCCGCCTGGCCGCCGGCGACCGCGTCCGCCACGCCGGGATGGCCGTCCGCGTCCGCCGTGCCGGGATGGCCGCCCGCCACCGCGTCCGCTGCGCCGGCGCGGCCGTCGGCGACCGCCGACCGCTCCGCGGCGCCCCCGCTGTCCACCGCCCATCAGCCGACCGGGCCGGTCGCCGACCTGTCGTGGCTGTTCCGCGGCGAGGAGGCAGCGCCCGCGCAGCCGGCCGCCACGCGTGCGGAGCCCGTCGACGCGTTCCCGAGCGTCACGACGCCGTTCCCCGCCGCGACGACCACCGAGCCGTTCGGCGCGGCCGTCCCACGCGGGCTCTCACCGGCGGTGACGACCGACGCGCGCCCCGCGCCGCAGCCGGCCATGGCGGCCGCGGGTACGACGGTGCTGGCGTGGGCACCCGCCGACGACGTGGACGCCACCCGCGCGGCCGTGCCGCCGCCCGCGCAGCGCGCCGCCCTGTACGCCGATGCCCCCGTGATCGCGGTCCTCACGTGGGACGACGGCACGCGGATGGCCGTCTACGGCCGGACTCTGTACGGCCGCAACCCCGCGTCCGAGCAGGGCGCCGTCGCGATCGCGGTGCGCGACGAGACGCTGTCCCTGTCGAAGACGCATTTCGAGATCGGCGGCGACGTCGCAGGCGCGTGGATCGCCGACCGTCATTCGACGAACGGCACCACGCTCGTGCGCGACGGCAGCCGCATCCCGCTCGTGCCCGGCCTGCCCACGTCCCTCCGTGCGGGTGACAGCCTCGAGCTCGGCGATCGCCGCGTCACGGTGGGAGCAGGCCGATGACCGCCGCGGCGACCCCGATCACGCTGGCCTTCGGGGCGGCGACCGATCCCGGGCTGCGACGGCGGATCAACGAGGACTCGTACCTCGCCGCCGCCCCGCTGTTCCTCGTCGCCGACGGCATGGGCGGACACAACGCGGGCGAGATCGCCAGCGCGACGGTGATCCACGAGTTCGCCGCGCTCGTGGGCCGCGAGAGCCTCGCCATCGACGACGTCCACACCGCCGTGGCGACCGCTCGCCGCCGCGTCGCCGCGCTTCCGGCGGGCGGGGGCGCGGGCGCCGGCACCACGCTGGCCGGCGTTGTCGTCGCCGACGTCGACGGCGAGGGGTACTGGCTGGCGGTCAACCTGGGCGACTCGCGCACCTACCGCCTCAGCGAGGGCCGGCTCGAGCAGGTGAGCGTGGACCACTCGGTCGTGCAGGAGCTCGTGGACAGCGGCGAGCTCGCCGCCGACGCCGCGCAGCGCGATGCGCGTCGCAACGTCATCACGCGCGCGATCGGCGCCGGCAGCGACGCCGATCCGGACTACTGGCTCATCCCCGCCGAAGACGGCGACCGCATCCTGGTCTGCTCCGACGGGCTCTCGGGCGAGCTCGAGAAGGACGCGATCCACGGCATCCTCCTCGCCGAGCCCGATCCGCAGGCGGCGGCCACGCGGCTCGTGCACGAGGCCATGGTGCGCGGCGGGCGCGACAACATCACGGCCATCGTCGTCGATGCGCTCTCGGTGCGCAGCCGCGCGAACCGGTCGGTCGAACACGATACGGTGCCGGTGAGCGCCCCCACCGCTCCCGTCGTCGACATCGACGGAGACACGCTGCCGCGCGCAGCGGTCACAGGAGGTCTCTGATGCCGACGCTGTACGCACCCGGCGCCACGCCGGTCGCCGTCACGACGCGCGGGTTCGCCGCGCTCGAAGCGGGCGCCTCGGCGGCGCTGCTCGGGCGGATCCGGTCGCTCCTCGCCGACGGGCGCGGCCTCGGCGGCGTCATCGAGGCGCTCACGGGCGCGTACGGCGCCTCGCTCACCGCCATCCCCGGCTTCGCCGTCGCGCTCGTGGAGGGCGAGAGCGTCCGCGTCGCCGTGCGCGGCGACTTCGCGTTCGAGGTGGCCGCGGGAGCGGCCGAGCGCGTGTCGGGCGCCGGTGTCACGACGTGGACCGAGCGCGTGATCCCCGCGGTCCAGCGCGTCACGCTCACCTCGTCCGAGCCGGATGCCGCGCCCGCCGAGTTCGAGATCGCCGACGGCATCGTTCTCGCCGGAACCATCGTCTGGGATGCCGCGCCCGTGCGCTCCGTCGCGGCCGCGGCCGCCGACGCGCCGGCCCCCGCCGACGCGCCGGCCCCCGCCGACGCGCCGGCTCCCATCGAGGCGCCGGCTCCCACCGCCGCGCCCGCTCCCGCCGACGAGCCTCGGCTTGCCGCCGACGCGCCCGTTGCCGGCCGCCGTGACGAGCCCGAGGGCCAGGACGATCCGGCCGAGCCGGGCCCCGACGCCGAGGAGGAGCCCGCCGCGCCGGCTCCGGGCCCGCGGCGCGCCGCGCCCCCCGCTGTCGCGGCGGCATCGGGCATGCTGATCGACTCGAGCTCCGTGCCGTCGGTGGCGGACGCCGAGACGCTGCTGCCCTTCGACTCCGCGCTGCACCCCGTCGCGGTGCCCCCCGGTGCACCGGACACCGCCGGCGCCCAGCCTGACGACTCCGACGACGCCGCGGGCTTCGACGCCGAGGTCGGCGCCACCGTGCTGCGACCCCTCGACGAGCCGGGTTCGCCCCGCGACGCCACCGCGGGCGTACCCGGCGTCCCCGCGCCCGTGCCGGGCATCCCGGCCCCCGTCCCGGGCGTCCCTGCGACCGTGATCGGCGACCACGACGGCGCCACCATCTCCCTCGCCCAGGCGCGGGCGCTGCGCGCCGGTGCGTCCGAGGACGCGGCGGGCGCGGCATCCGCTCTCCCGGCCGATTCGGCCCCGGCGCCGCTGGCCCCGCCCCGTCCGCCCGCGCCCGGCCGCGTGCGGCTCTCGACCGGCCAGGTCGTCGCGCTCGACCGCACCGTCGTCATCGGCCGCCGTCCGCGCTCGACCCGCGTCAGCGGCACCGACCTGCCCCACCTCGTCGCCGTCGACAGCCCGCAGCAGGACATCTCCCGCAGCCACGTCGAGCTGCGGGTCGAGGGCGAGAGCATCGTCGCGACCGACCTGCGCACGACCAACGGCACGACGCTGCTGCGGTCCGGCGCCGATCCGGTGCGGCTGCACCCGGGCGAGGGGACCGTCGTCGTCCCGGGCGACGTGCTCGACCTCGGCGACGGCGTGACGGTCCACATCGAGGAGCCGTCGTGAGCGCCAAGCGCGCGCCGATGGCGCCGCCGGACCTCCCCGGCTTCACGTACGTCGACCTGCTCGGCTCCGGCGGCTTCGCCGACGTGTACCTGTACGAGCAGCAGCTGCCGAAGCGGCGCGTCGCGGTCAAGGTGCTGCTCACCGAGCGCATGTCCAGCGGGTCGGTCGAGGAGTTCACCGCCGAGGCCAACGTCATGGCGATGCTCTCGACCCACCCGGCGATCGTCACGATCTACCAGGCGGGCGTCGCCGGCGACGGCCGGCCGTACCTCGTCATGGAGTACTGCCCGCGGCCCAACCTCCAGGTGCGGTACCGGCGGGAGGCGTTCTCGATCGCGGAGTCGCTGCGGGTCGGGGTGCAGGTCGCGGCGGCGGTCGAGACCGCACACCGCGCGGGGGTGCTCCACCGCGACATCAAGCCGGCCAACATCCTGGTGACGGAGTACAACCGGCCGGCGCTGACCGACTTCGGCATCGCCTCGACGACGAGCGCCGCCGCCGAATCGGCGGGACTGTCCATCCCGTGGTCGCCGCCGGAGTCGTTCGCGGACGTACCCCGCAGCGATCCGCGTTCGGACGTCTGGGCGCTCGGGGCCACCGTGTACACCCTGCTCGCCGGCCGCTCGCCGTTCGAGCTGCCCGGTCAGCGCAACGGCGCCGCCGAGCTCATCCATCGCATCGAGTCCCAGCCGCTGCCCGCCCTCGGCCGCGCTGATGTACCGGCGTCGCTGCAGCGCGCGCTCGAGCGGGCGATGGCCAAGAACCCGGCCGATCGGCACGAGAGCGCGCTCGCCTTCGCCCGCGCTCTGCAGACCGTCCAGATCGAGCTGTCGCACTCGGTGACGCCGATCGACATCCTCGACGACCAGCTTCCCGAAGACATCGAGGCCGACGAGGACGACGGACTGACGCGGGTGCGCGGCGTCGTCAGCATCAGCCCCGAGACCGCGCCCGCCGCGGGGGCGACCCGCCCCTCGGCGAAGACGGCACCGAGCGCCGGATACGCCCCGGTGTTCGAACCGGCTGCGATCGACACCGAGACGGTGCTGCGCGCGACACCCGCGGCGGCCTTCGAGCAGACCGTCCGCCGCCGGAGCCCGGGGGAGGCGCTTCCCGACGAGACGATCCTGCGGGCACCGGCGGCACCGCCCGCGGCATCCGTCCCCGTGCCGGCGCCGACCGCGTTCGAGACCGTCGCCGCGCCGGAGGAGGTGACGGGCACGGATGCCGCGCCCCGGCGTCCGCGCACCGGGCTGTGGATCGGGCTCGGCGCCGTCGCCCTCGTCATCGTCGCGGTGATCGTGGCGGTCTCGCTTCCCGGCATGCTCTCCGGGACGGGCCCGTCCACGAGCGAGCCGACGGCCTCGTCGCGCCCGCAGGACCCGATCGCGGCGATCGTCCCGCCGGTCGAGCAGGTCACGGGCACGCCGGTCGAGGGCGGCGTGAGATTCACGTGGACCAACGCCGATCCGCAGGACGGCGACTTCTACATCGTCGAGATCGTCGACCTCGCCGACAGCACGCCCGTCGTCGAGACGGTCGAGACCGCTGAGATCACCGTGCCCGCCGCCGCATCGGGTCAGACCTGCGTCGACGTCACGCTCGTCCGCGCCAACGGCACGCAGCAGCAGGATCCCGAGAAGACCAGGGGGTGCACGCCATGACCGTCGCGGAAGCCGACGCGCTCACCGTCGAGTTCGCCGGCGAGGAGTTCTCGGTCGAGCCCGACACGGTGTTCACGGTGGGCCGCGAGGGCGACCTCGCCATCGACGACAACCTCTTCCTGCATCGCAACTTCCTCACCATCCAGAACGTCGACGGCCTGTGGCTGCTGTCGAACGTCGGATCGCGGCTGTCGGCCACCGTCACCGACTCCGGTGGGCGGGTGCAGGCCTGGCTCGCACCCGGTGCGCGCCTTCCGCTCGTCTTCGCCGCGACATCCGTCATCTTCAGCGCCGGTCCGACGACGTACGAGCTCACGATCCACGCGTCGGAGCCGACGTTCCGCGAGTCGCAGCCCCCGGCCGACGACGAGGGCCTCAGCACCATCGGCGAGGTGCCGCTCACCCACAGTCAGCGCGTCATGATCCTGGCTCTCGCCGAGCCGGTGCTGCGACGCGACGGGACGGGCATGAGCGAGCTGCCCACCTCGGCGCAGGCAGCCGAGCGCCTGGGCTGGACGCTGACCCGCTTCAACCGCAAGCTCGACAACGTGTGCGACAAGCTCGACAAGATCGGCGTGCCCGGCATGCGCGGCGGGGTGCGCTCCTACGCCACCAACCGCCGGGTGCGCCTCGTCGAGCACGCGATCGCCGCGCGCCTCGTCACCCGCGACGACCTCCCGCTGCTCGACATCGAGCGCGAGGACTCGCGCAACGGCGTGAGCGGGAACGCGGACGACGACGCCTGATCCGCCCGCCCGGCGATCCCGCAAGCGGCGCGCCGCAGCGTCGGCTCAGCGCCCCGCGTCGTAGAGGTGGCGTCCGCCATGGCTGACGACCTTGACCACCACGCCGCGGCGGTGGAGCTCGGCGACCGTGCGGGTCTCCTCGTCGATGTCGCGGCCGAGCGCGTGCACGTTGGCGACGACGAGCACGTCGCCCCGCACGAGCGTGCCGAAGAGGCGCACCAGCCGCTCCTCCCACGACTCGAGGGTCTCGGGGGCCGGGTGGCGGAAGCCCTCGATCGGCACACCGAAACGCGTGAGATCGTTGCGCTGCTCGACGACGGAGGGCATGTCGTCGCGGGAGATCACCAGGCCCACCAGGCGCGAGCCGGCGGGCTGGGCCAGCCACCAGTTGCGGTCCTGCTGCAGCTCGGTGAAGCACTTCGGGCACTCGGCGGCGGGGTGTGGGAGGTGCAGCGGCGCGGTGTCGGCGCCGACGGACTGCGCGGTCGCGGCGGCGTGCGTGCGCGCGGCATCCGGCGTCTTCGTCGTGTCGGTCATGGGGGCCCCTTCGCTCGCCCCATTGTCTCACCCGGCGACGTCAGTCCTGGTCCCCGAGCCGCAGCTCGAAGCTGAGCCGATCCGCGTCGAGCTCGGCCAGCGCGTGCCGCAGCGACTGCCGCCGGGTGTCAGAGTGCGCCGAGCTCCCGCACCGCGTCGCGCTCGGCGACCAGTTCGTCGACGGATGCCGCGAGCCGGCCCCGTGCGCGCTCGTCGAGGTCGAGCCCCTCCACCACCTCGTAGCCGTCCCCCCGCGAGGTCACCGGGAACGAGCACACGATCCCCTCCGGCACGCCGTACTCGCCGCGGGAGACCACGGCCGCCGACGTCCAGCCCCCGCGCGTCCCCTGCTGCTCATCGCGCACGTGGTCGATCGCGGCGTTGGCGGCGGACGCGACCGACGACGAGCCGCGGACCTCGATGATCTCCGCGCCGCGCTTGGCGACGCGCGGAATGAAGACCTCGTCGAGCCACGACGTCGCCGCGTCGCGGCCGCCGAGGCGCTCGGCGAGCACCTCGAGGAGCGGCATCCGTCCTCCCGATCCCTCCGCCGGCGGCACGGTCGCGTGCGAGACGTCGGGGAACTGCGTCGCCGAGTGGTTGCCCCAGATGGCGACGTCCTCGATCTCGCCGGCCCCGATCCGGAGCGTCTCGGCGAGCTGACCCACGGCCCGGTTGTGGTCGAGGCGGGTGAGCGCGCTGAAGCGCTCCACGGGCACGTCCGGGCCGGCGGATGCCGCCGCGATGAGCGCGTTGGTGTTCGCGGGGTTGCCCACCACGACGACCCGGACGTCGTCGTCGGCGACCGCGCCGATCGCCGCCCCCTGGGGGCCGAAGATGCCGGCGTTCGCCGCCAGGAGATCCCCGCGCTCCATGCCGGCCGAACGGGGCCGGGCGCCCACGAGCATCGCGATGTGCGTGCCGTCGAACGCGGTGAGGGGATCGTCGGCGATGTCGACCTCGCGCAGCAGCGGGAACGCGCAGTCCTGCAGTTCGAGCGCCGCACCCTCGGCCGAGCGCATGCCCTGCGGGATCTCGAGCAGGCGCAGGCGGATCGGCACGTCGGGGCCGAGCATGTCGCCCGCGGCGATGCGGAACATGAGGGCGTAGCCGATCTGTCCGCCGCCGCCGGTGATGGTCACGGTCCTGGGCGTGTTCGTCATGGCTCGAGCCTATGCCCGCGGCATTTTACCCTTTCGCGGGGATACGGGGAGGCTCCTCGGCGGAAGGCGTGCATCGGGGTACCGTGACTGCCATGACGTTCAATGAGAACGCCAACGTCGGGGGGAACCGGGCGAGGCGTCGGGGAGCCGGGGCGGCGGTCGCCGGCGGCGGCATCGCGGGTATCGGCGCGATCGCGGTGCTGCTGTTCCAGCTCTTCACCGGGCAGGACCTGTCGGGCCTCGTGCCCGCACCGCAGACGGGGTCGGGCGCGGAGTCCGAGATCCAGCAGTGCGAGACCGGGGCCGACGCCAACCGCGACGACGCCTGCCGACTCGCAGCGGGCAGCGTCGTGCTCGACGAGTACTGGGAGACGCAGGTGCAGGGTTACCGGGCGCCCCAGCTCGTCATCGTCGACGGGCAGACCGGCACGCAGTGCGGCACGGCCTCCAACCAGACCGGACCGTTCTACTGCCCGCCCGAGGAGACCGTCTACATCGACCCGACCTTCTTCGGCCTGCTGCGCCAGCAGTTCGACGCCTCCGCGGGCGACCTCGCCCAGCTGTACGTGCTCGCGCACGAGTACGGGCACCACGTCCAGTACATCACCGGCGTCATGGAGCAGCACCCGAACAACGGCACGGGTCCCGACAGCAACGGCGTGCGCACCGAGCTGCAGGCCGACTGCTTCGCCGGGGCCTGGGTCGGCGACATGACCGAGCTGGAGGACGACAACGGGGTGCCGTATCTGAAGGCGCCGACGCAGCAGCAGATCGCCGACGCGATCAACGCCGCGGGGACGGTGGGCGACGACCACATCCAGCAGGAAACCGGCGGCACGGTGAACCCCGAGAGCTGGACCCACGGGTCCAGCGAGCAGCGGCAGCGGTGGTTCGAGACGGGCTACCAGAGCGGCCCGTCCGCCTGCGACACCTTCGGCGTCGCCGGGGGAAGTCTGTGAACGAGCACCTCGACGAGATCCTCTACCCCGCCATCGAGCCCTACGACACCGGCACCCTGATCGCCGGCGAGGGGAACCGCATCTACTACGAGCAGTGCGGCAACCCCGACGGCAAGCCCGTGGTGTTCCTGCACGGCGGCCCGGGGGCCGGGGCATCCGCGTGGCACCGTCGCTTCTTCGACCCGGAGCGCTACCGCATCATCCTCATCGACCAGCGCGGCTGCGGCCGGTCGACTCCGCATGCGAGCGACCCGCACGCCGACCTGCGGCACAACACGACGTGGCACCTCGTGGCCGACATCGAGCTGCTGCGCCGCAACCTCGGCATCGCCAAGTGGCAGGTCTTCGGCGGCTCGTGGGGCAGCGCGCTGGCTCTCGCCTACACCCAGGCGCACCCGCGCGCGGTCAGCGAGATCGTGCTGCGCGGCATCTTCACGCTGCGCCGCCACGAGCTGGAGTGGTTCTACGAGGGCGGCGCCGCGTCGATCGTCCCGGATCTGTGGGAGGACTTCGTCGCCCCCATCCCGATCCTCGAGCGGTCGCAGATGATGCAGGCCTATCACCGCCGCCTCACCGACCCGGACCCCGAGGTGCACGTGCCCGCCGCGATCGCCTGGTCGCGCTGGGAGGCCGCGAACCTCACCCTTCTTCCCGATCCCGCACTGATCGAGTCGATGACCGAGCCTCGCGCGGCCGTCGCGTTCGCACGCATCGAGAACCACTACTTCCTCCACGGCGGCTGGTTCGACGAGCGCCAGCTCATCGCCGGCGTCGAGCGCATCCGGCACATCCCCGCCGTGATCGTGCAGGGCCGGTACGACCTGTGCACGCCCGCGATGACGGCGTGGGACCTTCACCGCGCGTGGCCCGAGGCCGAGTTCACGATGGTTCCGGATGCCGCGCACGCGGCGTCCGAGCCCGGCATCGCCGCCGCCCTGCGCGCCGCCACCGATCGGTTCGCGGCCGACGCGCACGACGGGCACGGCGCCGTCGAGGTCGATGATCCGCGCGACGAGCATGACGACGCCGCGGTCGAGGACGAGGCCGCGGGCGAGGCATCCGTCGCCCCCGGCATCGACACGACGGAACCCGCGCGCGAGTCCGGCGCCGCATAGCCCTGCCTCCGGGCGGCGGGCAACGCTCAGGTGCGCACTGGTAGGGTGGGTAGCCTTGCAGCGCTCCGATGCGCTTCTCGCGTCGTAGAACGCTTCCTTTCCGCCGCCGCGCCCCGCGCGATGCCGGTGATGACATTCGTACGGCGACCCGTGGGCGAGATCCGCCCCCGGCCACCGACAGGGCACCACTGTGCCCGGAGATGTAACCATCCATGACTGAAACCTCCTTCGGCGCGCTCGGCGTGCCGCAGCCCCTCGTCGACGCGCTGGCCGCCGACGGCAAGACCACCGCGTTCCCGATCCAGGTCGACACGCTCCCCGACACCCTCTCCGGCCGCGACGTGCTCGGCCGCGGCAAGACCGGCTCGGGCAAGACCCTGGCCTTCTCGATCCCCATGGCCGCGCGCCTGGGCGGCAAGCTCGCCGGCGGCAACCGCCGCAAGGGCCGCCCGCTCGGCCTCGTGCTCGCGCCGACGCGCGAGCTCGCGACCCAGATCGACGCGGTCCTCGCCCCGCTCGCCAAGGCGTACGGCCTCACGACCACCACGATCTTCGGCGGCGTGAACCAGAACCGCCAGGTGAACGCCCTCAACGCCGGTGTCGACATCGTCGTGGCGTGCCCTGGTCGCCTCGAGGACCTCATGAAGCAGGGCTTCGTGCGCCTCGACGCGGTCGAGATGACCGTCATCGACGAGGCGGACCACATGGCCGACCTCGGCTTCCTGCCGGGCGTCACGCGCATCCTGAACGCCACGCCGGCCGGCGGCCAGCGGCTGCTGTTCAGCGCGACCCTCGACAACGGGGTCGACAAGCTCGTGAACCGCTTCCTGCAGAACGAGGTGCTGCACTCCGTCGACGAGGCGCACTCGCCCGTCGCCGCGATGACGCACCACGTCTTCACGCTGGCCGACGCCGACGCCAAGAAGGACGTCGTCAAGGCGCTCGCCTCCGGCACCGGCCGGCGCATCCTGTTCATGCGCACCAAGCACCAGGCCAAGAAGCTCGCGAAGCAGCTGACCGGCGAGGGCATCCCCGCCGTCGACCTGCACGGCAACCTGTCGCAGGCCGCCCGCGACCGCAACCTCGCGGCGTTCTCGGGCGGCAGCGTCAAGGTGCTCGTCGCGACGGACGTCGCCGCCCGCGGCGTGCACGTCGACGACGTCGAGCTCGTCATCCACGTCGACCCGCCGACCGAGCACAAGGCGTACCTGCACCGCTCCGGCCGCACCGCCCGCGCCGGTGCCGAGGGCGCCGTCGTCACCCTCGTGCTCCCCGAGCAGCGGCGCGACGTGTCGCAGCTGCTGCGCAAGGCCGCGATCTCGGTCGAGCCCGTCGCCGTGACGGCCTCCTCGCCCGAGGTCGTCGAGCTCGTCGGCCAGGTCGCACCGTACGTCAAGCCCGTTCCGGTCGCCGAGACCCCGCGCGGCACCAGCCAGGGTGCGAACGCGCAGCGCAAGCGCGCGGCTCGTGACGCACGCGACACGGATGCCGGCACCCGCTCGGGTGGCTCGGGTTCGGGTGGCTCGGGTTCGGGCGGCGGTCGTCGTCGCCGCGGCTCCGGCCAGGGCGCTCCCGCCGCCGCGGGTCAGCGCACCGGCGCGCCGCGCCGCGATGCCGCCGCGGCACGCGACAAGGCCGCGCACCAGCGCCACGACCAGAGCGCCGGTCACACCCGGTCGGCTCAGCCCGCCGGCAACCCGCGCACGCCCGGCCGCCGCGCCTCCTCGGCCGGCACCGGCAAGCTCATGGTCGGCTCGGTCGTCCGGCCCAACGGCACCAACCGCCGCGGCGGCCGCTGACCCGCCGACAGAACCCCTCGCCCCTGATGGGGCGGGGGGTTCTGTCGTCCCCCCGCGCTTCCCCGCGCTTCCCCGCGCTTCCGTCGGCGGGGTCGTCGCGCCCTCGGCATCCCAGGGTGAACACCACATCCGCGACGAGACACCGCGACGCAGCGTGGTGTCTCGCCACGGATGCGGTGTTTCGGGGGAAACGAACAGGCGCGGGTCGCAGGGCGGGGGACGGGTCAGCGGCGGCCGCGCAGCAGGTCGGCGGCGACCTCGCCGATGACGATCGTGGGGGCGTTGGTGTGGCCGCGGATGACGGTGGGCATGACGGATGCGTCGGCCACACGCAGGCCCGTGACCCCGCGGACGCGGAGCTCGGGGTCGACGACGGAGGCGGCATCCGTCCCCATCCGCGCCGTCCCGACCGGGTGGTAGAGCGTATGGGAGTAGCGGCGGAGCGACAGCTCGGCGCGCTCGGCGGCGGTCATGCGCTCGCCGCCCTCGGGCTGCACCCAGCCGCCCGTCGTGACGGCGCGCAGCGCGTCGGTGTCGAGGAGCCGCTCGCACTCCGCCAGGCCCGCGAGCATCGTGGCCTCGTCGATGCCATCCGGATCCGACAGGTACGCGGGGTCGATGAGCGGCTTGTCGGCGGGATCGCCCGACGCGAGGCGGATCGTCCCGCGGCTGCGCGGACGCAGCAGGATCGCGCCGACGGTGATGCCGTGGCCGGGTGAGGGTACGAGCCCCTCGCCGATGTAGGGCACCGCCGCGAAGATGAGCTCGATGTCGGGCAGCCCCTCGGGGGTGCCGGACCGCTCGGCGACCTCCGTCCGCACGAACCCGTACGCTTCGGCGACGTTGGAGGTCAGCATCCCTCGCCGCCGCGTGACGTACTTCACCAGCTCGGCGACGCGATCGGCGTCGTGCAGCGTGCCGGCGTCGACGGCGGGGGCGAGGCCGGCCACGAGGTGGTCCTGCAGATTCGCGCCGACGCCCGGCGCGTCGACGACGACGCCGATCCCGTGCTCGGCGAGGTGATCGGCCGGCCCGATCCCGCTCAGCATCAGCAGCTGCGGCGTGTTGATCGCGCCGGCGCACAGCACGACCTCGCGCCGCGCCCGCACGTGACGGGTCACGCCGCCGATGTCGAGGTACACGCCGCTCGCGCGCCGCTCGTCGCCGGCACCACCGGCGCCGAACGTGACGCGGCGCACCAGCGCACCGGTCAGCACCCGCAGGTTGCGGCGCGCGGCGGCCGGCCGCAGGTACGCGTCGGCGGTCGACGCGCGTGCACCGCGGCGCTGGGTCACCATCGTCTGCGAGAAGCCCTGACCGGAGGGCAGGTTGGGAGGAGTGAGCGGATGCCCCGCCTCGGCGGCCGCCGCCAGGAACGCCGCCGTGTGGGGTCGCGGGTCGCGCTGGGGCTCGACGGGCTGTGCGCCGTCGGTGCCCTGCGACGGATCGGCCGGGTCGGTCGTGCGCTCGACGCGCCGGAAGTAGGGGACCAGCGCGTCCCACGACCAGGTCGGGCCGGCGGCATCCGCCCATTCGTCGTAGTCCGCCGCGAACCCGCGGATCCACATGAGCGCGTTGAGCGACGACGAGCCGCCGAGCGTCTTGCCGCGCGGCCAGTAGACGGTTCGGCCGTCGAGCCCGGGCTGCGGCACGGTGTCGTAGCTCCAGTCGTACGGGCCGCGGAACAGTCGCGAGAACGCCGCCGGCACGTGCAGCTCGATCGCCCTGTCGGGCCCACCGGCCTCGAGCAGCAGCACCGAGGCCGACGGATCCTCGCTCAGCCGTGCGGCCAGCGCGGCACCGGCGGAACCGGCGCCGACGACGACGTAGTCCGCTTCCAGCCCGTCGCGGCCGAAGGCGCCGACGTCCCACCGCCGGGCTGCCCGCCGGCGGGGGGTGGCCACCGCCCCGGTCACGCCCGCATGGCCTTCGCGAGCGTCCTCACGAGCCCGGGGACCCGGCCGTCGATCAGGTAGCGCGTGAGGCCGGCGCTGACCTCGGCGCCGGTGCGCGAGCTCACGAACCACGGCGGCGTGGGCAGCACCGTGCGCCGGGCCAGGCGCACCCGCCGCAGGGTGTCGCCCATCGATCGAGGGAAGGGACGGAACGGACCGCGGCCGATCGAGCGCTCCACCCGGTCCAGCAGCAGCGCGTTGTGCACGATCCCGATTCCGCTCGAGACGTCGGCGAGCGTGGCGCCCGGGAACCCGCCCCACGTGAGACGCGCGGTGAGGAAGTTGAACGCCGTCCACGTGTTGATCGCGATGTCGCCGTAGCGGAGGTCGGCGATGGCGCGCTCGAAGCCGTCCCCGAGGGCCTCCTCGGTCGCGGGGTCGATGAGCACGTTGGCGCCGAGGGTCCCGGTCAGCTTCTCGTTGGCGTGGGCGACCGCGGCGTCGAGGAACTCCTGCCCGGTTCCTCTCACCTCCACGACCCCGAGGACGGGCGCGAAGTACTCGACGGTCTCGATCGCGGTGGCATCGGCGTGCGGCCCGACCTCGACGAGGGCGCGGGTGCCGTCCGCGCTCCACACCGCGTCGGGATAGTCGGATGCCGCGGCCGCGAGCCGCTCGTCGCTGCGGGGATACCACACCGGGCGCACGGGGGCGGCGGTGTAGGCGGCGTGGAGCTCGCGCAGGAACGCCTCTCGCTGGGGCCAGTCCGCGCTCAGGATCACCACCTGCCCGGCGATGCAGTTGTGGCCGGCGTTGACCAGGCGCATCGTCGCGACGTGCTGGGCCTGGTATCTCAGGTCGGCGGCCGACCAGCGTCCGGGCACCACGATGATGGGCGACACCCCGCCGAGCTCCGCCGTGATCGGCACGGTGAGCGACGGTTCGCCCTTCTGCGCCGCCGCCGTCGTCCCGGCACCGGCGTCCGAGTCGCTCGCCGGGCGTGCCGGATCGCCCCACACGATCGCGTCGAACGTGCCGGCGGATCCGGTGATGTGCACGTGCGCGATGCCCGGGTGCGACGTCAGGTAGGCGCCGGTCGCGGCGCCGCCGCGCACGATGCGCAGGAAGCCGGGCTCGATGAGCGGCGCGAGGGCCTGCTCGAAGACCGGCAGGAGGGTGTCCTGGGTGGGATTGAGCTTCAGCAGCGCGACGCGGTTGGCGGCGACGAGCTCGTACAGCACGTCGGCGGCCGGGATCGAGGCCACATTCCCGGCGCCGAGGACGAGCCCGACGCCCGCAGGCTCGGTGGGCGTCAGCTGGGCGAGCCCCGCCTCGCGCCGGGCGTCGGCGGCCGTCACCCCCGGTTGGAACCACACCTCGCCGGTGAAGCCGGACAGGAGGAGACGCTCGGTGCCGTTGAGCGGGAAGGTGTGGGCGCGGAGGCGCCCTCCCGGAGCCGTGTCGAGCCTCACGCCGTCGAGCGGGTTCCCGCCCTTCGACAGTGTCTGCAGGGTCTCGCGCAGGGCGTCGAGGAGGCTGATGATCGCGTACGGCCCGCCGAGCCATTCCTCCGCGGACAGCGGATGCCCCGGCTCCAGGCCCTTCGAGGTCGTGGCGATGTCGGCCCAGTCCTCGGCGGCCGCTCCGACGGCGTCGCGCACGCGGCCGAGCAGTCGTGCCCGCTGGTCGAGGGTGAGCGCGGCCCACACGCGCGAGCCGTCCTCCAGACGGGCGATCGCCTCGTCGAGGGCGGCGCGCTCGGCGGCGGGGAGCGCCGCCGGCGTCGCACCCGGGGCGTCACCCGTCGTCTCCGCCTCGGCGGGGGCGCTGCCGGCCATGTGCTCTCCTTCGACGCAGAGGGTGACGGTGCGCGGGGGCGTCCGTCTCGGGCATCCTACGTCACGTCGACCCAGCGACAGGACGCAGTCTCACCCTGCCTGGCACGCGGTCTCGCCGCTGCCTCCGCGTGCCGGGGACGGCGGCGGTCCCCGCGCGCCGGGTCAGGCCTCGGCCCGGACGGCGGCCTCGACGGCTCGCAGACCCGCGAGCGTCTCGGCGAACGAGGTCGACAGCGGCGACAGGCCGACGCGCAGGCCGCCGGGGTCGCGGTAGTCGGGGATGACGTCCTCGGTCCACAGCCGGGCGGTCACCGCGCGCATCCGCGGGTGCGACAGCGTCACGTGCCCGCCGCGGAGGTTCGGGTCGCGAGGAGACGCGATCTCGACGCCGAGCGGAGAGAGCACCTCATCGGCGGCGCGCACGGCGAACTCGGTCAGCGCGACCGACTTCGACCGGACGGCCTCGATCCCCACCTCCTCGATGAGGGCCAGGGTGTCCTGCATCGCCAGCATGCCGACGATCGGCGGCGTGCCCGACAGGAATCGCCGCATGCCCGCGGCCGGCCGGTACTGCGGTCCCATGGCGAACACGTCGGCGGTGCCCATCCAACCGTGGATCGGCTGGGCGAGGCGATCCTGCAGCCGCGTCGCCACGTAGGCGAACGCCGGCGAGCCGGGACCGCCGTTGAGGTACTTGTACGTGCAGCCGACCGCGACGTCGAATCCCCAGGCGTCCGCCTCGACGGGGACGGAGCCGGCCGAGTGGCACAAGTCCCACACGATGAGCGCGCCGGCGTCGTGGGCGATGCGGGTGAGAGCCGGGGCATCCGCCAGATATCCCGAGCGGTACGCGACGTGCGAGAGAAGCACGACCGCCGTCTCGGGCCCGACCGCCGCCCGCAGGGCCTCGGCCGTCACGCCCGACGCGAGGTCGACCTCGATCCAGCGCACCCGGCCGCCGCGCTCGGCGGCGATGCCCTCGACGAGGTACCGGTCGGTGGGGAAGTTGTCGCGGTCGACGACGATCTCGACTCTGCCGGGGTCGGCCGCCACCGCGGCGTCGAACGCCGCGCGCAGGAGCTTGTACAGCATCACGGTGGTCGAGTCGCCGATGACGGTCTGCCCCGGGGCCGCGCCGATCGCGGCGCGCCCGACGGCGTCGCCGATCTCGAAGGGGAGGTGCATCCAGGACTCGTCCCACCCTCGGATGAGCCGGCCGCCCCATTCGTCGCGCGTGAACGCCGCGAGCCGGTCGACGGTCGCCCGCAGCGGCCGGCCGAGCGAATTGCCGTCGAAGTAGACCAGCGACGACTCGGCTCCGACGAACCGTTCGCGGTGCGTCCGCAGGGGATCGGCCGCGTCGAGGGCCGCGGCATCCGTTTCGAGGTCCGCCACCGCGCCGGTCCCGGCACGACCGGGGGTTCGGGGCGCGTCCCGCACGTTCGGGGCGTGCGGCACGCGCCCCGAACGTCCGTCGTGCGCCCCGAACCCGGAAGAGGCCGGGTCCGACGATGCGACGGGATCAGTGGTCGTCATGGACGAGCTCCTCGGTGGGGACGACGGTCGCGCCGCGCAGCCACTCGGCGACCTCGTCGAGCTGGCCGGGCGGCGGACCCGGGACGAACGTGCGGACGCCCGACGGCGGCTCGGCGAACGGCCACGGGTCGGACATCGCGCGGATCAGCGCCGCTCCGCGCACACCGGCCCGGTCCAGCGCCGAGACCTCCTCGGCGTTCACCCCCACCGGCTGCTCCCCGTTGCCGAGGTCCGTGCCGTAGAGCACGCGTCCGCCGGCCGCGGCGAAGCCCGCCAGATTCACCCGCGCGAACTCCGCCGCCTCGGCGTCGTCCCGGTGGATGGCCAGTGTCGAGATCCACACGTGACCGGCCGCGGCGGCGTGGGCGATGAAGGCGCGCCCGACGTACTCGCTGAACGGCGTATGGGCGAAGCCGCTCACTCCGGCCTCGAACGCGAGCCGTGGCATCCCCTCGCCCTCGGCGTGGGCGATCACGGGCAGCCCGCGCTCGCGGGCCACCTCGACGACGGCGGACAGCGTCGCCGGATCGAGCACGGGCCCGGCAGCGCTGTTGAGCGACGCCTTGATGACGGATGCCCCGAACGACGCCTGCTCGTCGACCGCGGTGGCGGCGCTCCCGGGAACGCCGGGGTGGGTGGAGGGATCGCTGATCTCGCGGGCGATCTCGGCCGGCGCCCAGGACCGGCCGACGGGGTAGCCGCCGGGGGCGGTCAGGAACGCACCGGCGTATGCCACGCGGGGAATGCTGTGGTTCTCGCGGCGGGCGAGGGCCACCGGATCGCCGCCGAGGTCCACGACGCCCGCGATCCCGCCCGACGCGAGGCGGCTCTCGTCGATGAGGTGCAGGTGCACGTGGTGATCGGTGAACGGGGGCAGTGAGACGCCGTGCTCTCCGGTGATCGCCCGGTGGCAGAGTCCGGCGTCGTCGCCCAGGAGGGCGCGGAGCGCATGAGGATCGTGGTTCATCACAGCTCCGTCCGCACCGCGTACAGCTCGGGGAAGAACGTGAGGTCGAGCGCGCGCTGCAGGAACGGCACACCGCTGGAGCCGCCGGTCCCGGTCTTCAGGCCGATGATCCGCTCGACGGTCTTGAGGTGGCGGAACCGCCAGAGCTGGAAGTTGTCCTCGAGGTCGACCAGCTCCTCGCACGTCTCGTACGCCGCCCAGTGCGCGCGGGGGTCGCGGTAGATGTCGACGAAGACCGGCACGAGCTCGGGCGAGTAGGTCCAGGCGGTGGTCACGTCGCGGTCGAGGAGCGCGGCGGGGACGGGGTAGCCCGAGCGGGCCAGGAGCCGCAGGAACTCGTCGTAGAGGCTCGGCGCCTCCAGCGCCGCCGTCACGAGCGCGTGGGCGCCGGGGTCGGACTCGAAGACCCGCAGCATGCCGGCGTTCTTGTTGCCGAGGGTGAACTCCACCGCGCGGTACTGCGCCGACTGGAAGCCGCTCGCGTTGCCCAGAACGCCCCGGAACTGGCCGTACTCGGCGGGTGTGAGCGTCGCCAGCACCGACCACTGCTCGGTGAGGGTCTTCTGGATGTGCTTCACCCGGGCGATGCACTTGAGCGCGGGGGCGAGCTGATCCTCGCGCAGCAGCCGGCAGGCGGCGCCGAGCTCGTGCAGCACGAGCTTCAGCCACAGCTCGGTGGTCTGGTGCTGCACGATGAACAGCAGCTCATCGTGGTGCTCGGGGTCGCTGAGGGGACGTTGCGCCGACAGCAGCGTGGCGAGTTCGAGGTACCCGCCGTAGCTCATGCGGTCCTGGAAGTCGGTGACCACCGACCCCTCGATCGCCCGGGTGTTGCGTTCGACGCTCACGGCCTCAGCCTAATGAGGAGCGGCGTCGCGCCGTCAGGCCCGTGCGTCGATCCGTGTCAGATGAGGGACAGCTCGCGGAGCTTCGCCTCGACGTCGGAGTTGGACGGCTCGACGTGGTGCGAGGCGTCGGGGTAGACCACGACGGGGATGTTGGTGCGGCCGGAGATGTCACGCGCGACGTCGGCGGCGGACGGGTCGGCGACGAGGTCGACGTACGTGTACGAGACGCCCAGCTCGTCGAGCTGCTTCTTCGTGCGGACGCAGTCGCGGCACCAGTCCGCGCCGAACATGGTGATGGTCGTGGGGGAGGTCATCGTTCCATTCTCCCCCGGGAATCCTGGGTGGGCGCCGCATGCGGGGGCCGGCCCAGCCGCGGTTGCGGCATCCGTCCGGGGGAGAGGTGACGCGCGATCACCGGCGCATGGGAGGATATGCGGCAATGCAGCTGTCGATCATCGTCCCGACGTACAACGAGGCTCCGAACGTCACGGAGCTCGTGCGTCGCATCGCGGCCGCGATCGCCGAGGTGCCCGGCGGCGTCGAGGCCGAGATCCTCTTCGTGGACGACAGCACGGATGCCACGCCCGACGTGATCCGCACGGTGGCGGCATCCGCTCCCGTGCCGGTCAGGCTCATCCATCGCGACAGGCCCACCGGCGGTCTCGGCGGTGCCGTGATCCAGGGGCTCGCCGAGGCCGCGGCCGACGCGTGCCTCGTCATCGACGGCGATCTGCAGCATCCGCCCGAGAAGATCCCCGAGATGTGGGAGCGCTTCTCGCACGGCGACGTCGACGTCGTCATCGCGTCGCGGTACGCCGGCGGCGGCACCGCCCACGGCCTCGCCGACCGCACGCGCGTACTGGTCTCCAAGGCCTCGACCGCCCTCACGCGCGCGATGTTCCCCGTCCGCTTGCGCGAGGTCAGCGATCCCATGACCGGCTTCTTCCTGATCGACCGGCGAAGCGTGGATCAGGCGCTGCTGCGACCGCGCGGCTTCAAGATCCTGCTCGAGATCCTCGCGCGGCGTCCGATGCGCATCGCGGAGGTGCCGTTCGACTTCGCCGACCGCCATGCCGGCGAGTCCAAGGCGTCCATCCGGCAGGGCGTGCACTTCCTCACCCAGCTCACCGCGCTGCGCTTCGGCAAGATGTCGCTCTTCGCCGTCATCGGCGGGCTGGGGGCTGTCGCCAACGTGGCGATCGTGTGGGCGCTCACCGGACTCGGGGTCGACTACATCATCGCGGCGATCGTCGCCGCCGAGGTGACGATCATCGGCAACTTCCTGCTGCTCGAGCGCTTCGTCTTCCATGACATGCGCGACCAGGCGTCGGGCGGCTGGGTGCGCTTCGCGAAGTCGTTCACCTTCAACAACGCCGAGGCGCTCATCCGCATCCCGATCATCGCGCTGATGGTCGAGTCGTGGCATTTCTCCGCCGTGGTGGCCACGGCCATCACGCTCGTGGTGGCGTTCTTCGTGCGGTTCGTGTTCCACTCTCTGGTCGTCTACGCGCCCCGCAGGCCCGGAGTCGCGCCCAGCCCTGCGCGGCGCTTCGTCGACGAGCTGGACGCGCAGGCCACGGCGCCCGGCGAGCTCTAGCAGCGGCCCGGCCCGGAGGCGCCGGTCGCCCGCTACCCGATGAGGCCGACGAGGGCGTCCAGGCCCATGCCGTAGTTGATGCGCACCGTCGGAAGGGCGAGCTTGTCGGTGCCGATCGTGACGGAGCCCGGCTCGATGGTCCGCGCCATCTCGAAGCCGGCCTGGCGCAGCCCCTCTTTCGCGGTGTCGTCGTAGTGGCCGAAGGGGTAGGCCATCACCTGCTTGACGCCCAGCACCGCCGCCGAGGTCTCCATGTCGGCGACGATCTCCGGCACCGAGAGGTTCACGATGCGGCCGTCGCCGTCGTCGCCCGCACGGTGCATGTCGTGCGTGTGCGATCGCTGCTGCACGTAGGGGGAGGGCGAGGGACCCGTCCCGTCGATGGTGATGCAGAAGGCGGTGGTCAGCACCTTCTTCTCGACCACGATCGGAACAGCCATCTGCAGCCACGTCATGTCGCAGTCGTCGTCGGTCACGATCACCGAGTGCGGCGGCAGGAACAGGCGCCCGTCGATGAACGCCGAGAGCTCGTCCCACGTCGGCAGGTAGAACCCGGTCGTCGCGATGTGGTTCATGTGGGCGTCGAAGTCGCCGATGTAGGCGTAGTTGCCGCGCAGCCACCCGCTCTCGCCCTCGGGCTTCGCGGTGAACTGGTGGTACATCAGGATCGGGATGCGGGAATCCGCTGCCGCGTTCTGCTCCGGGCTCATCCACGCGCCGTGCAGCGTCGCGCGCCGATCTGTGCACACCACGGTCTCCGAGCCGTTGATGCGGCCGGGGATGGCGAGCGCCGCCGCATCCTCGGGGTTCGCATACCACCCGGCGAAGACGAGGCCCTCGCGCGCGGGGATCGGCAGGTCGGCGTAGAGCGCCCCCTGCGTCTGCAGCATCGGGGCGTCGGCGACGCCCTCCCCTGTGAAGCTGACGACGCACGCCGCGGGGTCGGAGGTGGTGGCGAGCAGCTCGTGCTCGGGCGTCAGCGGGGTCGGCTCCGGCGTCGCCTCGGGGCTCGGCGCCGTCGGCGGTGCCGCTGCCTGGGTCGCGCGAGCCTCTGCGCCGGCGCGCGCGAAGCTCACGGCCGCGATCGTGCCGCCGACGGCGGCGAGCACGACGACGGCGCCGGCGACGCCTGCGAACAGGCGCCGACGACGAACCCGCGCCGACGGACGGGCGGGACCGGTACCGAATGTGGCCATGCGACTCCCCCAGGAGTCCGCGCCGCGCGTCCCCACGCACGACTCTCGACGCCGATCGTATCGGGATGCCGCGACCGCCCCCCGATGGAACCGCGGGTTGTGGGGAACCGGCGTGACGCCGGGCGGATGCGCTCGCTACGCTCGGATGTCGTGCTGCCTGCCGACTGGATCGAACATCGTCGCGCCGACGGCGAGCTGCTGGGATGGATGCTGCCGCACGGCGAGGGCTTCCGCGTCTTCGACCTGCTCGGGCGCGAGCGCACACCGGCGGGTGCCGAAGGGCCACTGGACTGGCTCGTTGCCGAGGGGCTCCTCGAGGAGCTCGGCATCGGCTACCTCGCGGACCGGTGGACGCTGCGCCTGCCCGATGGCACCGAGCGTCCGGTGCGGATCGCCGAGGCGAGCTCCCGCGGCGTCACCGTGGTCGCCGACGAGTACGGGGCGGCGTCGGCTGTCGGCGCGGACCCGGAGCGCTTCCGCCTGCCGTTCCCCGTGACCGACGAGCTCCGCCCCGCGTGAGGCGCGGCGGTCCCGGAGTGCGCACCGGCATCTCCTCTGCACCCGGCGACCCCGGCTGGCTACAGTGAACGCATGACGACGCTCGTGCTCACCGTGGTCGGCGACGACCGCGTCGGACTCGTGGCCGCGGTCGCCGACGTCGTGGACGACCACGGCGGCAACTGGGAGAACAGCCAGCTCGCCGAGCTGGCGGGCGCATTCGCGGGCATCATCGAGGTCTCCGTCGCGCCCGAGCGCGCCACCGAGCTGCGCGAGGCGCTCGCCGTCCTCGACGGCCTGCTCGAGGTCACGGTGCACCCCGGATCGGCCGAGCCGCCGGCGGGGGCGGCGCGACTGCTGCACCTGAAGGTCATCGGCAACGACCATCCCGGGATCGTGCGCGACATCTCCGCGGTCCTTCACCGCCACGACGTCTCGATCGACCGTCTCACCACCACGACGACCGACGCGGCGATGTACGGCGGCCGGCTCTTCGAGGCGTCGGTCGTCGCCCGGGTTCCGGCATCCGTCGACCTGGACGCTCTGACGGCCGAGCTCGAGCGTCTCGCGGCCGAGATCCAGGTCGACGTCACGCTCGAGCCCTGATCCGGCGCCCGGTCGAGTACCTCCCCCACGCCGGCGGGCCGGCCGAACCGGAGCGGCCCCGCCTCCGGCGCGAACGGGGGCGGGGCCGGCTCCTGTGGGAGCTGCCGCGGTGAGGCGCGGCGCTACGCGATCAACCGCACGGCGCGCGGCAGACCGGGCTCACCGGCGGCTGCCGGCGCGGCGCCCGGAGTAGCGTCAGCCTGTCCGCGCGGTGCGACGGCCACCACGTACACCCCGTCCTTGCGGTAGTCCACGGTGTACTGGGTGCCCTCGGCGCCCCCGGTCACGGCCACCGACGCGAACCGTCCGTTGGACCGGTCGTGCTCGATGACGCGCACGCCGTCCGCCGACGCGCCGAGGCCCGCCACGTCGACCTCGAGCGTGCCCGCGTAGCGCGCCGTCCCCTCGACGGCGAGCGCCGGTGCGGACGCGGTCTCCTGGGTGAGCCGCAGGGTCGCGTCGCGTCCCTGGACGTACGAGTCCGCCACCTGCACCGTCTCTGCGGCGGTGTCGACCAACGCGCCGGCGCGCACCTCGACCGCGCCCGCGCCGAGCGACTCGGCGAGCGTCGCGACCACGTCGCCGCCCGCCACGAGCACGCCGCCCGCGAACGAGTTCTCTCCGGCCAGGGTGAGGCTGCCGGTGCCGTGCTTGGTCAGCCCGCCCGCGCCGTCGATGTCGTTGAGCCACACATCGGCGGCCGCGGTGCCGCCGGCCGCGGCATCCATCGTCACGCTCACATCGCGGTCGAGCGTGCCGAAGCCGTGGACGGCCGAGTAGAGGTCGATGCGCCCCCATCCTTCGGCGTCGCCCACGAGCGGCAGCGACGAGTCGACGGCGGTCGAGTACAGCACCCAGCGCAGCTGATCGTCACTCAGATACGGGAACCGGGAGCGAAGCAGCGATTCCGCACCCGCCGGCACGTGCACGGGCTCGCCCGAGGCGCCGACCGGGGTGAGCCCGAAGGTCGTCAGGTCGTGATAGCGCGCGAGCTCCGCCTGGTACGCCTCGCGGTCGGCGTCGAGCTGCGGCGTCAGATCGAGCAGCTCGCGGGTGTCGGTCCGCGCCTGGGCGATGAGCGCGGAGTTCTCCGGGTCGGCCAGCGTCGCGCCGGCGAGGCCTGTCGCGAGGATGCGGCCGCCGATCACGTCCAGCGGCGAATGCATGCCCGAGACGACCCGCGTGCGTCCGAGGTCGGCAGCCGTCATGAGCAACTCGTCGTAGTGCTCCGGCGCCGAAGAGGCGAGCGCGAGACCCGCGATGAAGGCGGCATTGGTGTGGCCGCTCGGGAACCCGCCGTCGGAGGCGGCGTCGGCCTCGGGCACGAGGCGCACGACGAGCTCGGGCACGACCTCCACGTCGGAGCTCCAGCGGAAGGGCCGCATGTACTGGTAGTGGAACTTCGCGTGGTTGCCCGACGCGTACGGGCCGCGCAGCGTGTTCACGAGGCGCACGGCGGAACCGAGGGGCGAGTCGGCGTCGGCCCAGACGCCGTTGGCGTTGCCCTCGTCGCTGTAGCGGACGGTGAGCGCATCGGCCGGCACCTCCGTGATCGTCGTGCCGGCGCCGGTCAGCGACGCGAACTCCTCAGCGTCCTCGCCGAGGCCCGCGATCAGCGAGTAGCTCTGGTGGCGGCGGTCATCGATCCACGCCTGGTCGGACTCGGCGTCGGTGCGGTTCCGGGTGATGTCCTCGACGATGCCGATGTTCTCGGCGTGGAGCTGCGCGTTCAGCACCGTCCCGTCGTTCCATGAGGAGCCCGGGGTGAAGTAGTCGAGCATGGGCGTCAACACCCCGATGGCGGGATTGGCCTGCGGGGTGTCGTTCGCGGAGACGTTCTGACGATAGGTGTCGGTGAACGTGCCGTAGACGCCTGGCCGCGGTTCGATCGCGGTCGCCGGGGTGAACGCGGCCGGGTCTCCGGAGCCGGCAGCCCGTGGCGCGCTGGAATGGGCGGGAGGAGCGGCAGCCCCGGCATGCGCGGCGGCGGGCGGCAGCACCAGCGACGTCAGCACGACGCACCCGACGGTGGTGGCGACGGCGCGTCGCGGGGATCGAGGCCGGTGGGGGGTGGTTCTCACCACGTCAACTCCTTCGTTCGACAGACTCCCGTGACGCGCCGTTGCACGCCGAAGAGGACCCCGGCGAGGTCGTCACGGGGAGGAGATGCGACCTCGTCGTCCTGTCTTCGGCAAGCGCCTTCCGACAACCTAGCCCGGCTTTGTGCGTATGTTCAATAGTCCTGACAAGACTGACTGCCTCTCCCCGGGTGGTGACGCCGCCGATCGGCGGCGAGTAGCGTGCCGACTCATGGGCTCGCTCGTGTATTTCAACTCCGCCTCGCTCGACGGCTACATCGCCGGTCCGGACGGCCGCTGGGACTGGGCCGTGCCCGATGAGGAAGTGCACTCGTTCGTCAACGACCTCGTCGCGCCCGCCCGCACGCACCTGTACGGCCGCAGGGTCTACGAGGTGATGAAGGTGTGGGACGAGCTCGACCTCGACGAGCTGTCGCCGCCGGAGCGCGCGTTCGCGCTCGAGTGGCGCGGGAGCGACAAGATCGTGTACTCACGCACGCTCGACGCGGTCACGACGAGCCGCACCGCGCTGCGGCCGGACTTCGACGTGGCCGAGGTGCGACGGATGGCGGATGCCTCGCCCGCACCCGTCGCGATCGGCGGCGGGCGGCTCGCCTCGGCGGCCGCGCGCGCCGGCATCCTCGACGAGGTGCACGTCGTGGTGTCGCCGGCCGTGGTCGGCGGCGGCATCCGATTCCTCGACGAGGGGCTGCGACTCGACCTCGAGCTGATCGACGAGCGCCGCTTCGGCAACGGGGCTGTGTACCTCGGCTACCGCGTTCGGCGGTGACGCGAATCGACCTCGTCCCTCGGCCGCTCCCCGTCATCCCGCCCGCATCGTCCGAAGTGAGCCGGCAGGATCCCCCGCACGTCGAGGACGGGCGAGAGCAGAGCATGCACGACGGCGAACTGGTCGTCGACCTCGTTCGCGGCATCCGTGCTGATGAGCACCTTGTGCGGCGGGACGGGCATCTCAGAGCGACTCGCGACGGACGAGCGACGTGGGCAGCAGCTGCTCCTTCTCGGCTGGCAGTCCCCGGATGGTGGCGAGGAGCGTGTCGGCCGCCGCGCGGCCCATCTCTTCCAAGGGCTGCCGGACCGTCGTGAGCGGGGGGTCGGACGTGCTCGCGATGAGCACGTCGTCGAAGCCGACGACCGACACGTCCGTCGGCACGCGACGACCGGCCGCCTGCAGGACGCGCATCGCACCGGCGGCCATCAGGTCGGACGACGCGAAGACCCCGTCGAGATCGGGGTCGCGCTGAAGCAGACGCGCCATCGCCGCGGTGCCGCTGTCGAGCGTGAAGTCGCCGTGGACGATCGGGCCGGGCTGGATGCCGTGACGGGCGAGTTCGTCCGTCCATCCGCGCGTCCGCTCGCGAGCCTGCTCGAGATCGAGCGGACCGGTGATGATGCCGATCGAACGCCGCCCGCGCTCGACGAGCGCACGCGCGGCGAGGACCCCGCCCCCGTAGTTGTCGGAGTCGATCACGATCGGGTCGGGGCCGATGTCGGCGTGCGGTCTGCCCACCCAGGCGACCGGGATCGGCGACTCGGCGAGGCTCTCGACGAGATGGGTGATCTCGTGCTGCAGGATGACGATCACGCCGTCGAGTGCTCCCGAGCGCAGGAACCGCGGGATCCGGTCGAGGTCCTCATGATCGGCGGGAAGCAGAACCGGCTGCACCTCGCCGGCCGACAGGCCCTTCGCCGCACCCTTGAGCACGGCCGTGAAGAACGTGCCACTGAGACTGCCGAGCTCGTCGAAGGCGATGACCAGGCCGATCGAGCCGGCCCTTCCGCCGCGCAGCACCCGTGCGGCGAAGTTGGTCTCGTAGCCCAGTCGCCGAGCCTCGCGCGCTACGGCCTCCGTCATCGCCGGGTCGACGTTCGTCGCCCCGGCGAGCACGCGAGCGGCGGTGGCGCGTGAGACGCCCGCCGCCTGGGCGACGTCGACGATGGTGGGTCGGGCCATGGCTTCCCCTCCGAAGAAATGCACATCCGCCGTAGATCGATCTCACGATCACGTCGATCATTGCACGTACGCGTGCTCGGGACGTGCTGCGCTCTGACAGCGTGCCGTGGGAACGGCAATGCACGTCTGGGAGAAGCGCTTTCCGTGAGCAGGCTTGCGCTTTTCAACGTTGCATCGCTACTGTGGCTCGCGGACGAGAGATCGATCTCTCGCAACGGTGAGATTCCGTCGTCTCCCGCACTCACATGTCCCCAAGGAAGAGGAGCAGTTGTGAATCGTCGCAAACTGGCCCTGCCCATCGCCGCCGTCGGCGCACTCGCGCTGCTGATCTCAGGATGCTCAGGAGGCTCCGGCTCCGGCTCCGAGGCCGGAGACCCGAACGCCGAGTTCGAGTTCTGGTCATTCACCGGAATCGGTCAGAAGGACTCGGTCGACCGGTACCTCGAGAAGAACCCCGACGCGAAGGTCAAGCTCTCGGAGGTCGGCAGCACCACCGAGACGGCGACCGCGCTGACGGCCGCCCTGGCAGGCGGTCGGGTGCCCGACCTGGTCATGATCCAGAACGACGACCTGCCGAAGTTCGTCGAGAACCCCGGCAACTTCGTCGACCTGCGCACGCTCGGCGGGGACGACATCGGCGACGGATACCTCGACTGGGCCATCGAGGGGGCCACCGCCGAGGACGGATCGATCATCGGCATCCCGACCGACGTCGGCGGCCTGGCCTTCGCGTACCGCGCGGACCTTTTCGAGCAGGCGGGCCTGCCCACCGACCCGGCGGAGGTGGCGGAGATGTGGTCGACGTGGGATGACTTCATCGCCATGGGCGAGCAGTACACCGAGGCCACCGGCGAGCCGTTCGTCGACAACGTCGAGACCTCGGTCTTCTTCTCCACGGTGAACCAGGTGAGCGAGAAGTACTACACGCCTGAAGGGGAGCTCGTCTACGACACCAACCCCGAGGTCGAGGAAGCCTTCGACGTCGCGGTGCGCGCCTACGAGGCCGGTATCAGCGCCGACATCCCGGCATGGTCCTCGGGCTGGGCGCCCGGCAAGGCCAACGGCGCGTTCGCCGTCACCACGGCGCCGTCCTGGATCCTCTCGGGCCTCAAGAACGACGCCCCCGACACCGAGGGCAAGTGGCGCATCGCCTCGATCCCCGGCGTCGGCGGCAACTGGGGCGGCAGCGTCATCGCCATCCCCGCCCGTGCTGAGAACAAAGAGGCGGCCTGGCAGTACATCGAGACGATGCTGTCGCCCGAGGGTCAGACCGAGCACTTCGCCGAGACGGGCACCTTCCCCGCGGCCGAAGCGGCGCTCGAGAGCGACGAGGTCAAGAGCTACACCGACCCGTTCTACGGCGACTCTCCGATCGGTCAGATCATGAGCGACTCGGTGATGAACTTCCAGTCGTTCTACAACGGTCCCGACACCAGTGCTATCGGCGGTGCGCTGCTCAACGCGCTCGTGGACATGCAGGCGGGCAACGTCGCGCCCGAGGATGCCTGGCAGACAGGCCTCGACAGCGCGAAAGCAGCCATCGGGGGCTGACCCCCTTCGACAGACGGTGGCCCGGCGCGCCCGGGCCACCGTCCCGACCGAGGCTAAGGAAGATGACCGTCACCGCTCCCGCGACCGAAACCGCCACCCTCATCTCCGTGCGCAAGACCCGCCGAGCTGACCGACCGCCGTCGCGCATCCGGCAGAGCTTCGGCGAGCGCATCGCGCCGTACGTCTACATCGCGCCGTTCTTCGTCATCTTCGCGATCTTCGGGCTGTTCCCGCTCGTCTTCACCTTCTACGTGGCGCTGTTCGACTGGAACCCCATCGGCGAGCAGACCTTCGTCGGACTCGCCAACTTCGAGCGGCTGTTCCAGGACCCCCGCTTCTGGAACGCGTTCGTGAACACGTTCGGCATCTTCCTCATCTCCACGATCCCGCAGCTCCTGCTGGCGCTCGGGCTCGCCCACCTGCTCAACCACGCCATGCTCAAGTGGGCGAACTTCTTCCGCATGGCCCTGCTGGTGCCCTACATCACCTCCGTGGCGGCCACCGCGCTCGTCTTCGCCCAGATCTTCGACCGCAACTTCGGCCTCATCAACTGGGTGCTCGGCATCTTCGGCATCCCCGCGGTCAATTTCCTGTCCTCGCAGGTCGGGTCGTGGATCGTCATCTCGTCGATGGTGATGTGGCGCTGGTTCGGCTACAACACGCTGCTCTACCTCGCGGGGCTCCAGGCGCTCCCGCGGGAGATGTACGAGGCGGCCTCGGTCGACGGGGCATCCGGGTGGCAGCAGTTCATCCACCTCACCATCCCGTCTCTGCGCCCGATCATCATCTTCACCGTCATCATGTCGACGATCGGCGGGCTGCAGATCTTCACCGAGCCGCTTCTCGTGGCACCCGAGTCCGGGCTCACCTGCGGTGGCGGACGCCAGTGCCAGACGCTCGCGCTGTTCCTCTACGAGCAGGGCTTCGGGCAGTTCGAGTTCGGCTACGGCTCGGCGATCGGCGTCGCACTGTTCCTCATCGTCGTCGTCGTGTCGCTCATCAACTTCTACCTGACCACTCGCACCCGGAAGGCGCGCTGATGTCCGACGTCATCGATCAGGCGGTCCCGCAGGCGGGCCAGGAGGCGCTCACTCGTCCGCAGAAGCGTCGCCCCGGGCGCGGGGCCCGGGCAGGCCGCGTGTCGTGGCCCGTCTACCTGATGCTCATCATCGCGGTGCTCGTCAGCGTCTTCCCGCTGTACTACATGTTCGTCATCGCGTCGGTGGGGGCCTCGGCGGTCACCTCGATCCCCCCGCGCCTCTACCCCGGGCTCAACTTCTTCGAGATCGCCGGCAAGGTCTTCGACACCGTGCCGTTCTTCCAATCGCTGCTCAACAGCGTGATCGTGTCGCTGTCGATCGCGGTGATCGCCTCGCTGCTGTGCGCACTGGCCGGCTTCGCCTTCGCCAAACTGCAGTTCCCCGGCCGCAACGCACTGTTCCTGATCGTGCTGCTCACCATGACGGTGCCGGCGCAGCTCAGTGTGATCCCGCAGTACCTGATCATCTCGTGGCTCGACTGGGTCGACACGCTGCAGGCGATCATCGTTCCGGGGCTGGCGAGCGCCTTCGGCATCTTCTGGATGCGTCAGCACATGGCCACGACGCTGAACGACGAGCTCATGCAGGCCGCGCGCATCGACGGGGCCAACAGCTGGCAGATCTTCTGGCGCATCGGCTTCCCCGTCGTGCGTCCGGCGGCGTTCGTGCTCGGGCTCATCACCTTCACGGCGGTGTGGAACGACTTCATGTGGCCGTTCATCGTGCTGAAGTCGCCCGAGCTGTTCACGGTCCAGATCGTGCTGAAGCAGCTGCAGGCCAACCGTACGATCGACCTGGCGCTGACGATGGGCGGGTCGTTCATGGCCACCCTGCCGCTGCTGATCGTCTTCTTCTTCGTCGGCCGTCGCATGGTCGCCGGGATCATGGACGGAGCGTTCAAGGGCTGATGAGCGTGAACGCAGGCGTCGTCGACGAGGGTCGGTGGCGCGATACGACGCTGAGCGCGCGAGAGCGCGCCCAGGCACTCGTCGACGAACTGACTCTGGAAGAGAAGGTCGCGCAGCTGGGGTCGGTGTGGCTCACCGATTCCGCCGACGCCTTCGCCCCCAAGCTCGAGGCGGACGCCGACGCCTCCGACGCCGGTGACCCGTTCACCCACGGCCTGGGTCAGCTGACCCGCGTGTACGGCACGGCGCCGGTGACCGTGCCCGAGGGCGTGGCCCGGCTACGCGAGCTGCAGCGGAAGGTGATCGCGCAGCAGCGGCTCGGCATTCCGGCGCTGGTGCACGAGGAGTGCCTCACCGGTCTCGCCGCGTTCGGCGCCACCGCCTTCCCCACCCCGCTCGCGTGGGCCGCGAGCTTCGACGAAGATCTCGTGCGCGAGATGGCTCGCGCCATCGGCGAGGACATGCGTGCGATCGGCGTGCACCAGGGACTCGCCCCGGTCCTGGACGTCGTGCGCGACTACCGCTGGGGCCGCGTCGAGGAGACCCTCGGCGAGGACCCCTACGTCGTCGGCCAGATCGGTGCGGCCTACGTCGCGGGGCTCGAGAGCGCCGGCGTCATCGCCACCCTCAAGCACTTCGCCGGGTATGCCGCCTCGCGCGCAGCCCGCAACCACGCCCCGGTCAGCATGGGCCCGCGCGAATTCGCCGACACGGTGCTGCCCCCGTTCGAAACGGCGCTCCGGCAGGGCGGGGCCCGCAGCGTCATGACCTCGTACACCGACGTCGACGGCATCCCGAGCACCGCCAACCGCGAGCTGCTGGACGGCGTGCTTCGCACCGAGTGGGGTTTCGACGGCACGGTGGTCGCCGACTACTGGGCCGTGCCGTTCCTGGTGTCGATGCACCGGGTGGCCGCCGACGCCGCGGCCGCCGGTGCGCTGGCCCTCCGGGCGGGCGTGGATGTCGAGCTGCCCTCGACGGTGGCATACGCCGCCCTGCCGCGTCTGGTGCGCGAGGGGCTGGTGGACGAGAGTGACATCGACCGTGCCGCCGTCCGGCACCTGCGCCACAAGATCGAGGCGGGACTCCTCGACGGCGGGGCGATCGTCCCGGACGGTGCGGAACAGGTATGCCTGGACGGCGACCGCAATCGCGCGCTGTCGTCGCGGCTGGCCGAGGAATCGATCGTCCTGCTCAAGGACGACGGCACGGTGCCGCTGCGGCCGGGGGCGCAGATCGGCCTCATCGGCCCGGCCGCCGCCGAGTACCGCAGCCTGCTCGGCTGCTACGCCTTCCCCAACCACGTCCTCACCAAGTACCCCGGACACGACCCCGGCATCGCGATCCCCACGATCGACGAGGCGGTGCGCGCCGAGTTCGAGGCATCCGTCGTCGTCACCGAGCCCGGGTGCGCGATCGTGGGCGACGAGAACGCCCGGATCGCGCAGGCCGTGGACCTGGCCCGCGACAGCGATGCGGTGATCCTCGTCGTCGGCGACGTGGCGGGGCTCTTCGGCGCCGGCACCTCTGGCGAGGGATGCGACGCCGACGATCTGCGACTGCCCGGCCGCCAGGACCAACTCGTGCGGGCGGTCCTCGCGACGGGCACACCGACCGCGCTCGTCGTCGTGTCGGGGCGGCCGTACGCCCTCGGTGACTACGGCGCGGCGGGCATGATCGTGCAGGCGTTCTTCCCCGGAGCCGAGGGGGCCGCCGCCGTCGCCGGGGTCCTCTCGGGGCGTGTGGCCCCGAGCGGAAGGCTGCCGGTGCAGATCCCGCGGTCGCCCGCCGCCGCCGGCACCTACCTGCAGCCGCCTCTGGGCCGGCACAATGCGGGCATCACGGTGGCCGACCCCACCCCGCTGTACCCGTTCGGCTTCGGCCTCACTCCCGGTCGGATCGCCTATGAGGACCTCTCCACGCCGCTCATCGTCCCCACGACGGGAGCAGCCGAGGTGGCGGTGACCGTCGGCAACGGCGGCGAGGACTGCATCGAGGTCGTTCAGCTCTACGCATCCTTCCCGTCGTCGTCCGTGGTGCGCCCCGACGTGCAGCTGGTCGGGTTCGCCCGCATCCACGTGCCTGCCGGGCAGCGGCGCACCGTGCGCTTCACCCTCGAGGCGGCACGGCTGGCCGCCACCGGCGCCGATGGCCGCCTGGCCGTCGACCCCGGTGTCGTGATGCTCTCGGCGGGGCCGTCGGCCGCCGATCGGCCCGTCGAGGCGCGGGTGCGTCTGTCCGGAGACCGGTGCATCCTCCTCGCCCGGGCGGGCCGGACCGCGTGGGCTGAGGACGGCACGGAAGGAAGGTCAGCGCAGTGACATCAGGACGGACGACATCAGCACCGGACCCAGGGATCCGCGTGCTCGTGTGGGGCGAGAATCACCACGAGAAGCACGACGAGACGACGCAGCGGCTGTACCCCGACACCATGCACGGCACGATCGCGGCGGGACTCCGCCGGCTGCTGCCGGACGACGCGGTCGTCGAGACCGCCACGCTCGACGACCCCGAGCACGGCCTGACCGAGGAGCGACTCGAAGCGACCGACGTGCTGTTCTGGTGGGGTCATCTGCGCCACGACGCGGTCGACGACGCCGTGGTCGAGCGCGTCCAGCGTCACGTCCTCGCCGGGATGGGGCTCGTCGTGCTGCACTCGGGCCATTTCTCGAAGATCTTCATCCGCCTCATGGGCACGACGTGCTCGCTGCGCTGGCGGCAGGCGGACGACCGCGAGCTGGTGTGGACGGTCGCGCCGACGCATCCGATCGCCGTCGGCGTCCCGCATCCGATCGTGATCCCCTCGCAGGAGATGTACGGCGAGTTCTTCGACGTGCCCGTCCCCGACGAGCTGGTGTTCGTCTCCACGTTCACCGGCGGAGAGGTCTTCCGCTCGGGCATGACGTTCTCGCGCGGTCACGGGCGCATCTTCTACTTCTCGCCCGGCGATCAGGAGTACCCCGTCTACCACCAGCCAGAGATCCAGCGGGTGCTCGCCAACGCGGCGGCGTGGGCCAGGCAGGAGCGCCCCCGCGTCGTCCCGCGCCTCACGATGCACCGCGCCGGCGAGTTCGACACGCCCCGCGAGTGGGACGGCGAGGTGCTCGCATGAGGGACGTCGTCGTCGTCGGCGCCGGCGGGATGGGACGCGCGTGGCTCGACACCGTCGCCCGCCGCGACGACCTCCGCGTGAGCGCGATCGTGGACGTGTCGGTCGGGGCCGCACGCGCGGCCGCCGACGAGCGCGGGTGGGACATCCCGTGCGTCGCGTCGGTCGACGAGGCCCTCACCGCCGCAGGACGCCCGGGGATGCTGCTGAACGTCACCATCCCCGAGGCGCACCGGGCGGTCAGCGAAGCCGCGCTCCGGCACGGCGTGCCCGTGCTGAGTGAGAAGCCCGTCACCCCGACCGTGTCTGACGCGCTCGCGCTCGCCGCGGTGAGCGAGCTCACCGGTGTGCTGCTCGCCACCAGCCAGTCCCGGCGGTACTCCGCCGGCATCCGCTCCTTCCGCGACGAGGTGGCCGCCGCCGGGGGCGCGGCGCAGCTGACAGCGCTGTTCTTCCAGAACCCGCGCTTCGGCGGATTCCGGGACGAGATGGAATCGCCCCTCCTCATCGACATGGCCATCCACACCTTCGATCAGGCGCGATACGTGCTCGGCGCCGACCCCGTCTCGGTGTACTGCGACGAGTTCTCGCCGCCGTGGAGCTGGTACCGCGGGGGCGCGGCGGCAGAAGCGGTGTTCCGCTTCGACGACGGCGCCCGCTTCTCCTACTCGGGCAGCTGGTGCGCCGACGGCCTGACGACCTCGTGGAACGGATCGTGGCGCGCGAGCGCCGCCGCCGGCTCGGTGACGTGGGACGGCGAAGCCGGGGTGAGCGCCCAGGGTCGCGACGGAGAGCCGCGGACGGTGCCGGTCGGGGACGGGGACGAAGGGCTCGATGCCGCGCTGGCCGAGTTCGTCGCCGCGCTGGACGGCGGCCCGACCCCCTCCGGCGAAGTGCGGGCCAACATCTGGAGCCTCGCGATGGTCGAGGCCGCCCTCGCCTCGGCTCGGTCCGGTGAGTCGGTGCGCCTCGACGACGTCTTCGCCGCGGCATCCGCACACGCCGCCGAAGCGGCGCGGGGAGCGGGCGACCACGCCGTCGCCGAGGCGATCACGCGCTGGCGCGGGGCACCGCCGCGCTGACGCCCTTCAGTCGACCACCTCGACGTGCAGGACGGCCGCGCGCTCGGGGTGGAAGACGGGGAAGTCGAGCCCCACGATCCCGAGCGCGGCCCCGCTGAGCACGGGCGCCGCGGCGTCGTCGTCGCCGTCGAGCGTCGCCGCGTCGAGCCAGGCCGGCACCTGCCAGGGCGGACCCAGCGACTCGGGCGCGCTCGCCCTCAGCCGGTAGCGGCGGCTCGGGTCCAGCCCGGGAAGACGCAGGTGCGCCATCGCGTCGGCGCTGGTGGCCGGCGTGACGACGGTGTAGATCGCCTCGTCGCCGGTGGGCGACACGACGCCCCGCAGCGACGGGGCGGCGAGGTCGCTCGAGCCCGACACGGCTCGTCCGGTGGAGATGAGGTCGCGGTGACGACGCCAGCGCGCGATCCACGTCGAGAGCACCTCCCGCTCGTCGTCGGTCAGCTCGCGGATGTCCCACTCGATGCCGAAGTGCCCGAGGAACGCCACGGCACAGCGATACGCGAGCGTGGAGGTGCGTCCGGTGGTGCTCGAGACCGCCGAGGCCACGTGCGATCCCATCATCTCCGGCGGCACGAGCAGGCCCGTCCAGCCGAGGATGTGGAAACGGTCGACGGGGTCGTGACTGTCGGAGGGATGGATGCGGTCGGTGCGCTCGAGGATGCCGAGGTCGACCCGCCCTCCGCCCGACGCGCAGCTCTCGATCTCGAGCTGTGGATGCCGGTGCCGCAGCTCGTCGAGGAGCCGGTACACCGCCAGAGTCTGCTCGTGGACCGCCGGGGCGCCGGTGGCCGGATGCCCGGCGTCGACGAGATCGCGGTTGTGGTCCCACTTCAGATAGCTCACGCCGATCTCGGTGACGAGGGCGTCCAGCCGGCCGAGGATGTGCGCGTACGCGTCGGGATTGGTGAAGTCCAGCACCTGCTGGAAGCGGTAGCGTGCGGGCAGGGTGTCGCGGGCGCGGAGGATCCAGTCGGGATGGGCGCGGGCGAGGTCGGAGTCCTCGTTGATCATCTCGGGCTCGACCCACAGCCCGAACTCCATCCCCAGCGAGCGCACCCGATCGGCGAGGGGCCGGAGCCCGTCCGGCCACGCGTGCGGATCCGGCTCCCAGTCGCCGAGGCCGGCGCGGTCGTCCCGTCGCCCGCGGAACCAGCCGTCGTCCAGCACGAACCGTTCGACGCCGAGGGCGGCGCCCTGTTCGGCCAGCTCGGTGAGGGTTGCGGCATCCTGATCGAAGTACACCGCCTCCCACACGTTCAGGGTGACCGGTCGCGGACGCGTGCCGGCGCGATTGCGCTCCCGCAGGTAGGCGTGGAACCGAGCGGATGCCGCGTCCCACCCGTCGCCGTAGGCGCCGAAGATCCACGGGGACACGTACTGGTCACCGGCCTTCAGGCGCACCTCCCCGGGAAGGAGCAGTTCGCCGCCGCGGAACGCCAGGAAGCCGTCCGTGCGCTCCACGGCGTGCTCGTGGTCGCCGCTGAACCCCACGTGACAGAGCCATGTCTCACCGGTGTCGGCGGCGAATCCCGGCACGCCGAGGGCGAGGACGGTGGTGGCGTCCAGGCCCGTGCGGCCGCGGCGCGAGACCCGCGCATGGGTGCCGCGGACCACGGGGTGACGCTGCGGAATGCGCTCGTGAGCCCATCTGCCGCTGAAGTCGAGGATCTCGCTCGCACGCAGGGGCACCGGGAGTGCGAGCAGCGCTTCGACGACGTCCACCTCGCCCGCTCCGGTGCCGGTATTGCGCACCCCTACACGTGTGCGCAGCAGGCCGCCGGCAGTGAGATCGATCTCCAGGGTGACCGCGATGCCGGCCCACTCGTCGCTCGCCTCGACGGTGATGCCCGCCGCTCCGAGCGAGGTCGCGCCGACGGCGGCCGCGGTTCCCGCCACATGAATCGGCGCGGCGCGGAAGCGCGGAGACCATGCGCGACCCCCGCGGTGCACGCTCAGCCCGGGTCGTCCGAACCAGCCGCGCGAGTGCTCCGGGAGCACGCTCGGTCGGTACGGCACGTCGGAATCCGCCGACAATCCCGGCCGATCGTCGATGGTGGCGAGTGTGCGCAGGTCGTCGCCGGACACGTCCAGGCGTGCGCCCCAGTGCACGATCGCCGGCAGCTCTTCCCCGTGCTGGGCCACCACCAGCGACACGTCGGCGGATGACAGGTGGACCACGCGAAGTTCGCTCATACGGACCATTGTGGTGGTCGAGGTGCAGAGGAGTACAGTCAGAGATCGATCTCACCGAGGAGAAACCGTGACTGCGAACCCTGCCGCGCGCCGCTCGGCCGCGCCCCGCACTGCCGCCGACGCCCCTGGCTCGCCCGCTCCGTCCGCCACCGCCCTCGAGCCCGGCCGGATCCGGCTCACGTCCGGAACGTTCGAGAACCGCCGACGCCTCAACCGCGAGTACGTCGCGTCACTGACCGAGCGGAATCTGCTGCAGAATCACCTTCTCGAGGCCGGGGTCACCGATCAGGCGTGGCACCTGCATCCGTCGCGCGCCGACCTCGCCGACCGCGGCCTCGATCGCCACTGGGGCTGGGAGACCCCGGGGTCGCTCCTGCGCGGGCACTTCCTCGGGCACTGGATGTCGGCCGCGGCGCGCGAGGTCGCCACCACGGGCGACCCGCTGCTGCGCGGTCGCCTCGAGAACGTGGTGGCGGGGCTGGAGCGGTGCCAGGACGAGAACGGCGGCGAGTGGGTGTTCGCCACCCCCGAGTCGTTCCTGCGGCGACTGGGTGAGGGTCGCGAGACGTGGGCGCCCCAGTACGCGATCCACAAGACGCTGATGGGACTGGTCGACGTGTGGCGCGATGTGGGTGATGAGCGCGCGCTGGGGATCGCGCACCGCGCGGCGGGGGCGATCGCACGGTGGGCGCGCGGGTTCGACCCCGGGAGATTCCAGCAGATCCTGGAGGTCGAGACCGGCGGGATGCTGGAGGTCTGGGCCGATCTCCTCGAGGCCACCGGCGACGAGCGGTACCGGGACCTGCTCGACCGCTACTGGCACGGCACCCTCTTCGACCCGCTTCGGGCCGGAGAGGACGTGCTCACCAACATGCACGCCAACACCACGATTCCCGAGGTGCTCGGAGCCGCTCGCGCGTACGAGGTCACCGGCGACGAGCGGTGGCGCGAGGTCGTTACCGCCTACTGGCGGTCGGCGGTCGTCGAGCGCGGCACCTTCTGCACCGGCGGCCAGACCTCGGGTGAGATCTGGACGCCGCCCTTCGCTTTCGCCGCCCGTCGGGGGCCGAAGACCCAGGAGCACTGCTCGGTGTACAACATGATCCGGCTGGCGGGCGTGATCTTCCGCTGGACCGGAGACGTCGAGGCGCTGGACTACATCGAGACCAACCTGCACAACGGCCTGCTCGCCCAGCAGAACCCGCGCACCGGCATGGTGGCGTACTTCCTCCCGCTCGAAGGCGGCGCGCGCAAGGAGTGGGGCAGCCCCACCGAGGACTTCTGGTGCTGCCACGGCACGCTCGTCCAGGCGCACACCCGTCATGCGCAGTCAGCGGTGTACGCCGGACCGGGCGCCGCCGTGACGGTGGCGCAGTACGTGCCTGTCCGAGCCGAAATCCCCGAGCGCGACGCGCGCATCGACATCGTCCTCCTCGACGACGCGCGGTACGTCGGCCCCGACGCCAATGCCGGACCCGGCGGCGACCGCCATCGTCCGCGCGCGCTGCGCGTGCGCGTCACCGTCACGGGGAGCGCGAACCGGGTGCGTCTGCGCGTGCCGGCGTGGATATCGGCCGCGCCCCGCGTGCACACCGAGGCGTCCTGGCGCCATGCCGACCGGTGGCTCGAGATCGATCATCCCGGGGGCGAGACCGAGATCGCCGTGGAGTTCCCCTTCGCCGTGCGGACGGTTCCGATCCCGGACGAGCCGTCGACGGTCGCCTTCGTGGAGGGCCCGACGGTCCTGGCGGGCCTGGTCGATCGCGAGGTGTCGCTCATCGGCGATCCCGGCGACCCGGCCACGATGCTCGCCCCCGACGACGAGCGGCAGTGGACCCAGTGGCTCGTGCGCCATCGCAGCGTGGGGCAGCCGCAGGCGATCCGGTTCGTGCCGTTGCACGAGGTGGTCGACGAGCGCTACTCCGTGTACTTCCCGGTGCGCCCGGCGTAGCTGCGCCGATCTCTAGATCGCGGCGCGGGTCGAGCCGCGCTCGACGAGCTCGGTCGGCATGACGATCGCATCGGGTGCCACCTCTTCGCCCGCTGCGGAGCGGGCGAGGAGCCGCACCGCGGTCGCCGCCATCTCGCGGATCGGCTGGCGGATCGTCGTGAGGGACGGATGCAGCCACCGTGCGCCTCGAACATCGTCGAAGCCGACCACGAGCACGTCGCGGGGGATGGTGAGCCTGCTGTCGGCGACGGCCCGATAGGCGCCGGCGGCCATCTCGTCCGAGCAGGCGAAGATCCCCACCGGCCCCTCGCCGCCGAGCTCCGACAGCGCCCGTGCACACGCGCGGCGAGCGTCCCACGCGCTCCAGTCCGCGCTCGTACGCACGCACGGCGCCTGGGGCGCGAGCTCGCCCAGGGTGGCGGTGAACCCCTCGACGCGCGCTCGGCCGTAGCGGTAGGAGGGGGCGCCGCCGATGACGACGAAGCGACGGGCTCCCCGCGAGATGAGGTGCTCGGCGGCCGCCGAGCCTCCTGCCCGGTCGGTCGTGCGGACGCTCGGCAGGGGCCTCGACGCCTCGGACGGCGGCTCCATCAGCACCAGGGGGATGCCGGCACGCTGCATCGCGACGATCTGCGCGCTCGTGGGGGTGATGAGACCGGTGACGACGCCGGCGGAGCCGCGGGAGCGGATGCGTTCGGGCCAGTCGTCGGCCGGGTCGTCCCGCTCAGCTGTCAGGACGAGGTCGTAGCCGAGCGACGAGGCGGTGGTGCGGGCGCCGGCGGTGATCTCCTCGGTGTACGGGTCGTGGAAGTGCCCGAGCACGAGGTCGAACATCAACGCGGTGCCGCGGCGCGGTCGGCCCCTCCCTGCGCCGGTGCCGGGATAGCCGAGCTCGGCGGCCGCGCGGAAGACCCTCGCTCGCGTATCGGCGGACATCTCGCCGCGCGCGCGCAGCGCCCGCGACGCCGTGGCGATGCTCACCCCCGCGCGCTGGGCCACCGCGCTGAGGGTCACTCGTGCACCATCGGTCATGCAACCATTTTGCGCAAACTTCATCCGTTTCGTTTCCGTCGGCTGGCATTGTGACGGCGTAGCACCCGTCGATGCGGAGGGATGAGGTCGATGACGACGACTCGCGAGGGACGCCGCGCCTTGATCGTGCGCGGGGGATGGGAAGGTCACCGACCCGTCGAGGCGACCGAGATGTTCCTGCCCTTCCTCGAGCAGCGGGGGTTCGACGTGCGCATCGAGGAGTCCAACGAGGTCTACGCCGACCGCGACGAGATGGACCGCACCGACCTGATCGTGCAGTGCGTGACGATGTCCGAGATCTCGGCCGACGCGCTCAAAGGCCTGCGCGGCGCCGTCGAGCGGGGCACGGGACTGGCCGGGTGGCACGGCGGCATCGCTGACTCGTATCGCGACAGCTCCGACTACCTGCAGCTGATCGGCGGTCAGTTCGCCACCCATCCGTCCAAGCACCCCGATGCGCGCGAAGGTGACGAGCGCGACAACTTCCTCTGCTACACCGTGGATCTCACCGAGCTCGGGCGCTCGCACGAGATCATGGCCGGCGTGGAGGACTTCACCCTTCGCACCGAGCAGTACTGGGTGCTGAGCGACGACCTCAACGACGTGCTGGCCACGACCACGCACTCCGTCCAGCCGTATCACCCCTGGCAGCGCCCCATCACCTCGCCGGCCGTGTGGACGCGCGAGTGGGGGCAGGGCCGCGTCTTCGTCGCGACTCCGGGCCACAGCCTGTCGGTCCTCCGCGACGTCAGCGTTCGCACGATCATCGAAAGAGGGATGCTGTGGGCGACTCGCAGCTCCTGACGTCGGCCCGGCTGCGGGAAAGCGAAACCCCCGCGATGTAGAAGCTACGCGAGGGTTCCTGGGGTGACTGTAACGATCACCCTTGTGGCTCCGACCGGCATCGATCCGGTGACCTTTCGATTTTCAGTCGAACGCTCTACCAACTGAGCTACAGAGCCGCACGGTGGTTTCTCTTGCAAGACCTGCCGCGTCCTAGACGAAAGGCCCTCTTCGAGAAAAGGGCCCGTCGCTCGGAGCGACCCTGACGGGACTTGAACCCGCGACCTCCGCCGTGACAGGGCGGCACGCTAACCAACTGCGCTACAGGGCCATGCTTATTGATTTGTGTGGAGTGACCCCAACGGGATTCGAACCCGTGCTACCGCCGTGAAAGGGCGGCGTCCTAGGCCGCTAAACGATGGGGCCGGGTGAACCTTGGGGGCTCACTGCCGAGGACCAAGCATACGTAATCGCCGGGCAAAACGCGAATCGAGGGCGCGCCGCTCTTGTGGAACGTGCGGCGGAGGCGGAGACTTGCGCAGTGACCGCTGCCCGAAGCGGCGGCGGACGTGCGCAGGTGGGGGTTTGCGCATGTTACCGATGTTGCTAGTGTGAAAAGAGTGACGCCGCGAGGGGAGGGTCCGGTGCAGCTCGACGAAGTCACCGCGAAAGCCTCATCCGACGATGCCGTCGACGACTGCGGCTGCGCTCCCACTCCGCTCGAGCAGCGTCGGCTGTGGCCCTCGATGAACCGCCGCACCGCGCTCGGACTCGGCATCCTCGGCGTCGCCGCGCTCAGCGCAGGGGGCGCAGTGCTCGGGCCGCTCGTGAGCCCCGCGTTCGCCGCGGACTACCCTTCGTGGGACGACGTGGCCGCGGCCAGGGCGAACGAGGCCGCGAAGGCCGCCGAGATCGTCAACATCCAGAACCTGATCGCCGGGCTCGAGGCCGATGTCGCCTCGAAGCGGCAGATCGCGCAGCAGCTGGCCGACGAGTTCTACGTGGCGCAGCAGGAGTACTTCGATGCGGCCCTCCGCGCCGACCAGCTCCAGCAGCAGGCCGACGAGCAGGCGGCGGCTGCGCTGGACGCCACCAACAAGGCCGGACGCGTCGCCGCGCAGCTGTACCGCAACGGCGGCGACGACACGTCGCTCGAGCTCTTCTTCGCCGGGTCGGCCTCCTCGGCCGACGATCTGCTCGCGCGCCTGGGCACGATGGACAAGCTCGTCCAGCGCAACCAGGCGGTGTACGCCCAGGCCGTCACGGCACGGGATTCGGCACAGAGCCTCAGTGACCAGGCCGCCGTGCAGCGCACCGAGCGCGACCGCCTGCAGAAGATCGCCGAAGAGAAGATGGCGGCAGCCCAGAAGGCCGCCGACGAGGCTCAGGCCGCCCTCGACGCACAGAACGCCAAGCGCGGCGAGCTCGAGGCGCAGCTGGCCGCCCTCCAGGACACCACCGCCAAGACGGTCGCCCAGTACGAAGAGGGCGAGCGCGTGCGCAAGGCGGCGGAGGAAGCAGCCCGCGCCGCCGCGGCCGCAGCCGCGCGCGCCGAGGCCGAGCGCATCGCGCGCGAGCAGGCGGCCGCCGGAGGCGGGGGCGGTGGAGGCGGCGGAGGCGGCGGCGGCGGCGGCGGCGCGGTCATCGGGACCGGATGGGCTCGCCCGTCCTCCGGATGGCGCAGCTCCGGATACGGCCCGCGCACCGTGCAGTGCGGCAACAGCTACTGCTCGAGCGGATTCCACTACGGCGTCGACCTCGCCGCCGGGTGCGGGGCCGGCATCTACGCGGCATCCGCAGGACGCGTCGTCTACGCGGGCTGGAACGGCGGCTACGGCAACTACATCAAGATCGACCACGGCGGCGGCATCGGCACCGGCTATGCCCACATCCGCTCGGGCGGCATCTTCGTCGGCGTCGGCCAGTGGGTCGGCGCGGGGCAGCTCATCGCGAGCGAGGGCAACACCGGCAACTCGTTCGGCTGCCACCTCCACTTCGAGACGTACTGGAACGGCTACCCCGTCAACCCGATCTACTTCATGGCCGACCGCGGCATCTCGGTCTGAACCGCAGACCCCCAGAACGACGAAGAGCGGATGCCTCGGCATCCGCTCTCCGCATGTGCACAGGTCAGAGCGTGTTCGGCGCGACGCCCTCACCCTGGGTCTTGGTCTGGCCCTCGTGCTCGGCGAACCGTGCGAAGGCCTCGTCGACGAGCCGCTCGGCCTCGGCCGCGTCCGCCCACTCGTCGACCTTGACCCACTTGCCGGGCTCGAGGTCCTTGTAGTGCTCGAAGAAGTGCGTGATCTCCTTCTGGGTGTACTCCGGGATGTCGGCGACGTCCTGGATGTGCGCCCAGCGCGGGTCCTTGGCGAGCACGGCCACGACCTTGTCGTCACCGCCGGCCTCGTCGCTCATCTTCAGCACGCCGACGGGGCGAACCTGCGCGAGGATGCCGGGGGCCAGGTCGTGGTCGAGCAGCACGAGCACGTCGAGCGGGTCGCCGTCCTCGCCGAGGGTGTTCTCGAAGAAGCCGTAGTTGGTCGGGTAGCCCATCGGCGTGTAGAGGATGCGGTCGAGGAACACCCGGCCCGTGCCGTGGTCGACCTCGTACTTGATCTTGCTGTTGCGCGGGATCTCGATGACGGCGTCGTACGCGCCCATAGCGGTGCTCCTTCGAAGACTGTGGATTGCCGCGACAAGCCTAGTTCCGGTGCTCGGCCGGTCCCTAACTGCTCAACGTCGTCGTGAATCCGGGCGACACGCCGGTGCGCACCCCCGCGACGCACGGATCCTCGCGAGGGCGCGCGGCGTCGGCCGGTACCGTGGGTCGCGTGACCGACCCCCGACCCGGACTCGACCCCGCCGTCGCCGAGGTGCGCGTGGCCGTCCGCCGCGCCCTCACCGGCCTCGCGCAGGGCTCGACGGTGATCGTGGCGCTGTCCGGCGGGGCCGACTCGCTCGCGCTGGCCGCCGCGACGGCGTTCGAGGCGCCGAAGCTCGGGCTGCGGGTGGCCGCGGTCATCGTGGACCACCGGCTTCAGGACGGATCGGCGGATGCCGCGGCCGTCGCGGCCCGGCAGGCCGAGGCGCTCGGGCTCGGGGCGCACGTCACCCGGGTCGAGGTCGGAGACGCGGGCGGGCCGGAGGCGGCTGCCCGCGAGGCGCGCTACGGCGCGCTGCGCGCCCACGCCCGCGCGGCGGGGGCCACGGCCATCCTCACCGGTCACACGCTCGACGACCAGGCCGAGACGGTGCTGCTGGGCCTCGCGCGGGGTGCCGGGGCCACGAGTCTGCAGGGGATGGCGGATGCGGCGGACCTCGACGGCGTCGCGCTCCTGCGCCCGCTGCTGGGCGTGCGGCGGGCCACCACGCACGCGGCCTGCGCGGCCGCGGGGCTCACGCCCTGGCACGACCCGCACAACGCCGACGCCCGCTACGCGCGGGTGCGCGTGCGCCAGACGGTGCTGCCGGTGCTGGAGGCCGAGCTCGGGCCGGGCATCGCCGAGGCGCTCGCGCGCACCGCGGCCCAGCTGCGCGAGGACGCGGAGGCCTTCGACGAGATGATCGACGAGACCATCGAAGACCTCGTCGAGCATGCGGAGGCCGGCATCTCGGTCTCGGCCGCGGCCCTCGCCGCGAATCCCGCCGCTCTCCGCCACCGCATCATCCGCCATGTCGTGTCCAGCGAGTTCCACGAGAGCCTGACGCGCACCCAGACCCTCGAGGTCGCACGGCTCGTGACCGACTGGACGGGTCAGGGCCCGATCGATCTGCCCGGATGCCGCGCCCGCCGCGTGGGCGGCCGGATAGAGTTCACCGCCCGCTGACGCCGCGATCGCGGGGCCGGCGCTACGCCTGCGGACATGGGGAATTGTCCCCGTCGGCCGCTGGACCCGACGCCGCTAGCGTGTGTCGGGACATGGCCGACGTCGAATTCGAAGACTCCGACTTCGCCGCGGCGACCTCGCACCTCACGCAGGCGGGAGTCGCCCCGGTCGACCCGTTCTGCCCGTCGCTCGCCGCCGTCGGCTCGGGCGTCGTGGCGTCCGCGGTCGGCGACGTCGACGCACTGATCCGCCAGGCCATGAGCGCGCTGGCCGGGGTTGCGGCGGAGCTGTCGGCGGACGTCGACACCGTGCACACCGAGCTGCGCGCCCTGGATGCCCGGATGGCGGGGGCCGGCGCATGAGCCTCCCGGGCCTCGCCGCCGATCCCGGCGAAGGAAGCGTCGACGCCATCCGCGACCTCGCCGGGCTCTTCCGGGGCCGCGCGGCCGTCGAACGGGACCAGAGCGCGTCCACCCGCGCGGCGCTCGCGGCGCTCGCCGCCGTGACGGCTCGGAGTGTCGACGCGCTGCGGCCGCGCGTCACGGTCGCCCAGGGGCGGTTCATGGCCGTCGCCGACGCGGCCGACGAGGCGGCGGGGGTGCTCGACGGCTACGCCGACGCCGTCGCCGACCTCCAGCGCCGCGCGGAAGCCGCGCTCCAGCGGGCCGCGGCCGACCACGCGGCGATCGGCTCGCGGCGGGAGGCGGCTCTCAATGCGGCGTCGGAGTTCGTGGCCGGGTGGGCACTGGACTGGGACGACGTGCTGCCGTCGTGGCTGTACCTCGACGACCCGTCGCTGCTCCACAGCTGGCAGGCCGCGATCGACGACTACCGGTCGTCGCGCGCCGCGTACAACGCTCTGCGCGAGGAGCGGGACCGGCTCGACGACGACACGGCCGCCCGGCTCGCGGCGATCCCGCTCATCACCGAGCTCACGCACGACGGCGCGGTGGGCAGGGGCGGGTTCGTGGCGGCGACCGCGCTGTGGGCGGGCGACACCGACGCCGTGACGGCGGAGCAGATCGCCGCGCTCGGCGATCCGGGTCTCGTGCGGCAGGTGTGGGACAGCCTCAGTCACGCCGAGCGGGAAGCGCTGATCGCCGGCGCCCCGCACGTCATCGGCAACCTCGACGGGGTCCCCATCGGCGACCGCGTCGCCGCGAACCGCCTGAACATCGAGGACGAGATCTCCGCCCGGCGCGCCGAGATCGAACGGCTGCAAGCCGCCCGCGACGCGGCGCTCGGCCGCGCGTATCACAGCCGCGACGCCGTCGAGCAGGCGTACGGGGCGCTCATCGCCGAGCAGCAGCGCCTCATCGACGCGTACGAGGGCCTCCTCACGCAGGAGATCCAGGTCATCGACGCGTCCGGTGCGAGCCGCACCGAGATCGGCGCCCGCGTCGTGGTCTTCGACCCGGCGCGTCAGGCGATCGCCACGTATCACGGCCCGCTCGACCCGGTCACCGGTGACATCCCGGCGTGGGTCACGTCCGTCGCCGTCTCGGTTCCCGGCACCGGCTCGGACATGACCGCGTTCGGAGACGCCCGCGCGGCCGACCTGCAGGCGGCGGCCGGTCGCACGTCGGCGGTGTTCCAGTGGGCCGGTGGCGCGTTCCCGCAGTCCATCCCCGAGGCCATGAGCACGTCGTACTCGCACGCCCTCGCTCCGCGCCTGCGGGACTTCACCGCGGGGATCGTGGTCCCGGCGGGCGCGACCACGACGGTGCTCGGGCACAGCTACGGCGGGGCGACGGTCGGCCTCGCCGAAGCCGCCGGCCTCCGCGCCGACCGCGTGCTGTACGTCGCCGCTGCGGGCATGGGCGACGGCGTCTCGGGCGTCGCCGATTTCCCGCATACTTCAGACGTGCCCCACTACGCGATGATGAGCCGCAACGACATGGTCGTGGGGCTCATCCAGGGTCGCGAGGGCGATCTCCACGCGCTGCACGGGCAGTCCACCCTGACCGCCGACGGCGTGATCCGGCTGGAGACGGGCGTGATCGACGCCGCTCGCGCCGACAGCGACGACATCGAGGACTACAACGTCCCGGGCAACGGCACGCCGAGCGCCATCGACAGCCACAGCTCGCTCTACACGCCCGGGTCGACGGCGTTCGAGAACATCGTGGCGGTCATCACCGGCGGCGATGCCGAGGTGTTCGCCGACGACGAGATCGTCGTCGCCGGTGGCCGCCCCATCGTGATCGACGGCATCGACCGCGACGACTACGAGCCGGTCTACACGGAGGTCGACTGAGGCATGCGCCGACTCCTCGCCGCCGCCGCCGCGGTCTTCTTCGCACTCGCCCTCGGAGGATGCAGCATGACGCCAGAAAGCCGGCTCGACGAGTACCACGCTGAGGCCGATCGGCTTCTCGAGGACACCGTCGCGCTGATCCCCGACGACCTCGCTCCCGCCTCGGGCTTCAGCGAGTCCGAGCCGCGCTTCGGCCCGAGCGAGGGATCAGCTGCGGCATCCGATCCCGCCTGGTGGCAGGCGCGCGAGAGCGTCAACCTGGCTCCGCAGACGGATGCCTCCGCCGACGCCGCCGCGGCGATCGCGGCGTCACTGGAGTCCGACGGGTGGCGCCAGGCCCGCGTGCGCGAGACCGAGGGCGGGGACCGCATCGCCGACGGCTTCCGGCGCGAGGTGGACGGCGACCAGTGGTACATCGAGGTCACCTGGGTCAGGACGAGACCCGAGATGGCGGAGGTCGTCGAGGTCCTCGTCGTAAGCCCTCAGACCGTTCGCGGCTCGGCCGCCACCGCCCCGTAGACTCGTCGCATGCGTGCGGCAGACGTCTCCAGCGAGATCACGGAAGTCCTCGTCACCGAGGAGGAGATCCAGGCCAAGCTCGAGGAGGTCGCCGCCCGGGTCGCCGAGGACTACGAGGGCAAGGACCTCCTGCTGGTGGGCGTCCTCAAGGGCGCCGTCATGGTCATGGCCGACTTCTCGCGGGCACTGAAGATGCTCGCGCCGATGGACTGGATGGCCGTGTCGTCCTACGGTGCCGGCACGAAGTCCAGCGGCGTCGTGCAGATCCGCAAGGACCTCGACACCGACATCCTCGGCAAGCACGTGCTCATCGTCGAGGACATCATCGACTCCGGCCTGACCCTCAGCTGGCTGCTGGAGAACTTCGCGGCCCGCGGCGCGGCATCCGTCGAGGTCTTCGCCCTGCTGCGCAAGCCCGAGGCGGCCAAGGTCGAGGTGCGCTGCAAGTACGTCGGCTTCGACATCCCGACCGAGTTCGTCGTCGGCTACGGCCTCGACTACGCCGAGCGGTACCGCAACCTCCGCGACGTCGCCGTGCTGGCCCCGCACGTCTATTCCTGAAGCCCCCGCCGATTACGCCCGGGGCGAATGCACAGTCAGCGCCTAGGAAGCCCGCGATACCCTGATTCAACCGTCGACGGGCCCTTTCCGTCTGCGGCGGAACGTCGACGAAAGGGGTCGGGCTCTCGCCCGCACCATGGACTTCAAGAAGATCACACGCAATCCGCTCTTCTACGTCCTGCTGATCGGGGTCTTCCTCATCGTGGGTTTCTCGCTCATCTCGAGCCTGAACGGCGCGAAGCAGATCTCCACGCAGGAGGGGCTCGAGCTCCTCGCCGGTGACACCGTCGCCGAGGTCGTCAACACCGACGGCGATCAGCGCGTCGACATGACGCTGTCGAAGGAGTACGACGGCGCGAGCGACGTGCAGTTCTACTACGTCTCCGCGCGCGCCGACGAGGTCGTCGAGGCGATCAACGCGGCCGAGCCCGAGGACGGCTTCAACGACGCCGTCCCGCGCGCGACCTGGTTCGACGGCTTCATCTCGCTGCTCCTGCCGATCCTCCTTCTGGGCCTGCTCTTCTGGTTCCTGCTCTCCAGCGCTCAGGGCGGCGGCAGCAAGGTCATGCAGTTCGGCAAGTCGCGCGCCAAGCTCGTGACCAAGGAGATGCCGCAGGTCACCTTCCAGGACGTCGCCGGCTCCGACGAGGCCATCGAGGAGCTCGAGGAGATCAAGGACTTCCTGAAGGACCCGTCGAAGTTCCAGGCCGTCGGAGCCCGCATCCCGAAGGGCGTGCTGCTGTACGGCCCTCCCGGAACCGGCAAGACGCTCCTCGCCCGCGCCGTCGCGGGTGAGGCGGGGGTGCCGTTCTACTCGATCTCGGGTTCGGACTTCGTCGAGATGTTCGTCGGCGTCGGCGCCAGCCGCGTGCGCGACCTGTTCAACACCGCCAAGGACAACTCCCCGGCCATCATCTTCATCGACGAGATCGACGCGGTCGGCCGCCACCGCGGCGCCGGCATGGGCGGCGGTCACGACGAGCGCGAGCAGACGCTCAACCAGATGCTCGTCGAGATGGACGGCTTCGACCCCAAGGTCAACGTCATCGTGATCGCGGCCACCAACCGCCCCGACATCCTCGACCCGGCCCTTCTGCGCCCCGGCCGCTTCGACCGTCAGATCGGCGTCGACGCGCCCGACTTCAAGGGTCGCGCCAAGATCCTCGAGGTGCACGGCCGCGGCAAGCCCCTCGCCGACGGCGTCGACCTCGAGGTCGTCGCCCGCAAGACGCCCGGCTTCACCGGCGCCGACCTCGCCAACGTCCTCAACGAGGCCGCCCTCCTCACCGCCCGCTCGAACGCGCAGCTCATCGACAACCGCGCGCTCGACGAGGCGATCGACCGCGTGCTGGCCGGCCCTCAGCGCCGCACGCGCGTCATGAAGGACAAGGAGAAGCTCATCACGGCCTACCACGAGGGCGGCCACGCCCTCGCGGCGGCGGCGATGAACCACACCGACCCGGTGACGAAGGTCACGATCCTGCCCCGCGGGAAGGCACTCGGCTACACGATGGTGCTGCCGCTGGACGACAAGTACTCCGTCACGCGCAACGAGCTGCAGGACCAGCTCGCGTACGCGATGGGCGGCCGCGTCGCCGAGGAGATCGTCTTCCACGACCCGACCACCGGCGCATCGAACGACATCGAGAAGGCGACCAGCATCGCCCGCAAGATGGTCACCGAGTACGGCATGACCGGCGACATCGGACCGGTCAAGCTGGGTCAGTCCTCGGGCGAGGTCTTCATGGGCCGCGACATGGGTCACGGGCGCGACTTCTCGGAGCGCATCGCCGAGCGGGTGGACGCGCAGGTGCGCGACCTCATCGAGCAGGCCCACAACGAGGCCTACCAGGTGATCAACGACAACCGCGACGTGCTCGACACGCTGGCGCTGGCGCTCCTCGAGAAGGAGACGCTGGACCACATCGAGCTCGCCGAGATCTTCAAGGACGTCAAGCGCCTCCCTCCGCGCCCGCAGTGGCTCTCCAGCGAGCAGCGGCCGCCGTCGTCGCTGCCGCCGGTGGACGTGCCGCACCGCCGCGACGAGGCCGGCCTCGCCGCGAGCGTCGAGGCCGAGCAGCCGGCGGCCGAGAAGGCGCCCAAGCGTCGCCCCAGCGGGCAGGCGCGGCCCGCGACCGCGTAGGCTCGGCCCGTGGCCGTCGATCGTGAGCGCGTCGCCGCGCTCGTGCGTGAGCTGCTCGAGGCGATCGGTGAGGACCCCGAGCGCCCCGGGCTGAAGCTGACCCCGACGCGCGTCTCCGACGCCTACGCGGAGTTCTTCTCGGGCGTCGGAGAGGATGCCTCCGCCCCGCTCGCGCACACCATCTCGGTGACCCGCGGACCGGCACCCGACACGCTCCCGTCCGGCGCCGTCATGCTCCGCGACATCCTGTTCCGATCAGTCTGCGAGCATCACCTGCTGCCCTTCCGCGGCCACGCACACCTGGCGTACCTCCCCGGCGAGCAGGTGGTCGGGCTGGGTGCGCTGCCGAAGGTCGTCGACATCCTGTCGTCTCGGCCGCAGGTGCAGGAGCGCCTCGGCGAGCAGATCGCCGACGTGATCGCCGCGTCCCTCGATGCGCGCGGGGTGCTGGTCGTGCTCGAGGCGACCCACGAATGCGTGACGATGCGCGGTGGACGACAGCCGGATGCCTCGACCGTCACGATCGCCGCGCGCGGCGAGCTCGCCGAGCCTGCCGCCCGCGCCGAGCTGGTCGCGCTGATGGGCGCGGCCAGATCAGGGGCGCGCGGATGACGACGCTCATCATGGGCATCGTGAACGTCACGCCCGACTCGTTCAGCGACGGCGGACGCTATGCGGATGCCGAGGCCGCCGTCGCCCACGGACTGCTGCTGCGCGCACAGGGCGCCGACATCCTCGACGTCGGCGGTGAGTCCACCCGTCCCGGTGCCGAGCGCGTCGACCCGCGGGTGGAGCAGGACCGCGTCCTCCCGGTCGTGCGCGCGCTCGCCGAGGCGGGTGCCGTGGTGAGCATCGACACCATGAACGCGTCGACGGCCGTGGCCGCCGTCGAGGCCGGCGCCCGCATCGTCAACGACGTCTCCGGTGGCCTCGCCGACCCCGACCTCCTCGCCGCGGTCGCGCCGACGGATGCCGACGTCGCGCTCGGCCACTGGCGCGGCCACTCGGCCGACATGTACGCGCGCGCGCAGTACGAGAACGTCGTCGACGAGGTCGTGCGCGAGCTCCGGGGGCGGGTCGAGGCCGCGGCATCCGCCGGCATCGCCCCGTCGCGCGTGATCCTCGATCCCGGAGTCGGGTTCGGCAAGAAGGGCGCGCAGAACTGGGCCGTGCTGCACGACCTCGACCGGCTCGTCGGTCTCGGACCCCGGCTGCTGGTGGGGACGAGCCGCAAGCGGTTCCTCGCGGAGGCGCTCGAGGTCGACCCCGCCGACGTCGACGAGGCCCGCCGCGACCTCGCCACCGCGGTCACCAGCGCCTTGGCCGCCGAGGCGGGGGTGTGGGCCGTGCGCGTGCACGATGTCGCCGCGACCCGCGATGCTCTCATCGTGGCGCGCGGCTGGCGGGAAGGGATCCGATGGACTTCGTCGACGAGATCACCCTGACAGGCGTCCGCGCCTTCGGGTACCACGGGGTGCTCCCCGAGGAGCGGCGTCAGGGCCAGGAGTTCGTGGTCGACGCCACGCTGTACCTGAGCACGGCGGCGGCTGCGGCATCCGATGACGTCACCGACACGGTGCACTACGGCGACGCCGCCGAGCGCATCGCCGCGATCGTGGCGGGCGAGCCCCTCAACCTCCTCGAGAGTGTCGCCGCGCGGATCGCCGACGACCTGCTCGCCTACGACCTCGTGAAGATGGTGTCCGTGACGATCCACAAGCCTCAGGCGCCGATCCCGGTGCCGTTCTCAGACGTGTCGGTGACGATCCGCCGCGCGCGACCGGACGATGCCCCGCGGGCGGTGGCACCGTGAGCCGCCGCCTCGCGCAGGGCTTCGAGGGCGACACCGCGCGCCGCCGCCGCGATGCCGTCGAGGCCGTCGTCGCTCTCGGCGCCAACCTCGGCGATCGCGCAGAGACGATGTCCACGGCGATCAAGGAGCTCGCGCGCGTGCCGCTCGTCGGCGCCGTGCGGGTGTCCGAACCCATCGAGACGGTCGCGGTGAAGCAGGACGGGCCGGATGCCGCGGCCCCGGCGTACCTGAACGCGGTGGCGATCCTCACCACGCGCCTGGCGCCCTCGGTGCTGCTGGGCTACCTCCACGCCATCGAGGAGCGGCACGGCCGCACGCGATCCGGGCGGCGATCCGCGAACGAGCCCGGGTGGGAGGACCGCACGCTCGACCTCGACCTGATCGCCTACGGCGACCTGGTCAGCGACGACCCGCGGCTCCTGCTCCCCCACCCCCGGGCGGCCGAGCGCGAGTTCGTGCTCGGGCCGTGGCTCGCCGTGGACCCCGACGCGATCCTGCCGGGGACCGGTCGCGTGGACGAGGCTCTCGCTCGGCTGCGGGGGGCGAACCGGCGATCGACCGACGAGGCGGCGCGATGAGGCGCACGAGCGCGGGCGTCCTGCTCCTCGCCGCCGCCCTCGGCGTGGCGGCGGGCTTCCTCCTGGACCAGCTGCTGACGTCGGCGGGCCGCCCGACGTTCACCCCCGCCGTCACCCTGCCGATCCTGCTCCTGCTGCTCGGCGCGGTGGTCGTGGCGCTGGCGGTGCCGATCCGCCGGGCGACGCGCGGCGGATCGACGGCCGCGGTGAATCCGTTCCGCGCGGTGCGCATCGCGATGCTCGCCAAGGCGTCCAGCATCGTCGGCGCCGTCATCGGCGGCCTGGGCGCGGGTCTGTGGATCTTCCTCGCGACCCGGCCCGTCCCGCCGTCGCTAGGCTCGTTGGGAACGGTCATCGCGACGACCGTGTGCGGCGGCCTGCTGGTCGTCGCCGGTCTGGTCGCGGAGCACCTGTGCACGATCCGGAAGGACGACGATGACGAACAGCCCGGAGGCGACGACCCCGGACTCGAGCCCCGCATCCACGGCCACTGAGGCGGGGACCTACGACCGGATCGTCGAGCCGCGCTCGGAGAACCGCCTCGTCCTCGCGGAGGGCGTGTGGCACCAGATCTCGCCGAAGTACGTCAAGGTGCAGTACATCTCGTCGGGCTCGTTCCTCCTGATCGTGATCGCCGCCACCCTGATCCTGACGCTGCTCATGCACCAGCTGTGGGCGTGGATCCCCGGGGCGATCATGACGGTGATCCTCGGGTGGACGCTCGCGATCCTGCCGCGGCAGGCCCGCTCGATCGGGTACCAGCTGCGCGAGGACGACCTGGTCTTCCGCCGTGGCATCCTGTGGCAGCGCTTCGTGGCCGTGCCGTACGGCCGCATGCAGCTCATCGACATCACCCACGGTCCGCTCGACCGGGGCTTCGGCATCGCGCAGCTGAAGTTCGTCACCGCGGCCGCGGCGACCGGCGTGACGATCCCCGGTCTGGAGCAGTCGACCGCCGAGACGCTCCGCGACCACCTGGTGCAGGTCGCCGAGAGCCGGCGCACGGGCCTATGACCTCCGTCGGGCCCAGTGCGCCGCCGCCGCAGCTGGTCCGTTCGCCCCTGAGCGACGGCGAATGGCACCGGCTGCATCCGCTCACCCCGCTCCTGCGGGGCGGGCTGTTCCTCATCGTGGTCATCGGCATCGTGCTGGCGAACCTGCGCGACCGGCTCGTGTTCGTCTTCCTGCCCTGGCTCGCCCCCGACATCGAATCCGAGGTGGGGGAGTGGGAGGGCGCCGGCGGCGACCCTATCGACTTCATCATCGCGAACAACCTCTACGTGATGGCCGGCCTCGCGGTGCTCGCCGTTCTCATCGTCGTCGTGGCGGTGTTCTACACCTCGTGGCGGTTCCACACCTTCCGGATCACCGAGGACGACGTCGAGGTGCGCAGCGGCATCCTGTTCCGCACGCAGCGGCGCGCGCCGCTGGATCGCGTGCAGGGCGTCAACCTGACGCGCCCGATGATCGCCCGTCTCCTGGGCATGGCGAAGCTGGAGGTGGTCGGGGCGGGGACGGATGCCAACGTCAAGCTGGAGTACCTGTCGACCGCGAACGCCGAGGCCGTCCGCGCCGACATCCTCCGCCTGGCCTCGGGGCGCCGGCTCGCCGCGGCGAGCCCGCCGGCGGATCCCCGCCACGAGGGCAGGGCGGCATCCCTCGGGCAGCGGGTCGGACGCGAGCTGACGGGCATGATCGAGGGGCCGGAGGCCCCGGTGGCCGAGGTCGAGTCGGTCGTGAACATCCCGCTCGGCCGGCTCGTGGCATCCCACGTCGTCAGCATGTCCACGCTCGTGCTGGTGCTCGCGGTCATCGCGGTCATGGTCGGCGTCAGCCAGGGCGTGACCTGGCTGCTCTTCGCCTTCGTGCCGGCGATCATCGGCATCGGCGCCTACTGGGTGCGCTCCATCGTCCGCTCCCTGCGGTACTCGATCGCACCCACCCCCGACGGGGTGCGGATCACCTTCGGACTCTTCACCACCATCACCGAGATCGTCCCGCCTGGACGCGTGCACGCCGTGGAGGTGACGCAGCCGATCCTCTGGCGTCCCGCCGGCTGGTGGACCGTCCGCATCAACCGCCTGACCGGCCGCAGCGTCACGGAGTCGTCGACGGACCAGTTCACCACGGTGCTGCCGGTCGGCACGGCGGCGGACGTCGAGCGCGTGCTGCGGCTGCTGCAGCCGTCGCTCCCCGACGACGAGAGGGCGCTCGTCGTACAGGAGGGCATGTTCGGGCCCGGCGAGGACGACACCTTCACGAACACCCCCCGGCGTGCCTGGTGGATCAGGCCGCTGTCGTATCGCCGGAACGGCTTCCGCCTCACCGGCGACGTGCTGCTGATGCGGCGGGGCGTCGTGTGGCGCCGGCTCGTCATCCTGCCGCTGGCGCGGCTGCAGAGCTTCGGGCTGTACCAGGGGCCGCTCGACCGCGCCACGCGCGTGACCAACGTGCGGGCGCATGTCGTCGCCGGTCCGGTGTCGCCCTTCCTCGCCGCCGTCGACCGCGACAGCGCGCTGACGCTCTTCGACGACGTCGCACGAGGCACGGTGCGCGCGGCCCTCGCCGATCGCACGCACCGCTGGGCCCAGGACGAGGCGGACGCGCCGCCCACGCCGGCGATGACGCCCCACGCCGGAGAGGGGGACGCGTGAGGGCGAGAGACGGAAGGCTCGGCGTCGGGATCATCGGCGCCGGGCGGGTCGGGCCGGTGGTGGGCGCCGCCCTGGGCGGCGTCGGGCATGCGGTCGTCGGGATCACCGCGGGCTCCGATCCGGAGCGGGTCGAGGCGGTCCTCCCGGGCGTGCCCGTCCTGGATGCGACGGAGGTCGTCCGCCGCAGCGAGCTCGTCATCATCGCGGTGCCCCACGACCAGCTCGAGGGGCTCGTCGCCGGTCTCGCCGAGATCGGCGCGTGGCAGCCGGGGCAGCTGGTGCTGCACACCGACCCGAGCTGGGGCACGACCGTCCTCACTCCCGCCGTCGCGAAGGGCGCGATCCCGCTCGCGGTGCACCCCGCGATCGAGTTCACCGGGACAACCATGGACCTCCGTGCGCTGTCGAGCTCGTACGCCGCGGTGACGGCGCCCGGGCCCGTGCTTCCCATCGCACAGGCGCTGGCGGTCGAACTCGGCTGCGAGCCGGTGGTGGTCGAGGAACAGGCGCGGCCGGCGTACGGGGAGGCGATCGCGACCGCCCGGGACTTCTCCCGGTCCATCGTCCGCCAGGCGGCGGCGCTCCTCGCCCAGGCGGGGATCCCGCAGCCGGGGTCCTACCTGTACTCGCTCGCGCACACGGCGATCGACCACGCCCTCGCGGAGGCCGGGTCCGGTCCCGTGGACGAGCCCCCCGCTACGATCCAAGGATGATCAGCACCGTCGACGGGCTGCGCGCCCGGATGGCCGAGGTCCGCGCCGCCAGACCGGAAGCGCGCGTCGCGCTCATCTCCACCATCGGCTCCCTCCACGACGGGCACATCGATCTCGTCCACCGTGCGCGCGAGGTCGCCGACGTCGTCGTGGTCTCGGTGTTCGTCAATCCGCTCCGCTTCGCCACTCCGGCCGAGTATGCCGCCTACCCCCGCACGCCCGACGAGGACGGCGAGCTGCTGCGCTCGCTCGGCGTCGAGATCGTGTTCGCCCCGGACGCGTCCGAGCTGCTGCCGAACGGGTCCGCCACGACGAAGGTCAGCGCCGGCGACCTGGGCCTGCGCTACGAAGGGCGTGCGCGCCCCTTCTACTTCGACGGGCTCCTCACCGTCGAGGCGAAGCTCTTCCACCTCGTGCAGCCGGACGTCGCCGTCTACGGCGAGCGCGACCGGCAGCGGGTGTTCCTGGTGCGCCGCATGATCCGCGACCTCTACTTCGACGTCGACGTCGCGACCGTCGAGACGGTGCGAGGCGACGACGGGCTGCCGGTGTCCACGCGCATGGGCATGCTCGAGCCGCGCGACCTCGCCGCGGCGGCCCTGCTCCCCGCCGCCCTCGACGCCGCCGCCGCGAACGCCGACCGGGGCGTGGACGCCTGCATCGCGGCCGCGCAGTCGGCGCTCATGGGGGAGCAGCGCATCCGCCTCGAGTACCTCAGCGTGGTCGACCCGTCGACCTTCCTCCCCGTCGACGAAGGCAGCAGCGGGCCGGCGGTCGCGCTCATCGCCGCGACGGTGGCCGGTCACCGCTTCATCGACAACGCGGACATCTACCTGGGCTGAGACGGGGGCGGGAGCGGGCGGCAGGCGTCCGCGGGGCCCGTCACCGCCGTGACGCACGCTCGGACAGGGCGGAGGTGGCGCTCGATAGACTTGGGGGTCCGCGTTCTGCGGCGAACATCCCCACCGAGGAGCCCATCCGTGACCGACACGACCTCGCCCGCCGAGACCGCCGAGCCGACCGAAGCCGAAGTCTTCGAGCAGAAGGCCGTGCGGCTGGCCAAGCGCGAGCGACTGATCGCCGAGCGGACGGATGCCTCGGGCGGCGCGTACCCGGTGAGCCTTCCGATCACCGACACCATCCCCGCGCTCCGCGAGCGCTTCGGCGACCTCGAGGCGGGTGCCGAGACCGGCGTCACGGCAGCCGTTGCGGGTCGTATCGTCTTCAGCCGCAACACCGGCAAGCTGTGCTTCGCGACGCTCCAGTCCGGCGACGGCAGCCGCATCCAGGCGATGGTCTCGCTCGCCGCCGTCGGTGACGAGTCCCTGCAGGCGTGGAAGGAGCTCGTCGACCTCGGAGACCACGTCTTCGTGTCGGGCGAGGTCATCTCGAGCCGGCGGGGTGAGCTGTCGATCATGGTGTCGGAGTGGCGCGTGGCGTCCAAGGCCGTGCTGCCGCTTCCGAACCTGCACTCCGAGCTCAGCGAGGAGACGCGCGTGCGCAGCCGCTTCCTCGATCTCATCGTGCGCGACCGTGCGCGCGACACCGTGGTGGCGCGCGCGAAGGTGAACGCCAGCCTGCGGGAGACGTTCGGGTCGCACGGCTTCCTCGAGGTCGAGACGCCGATGCTGCAGGTGCAGCACGGCGGGGCATCCGCTCGCCCGTTCATCACCCACTCCAACGCGTTCGACACCGACCTGTACCTGCGCATCGCGCCGGAGCTGTTCCTCAAGCGCGCCGTCGTCGGCGGCATCGACCGCGTGTACGAGATCAACCGCAACTTCCGCAACGAGGGCGCGGACTCCACGCACAGCCCCGAGTTCGCGATGCTCGAGGCCTACCTGGCGTACAGCGACTACAACGGGATCGCCGACCTGACGCAGGAGCTCATCCAGAACGCCGCGGTGGCGGTGGCCGGCTCGACGACCGTGACCTGGGCGGACGGGACCGAGTACGACCTGGGCGGCCAGTGGGACCGCCTGTCGATGTACGACTCGCTGTCGGAGGCGGTGGGGCGCAGCATCACCCCCGAGACGTCGTTCGCTGAGCTCGTCGCGCTCGCCGAGGCGGAGGGCGTCGACCTTCCGCCGCACGCCATCCACGGCAAGCTCGTCGAGGAGCTGTGGGAGCACTTCGTCAAGCCGGGCCTGGACCGCCCCACGTTCGTCATGGACTTCCCGCTCGACACCAGCCCCCTCGTGCGCGAGCACCGCTCGATCCCCGGCGTGGTCGAGAAGTGGGACCTCTACACGCGCGGCTTCGAGCTGGCCACCGGGTACTCCGAACTCGTCGACCCGGTCATCCAGCGCGAGCGGTTCGTGGAGCAGGCCAAGCTCGCGGCGCGCGGCGACCTCGAGGCGATGCGCATCGACGAGGAGTTCCTGCGCGCGCTCGAGCACGGTATGCCGCCCACCGGTGGCATGGGCATGGGCATCGACCGCCTGCTGATGGCGATCACGGGGCTCGGCATCCGCGAGACGATCCTCTTCCCGCTGGTCAAGTAGATCCGTCGGGTCTCGGCGCGTCGCGTCGCCGTCGTCATCGGGGTGCGCCACGGCGGAACGCCCAGTCGGGCAGATGCCCGGCCTGCACGAACGACAGCACGATCTGCGACAGGCCGTGCTCCGGCTCGATCTCGCACGCCATCCCCGCGTAAGCCGCGGCGTGCGTAGACCGGCCGAGCGCCCACGACAGCCACGCGCACATGGCGAGCGCACCGGGTCGCGCCTCGCGCGGGGCCACGGCCGCGGCGTGACGGCACACCTCCAGCGCCACCTCCAGGCGGGCGACGTCGGGAGTGTCGCCCTCCCCCCACATCCGCATCGCGAGGTGCGCCGGGTACTCCTCGCCGGACTCCCACCGCAGCTGGGCGTCCAGCGCCTCATCCCCGTCGGCGAGGTTCCCGCTCCACTGCACGAGCGCGACATCCCGCAGCGACGGCCGTGCGAGGCACCACACCAGGGCCGCGGAGTCGTAGGCGTCGCGCCCTGCGGGCCGCTGTTCGAGCGCGTCCTCGAAGAGGCCCGGGAGGTCGTCGAGCCGACATGCGGTGCCGAGGGCGCGCGGGTCGATCCGGGTGTTCGAATCCGGTGCCGGGTCGCCCTCGTCGGCGTCGCCGAAGATCGGGCCGGGCACCGGCCCGAGGTCGCACGCGTGCCCGGCCGCCGGAGCGCGATCGTCGGGTGCGGGCGCCGCCTCGGGTGCGTGCGCCGCCTCCGGGAGGGGTGCCGTCGACACCCCGGGCGCTCCGCGGAGGCGACCGCCGGCGACGGCATCCGGCCCGCACAGCACCTCGACCGCGTCGTCGAGCGCCGTCAGCGCGCGCGCCACCCGCTCCTGCTCGCCCGGTGGACACTCAGGCAGCTCGGCGCCGCTCGTCTGATCGCCGTCCGCCGCACGCATCCCCTGCAGCTGCGTGCCGGCGCCCTCGAGATCCGACAGCGGCCGTCCGGACGCAGGGAGGTGGGAGTCGAGCGCCGAGCCCCAGCCGTCGGCGGCCACGCACAGCAGGTCGGTGACGCGCAGCCCGCAGGCATGCGCGCGGCGGTCGAGGGCGTCCAAGAGCTCGCGGTGCGGCATCCTGTCGCGGTCTTCGAACCGTGCGCCGGTGTACGCGATCGCGGCGACGGCGTCGGCCTCGGGCAGGCGGCATGCCAGGCCGATGACGGTGGCGGCGACGCCGTCGGTCTCGCCCCCGGCAGGCAGATCGAATCGCATGGCGCCCAGGCTGCGGGCGCCCTGGAACGGGATCACGACGAGGCTCTCGGAAGGGTGGTAGCCCAGCATGAGGGGGACGAACGACAGGAACTGCGCCGCGTCGGCGGCCTTGACGACTGTTGCGGGGGTCATGCGGACGACTCTCGCGGGACGCGCAGAGGGGCAGGAGCCGGATCCGCCGTTCGAGGAAACTCCGCGCCGGTGCCGCCTGCGCACAGGCCTGGGGAGGAGCCCCGGTCGGCCGGCGGCAGGAGGCCGCGGGGGACGGCGTATCCTGGATGGCATGGATTACTGGGTCGCGGTGCTGTGGACGCTCCTGCCGACCGTCGTCGTCTCGCTGATCTTCTTCTACGTCATGCGCAGCGCGATGCGCGCGGACCGCAACGAGCGGCGTCTGTACGCCAAGGTGGAGGCGCAGGAGCGCGCCAAGCGCGGACTGCCGCCGGCTCCGACCGGCGCCCCCGCCGACCACTGACGCGCTGAGCCCGCTCGGCGCGTCACCGCGTCAGGAGTTCGCCGCCGCCCGCGGGCGGACCCCCGCCAGCTCGAACGGGAACCGGGGCAGCGGCCCGATCGCCTCGTCCAGGCCGCCGAGGGCCCGCTCGAGCGCGTCGCCCACGCCCGCGACGATGCCGGCATCAGCCGGGCGCGCGTGGCGACGCAGCGACTCGACCGTCGTGTCGTGATCTACGGCGAGGAAGCGGCTGGTCCCCGGCGAGATGACGCTCTCGTAGTCGTGGAACTTGAAGTCGCCGCCGTTGAGCGGCGGCTCCAGCGACGTCCACGCGGCGGGGATCCCGTAGGAGTCGGCCACGATCAGGCCGTGCAGCGATGACGTGAGCACGACCGAGCACGCGGCGATCTCGCGTGTCGCCGCCGCTGCGCTCCGGCGCACGTCGATCACCCGCACCGCCTCGCCGCCCCGGCGCTGCAGCGCGGCGATCACCGAGCTGTCCCGGTGCGTGTAGTGCGGGACGATCCCGACGTCCCACCGCACCCGTGGCCGCCGGGCGATGCGGCTGACGAGCACGCCAGGGTCGCCGAGCGCGAAGGCGCCGCGGGCGCCGATCACGTCGGCGCTGTGGCGTCCCCGCACGGCCAGCACGTGCGCCTCGGGCAGCGGGCGAGGGTCGTCGCGGATGGCGCCCGCGCCCCAGATCGCGCCCGTGTAGCCGGCGTCGAGGCGCTGCAGCAGGCTGCCGACGCCGACGAGCCTGGCCCGCGGGAGGAGCTGCCGGACCGGGAGGAAGCCGTAGTGAGGAAGGAGCCACGACGTCAGGCCGTCGCCGAAGTTCTGCACGTCCTCCCACCAGTAGGCGGACACGAACCGGCCGGTCCGCCACATCCGAGGACGAGCCGCCGCGCTCGCGAATGCGCCGGCCGCTCGCACTCGGCGGCGCAGCGGAGACGTGTAGGACGGCGCCCTCACCGGCTGGGCTCTCCGGCGCGATGGGCGCGTACGCTTCCGGTCACGGTGCGATCCTCGCACATGCGGCGACCGCACCCGTCGCGGCCGGCCCGTCCGCCGCCACTGCCGATGCACGGCTTGTCGTCCGGCCCCCGATACGCTGGCCTCACCCGTCCCGACCGCGATGCGAGAGGCCTCCGCCGATGATCACCATCACGTTCGATGCGACGTGGTGGGCGGTGCTCGTCCTCCTGCTCGATCTGACGATCCGCATCGCGGCGATCATCATCGTGCCGCGCAACCGGCGTCCGACCGCGGCGATGGCATGGCTCCTCGCGATCTACTTCATTCCGATCATCGGTGTGTTCCTGTTCCTGCTGATCGGCAACCCCCGGCTGCCGCGCAAACGCCGGCGCAAGCAGGAGCGCATCAACGAGTACATCCACGACACCAGCGCCTCGCTGGACTTCGGCACGCTGCGCCCGCACGCCCCGTCGTGGTTCACGTCGCTGGTCACGCTCAACCGCAACCTCGGCGCGATGCCGCTCGCGGGCGACAACTCCGCGCAGATCATCTCCGACTACCAGGAGAGCCTGGATGCCATGGCCGACGCGATCCGCGCGGCCGAGAGGTACGTGCACGTCGAGTTCTACATCCTCCAGGCGGACGAGTCGACCGACAACTTCTTCCGCGCGCTCGAGGAGGTCGCGGCGCGCGGCGTGCCGGTGCGGGTGCTGCTGGACCACTGGGCCAACCGCGGCAAGCCGAAGTACCGGCAGACGATCAAGCGCCTGGACGCGATGGGGGCGCACTGGCGCCTCATGCTCCCGGTCCAGCCGCTGAAGGGCAAGTATCAGCGACCCGACCTGCGCAACCACCGCAAGCTCGTCGTCGTCGACGGACGGGTCGCGTTCACCGGCTCGCAGAACGTGACCGACTCGACCTACAACCTGCGCAAGAACATCCGGCGCGGCCTTCACTGGGTCGACCTGATGGCGCGCATCGAGGGCCCGGTCGTGGCATCCGTCAACGCCGTCTTCCTGAGCGACTGGTACAGCGAGACCGACGAGGTGCTCACCGACGACGTCGACCTCTTCGACGTCAGGAGCGGTCCGGGGGACCTCGACTGCCAGATCGTGCCGTCGGGCCCCGGGTTCGAGTTCCAGAACAACCTCAAGCTGTTCGCGGGTCTGCTCTACGCGGCGCAGCGCAAGATCATCGTGGTCAGCCCGTACTTCGTGCCCGACGAGGCGCTGCTGCTGGCGATCACGACGGCGTGCCAGCGCGGCATCCACGTCGAGCTGTTCGTGTCGGAGGAGGGCGACCAGGCGATCGTCTATCACGCGCAGCGCAGCTACTACGAGGCGCTGCTGCGTGCCGGCGTGAAGATCTGGATGTACAAGAGGCCGTACATCCTGCACACCAAGAGCCTCACCATCGACGACGAGGTCGCCATCATCGGCTCGAGCAACATGGACATGCGCTCGTTCGGTCTCAACATGGAGATCTCGATGCTGGTGCGCGGCGAGGAGTTCGTGCGTCAGATGCGCGGCGTCGAGGACATGTACCGGTCGCAGTCGCGTGAGCTCACGCTGGAGGAGTGGGAGAAGCAGCCGCTGCGCTCCACCATCCTCGACAACCTCGCGCGCCTCACGTCCGCGCTGCAGTAGAGACCTTCAGCAGCCCCTCGACCACGAGCCGGTCCACCGCCGCCCGCACGAGTGCGCTGGCATCGGCGCCGTCGGGGGCGCCGTGCGCCGCGGTGGCGGCCGCGACGAGCGCATCGAGGGGGACGCCGGATGCCGCGGCCCACAGTGTCGGCGCGATCCCGTCCAGGACGCGCACGGTGCCGCGGCCGACCGCGTCGCTCGTCAGCACGGCGATGCGGTCGGCGCCCGCGAGCTCGAGCTCGTCGACGCACGCCGCACGCGAGAAGAGGACCTCGCCGGGGGAGCCGCCCGGGATGGACGGGGGACCCGCCGGCTCCCGCACTATGGCCGGGGCGACCACCGGTGCGGCCGCTGCGCCGGCGAAGAGACCGGGCACGATCTCGGACAGGTCGCCGGCCTCGCGGTAGCGCACGGCGCGGATGCCGCCGGTCGCCTCCGCGACCGCGGCGATGAACCGCAGCGAGTCGGGGCGCTCGGCGAGGTGGCTGGACTGGGTCACGAGGTCGTCGAGCGCATCCGCCAGCTCGACCCGGCGGACAGCGGGGGCGCCGTCGTGGGCGGCGTCCCGGTGGAGCAGGACGATGGCGCGCACGCGCAGCTCGCCGGGGATCGGACCGAGTCCGACCGACGACGCGGAGCGCTCCACCTTGGGGGCGAACGGCTCCTCGATGATCGACAGCGGCTTGCGGTAGGCGACCACCCCGCCGTCGCGTGCGATGCCGATCGTCTCATCGGAGACGTAGCCGTAGTGCTGCCCCAGCCGACGCGATGCGGTCGTCTTCCCGCGCCCGGACGGCCCGACCAAGGCGACGACGTCTCCCTCGGGTGACGCGATCCCCGCCGCGTGCAGCATCCACAGATCCCTCCGCCGGGCGTCGATCGCGGCGCGCGTGACCTGCTGCGACAGCGCCTGCAGCATGCGGGTGCGGATCCCCGCGCGGGGGACCACGATCGCCGCGGGCTCGTCGGCGGGGTCGGTGGCGGCATCCGCCCACGCCGCCCGCACCGCGTCGGCGTCGCCGGCGTCGAGCCTCGACAGGTCGATGGCGACCGTCGTGCCGATGGCGCTGACGTGAAGCATCGCGGTCATCCTCGCAGTGTAGGCGAGGGCGGACCCGTGCCGATCCCGCCCTTCCCGGACGGAAACAGGCGCGAAAAACCGGTGCTCTACGCTGGTGCGGTGACATCCGCACCTGCTGGGGAGCGAACGGAGCGCATCGCGGCCATCGACGGCCTGCGCGCGTTGGCGTTCCTGCTGGTGTTCGCGTTCCACTCGTGGCAGTTCGCGGGGGCGCCGGACATCCCGGTGATCTCCACCGTGGTGGCCCAGAACATCCGTCCGGACTTCTTCGTGGTCCTGACGGGCTTCGTGCTGTTCCTGCCGTTCGCCCGTGATCCGTCGCGCCTCGGGCGATTCCGGACGCGGCCGTACCTGAATCGGCGCCTGCGCCGGATCGTGCTGCCCTACTACGCCGCTCTCGCGTACGCGATCCTGCTGCCGCAGGCGCTGGTCGTGATGATGAAGGCGCTCGGTCGCGAGGCCTCGTGGCAGCCGTGGCCGAGCATCGGCGACGTGCTGAGCCACGTCACCTTCACGCACATGTTCTTCCCTCAGTACTGGTCGACGATCAACGGCAGCCTGTGGACGATGGCCCTCGAGATGCAGCTGTACCTGCTCTTCCCGCTGGTGATGCTCGCCGCCGCCCGGTGGGGGCTGCGCGCGATCGTGGGCGCCATCGTCGTATCGGTGCTCTTCCGCATCGGCGTCGACCTCTTCCTGGGGGACGCCGGATTCTCCGTCGTGTTCCTCTGGGCCGCCTCGGGCCTCGGCCGGCTGACCGAGTTCGCCTTCGGCATGCTCGCCGCGGTGGTGGGCTTCCGCGTCGCCGGCCGCGTGCGACCGCCGCACGCCGTCGCGGTGCTCGCCGTCATGGTCGCGGCCTACTTCGTCGCCACCGAGCCCTTCTTCCGCGGGACGGTGCTGCCCATCCGCGACTTCGGGCTGTCGGTGCTGTTCGGCGGACTCATCGTCCTCGTGCTCACAGTGCGCCCGTTCGGGGTGGCGTTCGCATGGCGGCCGGTGTCCTGGCTCGGCTACCGGTCGTACAGCCTCTTCCTCATCCACCAGCCGACCCTCTGGTACGCCTCGGAGTTCCTGCAGAAGTTCCTCCGCGTGCCCGAAGGCGTGCTGCTGCTCATCCTGCTGTGGACCGTCGGCTTCGCCGCGGTGCTCGGGGTCGGTCTGGTGCTCTTCGTCACCGTGGAGCGGCCGTGCATCACGTGGGCGAAGCGGGTGCCCTCCAGTCGGGCACCCGTCCCGGCCCCGGTGGTCGAGGCGCCCGGCGCGGCGGAAGCCTCTGCGACCGACATCGCTGCAGACGGCGACGCGGGCGATGCTCCGCGTCCCGCCGGGGGAGATCGGCCGCCGAGTGCCTGAACTGTCGGTACTCATGCCGGTACGCAACGGCCAGGCCACGGTGAGCCATGCGGTGGCCTCGACCCTGCGGGCCCTGCCGCGCGACGCGGAGCTCGTGGTCTGGGACGACGCGTCCACCGACGCGACGGTGAGCGTGATCGAGCGGATCCGGGACCGGCGCGTCCGGCTGATCCGCAGCGATCGCCCGCTCGGGGTCGGCGCGGCGCTGCGCGAGCTGTCCGATCGCACCGACAGCCGGCTCGTGGCACGCATGGATGCCGATGACATCTGCCTGCCGTGGCGGTTCGCCGTGCAGTCGGCGGCGCTCCGAGAAGGGCGCAGCGGCATCCTGTTCTCGTCCGTCGTGCGGTTCCGCACGTCGCCGCTGCGGGTGTCGCCGTCGGCGCCCGTCGGGATCGCCACCGCGGCGCTCCCCCTGCACCTGGCCGTCATGTGCGTGGTGATGCATCCGACGATGCTCGCCACGCGGCGAGCGGTCGAGCGGGCCGGCGGCTACCGCGACGTCCTCGCCGAGGACTACGACCTCTGGCTGCGCGCGGCGACCGCCGGCGTGCCGATGCGGCGGATGGCCCTGCCCGCCCTCGCCTACCGGCGCCACGCCGGTCAGGTGTCGGTGTCGGGCGAGTACACGCGACAGGTCAGTGCCGATGCGAGACTCGCGCAGTCCTACCGCGAGTTCGTGCGGACGACGCTCGATCTCGACACGACCTGGCTTCCGGCCCTCGGCGCGGACTCGCCCGAGAGCGAGGCCGTGGGCCGGGAGCTCCGCGAACGCCTCACGGCTCGATCGGCGGGCCTGTCCGCGTGGCAGCGGACACTGCTCGAGCGCACGATGCGGCGTCTCCCGACGTAGCCGGCATCCGGCGGATCACCCGGCGCGGCGCAGCAGTTCGTCCACGGCGGCGGCGGCGTCGGCGGCGCTGCGGGCGAACCGGACCGTCGGGAACCGAGCCAGGTAGTCGCCGAAGGCGGCCGCCAGCTTGCCGTTGGCATTGTCTCTGGCCACGACCGGCCTTCCGAGGATGGTGGCGAGCACGGCCGCGTGAAGCCGGTCGGTGACGACCACCCGGCCCTGCAGCAGGGTGCGCTCGGCGGCGCGCACAAGCGTTCGGGCGGCCAGCGCGTACCCGGGGTCGACCAGCGCGCGGTAGAACCGGGGCATCGTCGCGGGAACGCGTTTGGCCACCGACCCGGGTGCCTTGGCGAGGCTCCATGTCGCCCTCTCGAGCGGCGAGTAGTTCCAGTCGACGGTGCGCCGCGACCACGACCCGACGGAGTCGACGAGCGTCTCACCCGTCGATTCGCCGTCGCGGCGGCGCAGCTCCAGGACGTCGACGCGCGGGCGCTGCGCCCTGCTCGCCTCGTATCCGAACGCGAGGTCGGGGCAGTACACCGCGTTCACACCGGGGAGCAGCTCCGCGGCGCGTCTCATGCTGCGCGTGTCCCGCAGGAGCACCGTGAGGTCCGGATGTGCGACGTAGGCGGCGCGCACGCGCTCCGCGGTGCCGGGGGTCATCTCGATGCTCTGCGGGAGCTGGACGATGCGGCGGCCGGGGAAGTCGGCGATCACCCGCTCTCGGAAGTGCTGGAACAGCGGCCACCGGTCGCCGAAGTTCCCGCCGCCGTGGAGGAGGATCGGCCCGTCGGGGTGCAGCGCCGAGAGATCGGCCGGCCGGTATCTCCCGGCCGTCGTCTGGTAGCGCAACGGCAGGCCGAGCCGTCGCAGGTAGGCGCGCTCACCCAGGTAGATGAGTGAGTCGCCGGCGTTGTCGTGCAGCGGGAAGTCGACCAGCGCCACGGGACGCCCCGCTTCGAGCAGGCCGCCGAGTGCGCTCAGCGAATCCCGCTGGAGATCTTCCTGGACCTGACGGCCGCTCACGCGGACGCCTTGCGGCCGCGCACCCGGAGCACGACCGCCTCGGCCGACTCGAGCGGCGCGCTCCCGACCGCCCACCAGGACAGCGCGGCGACATAGCGCCCGCGTCCTGCCCGCGCGGCCGCGGCGAGCTCGCCGAGGTTCTCCGCCGCGGCATGGCGCCGATAGCGCCGGAGGTTCTGCCTGAGCAGGGTCGCCAGCTCGCGGTCACCGCGCCGCGCGGCCCGAAGCTGCCCGCGCAGGCCGCGCACGGCGGCCTTCCTCCCCGGCAGCCCGCGGTTGGTGACGTTGGCGCTGTGCCGGCGGTAGCCGACGAGCTGCCGGTCGACGGCGGCGAACTCCCCGCGCTGCAGCAGCCGCAGGATGAGCTCGTTGTCTTCGGCGGGCTCCATCTCGGAGCGGCATCCGCCGACGCCCGTGTACGCGCTGCGGCTGATCAGCAGGGTCGTGATGCGGGGGAAGGTCACCGCACCCGAGAGCATGTCACGAGCGGATGCCGCGGGCGCGGGCCACCCCGCGCCGAACGGCCGCCCTTCGGCGTCCATGTACCACCCGCCGGTGTATGCGGCGATGGCCTCCGGCGCCGCGGCGAGCGCATCGAGCTGGCTCCGGATGCGCTCGGGATGCCACACGTCGTCGTCGTCGAGGAACGCGATCCAGTCGCCGTGCGCGGCCGCGACGCCGGTGTTGCGGGCGACGGACAGGCCCGAGGCATCCTGTCGCACGTAGGTCACGCCCAGTTCCGCCGCGATGGTGGCCAGGCCCGGAGCAGGAGCGCCGTCGTCGACGAGCACGATCTCACCCACCGGCGCGGTCTGCGCGCGCACGGAGGCCACCGTCTCGCGCAGGTACCGGCCGTCGCGGTTCGTCGGGATGATGACGCTGACCGACCGCGAGTCCACGCGTCCTCCCCGGTTGCTCCCGCCTCGCGCGACTCCCGCGGCGAGTCCTGCATAGTGTAGACGGGAGGACGAACCGGATGGGTGCAGTCAAGCAGTCGGTGTGGCGGGCGTCCCGGCCGCTGCGGAGGGCCATCGCCCATGTCCGCTGGCGTGCGCGGCGGACGACGGCGGACGTCGTGGACCGGTTCCGCCGGGGCGACCGCACCGTGATCGCCACCCCGGGCGGCATGCGCTTCGGCAACTGGCTGTACCTCTGGCTCGCCGCCCATCAGCGCACCGCCGAAGGCCGCCCGACGCTCGTGCTCGAGGTTCCGGGCATGACTCCCTGGCTGGAGCGGTTCCCCGCGCTGTCCGCACTCACGATCCGCACGCAGGATCTCCGCTTCCACGATCGACGCGAATGGAAGGGCGGCGCCGCGCTTCAGCGCTTCGGCACCGACTTCACGCGCGAGGCGCTGCGGCGGTTCGTCCGCGACGTGCTGGCCCCCGGCATCCCGACGACACCCCCGGCGCCCGTCGCCGTCAACGTCCGGCGGGGCGACTACTACGCCTACGACGGCTTCCGGGCGATGTACGGCATGGACATCGAGGGCTTCGTCCGCGAGGCGCTCGCCGAGATCGGGCCGGCTTCCGCCATCCTCGTGGTCTCGGACGATCCGCAGTGGTGCCGGGACCATCTGGGTGGGATGCTGTGCGCCGCGGCGCAGGAGGTCTCGTACGCCGAGCGCGACCCGGTCGGGAACTTCCTGGCGATCGCCTCCGCCCCCACGCTGATCGGGACCAACTCGACGTTCTCGTACTGGGGCGGCTACGTCACCGACGCGATCCACGATGATGCGCACGTGGTCATGCCGAGGTTCCACGCGCGGATGGACGACGGGTGGGACGCATACCAGCTCGACCCGGCATGGACGGCGCTCGAGGGCTTCGACGGGCGTGAGGATCCCGCCGCCGGATCGCCCTCCGGCGGCGCGCGAGGCGCTGGATAGAGTGTGACGGTGAAGCAGTCCGAGGCGGCCGAGATTTCGGTGCCGCTCGCGGTGCGGCTGCTGCTCGGACGCGCGGCCGTGCAGGTGATCGCATCGGATGCCGGGGCGGACCTGCTCCACATCAAGGGGAACGCCGTCGACACGTCGCTGCGGGTGCGAGAGGCGCCGGGGACCGACATCGACGTCATGGCGCGACCCACCCACGTGCCCCGGTTGCACGACGAGCTCGTGCGGCACGGCTGGGTGGTTTACAGCTCGTTCCGCTACGGGTCCCCGTTCGGCCACGCGCAGACCTATCGCCATCCCGACTGGGGGTACCTGGACCTTCATCGCATGTTCCCCGGCATCCGGCTCGACCCCGAGGCGGCGTTCGACGAGCTCTGGCGCGACCACGGCACGCGCGATTTCGCGGGGACCGACGGCGCCGTCCCCTCCCTGACCGGTCAGGCGGTGCTCCTGGTGCTCAACGACGTGCGCTCCCGCAGGGCGGCCCGGGCGATCGCCACCTGGGTCGACCGGCCGGGGCTGGATCGCTCGGAGGTGTCGGCGCTGGTGGAGCGACTCGACGCGCGCGTGGCCTTCGCCGCGGCGACCGGCGATCTCGAGCGGTATCGCGGCGAGCGCGACTACCGCCTGTGGAAGGGCATCACCCAGGGCAGCACGCGCACGGGGGAATGGTGGGCGCGCGTGCGGGCGGCCCGCACGCTGCCGGAGGCGCTCGGCATCGTGGTGCGCGCACCGCTGGCCAACGTCGAGCGACTCACGCATCAGCTCGGACGCAGCCCCACGCGTGCCGAGGTGCTGCGCGCGACGGCGATGCGCCCCGTGCGCGCGGTGCGCGAGCTCGTGGCAGGCGTGCGACGGCGGGTCCGGTCGTGATGCGCGTCGGCCCTCGCGTGGCGGCCACCGCGTACGAAGGCAAGGTGTTCATCGCGCAGCTGCCGGACGGCCCGATCCGGGTACTCGAGGGCACGGCCGCGCTGATCTGGACGCATGCCCTCGCCGTGCCGCGCTCCGGCCTGGTGGCGGCGCTGGCGGAAGAGGTCGTCGGAGACCCCGCGACGGTCGAGGCCGAGGTGTCGGCGTTCGTCGACGCGCTGCTGCAGCAGCGGCTGCTGGTCGAGGACGGGGAGGCATGATGCCCGCGCGCGCCACCGCGATCGCGATCGGCGTCCTCGCGGTCGTGGCCGGCCTCCTCGCGATGACGGCGGCCCTCGTGGTGCCGGCGGGGCTGCCCTACGACGAGCCGGCGCACTGGTCGAACGTCCTCTTCTACGCCGAGCACCTCGGACCTCCGGTGCTCGGAGACCCCGGGGTGTCGTACCAGGGCCAGCAGACGCCGCTCTACTACGCGCTCGCCGCGGTCCTCGTGCGCGTGGTCGGCGATGCGGATGCCGCATTCCTCGCGGTCCGGCTGCTCGGGGTCGCGGGTGCCGTCGCGCTGACCCTGCTGACGGCGGGGATCCTGGTGCGCAGCATCCCGGGCCGTCCCGTGGTGATACTGACCGGCACCGCCTTCATCGCGCTGAATCCGATGTTCGCCGTCATCGCGGGTTCGGTGCAGAACGACACGTGGACCCTGGTGTGGGCGTTCGCGCTGCTGTGGGCGGCGCTGCCCTTCGTCGATCCGTCGCACCCCGCTCCCCGTCCATGGGCGTGGGGACTGCTGCTGGGCGCCCTCGGCTCGGCGGCGATCCTCACGAAGCTGAGCATCGCGCCGCTGGTCGCGATCGTGCTCGTCCTGCTGCTGGTGCGGCGCCGGATCGTCATGGCGCTCACCGCGGGCGCGGTCGTGCTCGCCGCGTGCGGCTGGTGGATCGTGCGAAACCTCCTGCTCTACGGCGATCTGACCGGCCAGGCCGGCGTGGAGCAGGCCGGGTACGAGTTCGGACAGGGTGCCCTCGGCCCGCTGCACCTGGCGCGGTCGGCGCTGACCTACCTCTTCCTCCCGACGGAGTACCTGCGCAACTCGATCTCGGCGCCCTGGTGGATCGACGCCGTCGTGGTCGTGCTCGGACTGGCAATCGCAGCCGGCGGCGTCTTGCTCGCCGTGCGCGCGCGGCGCGACTGCGCTCCCGGTGCCGTGCTGCTCCTGGTCGTGGTCGGGGCGGTCTCGGTCGCGGCCTGGCTCGTGCAGGTGACGTTCGGCTGGCACGTCGCCTTCCGCACGGCGTACGGCGTGCTGCCGCTGGTGGCCCTGGCGTTCGGGTGCGCCACGCAGGCGATCCCCTCCCGCCGCGGCGGCATCGCCATCGGCGTGATGCTCGGGATGCTGCTGCTCGTCGTCGCCGGATGGGTGGCGGTCGCGGCATCCGCTGAACCCGCCCAGCTGGTCCCCTGATCGAGTGCGATACTGAATCGACGATCGGGAGGACCGTGGTCCAGGTTTCGGAGCGCACGCAACGAATCCGCGACATGCTCGGCCGCTGGTGGCCGGCGGCGTGGCGGTTCGTCCTGCTCGCCTTCGGAGCGGCGCTCAGCAGCTACCTGGTGCTCGATCGAGGCCTGCGCGACGGCGTGATCTCGGCCGTGATCATCGGTCTGCTGGTGATCGGCGTCTCGCTCATGCCCCGGCTCCCGCTCGCGATCGCGCTGCTGGCCACGCCGGGCCTCATCGTCGTGCAGCGCGTCGGACTCGGCGGGACCGATCTGACGGTGTCCGACGTGGCGCTGGCAGCGGCGTTCGGCTCGGCGGTGCTGTTCGGGACCTATCCGCTGAGCCGGCCCATGAAGCAGCTCCTCGCGCTGAACCTCGTCTACCAGTTCGCGACGCTGCTGACGGTGATCGTCAACCCGTTCCCGCAGAACACGGTGGAGTGGTTCCACGCGTGGCTGCTCATCTCGGGCGCACTGCTCGTGGGATGGGCACTGGGCAGAGCCGGGCTCGCACACGCCGCCTTCGGGCTGCTGATCGGCGCGATGCTCGTGGTGGCCGTCGGCGTGCTCGTCACGGCCGTCCTCACATTCGCGCAGGGACAGTTCGTGGGAATCGCGCCCAAGTGGCCGCTGCCGATGCACAAGAACGCCGCGGGCGACCTCCTGGCGATCGGCGCGGTGGTGGCGCTGGTGAACCCGCGCTGGGCGGGCTGGTCCGACGGCGCGGCGCGGCTGGCGTTCTGGACGCTCACGACCGCGGTCGTCCTCACCCAGTCCCGGCAGGCGATCATCGGGCTGGTCGTCGCCGTCCTCGTCGTGACGCTGCGGCGTGGCGCCTCGCGGCGCTCGCGGCTGATCCTGCTGCTCGTGCTGCCGGCCGTGTGGTTCGTGGTCTCGATGGTCATCGACCAGATCGAGACGGGGAACCGGTTCAACTCGTTCTACGTGCGGATCGAGTGGATGCAGCAGGTCTACGCGCTGTGGAAGCACTCGCCGATCTTCGGACACGGCCTTCGCTACTGGTACGTCCACGAGTGGGCGCTCTTCCAGCCGCCGCAGGCCGAGCTGGAGGTGGTCGCCTCCGCGGGCGTGGTCGGGCTCCTGGCGTTCCTGGTGATGTGGGCGGGGTTCATCGTCGTGCTCTGGCGGGTGGATCCCGTCTTCGGCACGCTCGCGGTCGCCGCGGTGCTCAGTCGTATCGTGCAGGCGCAGTTCGACCTCTTCTGGGTGGCGGCTCAGGTGTCGGTGCCCTTCGTGGTCGCCGGGATCTGTCTCGGGGCGCAGGCGCTGCTCGCCTCAGAAGGGTCGGACGCCAGACGGGCGGATGACTTAGCATGGAGCATCCGTCCGAGCGGCCGGCAGGCGGTGCCCGCTCGGACCGGGAAGACGTGGGGGGAAGGCGCCGATGGAACTGCGTGACTACATGCGCGGATTGCGGCGCCATTGGCTCGCGATCGTGCTCATCACCCTGATCGGTCTCGGCACGGGGTACGCCTGGACGCTCATCCAGACTCCCGTCTACGAGGGGTCGGCGAGCGGCCTGCTGAAGACGACCGTGGCCATCGAGGGCGGATCGACCACGACCATCTCCGTCGCGGAGGACTCCGCGGCGCGCGCCAAGGTGCCGACGTTCCTGGACCTCGCGCAATCCGAGCGCGTGGCCCAGGGTGCGATCGACGAGCTGGGACTGAGCACCACTCCGGCCGCGGTGATCAACCGGATCACGGTGACCAACCCGACCAGCACCTCGATCCTCAAGGTGAACGCGCAGGCCGCCACCCCCGACGAGGCCAGCGAGCTGGCGTCCGCGTGGATCGGCTCCCTCGCCGTCGTCGCCGACGACGTGCTCGGCGACGGGTCGGACGGCTCCTCCGCCGTGACGGTGGTCGCCTACGAAGCAGCCGGCAAGCCGACGAGCCCGATCTTCCCCGACGTGAACACCGCGCTGGTCGTGGGCGGCGTGCTCGGCTTCGGGTTCGGCGTGGCGTTCGCGCTCGTGCGTACCGTGTCGGACCGCAGGATCCGCATCAACGACGACATCGAGGCGCGCGTGGGCGCGCCGGTGGTCGGCACGATCCCGATCGCCGACGGCCTCACCCGTGAGTCGCGCATCGTCGCGCGCGCCGAGCCGAACGCGAAGGGCACCCAGTTCGCGGTGTCGGAGGCGTTCCGGTCGCTGCGGACCAACCTGCAGTTCATGGACGTCGACGATCCGCCCCGCACGATCGTCGTGACCAGCCCGCTGCCGGGCGATGGCAAGTCGATGGTCGCGGCGAACATCGCGGTGGCGCTCGCCGAGAGCGGGCGGCCCGTCGTGCTCGTCGACGGCGACCTGCGGCGCTCGACCGTGGCGAAGACCTTCGGGCTGCCCGACGGCGCCGGGCTCACCGACGTGCTCGCCGGCCGCGCGGACCTCATCGACGTGATGCACCGCACGCCGGTCTCCGAGAACCTCGTCGTGCTCACCGCGGGCAGCGTTCCGCCGAACCCCAGCGAGGTGCTCGGCTCGGCGAAGATGCGCACGGTCCTGAACGACCTCGCCCAGCACGCCATGGTCATCGTCGACGCCCCGCCGCTGCTCCCCGTCACCGACAGCGCGGTGCTGGCCCACCAGGCGGACGGCGCGATCCTCGTCGTCGGGCTCGGGAAGACGACGTACGACCTCGTCACCAGGGCCGAGGACGCCCTCGCCAAGGCGTCCGGTCGACTGCTGGGCATCGTGCTCAACCGCGCGCCGCTCAAGGGCGCCGACGCGTCGCCGTACTACGACTACCGCAAGGGCTACGACGGCACCCGCTCGCGGGGCGGGACGGATGCCACATCGGCCGAGCCCGCTGCGACGGCTGCGCCCGCCGCCGAGACGCCGGCCGCCGAGGCCGGTCCGGCGCGCCCGGCGTCCAAGAAGCGGTCGGCAGCCGCCAAGTCCGCCGCACCGGCGGCGTCCGCGGGTGAGGGGGATGCCTCCTCCCCGGCCTCCGCCGACACGGCGAACCAGGACTTCGAGTCGTTCATCGCCGGGATCGACGGGACCCCGCAGGGCGAGCCGCGCCGTCGCGCGGGGCGGAGCTGACCGGCTCGATGCCGCGAGCCGCCCGCCGAGTCGCGCTGATCTCGTCGTCGTTCGCGCCGTACGTCGGGGGTGTCGAGACGCACGTCGATCGCGTGGCGCGGGCGCTGCGCGACAGCGGGTGGACGGCGGAGGTCTGGACCGTGGATCGCGGTGAGGCTCTGGGCGTGGTCGACCGGGACGGCATCCGCATCCGCCACCTGCCGACGCCGCTGCCCGCGCGCTCCGTCGCCGCCATGGCGCGCTTCGCCCGCGAGGGCGGGGCCGCGCGCCGGGCGTGGGCCGGGGCGCACCGCGCCTTCCGCCCCGACCTCCTGAACATCCAGTGCTTCGGGCCGAACGGGCTGTACGGTGCCCGGCTGGCCCGCAGGACGGGGACCCCGCTGGTGGTGACCTCGCACGGCGAGACGCTCGCCGACGATCGCGGGGCGTTCCAGCGTTCCCGCCAGCTGCGCGACGGACTGCGCCGGGCGATCGGGGAGGCGGCGTCGGTCACGGCGCCGTCGGACTACGTGCTCGACGATCTCCGGCGCCACTACGGACTGGGCCGGCTGGACGGCCGGATCGTGCGCAACGGCGTCGACCCGCTCCCGCCCGCGTCGGGACGGCAGCCGCTCAGCGGTGCGTACCTGCTCGGGGTCGGACGCCTGGGCCGGATGAAGGGCTTCGACCTGCTCATCGAGGCCTTCGCCGATGCGGGCCTCGACCCCGCCGTCCGGCTGATCATCGGCGGCGACGGGCCGGAGCGCGGTGACCTCGTCGCTCTTGCGGCGGCGCGCGGGGTCGCCGACCGGGTGACGCTGCTCGGAGCGCTCGACCCCGCGGCGGTGGCGCAGAGCATGGCCGGCGCGCTGGCGGTCGTGGTGCCGAGCCGCGCCGAGTCGTTCGGAATCGTGGCGCTGGAGGCCTGGCGTGCCGGCACCGCGCTGGTGATGACGAGTCGCGGCGGCGCCGTCGAGTTCGTCCACGACGAGCGGGATGCGCTGCTGGTCGATCCGCTCGACCGGGCCGAGCTTGCCGGCGCGCTGCGGCGCGTGGTCGCCGACGAGGCGCTGCGGACGCGTCTGGCGGCGGCGGGCCACGAGCGCGTGGGCGAGTTCGCGTGGCCGGCGGTGGCTCGCGCCTACGCCGCGCTGTTCGACGAGATCGTCGACGCGAAGACGGGAGCCCAGCGGTGAGCTATCACGATCCTTGGCCGCGGCGCCTGCGCGCGGCGCGGCGGCTGGCGCAGGCGGCCCTCGTCCCGGAGGTGTGGCGGCACGGCCGCGTCGTGCCGGCGTACTGGTGGGACGGCCACCCGAACTTCGGCGACGACCTCACGCCGTGGCTCCTTCCCGCCTACGGCGTGGTGCCCGTGCATCGGATGCCGCAGCACGCGCGTCTCGCCGGCGTCGGAAGCGTCCTGGAGTTCCTCCCGCCCGAGTTCGATGGCGTGGTGTGGGGAAGCGGGCTGATGAGCGACGCGCCGCATGCGCTGCCGCACGCGCGCGTGCTGGCGGTGCGCGGCGCGCTCACCCGCGACCTGATCGGCGCCACCGGCGAGACCGCTTTCGGCGACCCCGGGCTGCTGGTGTCGCGCCGCACACGGCGACCGGCGCCCCGATGGGACGTGGGCTTCGTGCCGCACGGCCATCATCGCTCCCACGCGGGGTTCGCCGCCGTGGCGGCCGCGACCCCCGGCTCGCGCGTCGTGAACGTGCATCAGAGCGCCCGCCGCACGGTGCGGGAGATCGCGGCGTGCCGGGTCGTCGTCACGACGTCGCTGCACGGCCTGGTGACCGCGGACGCCTTCGGCATCCCCGCGGTGTGGACGACCCTCGACCCGCCCCTCGGCGGCGGAGACTTCAAGTTCCGCGACTACGAGTCGGTGGTGACGCCCGGCCGCACGCGGCAGGTCGCCTGGGACGACGCCATGGCACCCGCCGAGCTGGCCGGAGCCGCATGGTCGGCCGATGCCGAGACGGTGACGCACCTCGCTGACGGCCTGGTGCGCGCGATCGGGCGGCTCGACGACGAGGTGCCGGGGCTGCGCCGCTTCCCGCTGGGTGCGCTGCTCTCCGGCTGACGCCGCTCAGCGTCGCCAGGGGAGACGCTCCACGACGGCGCGCCGGCTGGGCAGCACCGCACGAGCGACCGGACCGAGGCGGGGTGGGGTCGCCGCGATGCCGAACTCCGCCGCGAGTCGCTTCGAGACGGGGCGGCCGAGCCCGCCGAGCGAGACGCCGGAGTGGTTCTCGCCCGTGCCGACCCGGTACAGCGCGCCCGCGAACGGAACCGGCGCGAGCGGGTGACCCGCCGCGGCGAGGTCGTCGGCGACATGCAGGTGCGATCCGAACCACCGCTCGAGACGGTCGCCCAGCCGGTCCTCGAGCTGCGCCTGCGACGCCCCCGCGTCCAGGTCGCGCGGCAGATCGTACAGATCGGTGCGGACCACGCAGCCGCTGCCGCAGTGGCGGTGGAAGTCGGGCTGACGGCGGAGGGCCCCGCGGTCGGCGGCCCAGCGGTACCCGTGCTCGATCCGCCACCCGGGGGCATCCGGCTGCTCCGCCGAGAGCTGGGCGAGGCGTCGCGAGACGAGGTCGTCCGCATCGAGGAACATCACGTGATCGGGCGAGCTCTCGCGGGCGGCGAGCAGTCCGGCGGCGAGCTTGGAGCCCTTGTCGCGCAGCACCGCCGCGACTCCGGTGCGCGGCCCGCCGAGGGTGCTGGGGGCCTCGAAGTCGACCTGCACCCAGTGCACGTCCGGTGCCAGCCGCGTCGGTCGCCGGTTGCCGACCACCCAGACGCTGTACGGGGCGGTCTGGCGCGACACCGATGCGAGCGTCTCGGCGAGGAGCGCCTCCACGCGGGCGTAATCGGCGCTGTTGCGTGGGTGCCGCAGCGAGGTGATGAATGCGAGCATCGGATGCCTCAGCCCACGCGGGCCCACACCCGGGCATGGGCGGCGACGCAGCGCTCCCACGTGAAGTCGGCGGCCCGGGCGCGTGCGACCTCGACCATGCGCTCGACGTCGGCGTCGCCCGAGGTCACTGCGAGGAGCCCGTCGGCGATGGCCGGCCCCTGCGGCGCCACCAGCAGACCGCCGTCGCCGACGACCTCGGGAAGCGAGCTGGTCGCCGCGGCCACGACCGGAACGCGGGCGGCCATCGCCTCGAGGGCGGGAAGCCCGAACCCCTCGTACGTGGACGGGACGACGACGGCCTGCGCGCTCGCCAGGACGCGGGGCATGACAGCGTCGGCCAGGCGCCCCGCCAGGACCGTGCCCTGGAGTCCCGCGAACAGGGCGCTGCGCCGCGGGTGCGGCGGCCCGCTGAGGACCAGGCTCAGTCCCGGCCGCTCCCGCCGCACGGCAGGCCACGCGGCCGCGAGGGCATCGAGGTTCTTGCGCTGCGCGGCGCCCCCGGCGTGGAGCACGAACCGTTCGGGCAGTCCCAGCGCGGTCAGCTCGCCCGCCGTCAACGGCACGGCGTCGAAGAAGCGCTCGTCGACCCCGTTCGGGATGACGTGGACGTCCGACAGGCCGAGCAGGTCGTGCGCCTCCTGCGCCGTGAACGCCGAGACGCAGATGACCGCGGCCGCCCGTCGCAGCTCCTCGGGAGCGGCCGGCACCGGGGCGGACTCGTCGGGGAACCGCCAGGCCACCACGTCGTGCAGCGTGACGACGTCGGCGCCCGGCGCAGGCGGGAGCTCGAGGTTCATCCGGTGGGTGACGTCGTCCGCGCCGAAGAGCAAGCGGCCGATCGCGCGGCGCACGCGGGGGTCGGCGCGGGTCACCCGGGCGAGCGGGAGCCGGCGCGTCCCCGCGAGCGGTGACCGCAGGGATCGCACGATGACGCGCCGGACGGCCCAGGGTACGTCCGCGGTGGCATCCAACGCGGCCTGTGCGCGCCCGGCCACCTGCTCCTGGTACACCTGCGCGCCCATCGGCGCGTCGGTCGCGATGGTGGCGATGCTCAGGCGTCGATGCGATGCGATGCGGTGCCTCCGGAGGATCGGGGGACGCGGACGGTGCGCATCCGCCCACGAATCTAGTTGAATGGGTGCTCGGCGGCGATCAGGTCGCCTCGGACCGCGTTGGGAAGATCGCCGAATGACAGACCTGCGAGCGGTGGTCGTCGTCGCCACCTACCGGCGACCCGACCACGTGCGCACGTGCCTGGAGCATCTGGCCGCTCAGACCGTGAAGCCCGCGCGGACGATCGTCGTGGACGCCTCGCCCGACGAGCTCACGCGGGCAGTGGTCGCCGACTTCGAGGGCGTCGAGTACCGCCGCAACGACCACGGCGCCGGCACGCTCGCGACGTCGCGCGCGATCGGCATCGACGGCGTGGATGCCGACGTCGTGGCCTTCATCGACGATGACGCGTACGCCTTCCCGGAGTGGCTCGAGGAGCTCCTGCGCCCCTACGACGACCCGACGGTCGCAGCGGTGGGCGGGCGTGCCCTGAACGGGCAGCCCGACGAGGCCGAGGAGGGCATCGGCCAGATCGGACTCCTGCTGCCCGACGGCCGGCTGACGGGCTTCTTCGCCGCGGATCCCGGCCGGGTCGTCGAGACGGATCACATGCTGGGCGCGAACATGTCCTACCGGCTGGATGCCGCACGCAAGGTCGGCGGTGTGCACGACTTCTATCCCGGCACCTGCCTGCGCGAGGACGCCGACATGCCGCTGCGGCTGGGGCGCGCCGGGTGGCGCGTCGTGTTCGCACCTCGCGCGGTCGTGCGGCACGTCGCCGGGCAGTACGCCAAGGGCGTGCGCTTCGACTCCCGCTACCGGTACTACGGCGCCCGCAACCACGTGGTGCTGCTGGCTACGACGCTCGGCTACCGCGCCCCCGTCTTCCGCCGCTATCTCGGCACCGCGCTCCGCGCCGCGGGTCGCGACCTGCGCAGCGCCGTGACCGCGCTGAAGCGGCCGGGCTGGCGCGCGAAGCTCAAGGGCGTCGCGGGAGGATGCCGCCGCGCCGCGATCGGGATCGGCGGCACCGTCGCCGGCCTCGTGGCGAGCGTGGGCGCCGTGCGCGCCCAGACGCGGGCATCGTGAAGATCCACGCGTACGTGCTCGCCGGCGATCCCGCGTGGATCGGCGAGAGCATCGGCTCGTTCTACGGGCTCGTCGACCGGATCGTCGTCTCGTACGACGCGGACGGCCTGTCGTGGTCGGGGCATCCGCTCTCCACCGCCGAGTCGCTGTCGCGCATCGCCGCCGCCGACCCGGACGGCAAGGTCGTCCTGCGCCCCGGCCGCTTCAGCAACCCCGAGCTCATGGCGATGTGGGCCGAGACCGCGCAGCGGCAGGATGCGCTGGATGCCGCGTCCGAGGGGGCCGACTGGGTGCTGCAGCTCGACACCGATGAGATCGTCGCCGACCCGGGCGCGTTCCTCGCCGCGATCGAGACGGCCGACGGGCGCGCCGCGTCGGCCGTGGAGTATCCCGCACGCGTGCTCTACGCCCGCGCCCGGTCGGGGCGCTTCCTGGAGACGTGCGGTCGATTCTGGTCGACGCAGTCGAGCTACCCGGGCCCCGTCGCGGTGCGGGCCGGAACCACGTTGAGCCATGCCCGCCAGGCGGCGGGGGTGCCGGTGTACCGCGTCGACGTGGCGCCGTGGAACACCGATCCCGCGCGCCCGGCGACGACGCCCGTCCACCGGGTGATCCGCCGCGATCAGTCGATCCTGCATTTGAGCTGGGTGCGCACCGAGGCCCAGATGGCAGAGAAGCGCACCGTCTCCGGTCATGCGCGGGACCGCGACTGGGACGGCGAGCTGGGTCGCTGGCGGCGGCGGATGCGGCATCCGTTCCTCACCGCGGCGGCCGCGCCGTTCGCGCGCAAGCCGTTCGAGCGGTACCGGGTGGCCTCGCTGCCGGCGTTCGCGCGCCTCGACCCGTAGGCGTCAGTTCAGCTCGCCGAGCGCCACCAGCCGGGCGAACTCGGTGCTGGCGTCTCGCACCTCGGTGAAGGTGCCGGTGGCTTCGATGTGGCCGTCCTTGAGGAAGACGAGCGTGTCGGCGCCCCGGACAGTGGAGAGCCGGTGCGCGACGATGAGGATCGTCATGCTGCCCTGAAGGCCTCGGAGGGTCTCCGCGATCTCGTACTCGGTGGCGTTGTCGAGCGCGGAGGTCGCCTCGTCGAGCACCAGCACCCGCGGGCGGCGGTACAGCGCGCGCGCGAGCCCGAGGCGCTGGCGCTGGCCGCCGGAGAGGCGGACACCGCGTTCACCGACGACCGTGTCGAGGCCGTCGGGGAGGGTGTCGATGAGCTCGCCGAGCTGCGCCATCCGGATGACCTCGGCGATGCGCTCGTCGTCGATGCGATCGGCCGGGACACCGAACGCGATGTTCGACCGCATCGTGTCGTTGACCAGGAAGACGTCCTGCGGCACGACGCCGAGACCGGCGTACCACGCGGCGCGGTCGGCGAAGATCGAGCGCCCGCCGCACTCGATGGTGCCCGACGTGGGGTCCTGCAGGGCCAGCACCAGGTCGAGGAGCGTGCTCTTGCCGGCGCCGCTGGATCCGACGAAGGCGGTCGTCGCGTTCTCGCGGATCGTCAGCGACAGGTCGGTGAGCACGTCGGTGGCGGAGTCCGCGTAACGGAAGGAGAGGTTCCGCAGCTCGATGTCGCCCCGGTAGGGAGTGTCGTCGATCGGCGTCTCGACGTGGGCGCCGCGCTGGTCGAGCTCGGCCGTGGAGTTCAGGACGATCTCGAGTCCCACGTGGCCGGTGCGGATCGTCGCCATGTTGGAGCTGACGCGGTTCAGGGTGGGCAGGGCACGGACCGCCGCGGCCGCGAAGACGCCGAGGACCGTCAGGGCATCGCCCGGCTCTCCTGTGGCGAAGAGCACGAGGGAGACGCCGCCGATCATCACCACGAAGCCGATCTCGAGCACGTAGCGGGGCGCTTCGCCGAGGATGCCCATCGTGCGACTGGCGTTCGCGCCTCGCAGACGCGCCTGGTAGAAGCCGTCCACGAACCGCTCCGAGCTCGACGTGAGCCGCGCCTCGCGGAATCCGTCGAGTCCCGGCATCAGGTACTGCCAGGCCTCGAGGGCCGCCTCGCTGGTGACTTCGCCGAGCTGCGATTGGCGCTTGCGGAAGATCCGCTGCAGTCCGACGACGAACCCCCCGAAGATCACGACGGTCACGATCGTCACGACCGGCGCGGTCCACGCCAGCACGGCGGTGATGGCGATGAGCATCATCAGATCCGTGCACATGCTGATGGTGGCCAGCAGCACGCCCGTGGCCTGTGCCGTGCTGGTGGAGATGTTGCGGTACACCTCGCTGAGGCGCCGGGTGCGATGGTCGGCGTACGGGGCGAGCACGTACCGCCGGAACATCCCGCGCGAGAGCGTCGCGGAGACGCGCGTCGTGCGCCCGAGCAGCCACCAGCGGAACAGGAGCGCCGCGACGCTCTTGCCGATGAAGAGGACGGCGACGGCGCCGGCGACGAGAGGGATGAGCTCCTGCGGCGTCGACATGCCCGTCACCCCCGAGATCCAGCCCAGTGCGCCGGTGTCGGTGTCGGCTCCGGCGATGAGCTGGGTGAGCGGGATCATCGCCGCGATCCCGAGGCTGTCGAGGACCGCGAGGACGAGGGATGCACCGACGGTGGATGCCGCCCAGCCGGCCGGGCGCGCGTCGGCGAGCTCCAGCAGCGAGCGCAGCTGCGGCAGCAGCCGGGTGGGAGGCTCGGGGGCTGTCATGACGACCTTCCGCCTGCGCGCTCGGATCGCAGGCCTTCCGCATCCTATCCGGGCGCACCGGGCGCAGGCTCGGGCCGCCACGGCGTGGGGCAGGCGCAATTCGCGTCATGACCTGGTATGGGGTGTGCGCGGAACGGGATGATGCGATACGATCCCCCCATCGCCTTCCGCGAGGAGATGGGGTCTGTCCGTCGCCGGAAGGGATAAGCCTGGTGCTGGGGGGGCCCAGGGCCTCGCCATAAATAGGGGAATATCGACGTCGGAATCCGGCGGCACCAGCTCTGGGAGGGACTGGGGAACATGGACGAACTCGAACCGCAGAAGTCCGGCGTCAGCCGCCGGACCGTGACCAAGGCCATGGCGTGGGCGGTTCCCGCCATCGCCATCGCCGCACCGGCTCCGGCCTTCGCGATCTCGGGCTCGCCGCCCGACGTCGTGATCGGACAGGCGTGCAAGCTGCCCGGTGCCAGCAACCAGGGCTGTGCCGGCGTCTACGCCAACTGTCCCGGACTAGACACCGACAAGGCGTACGCCTTCCCGATCCAGATCACCAACACCGACGATCAGATCATCTACATCACCGATGTCGAGATCACGACCGTGGGCGACCTCGATTTCGACGTCCGCTGCATCTCGCCGGCGTACTGCTCGCCGATCGCGGGTGGCGCCACGGTGACGATCTTCGTGTACGCGAACTCGAACAACAGCGCGAACACCGAGGAAGACGTCACCCTGACGGTCACGTGGGGACACTCCGTCGACACGACGGGCGGCACCTGCACGCTCACCGACAACGACCACACTCCGGTCGTCGCCGGCCCCGTGCACATCGACGCGTTCCCGCCGTGCTCGTCGCGGATCCCGTTCCCGACCGGCGCGCCGACCTGCACGCCGCCGTTCTACGAGCCCGCGTAAGGCTCAGTCACGACAGCGCCTGAGGCGCCGGGACTCGTTCCCGGCGCCTCAGCCGTTTCCGCACGACAGCCCCGCACGGTCGCATCAGGCGGGCTGCCGGGAACGGCCCCGCTACGCTCGAGTGGTCGCTCTTCGACCGGCCCGGAGGATTGCAGTGGAACGCAGCCTGATCCACGCCATCACCCCCGGCGACCACTTCTCGCCGCTGACCGGGTCGGCCATCCCGACGGTGGTGCACGGGCTGGCCGGCGCGGCGCTGCAGGCCGGCGCGCCGCGACACCGGGTCGTCGTGGACCGCTCGACGTGGCATCCGCGCTACGACAGCGCGTATGTGATCGAGTACACCGGCGCGCGCGCCCCCGACCGCCGCGCGCGGTACGCGGATGCGCTGCGCGGACGCCTCGGGATGCCGCGCACCGCTGTCGCCGCGTACTACCGACCGATCGCCGACGCCGTGGGGGCGCAGCCGGCGTCGGTCGTCCTCGCGCACAACGCCCCCATCCTCGTGCGGCTGCTGCGCGACACGCCGCACCGGGTGGTGCTCTACGCGCACAACGACCTGCTGCGCACGTACTCGCGCCGTGAGGCGGGGCGGATGCTGGGCTCCGCCGCGGCGATCGTGTGCGTGAGCGAGTCGCTCGCCGACCGTACCCGCGAGCGTCTGCCTCGCGCGCTGCACGGGCTCGTCCACGTCATCGGCAACGGCGTCGACACGGCGCAGTTCCAGCCCGACGGAGTCCGGCACGAGGGGGCTGTCCGCGTCATGTTCATGGGCCGCGTGATCCCCGACAAGGGCGCCGACGTCCTCCTGCAGGCGGTGCAGCGGCTGGACGCCGCGGGCCTCGAGGTGGTGATCGTCGGACGACCGGGGTTCGCGGCGGATGCCCCGCTCAGCGACCACGAGCGGGAGCTCCGCCGGCTCGCCGAGGCGTCCGCCGCCGCGGTGCGCTTCCAGACCTTCGTGCCCCGCGCGGAGCTTCCCGCCCTGCTGCGCACCGCGGACGTCTTCGTGGTCCCGTCCCGCTGGCCCGACCCGTCGCCGCTCACGGTCGGTGAGGCGCTCGCGACGGGTCTGCCGGTCATCGCCAGCCGCATCGGCGGCATCCCCGAGGCGATGGGGAATGCCGGGATCCTCGTCCCGCCCGACGATCCGGCGGCGCTCGCCGACGCGCTGCGCGGGCTGATCGGCGACGACGCGCGGCGGGCGGCGTTGGCCGAGGCGGCGCGCGCGCGCGCCGAGGAGCGCGACTGGTCGTGGTCGTGGCGGCAGCTGGAGGCCGTGCTCGATCAGATCTGACGGCGTCGCAGCCGACCGGGCGTCAGCGCGGCGGCATCCGGTCGATCACGGCGCGCATGGCCGCAGCGCGGTCGTCCCAATCCGGGGCATCCCCCTCCGCCCCGTCGGGGAACCGGCTCGTCGCGGGCATCAGCGACGCGACCGCGGACGGGAAGGCGGATGCCTCCGCCAGCCGCACCCGCGGATCGGCGGCATCCCGGAACCCGGCCACCGGCGTGGCGACGACCGGGCGGCCGACCGCCGCGTACTCGTACAGCTTGATGGGGTCGAGGCTGTCGGTGAACGGGCTGACGACGTGCGGCACCAGCAGCACGTCGGCGTGCTGCAGATAGGCGACGACGTCCTCCCGCCGGCGCGGGCCGAGGAGCAGCACACCGGCGGCGCGCAGCCGTGCGGCGTCGGACGGCTCCAGGGCGTCGGGGCCGACCAGCACGACGCTGCCGCGGCCAGCGACGAGTCGCGCGGTCGCCACGCACACGTCGAGGTCGAGCCGGTCGCGGTGGAGCGTGCCGACGTAGACCGCAGCGACGGCCGGGAGGTCGCTCGGTCGCGGCCGCGGCACGCGGTAGGCGGCGACGTCGACGGCGTTCGGGATGAGGTCGATGCCGACCCGTGCCGATGCCTTGCGTCGCACCAGCTCCTCCGAGCACGCGACGACCGCGGCGGCGTTGCGCAGCAGCCACTCCTCGCCGCGGCGGATGCGGTCCAGCTCCGCCCCCGGCCGGTCGGCGGCCAGCCAGTCGTCGGTCAGGTCGTAGAGCGTCGGCCAGCCGGTCGCCCGGGCGAGGTCGGCGGCGCGCGGATCGTTGAGCCACAGCAGCGGGCGCCGCATCCCCGCCTTCCCGGCGGCCCGGTGCACGGTGCGCGCGAGGCGCTGATCGGCGCGCCGGTCCAGTCGTCGCGGCAGCGCCTTCAGAGGTCGCACGCGCAGCAGGCGCCCGTCGTAGCCGGCCGCGCGGGGGCCGAACGGGCGCGAGGGCCGGCGCCGCGACGCGAGGTCGTGGAGGGGATCCGCGGGCGGCTCGACGAACAGCACGCGCAGTGCGGGGTCACCGTCGAGCAGGCGCGAGACCAGGTGCTGGTTGCGGCGCCACACCTCGTCCCATGCTTCCAGCGACACCACCACGAGGTCGGTCATCGGCGCTGCCGCCGCTCCGCGTCGCCGCCGCCCCGCCGCGCGGCGATCGCGCGACGGTACACGGCATCCGTGCCGGAGAGCTGCGCGCCGATCGAGAACTCGGCGCGCTGCCGCTCGCGTCCGGCGGCACCCAAGGCCGCCCGCGCGGCCTCGTCGTCGGCGAGGTCACGCAGCGACCGCGCCGCGGCGGCGATGTCGTCCGGCGGGAACAGCGCGCGCGGATCGAGACCTGCGAGGATCTCGGAATGCCCGCCCGCGTCCGCGGCCACCGCGGGAAGCCCCGTCGCCATCGCCTCCAGCAGTGACAGCCCGAGGCCTTCGACCGGACAGGGGGCCAGGAACAGCCCGGCCCGCCGATAGAGCTGTGCGACGTCGTCCCGGAATCCCAGGAGGTCGACCGCACCGTCCACGCCGAGCGACGCCGCATCCTCCTCGAGCAGCGCCAGCTCCGGTCCCGCGCCGGCGATCTGCAGGCGCCACCCGTCGTCCGCCAGGCCCGACGCGGCGAAGGCCGCGAGGCCGATCCGCGTGCGCTTCTCGGGCTGCAGCCGCTGCGCCATGAGGACCGTGCGGGATCGCGTGGCGTCAGCCGGCGACGCGACATCCGCGACACCCGAGTGCACCACGGTGCTCGGGATCCCGATCGAGCGCGCGACGGCCTCGCTGATCGCGATCTCGGCGTCGATGCGGCGTTCGATCGCCGGATACACCGGCCGGGGGGCGCGACTGCCGCGTCGCCGCGTGAAGTGGCGGGTCGCGACGAGGGCAGCATCCCGGCCGAGGAGGGCTGTCGCGGCGGCGGCATCCGCCGCGGTCATGTGCGTCGCGACGACATCGGCGCCCCGCGCGCTGCGGCGGATGAGGAGGATGTCGCGGATGCCGCTTCCCGACGCCGTGAAGCCGACGCCCGCGGCGTGCAGCGCGAGGGCCATCTGCGCGGGGTCGCCCCCGATCACCGCGACGCGATGCCCGGCGCCGGCCTGGGCGATCGCGAGGCGCCGCACGAACTGCTCCACGCCGGCGAAGCTGCGGGTGCGCACCACGTGGAGGATCTGCAGCGGGCGGTCGGTCATCGCGCCGCCTCGGCATCCCGCTCGGCGCGCACGTCCTCGAGCAGTGCGACGTACCGCTCCGCGATCGCGCGCCAGCCGAACGGCTCGGCACTGCGGCGGGCGGCCGCCGTGAAGCTCCCCGGCTCGGCGGCGGCCACCTGCTCCAGCCGCCGCGCGAGTTCGAGCGGATCCCGGTCGACGAGCCAGCCGTTTCGGCCGTCCTCGACGACTTCGGGCGCGATCCCCACGCGTGTCGCGACGACCGGCAGGCCGCTGGCGAGCGCCTCGAGGAACACCAGGCCGCTCGACTCGTACGAGCTGGGGAGCACGAACAGATCCGCGGCGGCGAGGTACGGCGCGAGGTTGGACTGCTGGCCGAGCAGCAGAACGCGGTCGGCCACCCCCAGCTCGTCCGCCTCGCGCTGGGCCCGCGCGACCATCGAGCGGGTGCCGCCGACGACGAGCAGCAGCACGGTCGTGGCGTGCACGAGCGCCTCCATCGCCAGCCGGAGGCCCTTGCGCTCGAACTCGTGCCCGACGAACAGCGCCACACGGTGCTCGGCGTCCAGCCGGAGCCGCTCGCGGGCGGCCCGGCGCTCCTGCGGGGTCGGCGGACGGAACCGCTCCAGATCCACGCCGTTGGGGATCACGACGGTGCGGGGGCGCACCCGCCCGAACGTGCGGGTGAGGGTCGAGACCTCGTCCTCGGTCAGGCACACGACCACGCGATGGGTGTCCGAGCGCAGCCGCGCGCGGTCGCGGACGAAGCTGAACAGGTGGGTGGGGTCGCGCACGAAGCCGCCGATCCCCGATCCGTGGGCGTGCATGGCGGCGAGCAGGATGCCGTGGTTGACGTAGACGTCGCCCGCGACCACCTTGCTGTGGCAGAGCGAGACGGCGTCGGGGCGCGCGGCGAGGAACGCCCGCGCCCTGCGGGTGCCGACCGTGCTGAACCAGAGCGTGCGCCACGACTGCAGCGCCCGAGCGCTCCAGCGCCCCCGGGCGCGGAACGGATCCGGTCTGCCGCGGCGGGCGGTGGCGAACGTGAAGCTCTCGACCTGATGGCCGAGCGTCCGGAACTGGCGGTCGAGATTGTGAGCGACCCCCGGAACGCCCGCTCCCGGCCCGATGAAGGGCGCGAGCTGGACGATGTGGACCACGCTTCACTGTACCGACGGCCCCCGCGCCGTGCGACGTCGCGGATGGGGCCGGTTGTAGTCTCAGGGCGGGGTTCGGTTCGAAGGGGAACGGCATGGCGGACGCGACCGTGCAGGGGCACATCCTCCCGGATGAGAGTCAGGCGCTCACCGGGTTCCGCTCGGCGACCCTCGAGAGCGGCGGATCACCGTTCACGCTGTGGTTCCGCGAGCTCGACGGCCGGCCGCTCGACGCGCGTCTGGCGGACGTGTACGTGCTGGGCTCGCTCCCGCACTGGATGGCCCGCGGCGGTGCGGTGCACGTGCACGGCGCGGTGAGCCGGACGCTGCTGAGCAACCTCGACGAGTGGCAGGCGGCGATGCACTCCTGGCTGCCCGACGTGTACGACACGGTCACCTTCACGGTCGACGAGGTGGTGGACGCCGAGCCGGATCGCTCCGCGCGCGCCATCGCCGCCTACTCCGGCGGCCTGGACTCCTCATGCACCGCGATCCGGCACACGCGCGGCCTGGCCGGGTGGCGCACCGAGCCGCTGGGCGCGCTGCTGCTCGTTCACGGGTTCGACGTCGCGCTGGACCGGGCCGCCGAGTTCGAGGGGGCGAGCCTTCGAGCCGGCCGCGCCGCGGAGGCGCTGGGACTGGAGCTGCGCACCGTCTCGACGAATCTGCGCGACCTCGGCCAGGACTGGGAGATGGTGCACGGCCTGGCGATCGCGGCCGCCCTGCAGCTCTTCGCCCCGGAGTTCGGCGTCGGGCTCATCGGCAGCAGCGCGCCGTACTTCCGCCTGGTGGTCCCGTGGGGGTCGAATCCGGTGACCGATCAGTTCCTGTCGTCGGGCACGATGCGGATCTCTCACGACGGAGCGGCGCTGAGCCGCACCGCCAAGGCGAAGGTGGTCGCCACCGAGCCGGACGTCCTGGCCCTGCTGCGGGTGTGCTGGCAGGGAGAGCGGCTGTCGCGCAACTGCGGACGCTGCGAGAAGTGTGTGCGGACGTACTAGGCCCTCCACATCGCCGGCGTCCGGCGGCCGGCCTGCTTCGACGAGCCCTTCTCGATGCCGCCGACCCGGGTGCGGATGCCGTCGCACAACATGTCGTACTGGCGCGAGATGCTCCGGCTGGCCCGGCTCGAGGGCGACGACGAGGCGATCCGCTACATCCTCACGCTGCTGCGGTACCAGCGCGCGCGACGCGCGCTGCGCAGCATCAGGCCGCTGCGGGCGGTCGCCGTGCGGGCCCGTCGGCGGCCGGGCCTGGCGAACCGGCTGTTCAGATGACGGATGCCGCGCCGAGGCCGGCCTCGACGCGGATGGGGCCGCGCCGGAAGGTCGCGGCCCGTCGCCGGGCGGCCGCACGGCGATCGCCGCGCAGCGCGATCGATCGCACCATCGCCCCGAGCCAGATCGCGGCCCTCGCCGCCTGCCAGCCGACCGGGCCGAAGTGCTTGCGGTAGAACCGTTCCTGCGAGGCGAAGAAGTGCGCCTCGCGACGCCGGGGGTCCGTGCTCGTCGCGGCGCCCGCATGCACCGCGCGCACCTCGTCGACGAGGGCGTGCCGCCAGCCGAGCAGGTGCGCGCGGTAGGCCCAGTCGGTCTCCTCCGCGTACAGGAAGAACCGCTCGTCGAATCCGCCGACCTGATCCAGCGCCTCCGCGCGCAGCAGCAGCACCGAGCCGATCACGTAGCGCGCCCCGCGCTGCCGCCTTCCCAGCCCGGCCGCTTCCAGCCACGCGTTGAGCGGGGTGGGGAACGGCCACGCGACCCGGGCGGGGCGACCACGCTCATCCGTCTGCGCCGGCGCCACCGACGCGAGGCCGGCGTCGGCCGCCAGACCGGCGTGCAGCGCGGCGATCGCGTCCGCCGAGATGACGGCATCCGGATTCAGCAGCAGCATGTCCGCTCCCGCCACCATCCGGTCGCCGAGCGCGACGTTCACACCCGCCGCGAACCCTCCGTTGCGACCGGGATCGAGGTAGCGCACGCCGAGCTCGCCGCACAGCGCCGCGATCTCGGGCAGCGACGAGTTGTCGACCACGGTGACGGGAAGATCGCGCACCGGCTCCAGCGCCCTGCGGAGGAGGTCCGGGGCGCCATAGGCGACCACCGCGATCTCGAGCGCGCGCGGCGCACGAGCGCCGCCGCCGGGCGCTGGACGGGCGCCGCGGCGGGTGATGCTGTCGTAGAGGTCGGCGTAGGCGCCGGCCACGGCATCCCACGAGCACTCCGCAGCACGCGTCAGCCCGGCCGCCCGGAGCTCGGGCGCGCGTGCGGTCGCCGCCTCGACGAGGGCGCTCGCGAGAGCGGCCGCGTCGCCCGCGGGAACCACGAGCCCCGCCCCGCCGACGACCTCGGGGAGGGCGCCGGCGTCGCTCGAGACGACAGGGACTCCCGAGGCCATCGCCTCGACGGCGACGCGGCCGAACTGCTCGGTCCAGCCGGGACTCGGGAGGGACGGAACCGCCAGCACGTCCAGCCCGGTGTAGAAGTCCGGGACGGACTCGGGGTCGAGCGGGCCGAGGAGTTCGACGCGCTCGCCGAGGCCCCGGGCGGCGGCGTCGGCGCCGAGCTGCTCCGCGAGCGGACCGGCACCGGCGATCCGCAGCCGCAGCCGGGGGTCGTGCGTCGCGGCGTCGAGCAGGACGTGCAGGCCCTTCTCGGGCACGAGACGACCGAGGAACCCGACCGTGACCGGCTCGTCCGTGGGCGGCGCCGACGGGCGCGGGGTATAGCGGTCGAGGTCGACGCCGAGCGGGATCACCCTGGCGCGGCCCGCGAATCCCTTGCCCTCCGCGATGCGTGCCGCCGCCGCGTTGCACGCCGAGATGCCGCTCGCATGCCGCAGCGCGTATCTCTCCAGCCAGCGGAACGGCGGCGGGTAGCGCTTCAGGATGTTCTGGGCGGTGTAGAGCACCACCGGTGCCTTGTTGCGCCGCAGCCACCGCAGCAGCAGCACCTCTGCCGTCGCGAGCGCGAAGGGCTCCTCGTGCACGTCGATGACGTCGTACTCCTCGGCCAGCGCCCGCCACAGCGGACGCGGGTCGTAGACGAAGAGCGCCGGATGCCGCCCCCAGGTGTCGACCGGGACCGCATGCTCGTCGGCTCCGGCGGTGAGCTGCGTCTCGGCGCCGCCGGCATGCCATCGCCGCGCGCTCAGCAGCGTCACCGTCATGCCGAGGGCGCGCAGGCCGCGCTCCCGGCCGCGCCAGTCGGCGACGGCGGCGCTGTGCGAGATTCGCAGGACGCGCACGGAAGGCCTCCTAGTATGCTTGCCCAGGCAACCCTATGTCCGGATGCTTCTGGACCGGGATAGTGAGGTGCCCGATTGGCCGATGACTTCGTCGTACTGGCGGTCTGCGCAGGAAACCTCCATCGTTCGCCCCTCGCCGAGGCGCTTCTGCGGCGCTGGGCGACGTGGTACCTGCCGTCGCCGCTGGCGCCGCACGTCCGCGCCATGAGCGCGGGGGTCGTCGCCCCGGCCGGGGTCCCCATGGGCGAGCGGGCCCAGCGGATCGCCGCGGCGCTGGGCGCTGACGGCTCGAGCCATACCGCCCGGCGTCTCACGGACGCCGACCTCAGAGGGGCCGACCTGATCCTCACGGCGTCGCGGCGCCTGCGCGACACCGTCCTGCAGCGGGAGCCCTCGGCGGCGCGCCGCACGTTCACGATGCGCGAGGCGGGCCGGATCGCGGCATCCCTCGATCCGGCGTCCCCCTCCTCGGTGCAGGACCTGCGCGACGCGGTGGGGCGCCTCGCCGACCACCGCTCACCCGGCGACGACGACATCGTCGATCCCGAAGGCCGTGGCGACGAGGCGTACGCCGCGATGGTCGCGCAGGAGGTGCCCGCGCTGGCGCGGCTGGCGCACCTGCTCTACGGGATGCCGGCCGGCGACGTCGAGCGGTATGCCGCCGTCGCGACGACCGGAGAGGGGATGCCCTTCGCACCGGCCCCTCCCGCGACGAGGGACCCGGCCGCCCCGTGACCGCTCTGCGGGTGCTGCACCTCGATCACACCGCGGCGGCGGGCGGCGCCGAGCTGGCGCTGGTGCGCATGCTGTCGGCCCGGCCGGGCTGGCGGCCGTTCGTGCTCACGCCGCCCACCGACGGCTCTGTCTTCGATCCGCTGGACGGGGTGGTCGCGCGTGGGAGGAGCGGCATCCGGCAGCCGGCGGGTGCCTCCTCCGGGCGGACGGGCGCGATCCTCGGTGCCGCCTGGCGCCTGATCGTCCAGGCCGCCGCGACCCGCACCCACCGCGCCTTCCGCGGCGCCGACCTGGTCGATGCCAACAGCGCCCGGGCGGCGGCGTACGGAGCGCTGGCGGTGCGGGGCTCGCGCACGCCGTTCGTCGTGCACCTGCGCGACACGGTCGATCCCACCGCGCTCGGCGGCGTCGGCTTCCGGCTGATGAGCCGCCTGGTGCTGCCGCGTGCCGACGGCGTGATCGCCAACTCGCGGCTGACGCTGCGGACGGCGTCGCCGTTCCTGCGCGAGGGCACCGGCACCGCCGTCATCCCGAGCGCCTCGGGGCTGCGCGCCGCGTCGGCGTCCGCGGACGGGCGCGAGCCCGGCCCGCTCCGCATCGGGATGCTGGCGCGCATCGACCCGTGGAAGGGGCAGGCGCTGCTGATCGAGGCGTTCGCCGCCGCCTTCCCCGACGACGCCGTCCTCGAGATCGCCGGCTCCGCACCGTTCGGGCACGAGCGGTACGCCGCGGAGCTTCGCGGACAGGCGGAGCGTCTCGGCGTCGACGATCGCGTCGAGCTGCTCGGCCACGTCGACGCGGTGGACGCCCTGCTCGCGCGCTGGGACATCGCGGTGCAGTACTCCACGCGCCCCGAGCCCCTCGGCCAGAACGTGCTGCAGTACCTGGCCGCCGGGAAGGCCGTGGTGGTGGCGGACGAGGGAGGACCCGTGGAGTGGGTCGACGACGGCGTCAACGGGCTGCGGGTGCGTCCTCGCGACCCTGCTGCGCTCGCGGCGGCGCTGCGCCGTCTCGCCGACGAGCCCGAGCTCCGCGACCGCCTGCGCGCCGCCGCCGGGGCGACCGCGGGCCTGCTGACCGACGCCGATGTCGCGGCCGCTCACGCGCGGTTCTACGCAGAGGTCGTACGCCGGCGCGAAGAGGGTGCGGGCCGTCGCCGCACCCGGTTGCCGCGCGAGTAGCATCAGCGTGTGATCGCTGCCCTCGCCGCCACCCTTCCTGTGATCCTCGCCGGCGTGCTCGTGGCCAGCGCCGTGGCGAAGCTGCGCGCGCCCGACGACCTGGTGGGCTGGGCCGAACTGGGCGTGCCGAAGGCGTTCCGCAGACAGTGGCTGCTCTCGTTCCATCCGTGGGGTGAGATCGCGCTCGGCGCCGCGCTCGCACTGCTCGGGGGGTGGCTGGGCCTCCTCGCCGCCATCGTGGCCGTCGTCCTGATGGCCGCCTATCTGTGGCTGGTGGTGCAGGCGAAGGGCCGTTCCGACGACGCGTCCTGCGCGTGCTTCGGCTCGCGACGCCGGATCACCCGGGTCACGATCATCCGCAACAGCTGGCTGCTGGCGCTCGCGCTCGCCACCGCCGCCGTCATCTGGACGGCACCTCTGCTGGGCGGGGCGCTCGCGCTCGCCGTCTCGGGCTGGTGGGGCACCCTGATCGCCGCGGCCGCGGCGGCGGTGACCGCCGCGCTCGTGCTCTGGCCCGACGCACCCCAGGCCGAGCCGACCTCGCCCGCGGCAGAGCCGGCAGCCGCCGAACAGGTCGACGCCGGCGGCGAACTGGACTACATCCGCACCCGCACGCCCGCCGTACCCGTCTCGCTCGCCGACGGCACCCGCGTCAACCTCCGCGAGCTGACGCGCACGAAGCCCATGCTGATGCTGGCAGTCTCGTCCACGTGCGGCTCGTGCAGCGTCGTGATCGAGCAGGCGCCCGATTACCGCACGCTGCTGCCCGAGCTCGACGTCCGCCTCATGTTCACCCACCCGCACGACAGCGGACGCCTGAGCGAGCTCACCGAGCCGCAGTCTCTGCACGACCCCGAGCACTTCATCAGCGGCTCGATCGAGGACTGGAGAGTGCCCTCGGCGGTGCTGTTCGGAATCGACGGCCTGCTGGCGGGCGGTCCCGTCACGGGGGTGCGCGAGATCGAGGACTTCGTCGACGACGTGTACGAGAGCCTCCACGGCGTACGGCCGTCTCGATCCCACATCGCGTGAGCATCGCGCGGCGGCGGCCCTCGTCCCGCGGGGACGTTCATGGCATCCTGGCGTGAGACGACCGGCCGGGTCGCGACACTGTCACCAGTGACGGGTGCTGCGGTCGCGGCATCCGTCCCGTCGAAAGGTGCGCCCATGATCCGCCGTCTTGCTTCCGTCGCAGGCATGACACTCCTCGCCGCGGGGCTCCTCGCCGGGTGCGCGAGCACCGCCGGCACCGAATCCCCCGAGCCGGACGAGACGGTGCCCGCCGACAGCGAGGAGATCGAGGTCGAGGCCGCCTGGCTGGACGGCGGCCGCATGATCGGCATCGTGACGGAGGGCTCCTCGACCTGTGTGCCCTCCGCCGGCGAGGTGAGCTACGACAACGGCGTCCTCCAGGTCGAGCTCGTCGAGGCTCCCGCCGACACCGCGTGCACGAGCGACCTCGTGGCGCGGGCGACCGTCGTGGGACTGCCCGAGGGCATCGACACCACGCGCGAGCTCGAGGTGTTCGTCACCGGCGACGGCTACCACGGCGAGGCCGAGCTCGACCCGGTCCCCGGCCTCGATCAGAGCGGCGAGACCGACTACCTCCCTTCGGCAGGATGGACCGACAAGGACGGGCAGTTCGTCATCCTCACGTGGGGGTCGTCGACCTGCGTGCCGGCGATCGAGAACGTCGAGGGCTCCGGTCAGGAGGTCACCGTCACGTTCATGACGCCGCCCGAGGACCAGGCGTGCACCATGGACATGGCCCCGCGCGCGGTGGTGGTGCAGGTCGAAGGGGTCGACGACGACGCCGAGGTCACCGCGATCCTCACCGGCGGCGAGTTCGACGACGTGCGCGTCCCGATCGTCGGCCACGACTGATAGTGCGCGATTGCGGATGCCGCGGCCCGCGGCATCCGCAATCCACTCAGTCCGTCCGCACCAGCAGCTCGCCGATCTCGCAGTCCAGCGCGCGGCAGATGGCCGACAGCGTCGAGTAGCGGATGGCGCGGGCGCGGTCGTTCTTGAGGACCGACAGGTTCACGACCGACACCCCGACCAGCTCCGAGAGCCGGGTGAGGGTCATGCCGCGCTCCTCGAGCAGCTCGTCGAGCCGGCAGTGGACCCCGGTGGGCTCGTCGTCTTCGGCCGGGCTCACACGAGGCCTTCGGTCTCGCGCTGCAGGCGCTCGCCGATCTGGAAGGCAGCGCCGATCGCCGCGAGCGCGAGCATGCCGAACAGCGGCGCGAAGTCGGTGGAGAAGGTCACGCCGTCGTACGTGTAGTCGCTCACGGCAGACAGCGCGCCGTTCACCGTCATCGTGGTGAGCATCGAGCCGACGAACCAGCCCACGGCGAGGATGCCGGTGCCCAGGAAGATGAGGCGCGCGGTGCCGCGCTCGAAGGCGCGGCCGCGCGCGAGGCGCAGGCAGAACAGCGCGCCGACCACGATGCCGGCGATGATGGCGAGCGCGATGACGATCGGCTCGGCCCACAGCGCGAAGAGGGTGGCCGCCGCCGGCTCCGCGACCGTGACGGTCGCCTGCTCGACGGCGACCTGCACCGGCGCTCCGTCGGGGCCGATGGGAAGGTCGGCGGTCTCGCCCAGGAACGGGACGAGCACGGGGATGTCGGTCCCGCGCGCCACCTCCGCCAGCCGGGCGATCGCGTGCCAGGCCGTGAAGCCGATCGCGACCGCCCCGATGGCGACGGAGAGGTAGATCCCGACGCGATCGCTCCTGGTGGGCATCCTGGTGTCCGTCATCTCGATCGTTCTCCCATGCTCATATCGATAAACGTTGTTATCGAAAAACGATACGGTATGTGCGCCGCTCGCCGCAACCGGCGAGCCGGCACGGGCGCCGGCGGGGCGTGCGCTATGCCCACGGCGAACACGGCCATCCCGTCCGGGCCCGCTGGCTACCCTCGATGTAAGGCGCAGTAGGTCACACCGACCCGAGGCGTCCCGGAGGAGTGAACGATGTTCGAGAGATTCACCGACCGTGCCCGTCGTGTGGTCGTCCTCGCCCAGGAAGAGGCGAAGATGCTGAACCACAACTACATCGGCACCGAGCACATCCTGCTCGGTCTCATCCACGAGGGCGAGGGCGTCGCCGCCAAGGCCCTCGAGAGCCTCGGCATCTCGCTCGACGCCGTCCGCGAGCAGGTCCAGGACATCATCGGCCAGGGGCAGCAGCAGCCGACCGGTCACATCCCCTTCACTCCGCGCGCCAAGAAGGTGCTCGAGCTGTCGCTGCGCGAGGCGCTGCAGCTGGGCCACAACTACATCGGCACCGAGCACATCCTCCTGGGGCTCATCCGCGAGGGCGAGGGCGTCGCCGCCCAGGTGCTCGTCAAGCTCGGCGCAGACCTCAACAAGGTGCGCCAGCAGGTCATCCAGCTGCTCTCGGGCTACCAGGGCAAGGAGCCCGCCGGCGTCGCCTCCGGCGCGGGCGAGCAGACCCAGGGCACCACCCAGGGCGGCTCGCAGGTGCTCGACCAGTTCGGCCGCAACCTCACGCAGGCCGCGCGCGACAACAAGCTCGACCCGGTCATCGGGCGCGAGAAGGAGATCGAGCGCGTCATGCAGATCCTGTCGCGCCGCTCCAAGAACAACCCCGTCCTCATCGGCGAGCCCGGCGTCGGAAAGACGGCGGTCGTCGAGGGCCTCGCCCAGGCCATCGTCAAGGGCGACGTTCCCGAGACGCTGAAAGACAAGCAGGTCTACTCACTCGACCTCGGCTCGCTCATCGCCGGCTCGCGGTACCGCGGTGACTTCGAGGAGCGCCTCAAGAAGGTCACGAAAGAGATCCGCACCCGCGGCGACATCATCGTCTTCATCGACGAGATCCACACGCTCGTGGGTGCCGGTGCCGCCGAGGGCGCGATCGACGCCGCGTCGATCCTGAAGCCGCTCCTCGCGCGCGGCGAGCTGCAGACGATCGGCGCGACCACCCTCGACGAGTACCGCAAGCACTTCGAGAAGGATGCCGCGCTGGAGCGCCGCTTCCAGCCGATCCAGGTCGCCGAGCCGAGCCTGCCCCACGCGATCAACATCCTGAAGGGGCTGCGCGACCGCTACGAGGCGCACCACAAGGTGCAGATCACCGACGGCGCGATCGTCGCGGCGGCGAACCTCGCCGACCGCTACATCTCGGACCGCTTCCTGCCCGACAAGGCGATCGACCTGATCGACGAGGCCGGCGCCCGCCTGCGCCTGTCGATCCTGTCCAGCCCGCCCGAGCTGCGCGAGTTCGACGACAAGATCGCCAACGTGCGCCAGCAGAAGGAGCAGGCGTCCGAGGATCAGGACTTCGAGAAGGCCGCGTCGCTGCGCGACGAGGAGAAGTCGCTCCTCGCCGAGCGTCTGCGCCTCGAGAAGCAGTGGCGCTCGGGCGACGTCGCCTCGCACGCCGTCGTCGACGAGGGCCTGATCGCCGAGGTGCTCGCCCAGGCCACCGGCATCCCGGTCTTCAAGCTGACCGAGGAGGAGTCCAGCAGGCTCGTCTTCATGGAGAAGGCGCTGCACCAGCGCGTCATCGGCCAGGAGGAGGCGATCGCCGCCCTCTCGAAGACGATCCGCCGCCAGCGCGCGGGCCTCAAGGACCCCAAGCGTCCGTCGGGCTCGTTCATCTTCGCCGGCCCCACGGGCGTCGGAAAGACCGAGCTGGCCAAGGCGCTCGCCGAGTTCCTCTTCGACGACGAGCACGCGCTCATCTCGCTCGACATGTCGGAGTTCGGTGAGAAGCACACCGTCTCGCGCCTGTTCGGTGCCCCTCCCGGCTTCGTCGGATTCGAGGAGGGCGGCCAGCTCACCGAGAAGGTGCGCCGCAAGCCGTTCTCGGTCGTGCTCTTCGACGAGATCGAGAAGGCCCACCCCGACATCTTCAACTCGCTGCTGCAGATCCTCGAGGAGGGTCGCCTGACCGACGGTCAGGGCCGCGTCATCGACTTCAAGAACACGGTGATCATCATGACGACGAACCTCGGTTCGTCGGCGATCGCCGGAGGCCCGGTGGGCTTCCAGGTCGAGGGCGACACGGGCACGACGTACGACCGGATGAAGGGCAAGGTCAACGAGGAGCTCAAGCGCAACTTCAAGCCCGAGTTCCTCAACCGCGTCGATGACATCATCGTCTTCCCGCAGCTGAACAAGGACGAGCTCCGCCAGATCGTGGGCCTGTTCACCAAGCGTCTCGGCGAGCGCCTGCTCGACCGCGACATGACGGTGGAGCTGACGGATGCCGCGAAGGACAAGCTGATCGACATCGGCTTCGACCCCGCGCTCGGCGCCCGGCCGCTGCGTCGCGCGATGCAGCGCGAGGTCGAGGACCGCCTGTCGGAGAAGATCCTGCACGGCGAGCTCAACCCCGGCGATCACGTGAAGGTCGATGCCGAGAACGGCGAGTTCGTCTTCGAGCACGGCCCCCGCGGCGAGAAGGTGGCGGTGGGCGTCGTGCACAACGGCGAGATCACCGCGACCCCCGATCTGGCCGCCAACGCCTAGGGCGGTCGCCGAGCCGGGACACGCAGTCGAAGAGCGGATGCCTCACTCCGAGGCATCCGCTCTTCGCATTCCCGGCCCGCCCCTCGCTCCACGCACCGGTCCCGGCCCTACGCTGGACGGATGAGCGAGTTCACGGTGCGGCCCGCGCGCACGCCGGACATCCGCCGCATCCAGGCGCTCCTCGAGCCGTTCGTGCAGCGGCGCATCCTGCTCGGCAAGGACCTCGTCGTGCTCTACGAGGCGACCCAGCAGTTCCTCGTCGCCGAGGATGCGCAGGGCGAGCTGATCGGCTGCGGCGCCCTGCATGTGATGTGGGAGGACCTCGGCGAGGTGCGCACCCTGATCGTCGCCGACGGGTGGCTGCGGCACGGGGTGGGACGCGCGCTCGTGGAGGGCCTGGAGGAGAACGCGCGCGCGCTCGGGCTGTCGCGGCTGTTCTGCCTGACGTTCGAGGTGGACTTCTTCACACGGCGCGGCTTCGAGCCGATCGGCGAGCAGGTCGTCGACCCCGACGTGTACTCGCAGCTCATCCGCTCGCCCGACGAAGGCGTCGCGGAGTTCCTGGACCTCGCGCACGTCAAGCCGAACACCCTGGGCAACACGCGCATGATCAAGCGCCTCTGACCCGCGGGCGACGCGCGCGCCGGCGGCTGCGCCCTGCCGGGTGGCGCGACCCGGGGCGCGCCGACCGGCGATGACGCCGCCCGGAGTTAGCCTGTCATCATGACCGGCACCACTCCGCGCCGCCGCCATTCTCCGGCGGTCTATCGTCGCCGGCGATTGGTGCTGCTCGTCGGGCTCCTCGTCGTCGTAGGCGTCGTGTGGCTGCTGATCGCCCAGCCCTGGCGCGGATCGGCCGAGGAGTCGGCCGCCGACGGGGATCGCGCGTCGTCGCAGAACTCGGCGGACTCGCTGCCGGTGCCGTCGCCGGGGGAGACCCCGGGCCCGTCCGAGACGGGCGCCGTCGAAGGTGCAGTCGTCGAGGGTGCGACGCCGGGCGCGACGCCTGCCGCGCAGCCCTGCGTCGCCGGCGAGATCACCGTGGAGCCGGTCACCTCCGCCGACGCGTTCACCGGCGACCAGAAGCCGCAGTTCTCCATCGAACTCACCAACAACGGCCCCGACTGCACGCTCAACGTCGGCACCAGCGCGCAGTCCTTCACGGTCACCAGCGGCGACGACGTCTGGTGGCGCTCGACGGACTGCCAGAGCGAGCCCAGCGACATGATCGTGCTCGTCGCCGCGGGGCAGACGGTGTCCAGTGCGGCGCCGCTGGAGTGGGATCGCACCCGCTCCGCCGTGGGCACGTGCGGCGACACGACCCGGCCGGTCGCGCCGGGCGGCGGCGCGTCGTACCACCTGTCGGTCGAGATCGGCGGCGTCGCGTCGACGGAGCCGAAGCAGTTCCTGCTGTACTGAGCGCGTCCTGAGCTGCCGGGCGCGGCCGCGGCATCCGCTGTCACCGGCCCGCCTCGGGCTCTTGGTCGCCGGCGCTGTCCACGGCGCTGGCCCAGACCCAGCAGCGGTATTCCTCGCCTGAGATCCGGAAGCGGATGGCGATCGCGCGCGGCGTCCACATGCAGGCCTCCGCGTCGACCTGGATCGGCGTCCGGCCGAACCGCACCCACGCTTTGACGCGCTTGGGCTTCGGATCGGTGGTGCACGGCAGATCGTCCAGTTGCAGCTCGAGCCGCGAGAGCGTCTCGAGCGGACCGCCGGCCGCGATGCGCTGCAGGATCCTCTCGTCCATCAGCCGGTCGTAGTGGTCGGCGTATCGCCTGTTCGTGCCCACCCGCCGGCTCCCTCCTCCGGCCTCCTTCCACTCTATCGAGATTCGAAAATGTGTTCTATTCTCTTAATCCATGACGACCACGCGTATCGAACATGACGTAACCATATGGATGGCCGACGACATCCCCGCGCGCATGTTCTACGCGGGTCGCCGGTGGCGTGTGAGCGATGCGCCGACGCGGCTCCGCGAGTCGATCTGGGCCATGCCGCTGGAGCGCGGGCGCAGCATGTACGGCTGGCGGTTCCAGGCGACCAGCGACGACGGCGACGTGGTGGTGTTCGACGTCTATCGCGACGGCGAGGACTGGCACATCCACCACACGTACACGTGAGAAGGCGCAGACAGCGCGAAGCGGGGCTCCCCCAGGACGCCCCGCTCCGCTTCCCCACGCCAGGGTGTCAGCCGAACACCTAGGGCTTGTCGCCGAACACCTCGGACTCCATGGCGTCGTACCCCTCCGCCTGGGGGTCCCAGTGCTTGCCGCCGGAGAGGGCGTACTCCTCCTCCGGAGAGAGCACGAGACGGTGGCGGAAGTACAGGGCGAATCCGACGAGGATCACGACGTACACGATGGCGATCGCGACGATGGCGGGCCGGGCCGGCTCGTTGATGAAGAAGCCGAAGAAGATGAGCACCGACACGGCGCCGGCGATGACGGCGCCGGGGATGCCCCACGGACTGCGGTAGGGACGGTGGGCGTCGGGGTACTTGCGGCGCAGGATCACGTACGACGCCATCTGCAGCGCGTAGGCGATGACCGCTCCCCAGATCGCGATGTTCAGCACGATCGCTCCTGCCACCCCGCCGGTGCCGCCGAGCGAGTCGACGAGCACGAGGGCGATGAAGCCGATCGCCGCACCGACCACCAGCGCGACCCACGGCGTCGCCCGCTTGCCGGTGAGCGACAGGAACTTCGGGTAGTAGCCGGCGCGCGACAGCGAGTACATGTTGCGGCCGTACGCGAACATGATGCCCTGCAGCGACGCGAGGAGCCCGATCAGGGCGAAGAGCGCCAGCACTGCGGCCAGCTCGTCGCCGACGATCGCGCGGAATCCGTCGAGCAGCGGCTCGCCGGCGCTGCCGGTCGCCTCCGCGCCCACGACCCCGGTGTTCAGGAACAGCACGAGCAGGCCGGTGATGATCAGAGTCGTGCGGGCGATGAAGCCGGCACGGGGGATGTCGCGCTCCGGGTTGTGCGACTCCTCGGCCGCGAGCGGCAGCTCCTCGATGCCGAGGAAGAACCACATCGCGTACGGCAGAGCGAAGAGGATGGGGATCACGCCGTGCGGCAGGAAGGCGCTCTGTCCGGGATCGGGTGCGATGTCGAAGAGCTTGTCCCAGCTGAACTGGCCCGAGAAGAGCGCCATCGCCGAGAACACCAGGATGATGGCGATCGAGATGATCGACACGACGATCGCGAACTTGAACGAGATCGCCGCGCCGGCGGCGTTCAGCGCGATGAAGGCCGTGTAGAGGATGATCCACCACACCCACGTCGGCATCGAGAAGTTCAGCAGCTCACTGGTGATGGCATCGGCGTAGGACGCCGAGAAGTACACGATGACCGCGGTCGTCGCGACGTACTCGATCGTCTCAGCCGCGCCGGTGACCAGGCCGCCCCACGGGCCCATCGCGGAGCGCGCGAACGAATACGCACCGCCGGTGTGCGGCATCGCGGCGGCCATCTCGCCGATCGAGAAGATCATGCCGTAGTACATGACGACGAGGATCGCGAAGGCGATGAGCATGCCGCCGAAGCCTGCGAAGCCGATGCCGAAGTTCCACCCCGAGAAGTCGCCCGAGATGACGGCGGCGACGGCGAGGCCCCACAGGCCCCAGACGCCGGCCGAGCGCTTCAGGGTGCGCTTCTGGAAATAGTCGTGACCTGCTCGCCTATAGGTCGCTCCTGCGACCTTCGACGAGCTTGCGGCGGCGGATGCCGGTGGCTTCGGGGTTGATGCACTGCTCGCTTGGGACATCGGTCCTCCAGTGATAGGCGAAGGGAGGCGCGCTCGGGTCGCGCGGCTTGCACTTGTCGCCGATTGTGGCGCTATTGGTGGGCTGTGTCTACCTTTGAATCCGATTTTCGTTAGAGTGAGCGCGTGCCCGCGGCCGGGCATGGTCGCGTGCGCGACTGGTCGCACGTCGGGACTTGAGGAGGACGGATGCCGGGCAACCTCACCGTCGAGCAGTTGAACGACCGGATCGCGAGCGGCGACATCGACACGGTGGTGGTCGCCTTCGCCGACGCGCAGGGGCGGCTGGTGGGCAAGCGCGTCTCAGCGCGGCTGTTCCAGGAGGAGGTGCTCCCCCACGGGGCGGAGGCCTGCAACTACCTGCTGTCCGTCGACGTCGACATGAACACCGTCGACGGCTACGCGATGTCGAGCTGGGAGACCGGCTACGGCGACATGATGCTGCGCCCCGACCCGTCGACGCTGCGCCTCATTCCGTGGCTGCCGGGCTCGGCGCTGGTGATGGCCGACCTCACCTGGGAGGGTGGCGACCCGGTCGTGCAGTCGCCGCGCGACATCCTCGACCGCCAACGGCAGCGCCTCGCCGACCGCGGCCTCGTCGCCTACTCCGGCACCGAGCTGGAGTTCATCATCTTCGACGACACGTACCGCGATGCCTGGGCCAAGGGCTACCGCGGCCTCACGCCTGCGACCGACTACAACGTCGACTACGACCTGCTCGCCTCGGGCCGCCTGGAGCCGCTGCTGCGCGACATCCGCCTGTCGATGGACGGGGCCGGGCTCTACACCGAGGGCGTCAAGGGGGAGTGCAACCTCGGTCAGCAGGAGATCGCCTTCCGCTACGCCGAGGTGCTCGAGACCGCCGACCAGCACGCCATCTACAAGAACGGCGCCAAGGCCATCGCCGAGCACCACGGCAAGGCGCTGACGTTCATGGCCAAGTTCGACGAGCGCGAGGGCAACAGCTGCCACATCCACCTGTCGGTGCGCTCGGAGGCGGGAGAGCCCGTCATGGCCGGCGACGGGAGGCACGGCTTCAGTCCGCTGATGGAGCACTGGATCGCCGGCATCCTGGCCACCCTGCGCGAGTTCACGCTGCTCTACGCGCCCAACATCAACTCGTACAAGCGGTTCGCGAAGGGCTCGTTCGCCCCCACCGGGATCGCGTGGGGCCTCGACAACCGCACCTGCGCGCTGCGCGTGATCGGCCACGGCTCCTCGCTGCGGGTGGAGAACCGGGTCCCGGGCGGCGACGTGAACCCGTACCTCGGCATCGCGGCGATCATCGCGGGCGGCCTGCACGGCATCGAGCACGAGCTGCCGATGCCCGACGCGCTCACCGGCAACGCGTACACGTCCGGGGTCGACCACCTTCCGACGACGCTGCGCGAGGCCGCGCAGCTGTTCGACCAGTCGGCCATCGCGCGCGCCGCCTTCGGCGATGACATGGTCGAGCACTATCTGAACCAGGCGCGCATCGAGGTCGAGGCCTACGACGCCGCCGTGACCGACTGGGAGAGGGTGCGTGGCTTCGAACGCCTCTGAGAACCCCGTGATCGGCCTGACGACGTATCTCGAGCAGGCCACGCAGGGGGTGTGGGACGTGCGCGCGGCGTTCCTGCCGCAGGTGTACTTCGACTCGGTGACCGCCTCGGGTGGAATCGCGGTCCTGCTGCCGCCGCAGCACAGCAGCGCGACCGGCGTGCGTGTGGAAGACGCCGCCGAAGCCGTCCTGGACGGCCTCGACGGTCTCATCCTGACCGGCGGCCTCGACGTCCAGCCCGAGCTGTACGGCGCGGAGCGGCATCCGACCACCGACCCGGCGCGTCCGGACCGTGACGCGTGGGAGCTCGCGCTGTTCCGCGGGGCCGAAGCGCGACGGATGCCGGTGCTCGCGATCTGCCGCGGCCTCCAGCTGGTCAACGTCGCCCGCGGCGGGACGCTGCACCAGCACCTCCCGGAGGTGCTGGGCACCGAGCGGTACCGCGTCGGCGGCGGCGTCTTCGCCACCAACGAGGTGCACGTCGACGACGGCACGCGGCTCTCGGCGCTCGTCGGCGCGGGACCGATGGACGTCCACAGCTACCACCACCAGGGCATCGACCGGCTCGGCGACGGCCTCGTGGTCACCGCGCGCACCGATGACGGGCTGGTCCAGGCGTTCGAGTCGGACGGCGACGGCTACGTCCTGGGGGTGCAGTGGCATCCCGAGCAGAACCAGGAGGACCGCCGGCTGTTCGCGGGGCTCGTGGCCGAGGCATCCGTCTACGCGTCCCGGGAGGTCCACGCATGAGTGGGACGTTCACGCTCGTCAACCCCGCGACCGGGCAGCCGATCCGCGAGATCGCCCGTGCCGACGAGGCGCAGACGGATGCCGCGATCGCGCGTGCCGTCGCCGCCCAGCGTTCGTGGGCGTCGCTGCCGCCCGTGGCGCGGGCCGACGCGCTGCGTGCGTTCGCTCGCACGGTGGAGGCCCATGTCGAGGAGCTCGCGCAGCTCGAAGTGCTGAATTCGGGGCATCCGATCGGTTCGGCGCGGTGGGAGGCGTCGCACGTCGCGCAGGTGCTGAACTTCTACGCCGGCGCGCCCGAGCGGCTCTCGGGCCAGCAGATCCCGGTCGCCGGGGGACTCGACGTGACGTTCCACGAGCCGTACGGCGTCGTCGGCATCATCGTGCCCTGGAACTTCCCGATGACGATCGCGTCGTGGGGGTTCGCCCCCGCGCTCGCCGCCGGGAACGCCGTGGTGCTCAAGCCCGCCGAGCTCACCCCGCTGACCGCGATCCGCCTCGGCGAGCTCGCGCTCGAGGCGGGGCTTCCGGCGGGGCTGTTCGAGGTGGTCACCGGCTCGGGCTCCGTGGTCGGTCAGCGCTTCGTGTCGCACCCGGACGTGCGCAAGGTGGTCTTCACCGGGTCGACGTCCGTCGGCGTCGAGGTCGCGGCCGGCTGCGCGCGCGAGCTGAAGCCGGTCACCCTCGAGCTCGGCGGCAAGAGCGCCAACATCGTGTTCGCCGACGCCGATCTCGAGAAGGCGGCCGCCAGCGCGCCGGGCGCGGTGTTCGACAATGCCGGCCAGGACTGCTGCGCCCGCAGCCGCATCCTCGTCGAGCACTCCGCGTACGACCGGTTCCTCGAGCTGCTCGAGCCCGCGGTGAAGGCGTGGCGCGTGGGCGACCCGGGTGACGAGCGCACCGACATGGGGCCGCTGATCTCGGCATCCCACCGCTCCACCGTCGAAGGCTTCCTCGACGGCGCGGACGTCGCCTTCCGCGGGTCGGCGCCCGACGGCGACGGCTTCTGGTTCGCCCCGGCCGTCGTGCTCGCCGATCGCGGGGACCGCATCGCGCGCGAGGAGGTCTTCGGACCGGTGGTCGCGGTGCTGCCGTTCGACGACGAGGCCGACGCCGTGCGGCTCGCCAACGACACCATCTACGGGCTCGCCGGCTCGATCTGGACCGAGAACCTCGGCCGCGCCGTGCGCGTCTCGCGCGGGGTCAAGAGCGGCGTGCTGTCGGTCAACTCGCACTCCTCGGTGCGGTACTGGACGCCGTTCGGCGGCATGAAGGCGTCGGGCCTCGGCCGTGAACTCGGCCCCGACGCCGCCGAGCACTTCACCGAGACCAAGAACGTCTTCTTCGCGACGGACTGAGAGGGAACAGCATGGATCTGACGGCGAGGCTCAAGGACCGGGTCGCCATCATCACCGGCGGCGCGTCGGGCATCGGCCTGGCGACGGCGCGCCGGTTCGCGGCCGAGGGCGCGCGCATCGTGATCGCGGATCTCGATCCCGAGTCCGGCGAGGCCGCCGCCGCTGAGGTGGACGGCGTCTTCCGCGGGGTGAACGTCGCTGACGAGGCCCAGGTGAACACCGTCTTCGACGGCGTGGCCGCGGAGTTCGGCGGCATCGACATCGCCTTCAACAACGCCGGCATCTCACCGGCCGACGACGACTCGATCGAGACGACCGAGCTGCCCGCGTGGGACCGCGTGCAGGACGTCAACCTCAAGAGCGTCTACCTGTGCTCGCGTGCGGCCCTGCGGCACATGGTGCCGGCGGGCAGGGGCTCGATCATCAACACCGCGTCGTTCGTCGCGCTGCTGGGATCGGCCACGTCGCAGATCTCGTACACCGCCTCGAAGGGCGGCGTGCTGGCCCTGACCCGCGAGCTCGGCGTGCAGTTCGCGCGTCAGGGGATCCGCGTGAACGCGCTGTGCCCGGGACCGGTGAACACCCCGCTGCTGCAGGAGCTCTTCGCGAAGGACCCCGAGCGCGCGCAGCGCCGCCTCGTCCACGTGCCGATGGGCCGGTTCGCCGAGCCGGAGGAGCTCGCCGCCGCCGTCGCGTTCCTCGCCTCGGACGACGCCTCGTTCATCACAGCGACCGCGTTCGTCGTCGACGGCGGCATCACCAACGCCTACGTGACGCCGCTGTGAGGACCCTTCCGATGCCTTGCCCGTACCGTGTGCAGGACCGACCGCCCGAACCGAGGCGGAACTCGGCGTGTCGCGCGGGTTCGGCGGGATCCGTCCTGCGAACGGTACGGCGGAGAGGCGAGGGGCTGTGACCGACCCGCCGCTGCACGAGGTGCGCAAGGCCGTGTACCGGCCGGTGCGCGAGGGCAACGCCCTCGAGGACACGGTCGCGCGCATCGCGCAGACCATCCGGCTCGGCGTGGTGGCCCCCGGGGAGTCGCTGCCGTCGGAGCGTGAGCTCGCCGTTCTCTACGCCGTCAGCCGCGACACCGTCCGCGAGGCGATCCGCGAGCTCGCCGACACCGGCTATCTCGTGCGACGGCGCGGCCGCTACGGCGGCACGTTCGTCGCCGACCCCCTTCCGCAGCCCCCGCACCCGCGGGACGTGACCGCCGCCGAGTTCGAGGACGTCCTCGGGCTCCGGCGCGTGCTCGAGGCCGGCGCAGCCCGCGCCGCCGCCGGCCGGACGCTCGACGCGTCGGCGCGCGACGTGCTGTGGGCGAGGTACGAGGCCGTGGCCGAGGCATCCGCCACGGACTACCGCAGGCTCGACACGCTGCTGCACTTGACGATCGCCGAGCTCGCCGGCATTCCGTCGCTCGTCGCGCTCGCCGCCGAGAACCGCGCGAAGGTCAACGAGTGGCTCGACACCTTCCCGCTGCTTCCGCGCAACATCGAGCACTCCAACGCCCAGCACGAGCACATCGTGACCGCCATCCTCGCGGGGAGAGCGGATGCCGCGGAGGCGGCGATCCTCGAACACCTCGCCGGCTCGGAGGCCCTGCTGCGGGGCTTCCTCGCCTGAGGGTTCCTGCTCCGGTGGCCGCTGGGGCGGCGGAGGGAAGGCCGTCCAGGCCGAAGCTACGCTGGAGGGGTGGCAGGCAAGAAGCGGGCGAAGAAGGCGAAGGAGCCGCTGGAGTTCCGCAACACCCAGCTGAGCGATGCGCTCCAGACGCAGGACATGGCGGCGGTCGCGTTCGCGCTGCGCCATGGCCCCACCGTCGTCCCGCTCATGCGTCCGGGGCAGCGCGACAACCCGCTCGACGTCGGCGAGGTGTGGACGTACCGCGACCCCGACACCGGCGACGTGGCCCTGCTGCTGTTCAGCGATGCCGCGCACAAGCCCGCGAGCCTGCCGCCCGGCGTCGCGCTGCAGTCGCCGGCGTGGCTGCGCGCGTTCCTCGGCGCGCACGAGGCCGAGATCACCACGGTCTTCTTCGACATCGCCGGACCCCACCCGCTGCAGGCCTCACCCGCCGACCTCATCGCCGCGCTCGACGCCTGACGCGCCCAGCACCCAGCGTCCCCGGGTTTGGGGCGCGTCGCGCCCGTCTGGGGCGTGCCCCGTGCGCCCCGAACGACAGCGGTGCGCCCCAAACCCCCGGTGATCCGCCGGGTGGGTGCCCGCGCGACAGCGCCGAGCTTCATCGGGCTTGGGGCGCGTCGCGCCCGTCTGGGGCGCGCCCCGTGCGCCCCGAACGACCGCGGTGCGCCCCAAACCCCCGGTGATCCGCCGGGGGACGCGCCCGCGCGACAGCAGACGGCAGCTCCGGGGGAGGGGTTTGCGTCGACGGGGATGAGCGGGCAGACTCGCCGGGTGGAATTCCTGCTCGTCGGAATCGTGTGCGCGGCCGGACTGGTGATCCCCATCGTGCTCGGGTACGCCGACCCTGGGCGTCGACGCCGGCCCCGGGGTCGCTGAGGGGACCGGCCGCACGCCGCGGGACCCGAGGACGTCTTCGCCCGGCAGGCTCCAGCGCTGAGGGGACCGGCCGAGCCTCAGAACTCGGGGACGTCTTCGCCCGGCCGGCCCTTGGACCGCGTCCGCACGTCGCTGACGGCGCCACCCAGCGAGCCCGAGCGGTGGTCGATCACGTCTCGGTACCCGAGACGCGCGCCTTCGCTGCGCCGTTGCGTCGCCTGGGTGACGGGCCGCACCTCGCCCGCCAGGCTCAGCTCGCCGACCACGGCGATATGGCGGGGAATCGTCCATCCTTCGACCGCGCTGGCCACGGCGAGCGCGATCGCGAGGTCGGCCGCCGGTTCGGCGAATCTCACTCCGCCGACCGTCGAGACGTACACGTCCTGATCCGAGGTCTTGATCTTCATCCGCTTCTCGAGCACCGCCAGCACGGTCGCCACGCGCGCGGCGTCGACCCCGTTCACGATGCGCCGCGGGTTGCCCGACTTGCTGTCGATCGTCAGCGCCTGCACCTCGACGGGCAGCGCGCGCCGGCCCTCCAAGGCGATCGAGACGCACGTGCCGGGCTCGGTGCTGCCGTGGCCGAGGAACAGGGCGCTGGGGTCGGGGACCTCGGCGATGCCCGCGCCGGTCATGTCGAAGCATCCGACCTCGTCCGTCGGGCCGAAGCGGTTCTTGAGCGCGCGCACGAACCGCAGCGACGTCTGCCGGTCGCCCTCGAACTGGCACACGACGTCGACCAGGTGCTCCAGGATGCGGGGCCCCGCGATCGAGCCGTCCTTGGTGACGTGGCCCACGATGATCGTGGGGATCCCGCGCTCCTTCGCGACCCGGATGAGCGTCGCCGCCACCTCGCGCACCTGCGACGGATGCCCCGCCATGCCCTCGGACAGGGCCGACGACACCGTCTGCACGGAGTCGACGATCAGCAGGTCGGGGGCGACGTCGTCGACGTGGCCGAGGATGGTCGCAAGGTCGGTCTCGCTCGCGAGGTACAGCTCGTCGTGGAGCGCGCCGGTGCGCTCGGCGCGCAGGCGCACCTGAGCCGTCGACTCCTCCGCGCTCGCGTAGAGCACGCGGCGCCCTTCGCGGGCGGACTGCGCCGCCACCTCGAGAAGCAGCGTCGACTTGCCGACGCCCGGCTCGCCGGAGAGCAGGATCGCCGCACCCGGAACGAGGCCGCCGCCGAGCACCCGGTCGAACTCACCGACCCCGGTCGTGCGGCGCGGCGCGTCTGACGTGTCGATGCGGGTGATGGGCTGCGCGGCGCGGGCCGCGCCGGGCGAGACCGGTGTGATCGAGCGGAGGATGCCGGTCTGCTCGGCCGCCTCGACGACGGTGCCCCACTGCTGGCATTCGCCGCATCGCCCCACCCACTTGATCGTCGTCCAGCCGCATTCGGTGCAGCGGTAGGGCGCGGTCTGCGTCGGGCGTCGGGCTGCGGGCATGGGCCCAGCGTAGGCGCCCGCGGGGACATCGCCGGCGCGCGTGGCCGGGGTTCGTCAGGCGCGCAGCGAGTCGGCCACCTTCTTGAGCGCATCGGCGGACGCGTGGAACAGCTCGAGCTCGCGGTCGTCGAACCTCGTCTCGCGGATCGGGACCGCACCGGTCGCGCTCACCACCGACGGCACCGACAGGGCCACCCCGTCGACGCCGTGGAAACGGCTCAGCACCGTCGACACGGGCATGACCGCGCGCTCGTCGTTGAGGATCGCCTCGATGATGCGGGCGCTGGACAGGCCGATGGCGTAGTTCGTCGCACCCTTGCCCTGGATGACCTTGTAGGCGGCGTCGCGGACGTCGACGGCGATGCGGTCGAGCTCTTCGACGGTCATGCGATCGCCTCGAGGGGTGACCCAATCCAGGATCGGCACGGTGCCGATCGTCGCCTTGGACCACAGCGGGAACTCGGTGTCGCCGTGCTCGCCGACGATGTAGGCGTGCACGCTCGAGGTGGAGACGCCGGCGCGCTCGGCGAGCTTCCACCGCAGGCGCGAGGTGTCGAGCACCGTGCCGGAGGCGAAGATGCGCTCGGGCGGCAGGCCGGTGTCCTCCTGCGCGAGCACGGTGAGCACGTCGCACGGATTGGTGACGATGACATAGATCGCGTTCGGGGCCGCCTCGAGCAGCTGCGGCATCATCTTCTGCATGATCCCGGCGTTCACGCCGGCGAGTTCGATGCGGGTCTGCCCCGGGTGCTGCTTGGCGCCGGCCGTGATGACCACGACGTGCGAGCCCTCGACGACCGACAGGTCGCTGCCGCCGACGATGTCGCTCGAGCCGGTGAACTGCGTCCCGTGGGCGAGGTCGAGCACCTCGGCCTCGACCTTCTCGGTCGCGATGTCGTAGAGCGCGACGTGCCGCGCGGACCCCCGGATCAGCGCCGCGTACGCCGCGCTGGACCCCACGCTGCCGGCTCCGACGATGGTGACTTTCGAGTTCTCGATCACAGCCATGCCGCCAGTCTGGCAGTGCGGGACGCGGTGCGGCCAGCGCCGGTGGCCGTGAGTATGGCGACGGCGAGCGGATGCCGCGGCCCGGCCGGGTCGCGGCATCCGTCGCCCGTCACGCGGGCGGTGTGTCGGCGGCGGTCTCGGGATTGCGGATGCCGAGGAACGAGGTGATCCCGCCCGCGATCATGAGAGCGGCCGTGACGATCGCCGCGCGGTGGAAGCCGTCGAGGTCGAGCGCGCCGCCGACGATCGTGGCGAGCAGGGCGATCGCGATGAGGCCTGCGACGCGGGCGACGGCGTTGTTGACCGCGGATGCGATGCCGGAGCGCTCCGGTCCGATCGAGCCCAGGATCGCCGACGTCAGCGGCGCCACCGTGAGCGCCAGTCCCGCGCCCAGGACGACCATGCTCGGAAGCACCTGCCACCAGTAGGAGAAGTCCGTGCTCACGGTGAGCAGGAGCAGGGCGCCGGCGCCCATCGTGATCGGGCCGACGGTCATGAACAAGCGCGGACCCCACCGGCCGCTGAGCGTGCCCACGCGGGAGCTGAAGAGGATGAGGAGGATCGTCGTGGGCAGGCTCGCGAGCCCCGCGAGCGTGGCGGAGAGGCCGGCGCCCTCTTGCAGGTAGACCACCACGACCATGCCGTTGAGGGCGAGGGCGCCGTAGATGAACGTCGTCGCGATGTTGCCCGCCGAGAAGTTGCGGACCCGGAAGAGGTCCAGCGGCAGGATCGGGCTGCGCACCCGCCGCTGGCGCAGGATGAACAGCGCGAACAGCACTGCGCCGAGCAGCAGCGGCACCCAGATAGCGGGAGACGACCAGCCCAGGTGGGGCTGCTCGATGAGCGCGTAGACCATGCCGCCGAGGCCGAGGGTGCACAGGGCGGCGCCGAGCCAGTCGATCGAGGCATCCGGCTGTCGGGTGTCACGGAAGCCGCCCCGCGCGAGCAGCACCAGCGTCGCGCCGATCGGGAACACGTTGATGAGGAACGCCAGCCGCCACGACGCCAGGTCGACCAGGAGGCCTCCGATGAGGGGGCCGACGATCATCGCCGAGGTCGTCATCGCCGTCCAGATGCCGATGGCGCGGCCCTGCGCCCCGCCGGAGAAGTTCGACGTGATGAGCGCGAGCGAGCTCGGCACGAGGAACGCGCCCGCGGCACCCTGCACCGCTCGCGCGACGATCAGGAACTCGGCCGTCGGCGCGGCCGCGATCGCGAGGGATGCCACGCCGAAGCCGATGAGCCCGATGCGGAGCACCAGCACGCGACCGTAGGCGTCGCTCACGGACCCCGCGACCAGGATCAGCGCGCCCAGAGTGATGAGGTAGGCGTCGACGACCCACTGCTGCGTCCGGAGGCCGCCGCCGAGCTCGTCGCTGATGGCGGGGAGGGCGACGTTGACGATGGTGCCGTCGAGGAAGGCCACGAAGGATCCGAGGATCGCGATCCACAGCACGAACCGCTGCGTCGTCGACATCGGATCGGTGACGGTCTGCTCGGCCCCGGATTGCTCGTGCGTCACGACCCCCACGCTAGACCCGCCCGGCGACACGGCGGCCGGTCCGCGCGACCCCGTGTGCGCGGGGGCTCGGCGCCGTACGATGACGACAGCACCACCCGGTGCCGCTTCGAACCTCGCGCGGGAGCTGCGATGTGCCGATGGCTGGCCTACACGGGGGAGCCGCTGCGGCCGGCCGCCCTCGTCCTCGACGCGCAGCACTCGGTGGTGGCGATGTCGCAGAATTCGCCGCTCGGAGCCGAGACCGTCAACGGCGACGGCTTCGGCTTCGGCTGGTACCCGCAGGACACCGGAGGGACGGGTGCCGCCAGCCCGAGGCATCCGTTCGTCTTCCGCAGCATCGAGCCGGCGTGGAACGATCAGAACCTCCGCGAGATCACCCGCGCCGTCCTCAGCCCGCTTTTCTTCGCGCATGTGCGCGCGGCCGCGGGACCGCCCATCCAGCAGACGAACTGCCACCCGTTCCGCCACGACGAGTGGCTCTTCATGCACAACGGCGCGATCTCGGGATTCGGCCTCATCAAGCGCGACCTCACGCTCGCCGTCGACCCCGCGCTGTACCCGCTCATACAGGGGACGACGGACTCCGAGGTGCTGTTCCACCTCGCCCTGACGTACGGACTCGCCGACGACCCGATCACGGCCGTCGGTGCGGCCATCCGCCGCGTGGAGGAGCTCGGCCGTGCGGCCGGCGTGCCGTTCCCGATGCAGGGCACGCTCGCGGTCTCGGACGGGACGACGCTGTGGGCGTTCCGCTATTCGTCGCAGGGGCGCTCGCGGACGCTCTTCCACTCGGCGGACATCCCCACGCTGCGCGCGATGTACCCCGACGCCGAGCGCCTGTCGCTCTTCGGCGACCACGCGCAGGTCGTCGTGTCCGAACCGCTCAACGATGTGCCGGGCATCTTCCACGAGGTCGGCGAGTCCACCGTCGCGGTGCTCGACCCCGACGGGTACCACCACCGGGCGTTCCTCGACGCCGCCTGACGATGTGGCGGCGGGCGGCGGGCGGCGAGCGCGGCGGCCAGGACCGATTCGCGGCATCCGTCCGCGTGTCGTAAGCTTGTCGGCGGTGACGTGTCCGAGCGGCCGAAGGTGCAACTCTCGAAAAGTTGTGTAGGGTAACCCCCTACCGTGGGTTCAAATCCCACCGTCACCGCCAGTTTGGGCCAGATCGACGTCCTTCTCGGACGGTCTCGATCTGGCCCATTCCTCGTAGCGGGATGACACGAGCTGGAACCACCACGCCACAGGGCCTGAACAGTTGGACTCACTCGAAGCGTCACGCGTCAGAGTCCGCTTCCACGGGTCTCGTCGCCTGCGCTCTGGGACAGTTGCGCCCCGACGGCCCGATGGACGTTGCCGTGGACGTGGTCAGTGCCGATCCGATCGATGATGCCCTGGGCCTCGAGTACGTCGCGTACGCGGGGCTTGACTCGCGCCAGCCGCATCGTGACGCCCTCCGCTTCGGCCAGGTCGACGAGCTCGGTGAGTTTGGCTGCCCCCTGCGAATCCACGAAGGCGACGCCTTCCAGATCGATCACCAGCGCGGTGAGGAGCGGGTCCCCGGAGATGACCTTGCGGATGCGTTCATCGAACGCTTCGGCGGTTGCGAAGAACAGGCCGCCGTCCAGACGTATCACGGCGATACCGGCGATGGTCTCATCGGCGGGGTTGAGGTCGATGTCGCGGAAGACCTGGGTGCCGGGCTCACGGCCGAGCAGGGGCATGGCGGGCCGTGTCGAGACGTAGATGAGCCACCCGAGCGACAGTGCGATCCCGATGACGATCCCGAAGAGCACGCCCGCGGACAGCACGCCCACGACGGCCGCCACCGCGATCCAGAAGTCGAATCTGGACACGCGCCGCAGCCGGGAGAACTCCTTGAGGTCGATCATCCCGAACACGACCGCGTCGATGATGATGGAGGCCAGCACGGCCTTCGGCAGCTCTGAGAAGACAGGTGCGAGGAAGAGCAGCGTCAGGATCACCAGCGTTCCGGTGGTGAGCGACGCCACGGGTGTGCGCGCACCTGCGGATTCGTTGAGCGAACTGGCCGACAGACTCGTCGAGACCGGCATCCCTTGGACGAGGCCGGCGCCGACGTTGGCCATACCCTGGGCCACCGCCTCCTGATTCACATCGATGCGGTAACGGTGCCGGGTCGCGAAGGATCTGGCGTCGCCTGCCGTCTGAGAGAACCCGATCAGCAGCAGCGCCAATGCCGCGATGATGATTTCCGGGACGTTCCCCAGGACGATGTCGAGGTCCGGCAATTGCGGGACGGGCAGCCCGCTCGGCACGTCGCCGACCAGCGTCACTCCTCGCTCGCCCAGGTTGAGCAGCGCGGATGCGAGGAGCCCGCCGACGACGAGCACCAGCGCGCCGGGGATCTTGGGCGCCCAGAAGCGCAGCGCGAGGATCACCGCGAGGGCTGCCGCGCCGACCACCAGCGTCGGGAGGTGGATGGCACCGAGCCCGACGATCCACGACGCGAACTCCCGCCACACGTTGTCGCCCTCTCCCGAGGTGCCGGTCAGCTTGGGCAGCTCTCCCACGACCACATCGATCGCGGCTCCCGCCAGGAACCCGGTGACGACGGCCTTCGAGAGGAACTGGGCGATCCATCCCATCCGGAAGAGCGCCAGGAGCAGCAACAGGATGCCGGTCACCAGCGTGATCGCCGCGACGAGCTGAGCTGCATCACCGCCGGTGACACCGGTCACGATCACCACACCCCCGGCGACCGTTGCCAACGCCGAGCTCGGACCGGTGGAGATCTGACGTGACGTGCAGAACAGCGCGTAGACGATCGCCCCGGCCGCCGCAGCGTACAGACCGTTCTGAACTGGGATGCCCGCGATCTCGGCATACCCGAGGTTCTTCGGCACGATCATCGCCACGACGGCCACTCCCGCGATGATGTCCGCGCGCAGCCATCGCCGTTCATAGCGAGGCAACCAGCGCAGGATCGGGAGAAAGCCTGCGGAGCCGCTCTTCGCGCTTGTCCGCACAGTTGCCTCCGACCATCGGCGCGTCGGGCCGGTCGCCGGCAGGGTACGAGAAGCGCCTCGCCGACACCGCCGATGTTCCCGATGCTTTCCTGACGGCATGCTACGTCCCGAGAGGACGCAGACGCACCTGTGCATGTCCCGGACCGGCGACCACGGGAGCCGAGACGGCGAGCGAGCTCTGACGGAACCCAGTTCGACGAACCGCTTTGCCATCGCTCGAAGGCACGCTAACGTTGAGAATTGTTGTTGCCTAGAACAAATCGCGAGCCAAGGATGCCTCATGACCGGCCTCACTGCGGAGAACTGGCCGATCGCGGCCGCCGCGCTTCCCTTCCCCGGCACCACCGCTGACGGACGCAGCGTCACCGACGCGGGCGCCGAGGAATGGGCGGTCACCCTGACCGAGATCGCCGATGCCGGGTTCGACCGTGTCGACATCACCGACTCGTGGCTGCGCGTCGGGGACCTGACCGCCGGCGGCCTGCGTGATCTGAAAGACGCGTCCGCGCGCGCGGGCGTCGTGCCGACGTCGATCTCGGCCATCCGGCGCAGCGTCATCGATCGCGCCGACGGCGACGCGAACCTCGCCTACAGCCATCGCACGCTCGACGCCGCCGCCGCGCTCGGAATCGAGACCGTGTCGTTCGGCCTGCACCAGGCGCTGACTCCGCAGCAGCAGGAGGAGCTCTGGTTCTGGACGGTGCAGGGCCACGTCGACGACCCCGCGGACTGGAATCTCGCGGTCAGCCGGCTGAGAGAGCTCGGCAGCCACGCCGCGGAGCTCGGCATCCTGGTCTCCCTCGAGATGTACGAGGACACCTTCCTCGGCACCGCCGACTCGGCGGTGCGCCTGGTAGAGGAGATCGGTCTCGACAATGTCGGCCTCAACCCCGACATCGGGAATCTGGTGCGACTGCATCGGCCCATCGAGTCGTGGTGGGAGCTCGTCGAGAAGACGCTGCCCTACGCCAACTTCTGGCACGTCAAGAACTACGCGCGCGACGAGGACACGGCACGCGGGACGTACTTCGCGGTGCCCGCGCCGATGCAGTACGGCCTCATCGACTACCGCCGCGCGTTCCGGTACGCGATCGCGCAGGGCTTCCAAAGCGTGATCTGCGTGGAGAACTACGGTGGCGACGGGCTGAGCGTGTGCGCCGACAACCGCGATTACCTGCGCCGGCACGTGCTCCCCAAGCGCGACGGCTACGTGCGGGGCGAGAGCAGAGTGCGTCAGCCGCGCCACGACGGAGATGCCTCGTGACCCGCATCGCCAACGACCCGGCCGAGTTCGTTCCGCAGGCCCTCGCCGGTTTCGTCGCCGCGCACGGCGACCTGGTCCGCGCCGTCGACGGCGGCGTCGTCCGCGCCGCTCCTGCACCGCGCGGCTCGGTCGCGCTCGTCGTGGGCGGCGGGTCGGGGCACTACCCCGCCTTCGCCGGCGTCGTCGGAGCCGGGATGGCGGCGGGCGCGGTGTGCGGCAACATCTTCACCTCGCCCTCGGCAGGGCAGGCCTATCGCGTCGCGAAGGCGGCGCACCGCGGCGGCGGCGTGCTCTTCAGCTTCGGCAACTACGCCGGCGACGTGCTGCACTTCGGGGAGGCGCAGGAGCGCCTGCGCGAGCAGGGCATCGACGCGCGCACGGTGCTCTGCACCGACGACATCGCCAGCGCCCCGCAGGACGAGCTGCACAAGCGCCGCGGCATCGCGGGCGACTTCGTCGTGTTCAAGATCGCCGGCGCGGCCGCCGAGCGCGGCGACTCGATCGACGACGTCGAGCGCCTCGCCCGACACGCGAACCACCGCACCCGCACGCTCGGAGTCGCCTTCAGCGGCTGCACGTTCCCGGGCGCCGACGAGCCGCTCTTCACCGTCCCGGACGGCATGATGTCGATCGGTCTCGGCATCCACGGCGAGCCCGGCATCCGCGACGTGCCGCGCGCCACGTCGGAGGACCTCGCCCGCACGCTCGTCGACGCGCTCCTCGCGGACGTCCCCGAGGAGCGCGGCGATCGCGTGGCCGTGATCGTGAACGGCCTCGGCTCGGTGAAATACGAGGAGCTCTTCGTCCTGTACGGCGACGTCGCCGCCCGGCTCGACGCGGCGGGCATCACCGTGGTGCAGCCGGAGGTGGGCGAGCTCGTGACGAGCCTCGACATGGCCGGGGCATCCGTCACCCTCTTCTGGCTCGACGACGAGCTCGAGGCGCTGTGGGCCGCGCCCGCGTACACGCCGGCCTACCGCAAGGGCTCGGTCGTCATCGCCCCCGCTGCCGACGCCGAGGACGAGGACGAGGGCGCCGCGACCGAGGCCGCGAGCAGCTCCGATGCCTCCGCGTGGTCGAAGTCCGCCGCCGCGGTCGCCCGGGCCTGCCTCGTGGCCGCACGCGACACGATCCACGAGCACGAGGCCGAGCTCGGCCGCATCGACGCGATCGCCGGGGACGGCGACCACGGCGTCGGCATGCGCACCGGCGTCGACGCGGCATGCGAGGCGGCCGACCCCGACGCGGGCCTTGCGGCGATGCTGGATGCCGCGGGCGAGGCGTGGAGCGAGAAGGCAGGGGGCACCTCCGGCGCGCTGTGGGGCGCGATGCTGCGCGCGATCGGCTCCGCGCTGGACCGCGATGGCGCCGACCCGCGCACGTCCGCCGTCGGCGCAGCGCAAGCGGCGCTGGACGCGGTGACCGCCCGCGGCGGCGCGAGCGTGGGCGACAAGACGATGGTCGACGCCCTCGATCCGTTCGCGCGAGTGCTCGCCGAGCAGATCGACGCCGGCGAGAGCCTGCCCGTCGCGCTTCAGACCGCCGCCCGGACCGCGACAGACGCCGCCGCGGCCACGTCGGCCCTTCGTCCCGCCCTCGGTCGCGCGCGCCCGCTCGCCGAGAAGAGCCTGGGGCATCCCGACGCCGGCGCGACGTCGCTCGCCCTCATCGCGACGGCGATCGCCGAGGCATCCGCACAAGAGAACCTTCGAGAGGAACAGCGATGAGCGACACCCTCCGCATCGTCGTCGGAAGCGACGATGCCGGTTACGAGTACAAGTCCGCCCTGAAGGCGCTGCTGGAGGCCGACCCCCGGGTCGCCTCGGTCGCCGACGTGGGCGTCGCGGGCGACGAGCACACCGACTACCCGCACGTCGCCGTCGAAGCCGCCCGTCGCGTGGCCGCCGGGGACGCCGACCGTGCCCTGCTCATCTGCGGCACCGGGCTCGGTGTGGCGATCTCGGCCAACAAGGTGCCGGGCATCCGCGCCGTCACCGCGCACGACAGCTACTCGGTGGAGCGCTCGGTGCTCAGCAACGACGCGCAGGTCCTGACGATGGGGCAGCGCGTCATCGGCCTCGAGCTCGCCAAGCGCCTCGTGACGGAGTGGCTCGGCTATCGGTTCGACCCATCCTCGTCGTCGGCGGCGAAGGTCGCCGCCATCGACTCCTACGACCAGCCCGGCGTCGCCGGAGACACCACCCAGAACCCGCACACCGTGGAGGCCCGCTCATGACCCGTATCGCCGTCGTCGGCAGTGGCTACATGGGTGGCGGGATGGCACAGGTCTTCGCGATGGCCGGCCACGACGTCGTGCTCTCGGACGTCACCGCCGAGATCGCGGCATCCAACCTCGATCGGGTCCGCACCGAGGCCGCGCAGTTCGAGCAGCAGGGTCTCTTCCCGGCAGGAGCCGCCGAGCTGGTCGCGCGCCACATCTCGGCCGCGCAGAGCATCGAGGAGGCCGTCGTCGACGCCGAGTTCATCGAAGAGGCGGTGCCCGAGCGGATCGAGGTCAAGCACGAGACGCTCCGGCGCATCTCGCAGGCCAACGCGCAGGCCGTCATCGGCAGCAACACCTCCACCATCTCGATCACGAAGCTCGCCGAGGCGGTGGCGAACCCGGAGCGGTTCCTCGGCGTGCACTTCTCCAACCCCGCGCCGTTCGTGCCGGGTGTCGAGCTCATCCCTCACCCGTCCACCGCCGAGAGCGCGATCGTCGTCGCCGAAGAGCTGCTGTCGCAGTGCGGCAAGGTCGGCGCGCGCGTCAAGGATGCGACCGGCTTCGTGCTGAACCGGCTGCAGTACGCCCTGTTCCACGAGGCGACGCAGCTCGTCGACGAGGGCATCGCGACGCCGGAGGACATCGATGCCATCGTCCGGTCGACCTTCGGGTTCCGGCTGCCTTTCTTCGGTCCGTTCGCCATCGCCGACATGGCGGGTCTGGACGTCTACGCGTTCTGCTACGCCTCGCTGCAGGGTGACTTCCCCGAGCGGTTCGCCACGCCCCCGATCCTCGCCGAGCGGATCGAGCGCGGCGAGCTGGGCACCAAGTCCGGTGCCGGGTTCCGCGAGATCGACCCCGCGCGCATCCCCGAGCTGGTGGCCTACCGCAACCGCGCCTACGCGAAGATGAAGGACCTCCTCGACGAGCTCGGGCCCTCGCCCTTCGAGGCGCCGGCCGATGGGGTGGCGCGATGACGACCGCTCGGCCGGACCTGACCCGCAACTGGGCATCGAACGTGGTCTACGGGCCGTCGCGGATCGTCGCACCGCGGTCCGTCGACGAGCTCGCCGAGGTGGTGCGCTCGGCCGACCGCGTGAAGGCCCTCGGCAGTCGCCACTGCTTCAACACGATCGCCGACACCGACGGTGTGCACGTCTTCCTCGGCGACCTCCCCGCCGAGGTGAGCATCGACGCCGAGCGCGGTGTCGTGCGCGCCGCGGCCGGCCTGCGGTACGGCGACATCGCGCCGGCGCTTCACCGCGAGGGATGGGCGCTGGCCAACCTCGCGTCCCTGCCGCACATCTCGCTCGCCGGAGCCGTCGCGACGGGAACGCACGGCTCGGGCGACGCCGTCGCCTCCCTTGCGGCGGCCGTCGCGGGCGTCGAGCTCATGACCGCCGACGGCGAGCTGCGCACGTTCCGGCGGGGCGACGCCGACTTCGACGGCGTCGTCGTCTCACTGGGTGCGCTCGGCATCGTGACGGCGCTCGAGCTCGATCTGGTGCCGACGTTCGAGGTCGCGCAGACCGTCTACGAGCGCCTGCCGCTGGATGCCGTGCTCGAGGACCTGGACGCGATCACCGGCCTGGGCTACAGCGTGTCGATGTTCCACACGTGGCGCGATCCCGGCACCGTCGACCAGCTGTGGGTGAAGCGTCGGGCCGATCAGGCCGGCGCACTCCCCGACGAGATCCTGGGCGCCCCGAAGGCGCCGGGCAAGCGGCATCCGCTCCCCGGCGTATCGGCCGAGAGCTGCACCGAGCAGCTCGGCGCCCCGGGGGAGTGGTACGCCCGGCTGCCGCACTTCAAGCTCGAGTTCACGCCGTCCAACGGCGAGGAGCTGCAGTCCGAGTTCCTCGTGCCCCGGCGCAACGCCATCGCGGCGATCGCGGCGATGCGCGACCTCGCCGGCCAGGTCGCGCCGCTGCTGCAGGTGTGCGAGCTGCGCACCGTCGCGAGCGACGACCTGTGGCTGTCTCCCGCGTACGAGACCGACGTCCTCGGCATCCACTTCACCTGGCAGCCCGACCAGCCCGGCGTCGAGCGGCTGCTGCCCGTCATCGAGCGTGCCCTGGAGCCCCTGGATGCGCGCCCGCACTGGGGCAAGCTCTTCACGCTCGACGGGGCGGCCGAGCGGATGCCGCGCCTCTATCGCCGCTGGGACGACTTCGCGGCGCTGCGCCGCCGCCTCGACCCGCGAGGCGTGTTCGGCAACGACTTCCTCTCGCGGCTCGGTCTCTGAGGAGCGGGTCGGACGGGGAGGCGGCCGGCACCTTCAGCGCTGGTCGCTCGACTGGTCGTGGTGCAGGTGGTCGCGGTGCTTCTCGGCCTGCCGCGTCTTGGTGACGGTGTCGATCGGACCGGTGACGGTGAGCTCGTCCTCCCAGCACTCGATGCCGGTGACGCCGGGGAGCCTGTCGCGCGTGAAGACCGGGTCGCGGCCCGCGCGCCGCTGACCGGTGTAGTCCTTGAGCAGCTTGAACGCGAGCCCGGACAGCAGGCCGATGGCGATGAGGTTCGTCAGCGCCATGAGGCCCATCACGCCGTCGGCGAAGTTCCACACGAGGTCGGCCCCCACCACGGAACCTGCCAGCACGGCGGCCACCACGAGCACCCGGTAGACGGTGAGCAGGATCGGGTTGGTCGAGATGAACTCGATGTTGGACTCGCCGTAGTAGTAGTTGCCCAGGATCGACGAGAACGCCAGCAGGAAGATGATCACGGTCAGCGCGATGTTCGACCATTCGCCCAGCGTGCCGACGAGCGCCCCCTGCGTGAGCCCGATGCCCTTGGTGGCTCCGGCGAGATCCGGCACCGACACCAGGATGATGAAGGCGGTGATGGAGCACACCAGGAACGTGTCGAAGTAGACCCCGAGGGTCTGGACGAGCCCCTGCTTGACCGGGTGCGTCACCGCGGCGCTCGCGCCGGCGTTGGGGGCGGAGCCGAGCCCGGCCTCGTTGGAGAACATGCCGCGCTTGACGCCGGTGAGGACGATGTACCCGAACGCGGCGCCGACGACCTCGTTGAATCCCCAGGCCGAGGTGAAGATCTCGGCGAAGACCGGGCCGATCCGGTCGACGTGCAGCGCGACCACGACGATGCCCAGCAGCAGGTAGGCGATCGCCATGATGGGCACCAGGAACTGGGTGACCGAGGCGATCCGGCGGACGCCTCCGAACACGACCAGCCCGGTGAGCACCGCGATCCCGAGGCCCACGCCCCACGGCAGCCAGGGGTTGTCGCCCCCGATGCTCGACGTGACCGTCGCCGAGATCGTGTTGGCCTGCAGGGAGCTGAAGGCGAACGGGAAGCAGACGATGAGGATGACCGCGAACCAGACGCCGAGCCAGCGCGCCTTCAGGCCGCGCTGCATGTAGTACGCCGGCCCGCCGCGGAAGCTGTCCTTGTCGCGCACCTTGAACAGCTGCGCGAGCGAGGACTCGATGAAGCTCGACGCCCCGCCGATGAACGCCATCACCCACATCCAGAACACGGCGCCGGGTCCACCGACGGCGATCGCGGTGCCGACCCCGGCGATGTTGCCGACGCCGACCCGTGATGCCGCCGAGATGGTGAAGGCCTGGAACGCCGAGACGGACTGCGGACCGCCGTCGGCGTTGCGGGGCGTCTTGTCGGTGAGGGTGCGGAACATCTCGGGGATGAGCCGGAACTGCACGACGCCGGAGCGGATCGTGAAATAGAGACCCAGGAGAACGACGACCGGGAGGACGACCCACGTCCAGAGGTTGTCACCCCATGTCAGCAACCACGCGTTGACGGCATCCATGCCCGTCAGTATGGCGAACTCCGCGCCGGCCGGGGGAGGCGACGCGCCCGTGCCGCGACCCCGCCGCCATGGCTTCCACGTCAGATGAGCTGAGCGAACGCCTCGGCGTCGCGCGTCTTGCCCACCACGAGGATGGTGTCGCCCGCGCGCAGGACGGTGCGGTTGTCGGCGTTGTCCCAGGGGCTGTCGCCGTGCTGGAACGCGGCGATCGTGACGCCGTGGCTGCGACGGAGCCCCGTCTCACCGAGCGGGACACCCTGGACCGACGAGGGCGCGGGCGCCTTGACCATGGCGTATCCGGGCGCGATCTCGATGAAGTCCAGCGCAGCGCCGCGCACCAGGTGCGCCACGCGGCGGCCCATGTCCTTCTCCGGGTAGATCACCTTGCCCACGCCCAGCTGTTCGAGGATCAGCCCGTGCTGGTCGTCGACGGCCTTCGCCCAGACCGCCGGGATGTTCATGGTGAGCAGGATCGAGCACGTCAGGATCGACGCCGAGATGTCGCCGCCGATCGCGACGACCACGCGATCGAACTCGTCGACGGCCAGCTGCTCCAGCGCCTCGCGCTTGGTCGAGTCGGCGCGCACGACCTGGGTGAGCTGCCCGTTGAGCGACTGCACGAGATCCTCGGAGAGGTCGATGCCCAGGACGTCCGTCCCGCCGGCCATGAGCTCGAGGGCGAGCGCGCTGCCGAACCTCCCCAAGCCGATCACGGCGACGGAGTGGGCTTCGGCGGTCCGGCGCGAACGCGCGGATCCCGAGAACGCGGGGAATCTAGCCAATGGCGGGCCTCTCCTTCGGGTATTCGTACAGGACGCGCCGCTCGCGCAGCGCGATCGCCGACCCGAGCGTGAGGGGCCCCAGCCGGCCGAGGAACATCATCACGATCAGCACGACCTGGGCAGGTTCCGACAGGGTCGGCGTGATGCCCGTCGACAGGCCCACGGTGGCGAACGCGGAGACGGTCTCGAACAGCGCCCGATCGAGGTTCTCGCCCGTCAGCAGCATGAGCGATCCGGTGCCCGCGACGACCGCGGCCACCGCGATCAGGACGACCGTGATCGCCTGCCGGTGCACCGCCCGCGACAGCCGCTTGCCGAAGATGTTCACGGCTCCTTCGCCGCGCAGCTCGGTGAGCATGATGAAGAAGAGCACCGCGAACGTCGTCACCTTGATGCCGCCCGCGGTGCCTGCAGGCCCGCCGCCGATGAACATCAGGATGTCCATGCCGAGCCACGTCTCGTCATGCATCGCGGCGATGTCGACCGAGTTGAAGCCGGCCGTGCGCGTCTGGACCGACTGGAAGAAGCCGGCCAGCACCCGCGCCCACGGATCGAGGCCTCCGAGGGTGCCGGGGTTGTCCCACTCGATCACTGTGATGTACACGGACCCTGCGGCGAGCAGGACCACCGTCGCCCACAGCACGAGCTTGGTGTTCATGGTCCAGTGCAGCGGATGCCGGAACTCCTTGCGCAGCTGCATGATGACCGGGAAGCCGAGCCCGCCGAGGATGATCGCCGCCGCGATGGGGAGGCAGATGAACGGGTCGCCCACGAAGGCCATCAGGCTGTCGCTGTAGAGGGCGAAGCCCGCGTTGTTGAACGACGAGACGGCGTGGAACACGCCGTGCCACGCGGCATCGCCGAAGGAGTAGCCGTAGCCCAGCAGGAACCGCAGGAACAGGACGACGAAGAGGGCGGCCTCGATCGTCAGCGAGATGCCGACGATTCCCCGCACCACGCCGCGCACGTCGTCGAGACCGAGGACCTTCGCCTCGGCGGCCGCATACAGCCGCGATCGCACGGAGATGCGCCGGGCGAGGACGAGCCCGATCAGCGACGCGAAGATCATGATCCCGAGGCCGCCCAGCTGGATCAGCACCAGGATCACCGCCTGGCCGAAGGGCGTCCAGAACGTCGGGGTGTCGACGACGACCAGGCCCGTCACGCACACCGCGCTCGTGGCGGTGAAGAGCGCCTCGACGGGGGTCGCCGCGCCGGGGCCGGCCTTGGCGACCGGTGTCAGCAGCAGCGCCGTTCCCGCGAGGATCGTCACGGCGAATCCGCTCGCCACGGCCTGCGCCGGGTGCAGGCGGAGCCGAGAGGCCAGCTCTCGATTGCGCACCCGGCCCGGCCGTCTCATCGCCACCCGCACACGGTACTCGCGCCGCGACCGCCCGCCTGGCCGCCCTCACGGAATCCTCACGACGGCATCCGGAACGCGTACGAACGCCGGGACGGATGCCGCGCGCGAACGCCTCGGCGTCCGCGCGGCGTCAGCCGACGATCGGCCGTTCGGTGGGGAAGGAGAAGAGCATCTTGCGCTGCCTGACGGCCAGCGCTGCGGCCAGGCCGATCGGCCCGATGCGACCGGCGAGCATCAGGATGGAGAGCACGAGCTTCCCGAACGCGTCGAGCTCCGCTGAGAGCCCGACCGACAGCCCGCACGTGGCGAACCCGGAGATGACCTCGAACAGGATCCGGTCCAGCGGCGCATCGTTCGTGAGCGTGATGAGGGCCGTCGCCCCGAGCACCAGCGTGGCGCCGAGGAAGGTCACGCTGATGGCGACTCGGAGCAGCCCGTTCGGGATGGTGCGGTCCGCGACGCTCAGATCCCGCGTTCCGCGGGCCTCGGCCGCGATGGCCAGGAACAGCACGGCGAGAGTCGTCACCTTGATGCCGCCGGCCGTGGATGCCGAACCGCCGCCGACGAACATCAGCGCGTCGCTGAGCAGCAGCGTGGTCGACGTGGACTGCGCCGTGTCGACGATCGCGAACCCGCCCGAGCGCATCATCGTCGAGGCGAACAGGCCGTTGAGCACCTTCTCGCCGACGGTGTAGTCGGCGATCGTCGCCGGGTTGCTCCATTCCGTCGCCGTCCAGGCGGCGGCGCCGACCAGCAGCAGCAGCGACGTGGTGACGAGGGTGAGCTTGGTGTGCAGGCTCCACCGCTTGCGGTTCCATCGCGTGTTGATGAGGTTGAGGAAGATCGGGAATCCGAAGCTGCCGACGAAGACGCCGATCGCGATCGGCGTCAGCACCCAGCCGTCGTTCCGGAACGGGATCAGACCGCCCTCGTGGACGGAGAAGCCGGCGTTGTTGAAGGCGGAGATCGAATAGAACAGGCCGTGCCACAGGCCCCTGCCCCAGCCCTCGGCGACGATGAAGGCGGGGGCGAGCGCGACGAAGAGGGCCCCTTCGATCGACAGGGTCGTCAGCACGACGATCTGCAACAGGCGCCGCACCTCTCCGAGTTCGGGGGATCCGATGTTCTGCTGGGCGAACACTCTGCCGCCGAGCCCCAGCTGCCGGGTGACAGCACGCGCCAGCAGGAGCGCGAGGGTCACGATCCCCAGGCCGCCGATCTGGATCGCGACGAGGATCACGATCCACCCGAAGGGCGACCAGTAGGTCGCGGTGTCGACCGTCGTCAGGCCGGTGACGGTGATCGCCGACGTCGCGGTGAAGATCGCGTCCTGCCAGGGTGCCGCCCTGCCGGTCGCCGTCGCGATGGGAAGCCGGAGCAGCAGCGAGAAGACCGCAGCCGCGCTGATGAACACGAGCACGGACGCGCGGGCGGGCGACCGCCTGATGAACCCGCTGAGGACCCGCTGGGCTCGCCGGAGGGGTCTCCGCTCGGAGGCTGTGGTTGAGGTCATCGAGGGTCTCTTCCAGGGACGGCGACGGACTGCCTCGCCGACCCGACTTCCCGGCACACCGGCCAGCACCATACCGCACCGGTCTTTCCTGCCACGATAAGCACCGCGCAGGCGGGCGGCCTCACCTCACCGCCGGCGCCCCTCGCGCGCGGTGACGTGCGCGCCGGCTGAGCCGGCCGCGCGTCGCGTGTTCTCGACGCCGGGTTTGACGGCGCGCGCGAGGCCGCATACGCTCTGAAGCAACTTAGTGAACGTTCACTGTATTGAGGGAGCAACGATGCCATCCGCCACCACGTCCGAGCGAGGCGCCGCCCCGCTGCGATCGGCCATCATCGGGACGGGCGGCATCGCGCACGCGCACGCCGGCGCCATCGCGGGGCTGGCCCCGCGCATCGAGGTCGTCGCCGTCGCGGACGTCGACCGCGACCGCGCCGAGGCCTTCGCGCTGCGGCACAGCCCGCAGGCCTCGGTGTACGCATCGGCCGACGAGCTGCTCGCCGCGGAGACGCTCGACCTGGTCCATGTGTGCACTCCGCCGCAGACGCACGTGCCGCTCGCCATCGCGGCGATGCGGGCCGGGGTCCCGGTGCTCGTCGAGAAGCCGACGGCGCTGAGCCTGGCCGAGGCCGATGAGCTGGCCGCGGTGTCCGCGGAGACGGGCGTGCCCGTTCTCACGGTGTATCAGCACCGCTTCGGCCCGGCGGCGCAGCGGCTGCTCCGTCTGTTCGCGGAGGGTGCGCTCGGTCGCGCGATGGTCGCGACCTGCGAGACGCAGTGGTACCGCGGCCCGGAGTACTTCGACCTCCCCTGGCGTGGGCGGTGGCACGTCGAGGGCGGCGGGCCCACCATGGGTCACGGCATCCACCAGTTCGATCTGCTGCTCGCGGTGCTGGGTCCCTGGTCCCGCGTGTCGGCGTTCGCCGCTCGGCAGAAGCTGCCGACCGACACGGAGGACGTCTCGGTCGCCGTCGCGGAGTTCGACAACGGCGCTCTCGCGACGATCGTCAACTCCATCGTCTCGCCGCGCGAGAGCTCGCGCCTGCGCTTCGACTTCGACTGCGCGACCGTCGAGGTCGAGCACCTCTACGGCTACGCCGACGGCGACTGGACCTTCACGCCGGCACGCGGGCACGAAGAGCTCGCGTCGCTGTGGCACGCGTCGGACAGCCCGGAGACGACCAGCCATCGCAGCCAGATCGAGGCGATCGTGACGGCACTCGAAGAGGGGCGGGACCCGGGCGTGGGCATCGCCGACGCCCGGCGCACGCTCGAGTTCGCCGCCGCGACGTACGCGTCGGCGTTCCGCGGAGTTCCGATCCGTGCGGGCCAGATCACGCCGGACGACCCGTTCGCGACGGCGATGGACGGCGGCGCCGTGCCCTGGGCGCCCGTCAAGGAGCCGATCGGGGCGGGCGCGTGAGCATCCGCATCGACGATGACGGCGTCGGCGCGTTGAGCATCCGTGACGGTGATGTCGAGCTCGTCCGGTATACGTACGTCCCCGACACCGTCCAGTTCGAGTCGCCGAAGCCGTACCTTCACCCGATCCGCACGCGGGCCGGGAGACTGGTCAGCCTGTTCCGCCCCTGGGATCACGTCTGGCACAAGGGCATCGCATGGTCGCTGCCCGTCGTCGGCGACGAGAACTTCTGGGGCGGCGTCACGTACGTCAACGGCCAGGGGTACGTGCAGCTGCCCAACAACGGGGCGCAGGTGCACCAGGGCGGCGGAGCGTCGACGGACGGAACGAGTGCCTCGTACGCCCACGACCTGAAATGGATCGCCGAGGACGGCAGGCGGCTGTTCGCCGAGCAGCGGCAGCTCGGCGCGCATATCCTCGACGACACCGCCTGGGCGCTCACCTTCGACACCGCGCTGACGAACGTCTCGGACGAGGGCATCCCCATCGGGTCCCCGACCACGCGGGGCCGGGAGAACGCCGGATACGGCGGCCTGTTCTGGCGCGGCCCCCGCTCGTTCACCGACGGGCTGGTCGTCACCGAGGGCGCGCGCGGCACCGGAGACGACCTCCGCGGACAGCGTCACGCGTGGATGGGCTACGTCGGCCGCCACGACGACATCGACGAGCAGTCCCTCGTCGTCATGGTCGACGACGCCCGGAATCCGCAGCATCCGCCGCAGTGGTTCGTGCGATCCGAGCCGTTCGCGTGTCTGAACCCCGCACCGTTCTTCAGCGAGGAGCTGGTCGTGGCGCCGGGCGAGACCGTCCGGTTCCGCTACGCGGTGGCCATCGCGGATGCCGGAGCCGACGCCGCCCCGGCGCTCGCCGCAGCCGCGGGGACGGTGCTCTGATGGCAGGCTTCCCCGGCGGGGTCGCGCTCAGCGAGCTCACCGTGTACGACTGGGAAGCGGCCGACGGGTGCGCGGGCGGGACCCCCCACCTGCACACGGCATCGAGCGAGGGCTACGTGGTCGTCGCGGGCGCAGGGGCGGTTCAGACGCTGTCGTCCGTGGGCCGCGAGGAGCACCCGCTCGCTCCGGGCGACATCGTCTCGTTCACCCCCGGCACCGTGCACCGGCTGATCAACGGCGGAGACCTGCGTCTGCTCGTCGTCATGTCGAACGCCGGGCTCCCCGAGGCCGGCGACGCCGTCATGACGTTTCCCGACGACGTCCTCGCCGACCCCGAGGCGTACGCGCGCGCCGCCGCGCTCCCTGCGGGCGGCTCGGACGACGCGCGGGCCGCAGCGGCCCGCGCGCGCCGGGATCTCGCGCTCGAGGGGTACGCGTCGCTCTGCGCCGCGATCGACGAGGAGGGGCCATCGGCGCTCGAGCGCTTCCACCGCCGGGCTGCGGCGCTCGTGCAACCCCGCGTCGCGCGGTGGCGCACCATCTGGCAGCAGACCGTCGCGGCGGAGACGGATGCCACGCGCGCTCAGCTGGACGCACTCGAAGCCGGGCGGCGCGGAGCGCTCGGCGAGGCCGCGGTGACCAGGGCCACGCCACGCGACGCCCGCGGCTTCGGGATGTGCGGGCGCCTCACCACGTGGCAGTGGCCCACGCAGGCGATCGAGGACGGCGGGGTCGATCGGCGAGCGTGATGCCGCCCGGCGGCCGCCGCCGGGCGTCGCTCAGTGCCGGCGGGTCACGAGGTCTCCCTCTCGCGGTCGGCAGCCATCTCGTCGTCCGCGGCCGGCGTGGTCAGAGGGCGTGCCGGCGCGTCGCGGTCGCCGCGGGTCTTGATGAGGCTCGCCGCCGTCGCCACCGCGATGGTGCCGGCGATGAACAGCAGAGAGAACCAGATGGGGATCTCGGGGGCCCACAGCATCGGCTCGCCGCCGTTGATGAACGGGAGCTCGTTGACGTGCATCGCGTGCAGCACCAGCTTGACGCCGATGAAGGCGAGGATCACGGCGAGACCCTGCGCGAGGTAGACGAGGCGCTCCAGCAGGCCGCCGATCAGGAAGTAGAGCTGGCGGAGCCCCATCAGCGCGAACGCGTTCGCGGTGAAGACGATGTAGGCCTCCTCTGTCAGCCCGTAGATCGCGGGGATCGAGTCGACGGCGAAGACGAGGTCGACGAAGCCGATTGCGATGATCACGAGGAGCATCGGGGTGACGAAGCGCCGACCGTCCTTGACGACGGTGAGCCGATCCGCGTTGTACTCGTCGCTGACCGGCAGGTGGCGACGCACGAAGTTCATGAAGCGACCCTGCGAGGGGTCCGCCTCGCCGTGCGCGAATGCCTGACGGTACGCCAGGAACAGCAGCAGCGCGCCGAACAGGTAGAAGATCCACGAGAAGTTCTCGATGAGCGCGGCACCGACCGCGATGAACACGCCCCGCAGGACGAGAGCGATGACGATCCCGATCATCAGCACCTTCTGCTGATAGATCTTCGGCACCGCGAAGCCGGTCATAACGATGAGGAAGACGAAGAGGTTGTCGACCGAGAGCGCCTTCTCGGTGAGGTAGCCGGCGAAGTACTCGCCGCCGTACGTCCAGCCCGACATGACGCCGATGCCGACGCCGAAGAGCAGCGCGAGTCCGATGTAGAACGCCGACCAGCGGGCCGACTCGCCGATCGACGGCTCGTGGGGTCTGCGGACGTGGGCGAAGAACTCGTAGACGAAGAACGCGATCGTGACCGCGATCGTGATGAACCAGACGAGCGGGGTGATGTTCACAGGGATCTCCAGACCTGGCGTGATGGATGACGCCAAGGTCTTCTCCATCCCCTGATCGAGGACCGGTGACCCGGGATGCACCCTGCATCCGTAGTGACGAGTCGACCGCGCCGGAGTACTCCCCTTGCTGTCGGCAGATTACTGGGCCACGCCGATGTCTTCCTGAGAACCGGCCGAGAGGCGGCGCCATCGTCGGCCGCGCGCGAGCGGCGCGCTCACGAGCGGGCCGGCTCGACGTGGGAGCGGTAGACCTCGACGACCCGGGAGAGGTACGCCGTGATGATCGCCTGCTCCCGGGCGCTGAAGTCGTCGAGCACGGCGTCGACGTCGAGGATCATCGGCATGAGCACCGAAAGGGCGCTCTCGCGCGAGGTCTCCGTCGGCACCACCAGCACCCCGCGGCGATCGCTGGGATGGGGCTCGCGGGTGACATGGCCGAGTCCTACGAGCCGGTCCACGAGTGCCGTCGTCGACGCCGTCGTGATGCCGAGCCGGCGCGCGAGTTCACTCGGCCCGAGCGGCCCCGAGGCGATCAGGTGCTCCATGGCCTCCAGGTCGGTGGGGTTCACCGTCAGGTGCGTCCGCAGCCGCCGCTCGAACAGGTCGCTCACGGTGATGAGGTCGCGCAGCAGGCCGGTCGCCGGGCGCACGGGCGGGCCGCCCGCGTCAGCCTCGCGGGGGCGGCGGGAGGCGTCCGTGTTGCCAGCGGCGACGGCATCCATGCGTCGATGATAGCCCGAACTTGCGCAGTCTGACTTATATCTAGATAATCTAGACATTAGTTCTGCTAGGGAAAGGGCGGCCATGAACGGCTTCCTCCGTTTCGTCACCTCCGCGAAGACGTCGTGGATCGTGCTGGTGCTCGCCGGCCTCATCGCGGGCGGGTTCTTCGCCCTCGGCAGTGGGGCGGAATCGGAGACGGCGCCCACCGTGGGGCTGCCCGACTCGGCGGAGTCCGTGCAGGTGGACGAGCTGCTCGAGGAGTTCCCGAGTGCGGACACCACGTCGGCGCTGCTGGTGTTCGCCGCCGACGACGGAGAGCTGTCGTCCGACGACATCGCGCTGATCGGCGAGAAGGCGGCGGGCGAGCTCGCCGATTTCACGCCGGACGGCTTCGTCCCGCCCGCCCAGATCTCGGAAGACGGCACGGTCGCCCTTCTCGTCGTCCCGCTCGACCCCGAGTCCGACGTCGAGCGCCAGGCCGAGCGGGCCGCGGAGATCCGCGAAGCGGCCGCGGCCGATCTCGAGGACGTGCGTGTCTACCTGACCGGCCCCGAGGGCTTCGAGGTCGATGTGGCCGCAGTCTTCGCGGGAGCCGACTTCACCCTTCTCCTCACCACCGTCATCGTCGTCGCGGTGCTCCTCATCGTGACGTACCGGAGCCCCTGGCTCTGGATCGTGCCGCTCGTCGTCATCGGACTCGCTGACGCGGTGGCGGGAATCGTCGCCAACCGGGTGGCCGCCGCCGCCGGAATCGCGCTGGACGCGTCGATCACCGGCATCCTGTCGGTCCTCGTCTTCGGTGCGGGCACCAACTACGCGCTCCTCCTGATCGCCCGATACCGCGACGAGCTGCGGCTCAGCCCCGATCGCCGTGAGGCGATGCGCCGCGCCATGCGCGGCGCCGGCCCCGCGATCATCGCGAGCGGCTCGACCGTCGCCCTCGCGCTGGCGACACTGCTCCTGGCGGAGATCGCCGGCAACCGGGCGTTGGGGCTCGCCTGCGCGGTGGGCATCCTCGTGGCCATGGCCTTCGCGCTCATCGTGCTGCCGGCAGCCCTCGTGCTGTTCGGCCGCGGCCTGTTCTGGCCCTACGTCCCCCGGTTCGGCTCGCGCGACGCCATCGCCCGCAGCCCGTGGGGGAAGCTCGGCCGTGCGGTGTCGCGGCGCCCGGTCGTCGTCGCGATGTCCGGCTTCGGCGTGCTGGCAGCGCTCGCGAGCGGGCTCTTCTTCGTCGAAGTCGGCCTGTCGCAGAGCGACCGGTTCCTCCGCGAGCCGGAGGCCGTGCAGGGGCAGGAGGTGCTCGCCGATGCGTTCTCGGCCGGCACGAGCTCGCCGGCGGTCGTCGTCCTTCCGAGCGAGGATGCCGAGCAGGTCGTGGCGACGCTGTCCGACCTCGACGGCGTCGACGGTGCGACGGTGACCGAGGAGAGCGGCGATCTCGCCCGGATCGATGTCGTGCTGTCGGATGCCGCCGAGACGCCGGAATCCTTCGCGACGATCGAACGGATGCGCACCGCACTCGCCGACGCCGGTTCGAGCGACGCGCTGGTCGGTGGCCTCGACGCGAGATCCCTCGATGTCGCGCAGGCGCAGGCGCGTGACCAGGCGCTGCTCATCCCGCTCATCCTCGTGGTCGTGCTCGTCGTGCTCATCATCCTGCTGCGTGCGCTCGTGGCCCCGATCCTGCTGCTGCTCGCGGTGGTGGCGAGCTACTTCTCCGCCGTGGGGGCCAGCTGGTGGCTCTTCCAATCGCCGCTCTTCGAGTTCCCGGCCATCGACACCAATGTGCTGCTGTTCAGCTTCCTGTTCCTCGTCGCGCTCGGCGTCGACTACAGCATCTTCCTGGTGACGCGTGCCCAGGAGGAGTCGCGCGTGCTGGGCACGACGCAGGGCATGATCCGGGCGCTCGCCGCCACCGGCGCCGTCATCACGAGCGCGGGCATCCTTCTCGCGGCGGTGTTCGCGGTCTTGGGCGTGCTGCCCCTGATCACCCTCACCCAGATCGGCGTCATCGTGTGCATCGGCGTCCTCATCGACACGCTGCTCGTGCGCACCGTGATCGTGCCGGCCATGGCGTTCATCACCCGCGATCGGTTCTGGTGGCCGCGGCGTCCGGCCGTGTCCGACGCGGACGCGCGCGCGGCGGGCCTGGACGCTCTCGCAGGGCGTGCCGGCGAGCTCGCCGGTGACGAGAGCGTCGAGGCCCCGGTGGCGGCTGTGCGCTGACTCCGCAGGCCGGATCGGCCTCTCTCGGCCTACATGCAGTTACTGCGATATAAAGTGCAGTCACTGTAAGTTTCTGAGAGAGGGACCATAATGACACCCCAAGCGGACGATGGGCGAGCCGCAAGCGGCTCGCCCGTTCTGGAGGCACGCGCTGTGACGCGCACCTACGGACGCGGCGAGAGCGCGTTTCACGCGCTGCGCGGCGTCGACCTCGCCGTGAAACGCGGCGAATCGCTGGCGATCGTCGGCAAGTCCGGGTCGGGCAAGTCGACCCTGATGCACCTGCTCGCGCTCCTCGACAGGCCCACCTCCGGCCAGGTGATCGTCGAGGGGACGGATGCCGCCACCCTCCGCGCTCGCGACCTCAACGCCCTCCGCAACTCCACCTTCGGCTTCGTCTTCCAGCAGTTCTTCCTCGCCGCCGGGCAGTCGGTGTTCGAAAACGTCAGCCTCCCCCTGGTGATCGCCGGAGCGCCGGCCAAGGAGCGGCGGCGCCGGACCATGGCCGCGCTCGACGCTCTGGGGATCGCCGACAAGGCCGCCAACCGTGCGACGGACCTCTCCGGGGGTCAGAAGCAGCGAGTCGTGATCGCCCGCGCCCTCGTGGGCGAGCCGTCGGTGATCTTCGCCGATGAGCCGACCGGAAACCTCGACTCCGCGACCGGCGCGCAGGTCGAGGAGATCCTCTTCGGGCTGCAGCGCGAACGCGGGATCACCCTCGTCGTCGTCACCCACGACCGCGAACTCGCCGATCGCTGCGGGAGGGCGGTCGCCATCGCCGACGGGCTGATCTCGACGGATGCCGCGACCGCGGCCGCAGCGCTCACGGAGGTGTCGCGATGAGGACGAGCGATCTGGTGCGCACGGCGGCCCGCAACGCCTTCCGCAGCCGGCTGCGCACCACCCTCACGGTGCTGAGCCTGTTCGTCGGCGCCTTCACGCTGACCCTCACGACCGCCCTCGGTGCGGGCGTCAACGACTACGTGGAGCGGCAGGTCTCGACCCTGAGCACGGGAGACGTCCTGCTCGTCAGTCCCGCCGCGACGACCGAGACCTCCGACGGCCCTGACGAGTTCGATCCGGACGGGCGTCAGCAGGCCGCCGCGGCCAATCCGCTGGCCGGCGGTACGCTGCTGAACGAGGACGATGTCCAAGCGATCGCCGGGATGGACGGCGTCCGCTCGGTCGAGGCCGTCAGCCAGGTCCAGATCGATTGGGTCCAGGCCGCCGCCGACGACGCGACCAGGTTCGAGATGGACATCAACCCGACGTCGTCGATCGGGCGGAGCGACCTCGTCGCCGGCGCCCAGCTCGACCAGGAATCGGCCGGGTACGAGCTGGTGATCCCCGAGGAGTACGTCGCCGCACTGGGATTCGCCGACGCCGACTCGGCCGTCGACGCGCGTGTGATGCTCGGCTTCAGCGACGCCGGACTGGCCGAGCGGCAGGTCGAGGCCTCGATCGTGGGGGTGGCGCGGACGAGCCTGTTCGCGTCGGGCGCCGGCGCCAACGCCGCGCTCGTGGAGGAGGTCGCCGCCGCTCAGGCGATACCCGGGCAGCCTCGCGCGTGGCCGCTCGCGGTCGCCTACCTCGAAGGCTCCGGCGACGACGGAGCGGTGACTGCCGATGACATCGGCGCGGTCAAGGCCGAACTGGCCGACGCGGATCTCGCAGGCCAGACCGTCGAGGACCAGCTCGGGGTCGTCCAGACCATCATCAACGGCATCATCGGCGTCCTCAGCGCCTTCGCGGTGGTCGCCCTCATCGCGGCGTCTTTCGGGATCGTGAACACGCTCCTGATGAGCGTGCAGGAGCGCACGCGCGAGATCGGACTCATGAAGGCGATGGGGATGTCGAACGGACGCGTGTTCGGGCTGTTCAGTCTCGAAGCGGTGGTGATCGGGTTCCTGGGCTCGGCGCTGGGCGCGCTCGCCGCAGTCGCCGTCGGATCCGCGCTCGCCGGCTCCCTGTCGCAGACGGTCCTGGCCGACCTCCCGGGCCTGCGGATCCTCCTTTTCGAACCGGCGGGCGTCGCCGTGGTGATCGTCGTGATCATGGCGATCGCCTTCGTCTCCGGCGTGCTGCCGGCACGCCGCGCGGCCCGCCAGGACCCGATCGAGTCGCTACGGTACGAGTGAGCCGAGGAGCGCAGATCATGTCCACGTCACCGAGTCCACGTCGTCGCGACGCCGTTGCGAAGGCCGCGGCCATCGAAGCCGCGGCGGTCGACCTCGTGCTCGAGCACGGGTACGAGGCGGTGACGGTGGACATGATCTGCGCTCGCGCGGGTGTGAGCCAGCGCACGTTCTTCAACCACTTCAAGACGAAGGACATGGCTCTGATCGGCCCCGGTGCGCCGACCGTGGACGAGCGCGCTGCGCGCGCCTTCATCGTGTCGACCGGCCCGCTGCTGCGCGAGGCGACGCAGCTCATCCGGATCGATGCGGGTGCGATGGCGAGCGACCCAGGGCTCCTCGCCCGCCGGATCCGCGCGGTGGGTACCAACCCCATCCTGATGGCCCGTCAGATGGAGCGTCTCGCGTCGATCGAGCACGAGCTGCGCGAGATCATCCAGCTGCGACTGCAGACCCAGTACCCCGATGAGGCTCCCGACGACTTGGCCGATCAGGCCGACATCATCACCCACCTCCTCGCCGGGGTCATGCGCTACATCGGCCAGTCGTGGGCGCGCGATGTGGAGCGCGGCGCGGCACCCGCGATCGACCCGACCGCCATCGGCGAGGCGCTCGATCGCGCCGTGCGCAAGCTCGGCTGACCGACGCCTGGCCGCATCATGGCGTGACGGTCGTCCCAGTCGTTCTCCGCACCGACCGGGGCGTCCGCCCCCGGTATGTTGGGACGGTGCGGGAACTGTCGTCGGCCGGATTCGAGTTCGTGCGCGAGCGCCACCTGGCCACGCTGTCGACGATGGCGCCGTGGGGCGGCATCCATTCGGTCCCCGTCGGGTTCACACTCCACGACGGGATCCTCCGCGTCATCACGTCGCGCGACTCCCAGAAGGTGCGCAACGTGCTTCGCGACGGGACGGCGACCATCAGCCAGGTCGACGGGGCGCGGTGGCTCAGCTTCCCCGGCACCGCGACCGTCCACGACGATCCCGAGGAGGTCGCGCTCGCGGTCTCGCTCTACGCCGAGCGGTATCGGCAGCCGCGCGTGAACCCGAAGCGGGTGGCGATCCAGCTGCGGCCCACGCGGATCCTCGGCAGCAGCGGGCTGCGCCGGGACTAGGGCCGGGCGTCACTCCGGCCGCTTCTGCGGCAGGATCAGCGAGAAGCGCGTCGTGGGCGACGAATCCAGCAGCAGATGCCCGCCCAGGGCCTCTGCCAGTTCGGCCGACAGGGCCAGCCCGATCCCTTCGCCGCCTCCGGTGCTCTTGCCGGGGGTGCGCTGGAAGATGGCGTTGCCGGCGGGACGCGGTCCTTCGTCGCCGACGCTCACCGTCACGTAGCCGTTCGCGCGGGCCGCCGACACGCTGACCCTGCCCCGGCCGTGCTGCAGCGCGTTGTGCACGAGGACGTCGAGGATCTGCGCCGTGGGCGCCGGCGCGTCCACGGTGGTCACGTGCGTCGCGTCGACGCGGATCTGACGGCTCTTCGCCGCCGCCTGCGATCGCCACCGATCGCCCGCCTGCGTGAGCATCGGGGCCAGCGGCGTCCACGCGTCCGCACCCGGCGTGCCGCCTCGGGCCATCTCGAGCAGCTCGGCGATCGCCTCTGAGAGACGGTCGATCTCCCGCAGTGCGTGCTCCAGCTGCTCGCGCACCGGTGGCGGAGTCTCGGGCCACAGCGACAGGTCCTCCAGCTCGAGCCGCAGTGCCGTGATGGGGGTGCGGAGCTGGTGCGAGGCGTTCGCGGCGAACTCGTGCTCGCGCCGGATGCGCTGCTCGAGCGTGGACGCGCTGGTGCGCAGCGCCTGGTCGATCGCCCGGGCTTCGGGTATGCGCAGGTCCTCGGGCGCGCGCTCGAGCGTCCCCTCGCCGAGGTCGCGCGCGACGGCGGCCAGCCGGGTGAACGGCTGCGAGAGGCGACGCGCGAGCAGCACGGCCGCGACGGCCGAGACCGCCATGAGCGCCACGCCCAGGATCACCACGGGCATCACCGCTTCCTGCACCCGCCCCGAGATGACGTCGTCGGACCGGCCGAACTCCACCATTCCGCCCCCCTCGACCTCGGCGGTCGAGACGATGTCGTCCGGTCGGGGGTTCACGCCCGCCTGCACGCGCTCGCCGTCTGCGTCGACATAGACGATGTGCTCGCCCTCGATGAGCAGGGGCTCGAGGAACTCCGCGGTCACCTCGGCCTCCGCCTCGCGCTCGGCCATCAGCACCGCGAGGAAATCGGCGAGACGCACGACCCGCCGCTCCTCGCTGGTCTGGATCAGGTCGGCGACGATGTACGCGCGCGGGATGCCGTACAGCGCGATGATCCCCACCGCGAGGGCCACGAAGGCGAAGACGAGGCGTTCACGCATCCGCCGCCCCGTCGTCGAGGCGGAATCCCACGCCCCGGATCGTGGTGACGTGCACATCCGCGCCGGACTCCTCCAGCTTCTGGCGGAGCCGGGCGATCGTCACATCGAGCGTCTTGGTGGAGCCGAACCAGTTCTCGTCCCACACCTCGTCCATGAGGCGTTCCCGCGTCACGACGGCGCCGCGGTTGCGGTCGAGCTGCTCGAGCAGATCGAACTCCTTGGTGCTCAGCGAGATCTCGCGATCACCGGCGAAGACCCGGCGCGCGTCGGCGTCGACGGTGAGTCCGGCCCCGGATGCCGCGACCGCGGTGGTCTCCGCCGTCCCGGCGGCCAGCAGCCCTGCGCTGCGTCGCAGCAGCGCCCGCAGCCGCGCGAGGAGCTCCGCGAGCGCGAACGGTTTGGCGATGTAGTCGTCGGCGCCGACGTCGAGACCGACCACCCGGTCGAGCTCCCCGTCGCGCGCAGTGAGGATGATGATGCCGCCGGCGAAGCCCTCCTCGCGCAGTCGTCGGCAGACGTCGAGGCCGTCCATGTCGGGGAGGCCGAGATCGAGCACCACCAGGGAGAAGCCGTCGCCGATGACCCGGCTGACCGCCGTGCCGCCCTCGGCCACCCGCTCGACCTCGTAGCCCTCTCGGGTCAGCGTGCGCACGAGCGGCACCGCGATGCCGTCGTCGTCCTCCACGACCAGGATGCGCTGCCCCACGACGTCGATGCTATCCAGGCTGTCGCCTCGGGCTGCGTCAGCCCCGCCTGGGGTGTCGCCCTGCTGTCGGCTCACTCAGAACTCCCGGTCCAGGTTGCCCGTCTCGGTGACGGGGGTGTTCGAAGAGGCGGTGCCGCCGAGGTCGGTCGCAGAGCCGGACGGCGTCCACACCATGGCGGCCGCCGATGTCGTCGGAGCGGTGCGCAGGGCGCCGCCGCCGATGAGGGAGCCGAGGGTGACCTGCACGACGGTCACCGGCAGGCCGTTCACGGTCGCGGTGGTCGCCGTCATCGTGGCGTTGAACGTCGACGTCTTGTTGCTCTTCACGTAGTCGCCCTTGAGGTTGACGGAGCCGAGGTTCACGAGCGTGCTCGTGCCCGGGACCAGCACGTCGACCGTGTCGCCGGCGTTGCCGAGCGAGAGCAGGTTGCCGTCGCGCAGGCGCAGCGTCACGGGCGCGCCGACGCCGTTCCAGCCGGCCATGATGCTCGCCGGGTTCATCTGCGTGCTGTACGTGAAGGTCATCGTGTCGCCGGCATCCAGTCGGCCCGGTGTCGTGCCGCCACTCGCGGTCTGCACATCCGTGCCGCGCACGGCGCGGTTGTCGACGCGGCGCTGGGCGACCGTCGCGGACGTCGTCGTCTTGCCGGCGGAGTCCGTGAGCACGGCGCGGAAGTCGTAGAGACCGTCGGCGACCGATCGGGTGTTCCAGGCGCAGCTGTACGGGGCGGCCGTCGGAGCGCACACGGTGGTCCAGGCGGTCGTGCCGCTCAGAGTCATCTGGATGGCGACGTTCGCGACTCCGGCCGTCGAGTTGGCCGTCGCGGTGAGGCTCGCCGCTCCGCTGAGGAAGGCGCCCGGGTCCTCCATCGCCACCGATGCCACGGTGTTGTCGACGACGCGCTGTGCGATGACGGCGGAGGTCGTGATGTTCCCGGCCCCGTCGGTCGCGACGGCACGGAAGGAGTAGCTCCCGCCGGGCAGCGCGGTCGTGGCGTACCGGCACGAGTACGGCGGAGCGGTGACGGTGCACGCGTCCTGCCAGCTCGTGCCGTTGGCCGAGAGCTGGATCACGACGCGGGCGATGCCCGACGCGGCGTCGGAGGCGGTCGCGGCGAGCGTCACGGTGCCTCGCAGCGGCGACCCCGGGTCGGTCATCGCCACGGCGGGCGCCCCGTTGTCGACGAGGACGTCGGCGACGACGTTGGACGCGGTGGTCACGCCGTTGGCGGTGACGGTCGCCCGCAGGTCGTAGAAGTCGTCCTTGAGCGAGCCCGTGGCCCAGGCGCAGGTGTACGGCGACGTCGTCGTCGTGCAGACCGACTTCCAGATCCCCGTGCCCGCGACGGCGTACTCGAAGTTCACCGTGTAGGTGCCCGTGCCGGGGTTCTGCAGCGCGGCGGCGAGCGAGACGGATCCGCGCACGATCTCACCCGGGTCGGCGAGGACGATGCCGACGGCGTTGCCGACGGTGGCGCGCACGCTCGTCGAGGTGGTGACGTAGCCGGAGTTGTCGGTGGCGACGGCGCGCAGGTCGTAGGCGCCGTCGGCGGTGGTGCGGGTGTCCCACGCGCAGCTGTAGGGGCTCGTGGTGTCGGCGCAGAGCGTCGTCCACGTCGCCGCTCCGACGGCCTGGACCGAGATGACGACGCTGCGGATGCCGGTCTCGGCGTCCGCCGCGAGGGCGGTGATCGTCGCGGTGTCGCGGAGGGTGCCGGCGGGCTGCTGGACCGACACCGTCGGCGGCGTCCAGTCGACGGCGGCGCCGACGCGGTTCGCGCCGTTGGTGGTCTGGGCGGTGAAGGACGCCGACGAGAGGGCCGGTCCGAGCGGACCCCCGGCGACGAGCAGGACGGCCGCGAGCACCACGAGCACCGCGTTGCGGAGCGCGGTGCGGGTCATCGGATTCTCCTCGTCGGACGGGGCGATTCCGACGCTACGCGCGGCCGGGTTACAGCCGTGCCACGGCAGCGCCTCACCCGCTCCACAATCAGCGTGGGCAGCCGTCGGCGACGCGGCGCGCGGTGGCCGGCCATGACGCGGTCAGGCAGGCGGCGAGGCCCGCGAGCAGGAGATCCCGTCCGTCCCACGGCGCGGCAGCTGCGCCGGGGATGCCTATGGTGTGGGTCAGGCAGACGCCGACCAGCGTCGCTGCGCCGATGAGGACCATGGCCAGCCGCGACTCGAAGCAGCGCGCGGTGACGAGGCGCAGGGCGGCGAGCACTCCCGCCGTGCCGAGGACGGCGGACACCAGCGCCGACGGGTCCCGGCGGGGGTCGCCTGCGGAGGCTGCCAGCAGGTGAAGTGCCGACAGGCCCACGAGGGCGGCCGTCGAACCCCCGCCGATCAGGCGGTGACGTGTGGAGGCGCGAAGGGGTGCCATGGGGAGCTCCGGGAAGGGCAGGTCGCCGGTGAGCGGGGACCGGCGGCGGTGGGGAAGGTCGTGGCCCGCGTTTCGGGTACGCGGGCCACGGGTCAGGAGGCGACGGGAGCCGGGGCGGCGCCGCGGCGCGGGCTGCCGGCGCGGATGAGGTCGCGGAGGAAGAGCAGGGCGATGAAGGCGGCGGGTACGCCGATCGCCAGCATCCGGATCATCGCATCGGACAGGGCGATGAAGATCCAGCCGACGAGGGGCACCCAGCCGACCACGCGGGGCTGGACGGCGTCGGCGAGGGTGAAGGTCCAGGGGTCGACGCCGGCGTTGGCGTCCCCCTGGGTGCGGAACACCCGCGACGGGCTGCCGTCGGGGTTCGGTTCGATCGAGACGATGCGGTGCGTGACGAGCTCGGTGATGCCCGAGTCGGCAGGGGGCAGGTACGTGATGACGTCGCCGGTCCGCAGCTCCGACACCGGCACCTGGCGCTCGAAGACGAGCGCACCTCGTTCGAAGGTGCCGGACATGGAGCCGCCGGTGATGACGTAGCGGTCCATCCCGAGGAGGCCGGGCACGAACATGAGCGCCGCGATGATGGTGGCGATGATCGCGGCGATGGTGATCGCGGCGCTGCCGACTCGCTGGAACGTCTTCGCGGCGCTCATGTCGTGTCCCCCTACCCCAAGTCGGATTACTGGTTGGTGACCGTCGCGGCGGTCTGCGTGGCATCCCACGTGTAGGTCGCAGTGGCGGTCTTGCCCTGCTCCTCGTTGCCCGCGGTCTGGGCGAGCGTCACGCTGAAGGTGTACTCGCGGGCCTCCCCGGCGGCGAACTGGCCGAGGGCGACGGGGCCGGCCGTGGTGAGGGCGCCGAAGGTGCCGCTCCAGACGGTGGTCGAGCCGTTGGTGATGGTGAGCTTGAGGTTGTCCTTGTTCGCGAAGCCGTTCGTTGCGCTCTCGGTCAGCTTGAGGACCGCGGCCAGCGAGCCGGAGTTCGTGATCGTGACCTTGCCGTTGACGGTGTCGCCGGGCTTGAGGTTGTCGAGGTTGAAGATCGCGCTGTTCGCCTTCGAGTTCTGCTGCGTCAGCGTGCCGGTGCTGTAGGCGTTGCCGGTGTTGACCGAGTTGGCGACGAAGTCGGCGCCCGAGCCCACGGTGATGGCGGCGGCGACCAGAAGGCCGGCGAGCGGAAGGAGGATGCGCTTGCGCGAACGAGCGGGCGCGGCGACCGGAGCGGCGGGGGTGGCGGTGATGTCCATCGTGGGCGGGTTCCTGTTCTGAGAAGGGGTACTTCGTGCTGTGGAAAACGCTACGAAGGCGCGGGCAACAGAACCCCCACAGCCGGACTACGACAGCGCCAGGGCTCGGACACACGCGTCCGCGGATGGCAACGAGCGGGTGACGGATGCCGCGTCCCGGCCGCGCCGGATCGCGCGGAGCCCCCTCGCGGTCGGGCAGGATGGCAGGAGCGCCCGTTCGAGCGGGCGGGGATGTGGGTCACCGGTGACGCTTCGCAGTTCCCAGTGGTATGCGGGCGACGACCGCAACGCGTACATCCACCGCGCCTGGATGCGGCGTGGACTGCCGGACTCGGCGTTCACCGGCCGTCCGCAGATCGCGATCGCCAACACCGCCTCCGACCTGACGCCGTGCAACGCGCACCTGACCGAGGTCGCGCAGTCCGTCAAGAACGGCGTCTACGAGGCCGGCGGCATCCCGCTGGAGCTCCCGGTGATCTCGCTCGGCGAGACGAACGTGCGGCCGACCGCGATGCTGTGGCGCAACATGGCGGCCATGGCGACGGAGGAGATGCTGCGCGCCAACCCCATCGACGGCGTCGTGCTCCTCGGCGGATGCGACAAGACGATCCCGGCGCTGCTCATGGCCGCGGCATCCGTCGATCTGCCCGCCGTCGTCGTGCCCGGCGGGCCCATGCTGACCGGGCACTTCCGCGGCGAGGCTCTCGGCTGCGGCACCGACGTGTGGCGGCTCAGCGAAGAGGTGCGCGCGGGCACGCTCAGCGAGGCGATGTTCCTGAAGTCCGAGTCGTCGATGATCCGCTCCAAGGGGCACTGCAACACGATGGGCACGGCGTCGACCATGGCGCTGGTCGCAGAGGCGCTCGGGGTGGTCGTGCCCGGGGTGGCCGGAACCCCCGCGGCGGATGCGCGGCTGCTCGAGGCGGCGCACCTGACCGGCGCGCTGGCCGTGGGGCTCGTGGCGGAGGACCGCCGGCCGTCGACGTTCCTCACCGAGGGCAGCTTCCGCAACGCGATCGTCGCGCTGGCGGCGATCGGCGGATCCACCAACGCGGTGGTGCACCTGCTGGCGATCGCGGGGCGGCTGGGCATCGACCTCACGATCGACGACTTCGACCGCGTCGGGGCCGACGTGCCGCTGCTGGTGAACCTGCAGCCGGCCGGCCGGTACCTCATGGACGACCTGTTCCGCGCCGGCGGGTTCCTCGCGGTGATGCGCGAGGTGCGCGACCTGCTGGACCCGGAGGCCCTCACCATCACCGGGCGCCCGTTCGTCGAGTACGTCGACGACGCCCGCATCTGGGACCCCGACGTCATCGCCTCGCGGGACGCGCCGCTGCAGCCGCACGCGGGCATCTCGGTGCTGCGCGGGTCGCTCGCGCCGGGCGGCGCACTCATCAAGCCCGCCGCCGCCTCGCCGCACCTGCTGAAGCATCGCGGCCGGGCCGTCGTGTTCGACTCGATCGAGGACTTCCACCGACGCGTCGACGACCCGGAGCTCGACATCGACGAGGAGTCCGTGATGGTCCTGCGCGGCTGCGGCCCGAAGGGCTACCCCGGCATGCCGGAGGTGTCGAACATGCCGCTGCCGAAGAAGCTGCTCGAGCGGGGCGTCCGCGATGTCGTGCGCATCTGCGACGGCCGCATGTCGGGCACCGCCTACGGCACCGTCGTGCTGCACGTGACGCCTGAGGCCGCCGCCGGAGGCCCGCTCGCCCTCGTGCAGAGCGGCGACTGGATCAGCCTCGACGTGCGCGCCGGCCGACTCGACCTCGACGTCCCCGCGGAGGAGCTGGCCGAGCGGATGCCGAGCCAGGCCACCCTCGACGGCTACGCCCGGCCCCGGCGGGGGTGGGAGCGCCTCTACGTCGATCATGTCCTGCAGGCAGACAGGGGCGCCGACCTGGACTTCCTGGTCGGCGCATCCGGATCCGAGGTGTCGCGTGAGTCGCATTGATACCCAGACCGCGCCGAACCTGTGGGCGGGGCGATGAGGGCGCTCGTCGTCACCGGACCCGGCCACGCCGAGATCCAGGAGGTCGCGGAACCGGAAGCAGGCCCCGGCGAGGTCGTCGTCGATGTCCGGCGCGCGGGCATCTGCGGGACCGACATCGAGTTCTTCACGGGCGAGATGGCGTACCTCGGCACCGGTGACGCCGCGTATCCGATGCGCATCGGGCACGAGTGGATGGGCGTCGTCTCGGCCGTCGGCCCGGGGGTCGACCCGCTCTGGGTCGGTCGCCGCGTCACCGGCGACACCATGCTGGGGTGCGGGGCGTGCCGGCGCTGCGAGCATGGACGGCAGCACGTGTGCGCGCGCCGGCTCGAGCTCGGCATCCGCGGGGGCAAGGCGGGCGCGCTCGCCGAGAAGGTCGGGACGACCGTCTCGTCGCTGCACGGACTCCCCGAGCCGGTGGACGATGCGATGGGGGCGATGGTCGAACCGGGGGGCAACGCCTTCCGGGCCGTGCAGGGTGCGGCGCTGCAGCCCGGCGACCGCTGCCTCATCCTCGGCCCGGGCACGATCGGGCTCCTCTGCGCCATGTTCGCCCGCGCCGCCGGCGCCGAGGTGCACCTGCTCGCGCGCCACGAGGGGGCGAGGGCGTTCGCCCGATCGCTCGGCTTCGACCACGTCTGGACCCAGGAGCGGCTGCCGGAGCTGCCGTGGGACGCCGTGATCGAGGCATCCAACGCGTCCCAGCTCCCGGCGAAGGCGCTCGAGCTGGTCGAACCCGGCGGGCGGGTGGTCTACATCGGCCTCGCCGGAACCCCGAGTCTCATCGACACGCGCGACCTGGCGCTGAAGGACGTGACGGCGGTCGGCGTGCTGAGCGCCTCACCCGGGCTCGCCGGAACCATCGACGCCTTCGCGGCAGGGGTGGTCGACCCGCGCCCGCTCGTCGCCGCCACCGTGGCCCTCGAGGATCTGCCCGCGATCCTGGCGGGTGAGCGGCCGGAGGGTGCCGGATCCGGTCCGAAGTTCCACGTCGCCCTTTGAGCGGGCTCGGCGGATCACCGCCGGGGCGCCGACGCGGGGCGCGTCAGGCGCCTTCGGCCGCGTGCTCGTCCGCGGCGGGCTCCTCGGCGCGGTGCGTCGCCGCCCACGAGGCGAGGAGACGCAGTCGGTCCGCGGAGGGCGACCCCGGCTCGGCGGTGTAGATGAGCATCACATGCCCGGGCTCTGCGGTGATCGCGAGCTCCTCGTAGGCCAGGATCAGCTCGCCGACCACCGGATGGTGGAACCGCTTCGTGCCCGCGCCGTGCGTGCGCACGTCGTGGGCGGCCCACAGCCGCCGGAACGTCTCGCTGCGCGTGGACAGCTCGCCGACGAGCTCCTGCATCGCCGGGTCGTGCGGATCGCGGCCTGCCTCGGCGCGCATGACACCCACGCACATCTCGGCGAACCGGTCCCAGTCGGGGTAGAACTCACGGGCGGCCGGGTCGAGGAACTGGAAGCGGGCGAGGTTCGGCACACGTCCGCCGTCGCCGATGACGGGGGAGTAGAAGGCCCGGCCGAGCTCGTTGACCGCGAGCAGGTTCTGGCGCTGGTCGCGCACGAACGCGACGCCGTCGGTGATCGCCGTCATGGCCCACTGCAGGCTGGGGCGCGCCGCCGACGTGCGGGAACTCCGGCGGCGCGGGCGGCCGCTGGTGGGGATGCCGTCCGCCGCGCGCGCGAGGTCGAACAGGTGCGCCCGCTCGGCGTCGTCGAGCTGCAGGGCCCGCGCGACGGCCTCGAGCACCGACGCCGATGCGCCGGCGATGCTTCCTCGCTCGAGCTTGGCGTAGTACTCGACGCTGACGCCCGCGAGGATCGCGACCTCGCCGCGGCGCAGCCCCGGGACGCGGCGGTTCGGCCCCGCCGCGATGCCGGCGGCATCGGGCGTCACCCGCGCCCGGCGCGTCATGAGGAACTCTCGCACCTCGGCTCGGTTGTCCATACGAGAAGGCTAGATCGGCTCGGCCGCGCGAAGGGTGCCCTGTCGGTACATGTCTCATCAGGAACTCCCCCGGCGAGCGGCTGCGCGCGACGCTCGATGCATGACCGACACCGCCGCTCCGCCGCGAAGCACGCGCACCCGGCTGCTGCCGACGCTGCTGCTCCTGCTCACGGTCTTCGGGCCGATCTCCATGGACCTCTACCTTCCGGCGCTCCCCGCGCTCACGAGCGAGCTCGGCGCAGCGACCTCGGTCGCCCAGCTCACCGTGACCGCATGCCTCGTGGGCCTGGCCGTCGGGCAGCTGGTCGCGGGTCCGCTCTCCGACCGGTTCGGTCGGCGGGGGATCCTCCTCGTCGGCATCGCGGCGTACATCGCGACCTCGGCGCTGTGCGCCATGAGTCCCACGATCGAGCTGCTCATCGCCGCGCGCTTCGTGCAGGGCCTCGCGGGCGGCGTCGGCATCGTCATCGCGCAGGCCGCCGGTCGCGACGTGTACTCCGGCGGCGCGCTCATCCGCTTCTACGGCCGGCTGACGGTGGTGGGCGGACTCGCCGCCATCGTGGGCCCCCTTCTCGGCGGGGTGCTCATCGCCGTCACCGACTGGCGGGGACTGTTCGCCTTCCTCGCGCTGATCGGTGCTGGCATCCTCGTCATCACGCTGCAGACCTTCCCCGAGACACTGCCGGTCGCCCACCGCACGCAGGGCGGCTGGACCCGCACGATGCGCGACTACCGGACGCTGGTGACGGATGCCGCGTTCCTCGGCGCCGTCCTCAACCAGGGCTTCCTCTACGCGGCGCTCTTCGCCTACCTGGCAGGGGCGACCTTCATGCTGCAGGACATCTACGCACTGACACCCCTCGGCTACGCGCTCGCCTTCGGGCTGAACTCCGCCGGCTTCATGGTCTTCGGCTGGCTCGCCGGCCGCCTGGCCGAGCGCTGGAGCCTTCGCGGGACGCTCGCGGCGGGCATCGTGGTCGCGGGGCTGGGCGCCGCCGGGCTGCTCGCATCCGGCCTGGCGGCGATGCCGCTCTGGGTCGTGATCGTCTCGCTCTTCGCGCTCGCGGTCGGCGTCGCCATCACCTCGCCCCCCGCGACCACCCTGGCCCTGGCCGACCACCCCCGCATGGCCGGCACCGCATCGTCGCTGCTGGGCATGGTGCGCTTCGGCTTCGGCGGCATCGCCGCCCCGCTCGTGGGGGTCGCCGGTGCGACCAGCATCCTGCCTCTCGGCGTCGTCACCGTGACGGCCGTGGCGCTGGCGGCCGTCGCCTACGTCGTGCTGACCCGCCGGTCCGCTCCCGCGGCGACCGTGGAGCAGGCGGCGGTGGCGGCATCCGTCGGCTGACCTCCTCCGAACCCCGAGACCACCCCCATCCGAACCCCGACAACAAGGAGCACCTCATGCGCGCCGTCATCATGACCGCACCCCGCGACGTCCGCGTCGAAGACCGCGACGATCCTGTCATCGTGGAGCCCACCGACGCCGTCATCAAGCTCGCCGCGACCTGCATCTGCGGGTCGGACCTGTGGCCGTACCGCGGCGACGACGAGGCCGACCACCTGCCGATGGGACACGAGTACGTCGGCGTCGTCACCGAGATCGGCGAAGACGTGCGCACCCTGACGGTCGGCGACTTCGTCGTCGGCTCGTTCTTCGCCTCCGACAACACGTGCGAGATCTGCCAGGCCGGGTACCAGTCGCGGTGCATCCACGCGTACCCGGTGGGCGCCATCGGCACGCAGTCCGAGTACGCGCGCATCCCGATGGCCGACGGCACCCTCGTCGCCACTCCCGGTCAGCCCGACCCCGACCTGATCCCGTCGCTGCTGGCGGCCTCCGACGTGCTGGGCACCGGCTGGTTCGCCGCGGTCGCCGCCGAGGCCGGACCGGGCAAGACGGTCGCCGTCGTCGGCGACGGCGCCGTGGGCCTCCTCGGCATCCTCGCCGCCAAGCAGCTCGGCGCGGAGCGCATCATCGCGATGAGCCGGCACGCCGACCGGCAGGCCCTGGCCCGCGAGTTCGGCGCGACCGACATCGTCGAGGAGCGCGGCGACGAGGGCGTGGCGAAGATCAAGGAGCTCACCGGCGGCTACGGCGCGCACAGCGTCATCGAGGCGGTGGGCACGCAGGAGGCGATGATGCAGGCCATCCGCGCGACCCGCCCGGGCGGCCACGTCGGGTACGTCGGCGTCTCGCACGACGTCTCGCTCGACGGGCTCGAGCTGTTCTTCTCGGGGGTGCACCTCCACGGCGGACCGGCCCCCGTGCGCCGGTTCCTGCCCGAGCTGATCCAGCTGATCTGGGACCGCCGGATCGACCCGGGCAAGGTCTTCGATCTGACCCTGCCCCTCGAGGAGGCCGCCGAGGGCTACCGGGCGATGGACGAGCGTCGGGCCACCAAGGTGCTCCTCACCGTCTGATCTCGCGCGGACCGGAGGGGGCGCCGCCGGCGCCCCTCCCCGGGGGGATGCACAGAAGCAGCGCTTCGCGCAACCCCATGGAGAGCGGCCGGGGGTGGTGCCTAACGTCGCGCCATGGCCGCACCATGCCCACTTCTCACCGCGCGACGCGAGGTCGGGCGTCGCGCACGCCCAGCGAGCGAGGCGCCGCGATGAGCGTGACGTCGCAGAACGACGCCGTCGTCGAGGCTCTCAAGGAGGCCACCGACTCGAGCGCGGACGGCGGACGGGGCCGCGCGCGGCGCAAGGAGCGCCCGCGCAAGGTCAAGGTCAAGCAGCACTACGACAAGCGAGAGGTGCTCGCCGGCTATCTCTTCATCTCGCCGTGGATCGTCGGGTTCCTGATCTTCACCGCCGGCGCGATGGTCTACAGCCTCTACATCTCGTTCAGCAACTACAACCTCGCCACCAACACGGCCCGCCCGGTCGGTGTCACCAACTACGCCGGCCTGTTCGAAGACCCGCGGGTGGGTGTCTCCCTGGCGAACACGCTGTTCTACGTGGTGCTGGCGGTTCCGCTCGAGATCGTCTTCGCCCTGATCCTCGCGATGCTGCTCAACCGCGTCGGCCGCGGCGCCGGCGCGTTCCGGACGCTGTACTACCTGCCCAAGATGACCCCGGCCGTCGCCACCGCGGCGGTGTTCTTCCTGCTGCTGAACGGCAACACCGGCGCGATCAACCAGGGTCTGCGCATCTTCGGCATCGAGGGTCCGCAGTGGCTCGTCGATCCCGCGTGGGTGAAACCGAGCATCGTGATCATGACGCTGTGGACGGTCGCCGGCACGATGGTGATCTTCCTCGCGGCGTTGAAGAACGTGCCGGTCGAGCTGTACGAGGTCGCCTCGCTCGACGGTGCCGGCCCCGTGCGCAAGTTCTTCTCCATCACGCTGCCGATGATCTCGGGCGCGATGTTCTTCAACATCATCGTGCTGTCGATCGCCGCCTTCCAAGTCTTCGACCAGGCGTACCTGCTGTTCTGGCGCGATCAGAGCAACGCCTCGCCCGAGGCATCCCTCTTCTACGCCATCTATCTCTTCCAGCAGGCGTTCCGGCAGTTCAACTTCGGGTTCGCCGCGGCGATGGCGTGGCTGCTCTTCGTCATCATCATGATCATCACGGTGATCCAGGTGAAGTTCGGCAACCGCTTCGTGTACTACGAGGGAGACCGCTGATGTCGGCGTCGCTGCAGACCCCCGGAGTGTCCCGGCCCGCCCCCGAAGCCGCGGTGGCCGCCGCCCCGCCGCCCAAGCGCTCCCGCTGGCGCCGCGGGCTCTCGCAGCCCAAGACCCTCGCCGGGCGCGTGGTGCTGACGATCCTCCTCCTCGGGTTCGCGCTGCTGTTCCTCTACCCGTTCGCCTGGCTGCTCGCGGCGAGCTTCAAGCCGCGCGGCGAGGTCTTCGACAACTCGCTCATCCCGAAGACCTTCGTGCCCGAGAACTACGTCGAGGTGTGGAACCAGCTGCCGCTGCTGAGCTGGATGTTCAACAGCGTGGCGATCGCACTCCTGGCTGCCGGGACGGTGGCGATCTCGAGCTCGATCGTCGCGTTCGGCTTCGCGTACTTCCGCTTCCCGCTGCGGGGGCTGCTGTTCGGCCTGGTGCTGGCGACCATGATGCTCCCGGGTGCGGTGACGATGATCCCGATCTACCTGATCTGGAAGGAGACCGGGTTCCTCGGCACGTGGGTTCCGCTGTGGGGCATGAACCTCTTCGGCTCGGCCTTCTACATCTTCCTGCAGCGGCAGTTCTTCCTGAGCCTGCCCAAGGAGCTGTTCGAAGCGGCGCGCCTGGACGGCGCGAGCTACTGGGGACTGTTCTGGCGCATCGCGATGCCGTTGTCGATCCCATCGTTCGTCATCGTGTTCCTGTTCGAGTTCCAAGCGAGCTGGAACAACCTCCAGGCCGCGCTGATCTACCTCAACGCCGGATCCGTCGACGAGTTCACCGCGCCCCTGGGCATCGCCTACGCGATGACGAAGTACAGCCCCACCGCCGGCGGCCAGGGCGACTACCAGTACGTGATGGTGGCGTCGCTGCTGGTCACGCTCCCCATGCTCATCCTGTTCGCCTTCGGCCAGCGGTACTTCATCGAGGGCGTGGCGACGCAGGGCAGGAAGGGATGACGGATGCCTCTCCGACGCTGACCTCGATTCCACAACCACACATCACGAACGCGAAAGGGAAACAGATGCGCAAGCGCATGATCGGAATGGCCGCCATCGCGGCATCCGCTGTCCTCCTCGCCGGCTGCGGCGGCGGCGGCAACGGCGGCGGAGTCACCGATGGCGACGTCGACTTCGAGGCCGAGCCGACCGGCGCCCTCTCGGCGTGGGGCTTCGAGAACGCCGACGACGTCGGGCAGTCCCGGCTGGACTACGCGGAGGAGCAGCTCCCGGACGTCGAGGTCGACCTCGACGCCACAGCGTTCGACGCGCAGAAGTTCACCACGCGCATCGCGGGCGGCGACGTCCCCGACGTCGTGCAGATGGACCGGCGGTACGTCACCCAGTACGCCGCGCAGGGTCTCATCGTCCCGCTCGACGCGTGCTTCGAGGCGCAGGGGGTCACCCCCGACGACTACTGGTACCCCTTCGTGGTCGACGACGTCCGCTACGACGACGCGATCTGGGCCGTGCCGCAGTTCTACCAGCCGCCGGCGATCATTCTGAACAAGCGCGTGATGGACGAGGCCGGTGTCACCAGTGAGGACATCGACACGTCGAACCCCGACGCCCTCCTCGGCGCGATCGAGAAGATGTACCAGGAGTCCGGCGGAGTGCCGACGCGCCTGGGCTTCGACCCGGTCTCGACGGGCCAGGCGCCGCTGTGGATCCTCGGCATGGGCGGCCAGCTCACCGATGAGGATGGTGCGCCGACGCTCGACGACCCGAGCAACATCGCGGGCATCGACATGCTCAAGCAGATCAACGACGCGCAGGGCGGTTACGCATCGGTGAAGAGCTTCACCGACTCGTTCGACACGTTCGGAGACAACAACCAGTTCGTCGCCGACCAGGTCGGCGCGCAGGTGAACGCGCAGTGGTACCCGAACGTGCTGTCGCCGTACGTCGACGAGATCCAGATCGAGGCGGTGCCGTTCAAGAACAGCGACGGCGAGCCCTTCTCGGTCACAGGCGGCCAGGCCTTCGTCATCCCCGCCGGTGCGGAGAACGCCGCCGCGGCCTGCGCGTGGATGATCAGCCTCACCAGCGAGGACGCCTGGGCGGCCGCCGGCGAGGCGCGCGCCGCGACGCGCGAGGAGGACGGCGGCATCAACACCGGGCTGTTCACCGGCGCGCCGGGCCCCGACCAGGCGATCCGCGACGAGTACGTCGTCGAGACGGGCAACGCCGGCTTCGACCAGACCATCGCCACCTACTACGAGGTGCTCGACTACGGTCGGTCGTTCGGCTCCTCGCCCGCCGGGCAGGACATCCAGAACGAGCTGAACAACGCCGTCACCGCGGCGCTGCTCGGCGACAAGACGCCCGAAGAGGCGCTCGCCGACGCGCAGTCCGCCGCGATGCGGGCGTACGAGAACGCGACGGCCGGCGGCTGAGCCGCCGGCCGCCCCCACGCGCGGGGGACAGCGGGGCGGGTTCGACGTCAGGTCGGCCCGCCCCCGTTCGTTCGAGCGTCGTCGCTCGGGCTCAGAGCCAGTGCCGCCGGCGGAACACCCAGTACAGCGTGATGCTCGTCGCGGCCATCAGACCGAGGGCCATCGGGTAGCCGAGCGGCCACGTCAGCTCGGGCATGTACTCGAAGTTCATGCCGTAGATGGTCCCCACGAGCGTGGGGCCGAAGAGGATCGCCGCCCACCCGGAGATCTTCTTCACCTGCTCGTTCTGCATGAGTGCGGTGTCCGTCTGGCGCTGCGTGACGATCGTCGCGTTGACGGTGAGCGCGTTGTCGAGGATCGAGCGGAAGGCCACCGTCTTGTCGACGATCCGCAGCGCGTGGTCGTGGACGTCGCGGAGGGCCCGCTGCAGCTCCACGTCGACCTCGTACTTCGGGGCGCCGCGCTGGAGCGCCTCGAGCATGTCGGCGAGCGGCGCGACGGCCCGCTGCAGGAGGATCACCTCGCGCGAGAGGTCGTAGATGCGCTTGGAGAGCGTGACGCCGCCGTTCTCGAACAGCGCGTCCTCGATCTCGTCGATGTCGTTCTCGACGCCGTCGATGACGGGCGTGTACTCGTCGACGACCTCGTCGAGGATCGCGTACAGCACGGCCTCCGGCCCCCGCGCCAGAAGCTCGGGCTCGCCTTCCATGCGGTGCCGGACGCGGGCCAGGTCGGGGGACTCGGCGTGGCGGATCGTCACGATGAAGTCGGGCCCGACGAAGACGTGCAGCTCGCCGAACTCCACGCTCTCGGTCTCGTCGACGTACCGGGCGGGCCGGAGGACGATGAACAGGATGTCGCCGTAGCGTTCGAGCTTGGAGCGCTGATGCCCGGTGAGCGCGTCCTCGACGGCGAGACGGTGCAGCCCGAACTCGTCGGCGACCTGCGCGATCTCTTCGGGAGACGGGCGGAACAGCCCGATCCACGCCATCCCGTGGTGTTCGCGCGTGTACTCGAAGGTCTCGCTGAGGCTCGACGGATTCCGGATCCGCTTCCCGGCGACGTACACGCCGTTGTCGACGATGGGCATCTGCCGATTCTTCTCGCCCCGCGACCGCGGGAGGTGCGACCCGCCGCGGCGGACGGATGCCGCAGCCCGGTGAACGTCGGACCGCGTGGGTACTCTGCCGTCATGACCACGGATCAGCGCGTGCTCGAGTGGCTCCTCGATTCCGACCCCGCCCTGCGCTGGCAGGTCGAGCGCGACCTCGCCGGCGCCCCGCCGGAGGTGTGGCAGGCGACGCGGTCGCGCGTTGCGACCGAGGGCTTCGGCGCGCGGCTGCTGGCGCTGCAGGGCGACGACGGCCAATGGGCGGGAGGGGCGTTCTTCCCGGCGGGCTTCTTCGGAAGCGCCGAGGCCGACGAGCCCGGCCAGCCCTGGACGGCCACCACGTGGGTGCTGAAGGACCTGCGCGAGTGGGGCCTGGACGCCCGGGCGCTCGCCGGAACCGCGGAGAAGCTGGCGGTCAACAGCCGCTGGGAGTACGAGGACCTGCCGTACTGGGGCGGCGAGGTCGACGTCTGCATCAACTCCTACACGCTCGCCGCCGGTGCGTGGCTCGGAGCGGACGTCTCCCGGCTCGTCGCCTGGTTCCCGGAGCATCGCCTGGCCGACGGCGGCTGGAACTGCGAGGCCGAAGAGGGCGACTCGGTGCGCTCCTCGTTCCACTCGACGCTGAACGCCGCCCGCGGCATCCTCGCCTACGAGCGGATCACCGGCGACGCCGGCATGCGCGACGCCCGCCACGGCGGCGAGGAGTACCTGCTGTCCCGGCGCCTCATGCTCCGTGCGTCGACCGGCGAGGTCGTCGGCGACTTCGTCAGCCGATTCGTGTACCCGAACCGCCACCGCTACAGCGCCCTGGCGGCGCTCGACCACTTCCGCGAGGTCGCGCTGCTCGAGGGCGGCCGGCCCGACCCGAGGCTGGCCGACGCGGTCGCCCTCGTGCGGGCGGCGCGTCAGCCCGATGGCACGTGGCTGCAGACGACACCGCTGCCCGGTCGCACCTGGTTCTCCGTCGACGTCGCCGAGGGCGAGCCGTCGCGCTGGCTCACCCTGATCGGCACCCGCGTGCTGCGGTGGTGGGACGAGGCGACCTGACGCTGCCCCGACGGCCGGCGCCCCGTCACTCCTCCAGCACCGCCAGGCGGCCGGTCGCGCGCGTCATGGCGACGTAGCGGTCGACGGCGCCCTCGACGCCGACCCCCCAGGTCGACGGCGCGACCATCACCACGAGGTCGAACTCGAGGCCCTTCGCCCCCTCGGCGGTGAGCGATCGCACGCGATCCTGCGGCGGGAATGCGGCGTCGCCGATCACCGCGGCCGTGCCGTCGGGGTGGGTGGCCAGCCACTCCCCGACGATCGCGTCGCGCCGCGACACCGGCGCGCGCAGCACCGGGATGCCGCTCGACCGGATCGACGTCGGCACGTTGGCGTCCGGGACGGCTGCGCGGATCACCGGCTCGGCCTCGGCCATCACCTCGCTCGGCGTGCGGTAGTTGATCGTGAGCGACGCGATCGACACCTCGGTCAGCCCGACGCGCCGCAGACGCTCCTGCCAGGACTCGTGGAAGCCGTGGCGTGCCTGCGCGCGGTCGCCGACGACGGTGAAGCTGCGCGACGGGCAGCGGGCCAGCAGCATCCGCCATTCCGCATCGGTGAGCTCCTGCGCTTCGTCGACGACGATGTGCGCGAACGGGCCTGCCAGCACGTCGGGTTCGACCGCGTCGAGCACGGACTCGTCGACGAGGCTGTTGCGCAGGTCGTCTCCGTCCAGCCACTGCATCAGCTCGTCGCCGGCCTCCTTCAGCCGCTCGACGACCTGCGCCATGTACTCGCGCTCCTGCGCGAGCCTCGCCTCGCGCCGTCGCCGTCGGCGGGATGCGTCCGGGTCGCCGAGGCGCCGCCGCGCGGCATCCAGCAGCGGCAGGTCCGATGCCGTCCACGCGGCCGGCTCCGCGCGCTGCAGGAGGTGGACCTCCTCGGGGGTGAGCCACGGTGCGCACCGGCGCAGGTAGGCGGGCACCGTCCACAGGTCGGAGACGACGACGGATGCCTCCACGAGCGGCCACGCTCGCGCGAAGGCGCTGGTCAGGTCGTCGTGGCGTGCGAGAGCCCGTCGCAGCTGGTGCAGCGGCACCTCCTCGCCGTCGACCTGGTCGGTGAGGATGTCGAGCACCCTCTCCCAGACCTGGTCGCGCGCTTCGTTGTGCGGCACGCCGGGCTCGGCGGATGCGAACGCCTCCGCCCAGTCGTCGGGAGCGAGCCGCAGCTCCGCCCACGGCGTCTCGACGAGCAGGCCCTTGAGGGGCGGCTCCTCGTAAAGGCGCACGGCGGGCTCGATCGCGTCGATCATGCGCGCGTCGGCCTTCAGGCGGGCGACGCGCGGGTCGGCCTCGGGCGGGGCCGCTGCCCCCTCGGCCACGAGGTCGCGCACCGTGCAGGTTCGCACGCTCTCCTCGCCGAGACCGGGGAGGACGTCTTCGACATAGGAGAGGTACGCGGGGCTGGGGCCGACGAAGAGGACGCCGCCGCGTCCGCCGCCCAGGTGCGGGTCGGAGTACACGAGGTAGGCGGCCCGGTGCAGTGCGACGACGGTCTTGCCCGTACCGGGCCCGCCGTCGACGACGAGGCTGCCGCGCGAGCCGGCGCGGATGATCGCGTCCTGGTCGGCCTGGATCGTGCCGAGCACATCCCGCATGCGCGGCGAACGGCTCGCGCCCAGGCTGGCGATGAACGCCGACTGATCATCGAGGGCCGCGCTGTGCGCGAATCCCTCCGCGGTGAAGACCTCATCCCAGTAGTCGGTCACCCGGCGGCCCGTCCACCGGTACCGGCGGCGGCTCGCAAGGCCCATCGGCCGCGCATGGGTCGCGGCGAAGAACGGCTCGGCCGCCGGCGTCCGCCAGTCGACCAGGAGGCGCCGGCCCGCGGGATCGGTGAGCCCGAACCGCCCGATGTAGGCCGGCTCCGATCTGTCAGCGGGAACCATGCGCCCCAGGCACGCGTCGATCGTGAAACGGCGCAGCGTGCGCAGTCGTGCGGACAGGCGATGGATCTCGAGGTCGCGTTCGAGCGCCGCCTGCCCACGTCCGCCGGGCAGACGACGGAGCGCGTCCAGGCGCTCCTCGATGGCGGCGACGGACTGGGCGATGCTCTCGGCGATCGCGGCGAAGTGGCGTTCGTCGTCGCCGATGAGCACAGGGTCGGTCTTGGCGGCGAGACGTTCGGGAAGGAGGAAAGGGCTGGTCCGGGTGGTGTTCACGGCATCGACTCCTGGCTGCTGCGCGACGCTGAGGTGCGGAGGGGTGGCGGAGGGAGCGCGTCGCGACCGACAGTATGCGCCCCCGTGGGGGCCTTGCCGCAAGCCCCGCACCCGCCGATATCCTGGGAGGGGCGGGGACGCGAGGGCGGGGACTTGGAGGTCTTTCGCAATCGGTGCATTCGCTGGTGTGACCGGCGTGTTTGTGGCAGGGTTCGCGGGCCCGTAGGATCACGGACGTGACGGAGATTCTCCGTGAGTCCGGGCTGGGGGGCCCTGACCTGCAGGCTGTGCTTCTGCGCAGCAAGACCCAGCCGCCACCTGCTCGCCCGGGTGCGGTCAGCCGGCGCGGCCTGATCGAGCGTGCTCGCGCGAGCGGCGCCCGCGTCGTCTCGGTCACCGCCCCCGCCGGCTACGGCAAGTCCACGCTCCTGGCGGAGTGGGCGGCATCCGACGACCGCCGCGTGGCCTGGGTCTCGCTGGACCGCACCGATGTCGACCCGGCGTCACTGCTGTCGGTGATCGCGTCGGCCTCGGCGTCGTTCTCACCGGGCGCGGCATCCGTCGTCTCCGAGATGCGCGGTGTCGGCACCGCGGCGCTGGGCCGCTCCGCACCGCTGCTGGCCGGCGCGCTCGCGGGCGCGCCGAGCGCCTTCGTCCTGTTCGTGGACGACCTGCACTGGGCGGACTCTCCCGACTGCCAGGATGCGATGGAGGTGCTCCTGGCGCGCGTGCCCGCGGGATCCCAGGTCGTGCTCGCCAGCAGGCGGGAGCCGTCGCTGATCGGACGCCTCCGCGCGGCCGGCGACGCCTGGGAGATCACCGCGGCGGACCTGTCGCTGGACCACGCCGCCGCGCGCGCCGTGTTCGAGCACGCCGGAGCGGCGGGCGTCGACGACGCCGACCTGCACACCATCGTCGAGCGCTGCGAGGGCTGGCCGACGGGCCTGTTCCTGTGCGCCCTGGTGGCGCGGTCGGGCGGCGACGCGGCATCCATCACCGGCGACGACCGCTTCGTCGCGGACTATCTCTATCGGGAGTGCGTCGCGCGCCTTCCCGAAGACACGCAGGTCTTCCTGCGCCGGGCCGCCGTGCTCGAACAGCTCTCGGCGGCCTCGTGCAACGCCGTGCTCGGCATCGAGGACGCACGTGCACGGCTGCGCGACCTCGAGGACGCCAACCTCTTCCTCGTCGGGATGGACCGGCACCGCGGGTGGTTCCGCTTCCACGCCCTGTTCCGCGAATTCCTCGAGACCGAGCTCGAGCGCGCCGAGGGCGCGGTGGCCGTCGCCGAGCTGCACCGTCGGGCCGCCGCCTGGCACGAGGAGCATCGCATGCCCGTCCAGGCCGTGGAGCACCTGCTGCTCGCCGGCGAGATCGAGAGCGCGGCCGGACGCATCGCCGAACTCGGCCTGCCGATGTACCAGATGGGGCAGGTCTCCACGGTCCGCCGGTGGCTGTCGGAGCTCGGCGACAGTCTGGTCCGCAGCTACCCGCCGCTGGTGGTGACGATGACGTGGACGGCGGTCCTCCTCGGCGAAGTGTCCGCCGGCGAACGCTGGGCGCGCATCCTCGACGCCTTCGATCTGGACTCCCTCCCCGAGGGCGACCGCGTGGCGTTCGAGTCCGCGCGTGCCATGGTGCGTGCCGCGATGTGCGAGCGCGGGCACGAGCGGGTCGTGGCGGATGCCGCCTACGCCGTGCAGCACGAGCCGACGACCAGTCCCTGGCGCGATCAGGCCCTTCACCTGTGGGGATCTGCCCGCCTGCTCGTCGGCGACCTCGCGGGGGCGGAGGACGCGTTCGACGAGGCCGTCGAGGTCGCCACGCTGGCCGGCAACCCCGACACCGTGATCCTCAGCGAGCCGGAGCTCGCACTGCTGGCGATCGACGCCGGGCGCTGGGGAGTCGCCCGGGATCACGCGCAACGCGGCGTCGGCGCCATCGACGCCAGTCACATGGACGGCTACCCGACCACAGCGCTGGCGCTGGCCGTCGCGGCCCGCGTGGCCATCCACGACGGCGACCGCGACGAGGGGGCGCGGCTGCTCTCCCGCGGCATGCGGGCGCGCATCGGGTGCACGTACCTGCTTCCGTACCTCTCGATCCGCGCACGCATCCAGCTCGCGAAAGCCCACGTCGCGATCGGGGACCGGTCAGCGGCGTGGCATCTCGTCAAGGAGATCGACGACCTGCTGCGCAGGCGACCGGACGTCGGCGTGGTCTCGGCGCAGGTGGCGGAGCTGCGCAGTGCGCTCGCGGCGGAGCCCGCCGCCGGCGGATCCGTTCCCCTGACGCCGGCCGAGCTGCGGCTCCTGCCGTATCTGCAGACGCACCTGACGATCGCCGAGATCGGGCAGCGCCTCTTCATCTCACGGAACACCGTCAGCTCGGAGGTCGGGTCGATCTATCGCAAGCTCGGGGTCACCACGCGCGGCGGCGCGGTCGACAGGGCGAGCGCGCTGGGACTCCTCGGCGGCTGACGCGCGCCGGACTCGGCAGGGTCAGAGCGCCGGCTCGGGCACGAGGTCGTCGCCGTAGCCGAGCGCCGCGGCGATCCGTGGTGCGGCGGCGACGACCCGGGGCAGGCCCACGACGCTCACCATCCCCTCGAGCACCGCCACGATCTCGTGCAGCGTGACCCCCGCCGCCACCGCGTCGTCGACCGCGGAGCGGATGGACGCGGCGGGTGCGTCGGTCGCGATGAGCGCCCCCATCCGCACGAGCGCCACGGTGCGGGTGTCGAGCGCTCCCGACCACCACGGAGCCCCGGATTCGCTCTCCAGCGCCGGGTCGTCGACGCAGAAGCGTCGCAGCCGTTCGACATCGTCCACCTGCCCGCCTCCGCTCCGAAACCCGGACAACTGGACCAAGTGCACAATGTGCGCCGATCGCGCGCACCATGCAGATCATGTGAACCAGGTGCCTGCGCCCCTTTCGCCATCGGCTTCACGCGATCCGAGTGATGTGGGGCGGAATGCCGCTCGATACCGTGACGCGGGGGTCTCGGCCGGCTGCCCGTCAGCGCGCCGGTCGAGCGGGATGACTGCGCCGTGACAGGAGAAGACGATGACGCAAGAAAACCAGACGATCGTGGGCGCGCCCCTCCCGCCGGCCAGGACGCTGCCCTTCCCGCCCAAGACGTCGGGAAGCGTCGCGGGGCGCACGCTGGCGGAGTCCACGTACTCGCCACTGCCGCCCTCGCGTCATCTCGGCGAGGACGCACCGAACATCCTGGTGATCCTCATCGACGACGCCGGACCTGCCCTGCCCGAGCCCCTCGGCGGGGCCGTGGCCACGCCGACCCTCGACCGGATCCGCCGCGAAGGGGTCGGCTTCAACAGGTTCCACACGACGGCGATGTGCTCGCCCACGCGCGCGTCGCTGCTCACGGGCCGCAACCACCACCGCGTGGGGTCGGGTCAGATCGCCGAGCTCGCGAACGACTGGGACGGCTACTCGGGGCACATCCCCAAGAGCAGCGCGACGATCGCCGAGGTGCTGCGCAACTACGGCTACTCGACGGGTGCGTGGGGCAAGTGGCACAACACCCCGGCCGAGGAGACCACCGTCGCCGGCCCGTACGACCGGTGGCCCACGGGATACGGCTTCGAGTACTTCTACGGTTTCCTCGCCGGAGAGGCCTCGCAGTACGAGCCCAACCTCGTGCGCAACACCACGTCGGTGCTGCCTCCCCGCACGCCGGAGGAGGGTTACCACCTCAGTGAGGACATCGCCGACGATGCGATCGGGTGGCTGCGCGACCACAAGGCGCTCACGCCCGACAAGCCGTTCTTCATGTATTGGGCGACGGGGGCGATCCACGGCCCGCACCACGTCATGAAGGAGTGGTCCGACAAGTACCGCGGCGCGTTCGACGACGGCTGGGACGTCTACCGCGAACGGGCGCTGGAGGGCGCGAAGGCGGCCGGCTGGGTGCCGGACGACGCGGTGCTCACCCCTCGTCCGGAGAGCCTGCAGAGCTGGGATGACATCCCCGATCATCAGAAGCCCTTCCAGGCGCGCCTGATGGAGGTGTGCGCCGGCTTCGGCGAGCACGCCGACGTTCAGGCGGGCCGCGTCATCGACGCGCTGGAGGACCTCGGCTACGGCGACAACACGCTCGTCGTCTACATCTGGGGAGACAACGGCTCATCCGGCGAGGGGCAGAACGGCACGATCAGCGAGCTTCTCGCGCAGAACATGATCCCCACGACGATCGAGCAGCACCTCGCCGCACTCGATGAGCTCGGCGGGCTGGACGCCCTCGGCACGCCGGCGACCGACAACCAGTACCACGCCGCGTGGGCGTGGGCAGGCTCCAGTCCGTACCAGGGCATGAAGCTGCAGGCCTCGCACCTCGGCGGCACGCGCAACCCGATGTTCCTGAGGTGGCCCGGCCGTGTCGAGCACGACCCGGTGCCCCGCACGCAGTTCCACCATGTCATCGACCTGGCCCCGACCCTCTACGAGATCCTCGGCATCTCGCATCCCGAGTCGGTCAACGGCATCCACCAGGATCCGGTCGACGGGATCAGCTTCGCGTATGCCGTGGACGATGCGTCCGCCGAGGGCCGCCGCCGCACGCAGTATTTCGAGATCATGGGAAGCCGCTCGATCTACTCCGACGGATGGATCGCGTCGGCGACCGGCCCGCGGCTGCCGTGGGTGCCGGGCGTCCCTCCCGGTATCGCCGCCTGGACACCCGACCACGACGCGTGGGAGCTGTATCACCTCGACGAGGACTGGAGCCAGGCTCGCGACCTCGCGGCCGAGCATCCCGAGAAGCTCGCCGAGCTCAAGGAGCTCTTCGCCATGGAGGCGGCCAGGAACGAGGTCCTCCCGGTCGGTGCCGGGCTCTGGGTGCCGGTCTACCACCCGGAGTTCCGCATCACCGTGCCCTACACCTCGTGGGAGATGTCGGGTGACACCGTGCGCGTGCCCGAGTTCTGTGCGCCGGCGCTCGGCAACACACCCAACATCGTCACGATCAAGGCGTCGGTGCCCGATCGGGCGAACGGCGTGCTCTACAAGCTCGGCGGCGCGGGCGGCGGACTCACCTGCTTCTTCGCGGACGGCGTGCTGACGTTCGAGTACAACCTGTTCCTCGTGCAGCGCACCACCATCGCCACGTCGGCACCGGTATCGGCCGGCGACGTGACGATCGAGGTCGAGACGACGTACGTCGAGGCCAGGCCCGGAGGACCTCTCTCGGTGACGCTGCGCGTCGACGGCGAAGCGGTGGCCTCGGGCGTGGTCCCGATCAGTGCCCCACTGCTCTTCTCCGCGAACGACTGCCTCGACATCGGGCGCGCGTACGGCGGCGCCGTGTCGAGGGCGTACGCCGACCGGATGCCGTTCGCGTTCGACGGGGAGATCGGCAAGGTCCGCATCGCGTACCAGACGTCGCCGCAGACGTAGGGGTGCCGCTCGGCCGGGCGTGAGGGGTGTGCGCGCGGGGGTAGTTTGGAACGCGATCCAGACGCCGCACGACGGGAGACGACGACGATGCCCGACCTCGACCCCGATCGCGCGCGCCCCGGCGGCCTCGGCGCCGTCGCGGTCATCGGCGACGGACGCGTCGGCCGTGCGGTCGCGGCGGCGTTGCGCGGGGCGGACGTCGAGGTGACCGGCCCCCTCGGCCGTGGCGCGACGGCGGCGGAGGCCGACATCGTGCTCCTAGCGGTCCCGGACGCCGAGATCGCCGCCGCGGCCGCGCTGGTCGCACCCGGACGGCTCGTCGGGCACTTCTCCGGGGCCACGACCCTCGAGCCGCTGGCGCCGCACGAGGCTCTCGGCATCCACCCCCTCATGACCGTGGCGGGGGAGACCTCGTTCGCCGGCGTCCCCGCGGCGGTCGCAGGATCCACGCCCCATGCGCTCGAGCGGGCGCGGGCGATCGCCGAGGCGATCGGCATGACGGCGTTCGAGATCGCCGACGCCGACCGCGCCGCGTACCACGCGGCCGCCTCGATCGCGTCGAATTTCCTCGTCGCCCTCGAGGTGTTCGCCGAGGAGCTGGCCGCGACAGCCGGCGTTCCGCGCGACGCCCTCGTGCCGCTGGCGCAGGCCGCGCTGGACAACTGGCGATCTCACGGCGCGGCCGCGCTCACCGGGCCCATCGCCCGCGGCGACGAGGGCACCGTGTCCCGCCAGCGGGAGGCCGTGCACGACAGGCTGCCCGCCCGCTCGGAGCTGTTCGATGCGCTCACCGCCGCGACGAGGGACCTTGCCGCGCGCGAGCTGCGAGGGGCGACGTCATGATCGTCGTGCGCACGGTGGCCGATCTCCGCGACGCGCTGCGCGGAAGGCGCGACGGGAGCATCGGGCTCGTCCCGACCATGGGAGCGCTGCACGAGGGCCACGCGACGCTGCTGCGCGCGGCGAGATCCGCCGATGACACCGTGGTGATGTCGATCTTCGTCAACCCGGCGCAGTTCGACGAGCAGACCGACCTGGCGGCTTACCCGCGCACCGAGGAGGCCGATCTCGCCCTCGCCGAAACCGAGGGTGTCGATGTGGTGTTCGCCCCCGACGCCGCGGAGGTGTATCCGCCCGGCTTCGCCACCACCGTCAGCGTCACCGGCCCGATCGCCGAGACGCTCGAAGGGGCGCAGCGCGGTCGCTCGCACTTCGACGGCGTCGCGACGGTCGTCACCAAGCTGCTGCTGGCAGCGCTGCCCGACCGCGCCTACTTCGGCGCGAAGGACGCCCAGCAGGTCGCCGTCATCCGCCGCCTCGTCGCCGACCTCGGCATCCCCGTGTCGCTGGTGGTGTGCCCGACGTCGCGCGATCACGACGGTCTTGCCCGATCGAGCCGCAACACCCGTCTCTCGCCCGAAGAGCGCGCGCGGGCGCTGGCGATCCCGCGCGCCCTGCAGGAGGTGACGGATGCCGCGGCCGCGGGCGTCACGGACGCCGAGGCTCTGCGGTCGCGGGCGCAGGCCGTGCTCGAGGCATCCGGAATCCGTCCCGACTACGTCGCGCTCGTCGACCCCGGCACCTTCGCGCCGATCGCGCACGTGGGCGGCCCCGTCCTCGTGGCCGTCGCGGGCCGCGTGGGGGCCACGCGACTCATCGACAACACCGTCGTCGCTCCCCGCGGCGTCCCGGCTCCTGGAGGTTCATGATGCGCGCCCCGGTGACGCTGCAGCGGCTCAACGAGATGAAGGCACGCCGCGAGCCGATCGTCATGGTCACGGCCTACGACTTCCCGACCGCGCGGACCGCCGAGCAGGCCGAGGTCGACATGGTGCTGGTGGGCGACTCCGGGGCGCAGGTCGTGCTCGGCCACGACTCCACGGTGTCGGTGACCGTCGACGAGATGCTGGTGCTCGCGGGCGCGGTGCGTCGCGGCGTGCGCTCCGCGTTCGTCGTGTGCGATCTGCCCTTCGGCTCGACGGAAGTGTCCGACGAGCAGGCCGTGACCACGGCGGTGCGCTTCGTCAAGGAGGCCGGCGCCGACGCGGTCAAGCTCGAGGGGGGCGGCGAGGCGCGGCTGAGCCGCATCCGGGCGATCGCCGACGCGGGCATCCCCGTGGTCGCCCATGTCGGGCTCACCCCGCAGACGGCCGTGGCGCTCGGCGGGCTGCGCGCGCAGGGACGCACCGCGGAGTCGGCGGCGCGCATCGTGCGGGAGGCGTTGGACGTCCAGGAGGCCGGAGCCGCGGTGCTCGTCATCGAGGCGGTGCCTGCCGACGTCGCCGCCGTCGTGCTGCCGGCCCTGCGGATCCCGGTGATCGGGATCGGCGCCGGGCCGGCCGACGGCCAGGTGCTCGTCATCCACGATCTGCTCGGCATCACCGAGGGGAAGACGGCCGCCTTCGTCAAGCGCTACGGCGCCATCGGGCCCGACATGGTCGCCGGCGTGGCGGCGTACGCGCGGGAGGTGCGCGGCGGCGTGTTCCCCGGGCCTGAGCACGGCTACTCCGCGACCGATGCGGCGATCGCCGCAGCCCGCGAGGCGCTCGGCGCGGCGACGCGCGCGAGCGATCACTCCGAGACCTCCCTCTGAGCTCGCCGGCCGGGCGCCCCCGCTGCGCGCGGCACCGCTCTTCCCCCGGGGGTCGGCGGCGAGTAGGTTCCCGCTCAGGCGTCTCCCGACGTCGGAACATCACTCTCCCGAGACCCTAGGAGCAGCAGTGAATCATCGAACCAGGCGCGGCGCCACGATCGCCGTGTCCGCTCTCGTCGCCGGCGGCCTGACGGTCGCCGCGGTCGGCGCCCCCGCGACGGCGGCCCCCGTGATCGACACGACGGCCCTGACCGACGCCATCACCATCGACGGGCTGAAGTCCCACCTGGCGGCGCTGCAGAGCATCGCGGATGCCAATGGCGGCAACCGCGCAGCCGGCACCAGCGGGTACGACGCGTCGCTCGCGTACGTCAAGACGACCCTCGAGGCGGCCGGCTATCTCACGACGGTCCAGCCCTTCGAGTACACCGTGGTCGACTACGAGGGCTCGACGCTCACGCAGACCGCACCGGCGGACGTCTCATACGACTTCATCGATGAGTTCTACCCGTTCGAGTACTCGGGCGACGGCACGGTGGAAGCCGCCGTCCAGGCGGTCGACGTGAACCTCGGCGGCGACCGGGCGTCGACCAGCGGCTGCGAGAGCGCCGACTTCGCGAACTTCGTCGCGGGCTCGATCGCCCTCCTGCAGCGCGGCTCGTGCGACTTCAGTGTCAAGGCGGTCAACGCCGTGGCCGCCGGCGCCGTGGGCGTCATCATGTTCAACCAGGGCAACGAGAACCCCAACGACGACCGGTTCGGCGTCTTCGGCGGCACCCTCAGCACGGCGGACTGGACCGCCGATCCCGTGCCGGTCGTGAGCACCTCGTTCGACCTCGGGGCAGCGCTGGTCGCCACGAGCGGGCTGGTCATGGAGATCAACGTCGTGACCACCGAGACGACCATCCAGACGGAGAACCTGCTGGCCGACACTCCGACCGGGCGCACCGATCGCACGGTCATCGTGGGCGCGCACCTCGACTCCGTGCCCGAAGGGCCGGGCATCAACGACAACGGCTCGGGCATCGCGGCGCTGATGGAGACGGCCCTCCAGATCGATGCGCTCGGCATCGACACCGAGAACCGGATCCGCTTCGCGTTCTGGGGCGGCGAGGAGGACGGCCTCCAGGGCTCGAACCACTACGTGTCGCAGCTGAGCAAGGCCGAGATCAAGCAGCACGCCGTCAACCTGAATTTCGACATGCTCGGGTCGCCGAACGGCGGCCGGTTCATCTACGACGGCGACGGCGACGGGTTCGGCACGACAGGCCCCAACGGCTCCGACATCGTCGAGAGCGTGTTCGAGGACTGGTTCGACGCGCGTGATCTCGACACGGAGCCGACGGCGTTCGACGGGCGCAGCGACTACTTCGCCTTCATCGGCGCCGGGATCCCGGCCGGTGGCCTGTTCTCGGGCGCCGAGGACCTCAAGTCGGCGGCGCAGGTGGAGTTGTACGGAGGCACCGCGGGGGTCGCGTTCGACCCGTGCTACCACCAGGCCTGCGACACCTACGCCAACATCAGCGACACGCTGCTCGAGCAGATGTCCGATGCCGCCGCCCACGCGACGCTCACGTTCGCCGAGACGCAGTCGGCGATCAACGGCACGGCCAAGGGCAAGGCGCTCGGCCAGTGGTCGCCCGAGTACAAGGGGCACCGCGCGCTGCGCTGAACGAGGTGACCGGACGGATGCCGCGGGCGCGGGCCTGCGGCATCCGTCCCGCTCGTCCTACCTGGCCACGAGCGTCGTCTGGAAGCTGTACATGTCGGGCCGGTAGCAGTGGTGGCCGAACTCCACCGCGCGACCAGAGGCGTCGAAGGCCACGCGCTCCATCGTGAGCACCGGCCCGCCCTTGTCGATGTCGAGCAGTCCCGCCTCATCGCCGTGCGCCCGCCGGGCGCCGATCTTCTGGTTGGCCACGCGGATGGTCACGCCCCGCGCCCGCATGATCTCGTAGAGCCCCTTCTGCTGGAGCTGCTCGGTGGTGATGTCGGCGAAGTCCAGGGGCAGGTAGTTGGTGAGCACGGCGACGGGCACGCCGTCGGTGGAACGCTGCCGCCGGAGGTAGACGATGTCGGATCCGACCGGCACGCTCAGCGCGTCCGCCGTCGCGGGGTCGGCGGCGCGCGTGTCGTGTTCGAGCACCCGGGTGCCGGGCTCGTGCTGCGAGTTCTTGAGATCCTCGTACAGGCTCGTCAGCTCCACCTGCCGCGTGACCTGACCCTGCACCACCTGCGTGCCGATGCCGCGCCGGCGCACGAGGAGCCCCTTGTCGACCAGCTCCTCCATCGCGCGGCGGATCGTCGGGCGGGAGAGCCCGAGGCGCTGGCCGATCGCGATCTCGTTCTCGAGCCGCGCTCCCGGCGGGATCTCACCGGACCGGATCGCCTTCTCGATCGCGCTCGAGACCTGGAAGTACAGCGGCACGGGGCCGGTGCGGTCCATGCTCGAGAGGAAGTCGTCGAGCCTGACCACGTCGTCTGCCATCATCCACTCCAAGTCCCGACAGCATAATGTCCCGACAATGATACATCGCTACGCATTTGTCATACGCCCAGCGCGGGTGTGTCGCTTTCCGGAGGCGTTGTGCTATTGTCAGGACAAAGAGTCCGCCGAGGCGGCCCGAGGGCGCCGCAGAGAGTTGTACAGCGGGGTATGACCCAGAACACTCCTCCCTTTGACGTGCTGGCGTTCGGGCGCCTGGGCGTGGACATCTACCCCCTCCAGTCGGGCGTCGGGCTCGAAGAGGTCCGGACGTTCGGTAAGTTCCTCGGGGGCAGCGCCGCCAACGTGAGCGTCGCCGCGGCCCGCCACGGCCGGCACGTCGCGTTGATCTCGCGCGTCGGGGACGACCCGTTCGGACGCTATCTGCTCGCCGAGCTCGAGCGGCTGGGTGTCGACAACCGCTTCGTCGCGGTCGACGACACCCTCAAGACGCCGGTGACGTTCTGCGAGATCTTCCCGCCGGACGACTTCCCGCTGTACTTCTACCGAGAGCCGAAGGCGCCGGACCTCAACGTGCCGCCGGCGGACCTCGACCTCGACGCCGTCCGCGCCGCCCGCATCCTGTGGATCACCGCGACCGGGCTGAGCCAGGAGCCGAGTCGTGCCGCTCATCACGCCGCGCTGCAGGCGCGCACGGTCGGCCACACCGTCTTCGACCTGGACTACCGCCCGATGTTCTGGGCCGGCCCGGCCGACGCGCACGCCCAGATGGCCCGTGCCCTGGAGCACGCCACCGTCGCCGTGGGCAACCGCGAGGAGTGCGAGGTCGCGGTCGGCGAGTCGGAGCCGGAGCGCGCCGCCGACGCCCTGCTCGAGCGCGGCGTCGAGCTCGCGATCGTCAAGCAGGGCCCGAAGGGGGTGCTGGCGAAGACCCGCGAGGAGTCCGTCGTGGTGCCCCCGCATCACGTGGACGTCGTCAACGGCCTCGGCGCGGGCGACGCGTTCGGCGGCGCCCTGTGCCACGGGCTGCTCGCGGGCTGGGACCTGGAGCGGCTCCTGAGGTTCGCGAACGTCGCCGGAGCCATCGTCGCCTCGCGCCTGGAATGCTCCACGGCGATGCCGACGGAGTCCGAGGTGGCCGCGATCATCGGGGCGGGAGCATCCCGATGACCCGGTTCCTCACCGCGGACGACTTCGTCCGCCTGCGCGATCTGCGTGCCACGGCGCCCGAGGTGATCCGCGCCTCCCTCACCGCCCGCCGCCGGCGCGACGTGCTGTCCGCCGACGGCCGCCTGTTCATCGTCGCGGCCGACCATCCCGCCCGCGGCGCGCTCGCGGTCGGCCCGAACCCCACCGCGATGGCCGACCGGTACGAGCTGCTCGACCGGCTCGCCATCGCGCTCAGCCGGCCCGGTGTGGACGGCGTGCTCGGCACGCCCGACATCATTGACGACCTCGCCGCGCTCGGGCTTCTGGACGACAAGATCATCGTCGGCTCCATGAATCGCGGCGGACTGCGCGGCGCGGCGTTCGAGCTGGACGACCGCATGACCGCGTACGACGTGCCGACGATGGTCGGCGCGGGTATCGACTTCGCCAAGACGCTGGTCCGCATCGACCTCGCCGATCCCGCAACGGTGTCCACGCTCACGGCGATGGCCGCCGCCGTCACGCAGGCCTCGGCCGCCGGGCTGCCGATCATGCTCGAGCCGTTCCTCAGCACGCGCGCGGACGGCCGCGTCGTCAACGACCTGTCGACGGATGCCGTCATCCTGTCGGTGGCGATCGCCTCGGGTCTGGGCGCATCCAGCTCGCACACGTGGATGAAGCTGCCCGTGGTGGACGACATGGAGCGGGTCACGGCGGCGACGACGATGCCGACGCTGCTGCTGGGCGGCGACTCCGGGGTCGATCCCGACGAGACCTTCGCCGCGTGGGAGGATGCCCTGTCGCTCCCCGGCGTGCGTGGGCTCACCGTCGGCCGCACGCTCCTGTATCCCCCCGACGACGACGTCGCCGCCGCCGTGGACATCGCGGCGGGGCTCGTCCACTCCGACCTCTCGACTCTCACGAAGGAACTCACATGACCGACACCCAGATCTCTCCCGCGACGTCCGACGTCGACTCGGACGTCCGCGTCATCTCGCACTGGATCGACGGCGCGGAGCGGCCGTCGGTCTCGGGGCGGACGGCGCCGGTGTTCAACCCGGCGACAGGTGCGGTGCAGGCTCAGGTGGCGCTGGCGGATGAGACGGAGGTCGATGCGGCGATCGCATCGGCGCAGGCGGGGTTCCAGGTGTGGAGCGGGTTCTCGGTCGCGAAGCGGCAGACGGTGCTGTTCGCGTTCAGGGAGCTGCTGAACGCACGCAAGCAGGAGCTGGCCGAGATCATCACCGCCGAGCACGGCAAGGTCGTCTCGGACGCGATGGGGGAGATCCTGCGCGGCCAGGAGGTGGTGGAGCTGGCGTGCGGGTTCCCGCACCTGATCAAGGGCGCGTTCAGCGAGAACGCCTCGACCGGGATCGACGTGTACTCGCTCAAGCAGCCGCTCGGCGTGGTGGGGATCATCAGCCCGTTCAACTTCCCGGCGATGGTGCCGATGTGGTTCTTCCCGATCGCGATCGCCGCGGGCAACTCGGTGGTCCTCAAGCCCAGTGAGAAGGACCCGTCGGCGGCGCTGTGGCTGGCGCGACTGTGGCAGGAGGCGGGACTGCCGGACGGGGTGTTCACGGTGCTGCAGGGAGACAAGCTCGCCGTGGACGGCCTGCTCACCTCCCCGGACGTCGCCTCGATCAGCTTCGTGGGGTCGACCCCGATCGCGCAGTACATCTACGAGACGGCGTCACGGCACGGCAAGCGGGTGCAGGCGCTGGGCGGCGCGAAGAACCACATGCTGGTGCTGCCGGACGCCGACCTGGACCTCGTCGCCGACCAGGCCGTGAACGCCGGATACGGCGCCGCCGGGGAACGCTGCATGGCCATCAGCGTGGTTCTCGCGGTGGAGCCGGTCGCGGACGAGCTGATCTCGAAGATCCAGGACCGCATCGGGCGGCTGCGGATCGGCAACGGCGCCGGCACCGACGGGGTGGAGCCGGACCTGGGTCCGCTGATCACCGACGCGCACCGCGCCAAGGTCGCCGAGTACGTCGACATCGCCGAGGCCGACGGCGCGAGGATCGTGGTGGACGGCCGCGGCTGCACCGTCGACGGCCACGAGGACGGGTTCTTCTTCGGCCCCACCCTGCTGGACAACGTCCCCACCACCTCCCGGGCCTACACCGAGGAGATCTTCGGACCGGTGCTGTCCGTGGTCCGGGTGCAGTCCTACGACGAGGGCCTGGAGCTGATCAACTCCGGCCGGTTCGGCAACGGCACCGCGATCTTCACCAACGACGGCGGAGCCGCTCGCCGCTTCCAGAACGAGGTGCAGGTCGGCATGATCGGCATCAACGTCCCCATCCCCGTGCCCGTCGCCTACCACTCCTTCGGCGGCTGGAAGCAGTCTCTCTTCGGTGACGCGAAAGCCTACGGCGTCCACGGCTTCGACTTCTTCACCCGCGAGAAGGCCATCACCTCCCGCTGGCTCGACCCCGCCAGCCACGGCGGCATCAACCTCGGCTTCCCCCAGAACCACTGATCACCCCGATTGGGAGACATGAGCACCACCGACCAGCGCTGGTTCCACCGCCGCGGCGAGCTCGCCCGTGACGGGTGGGAGAGCGTCGTCGACGAGACCACTCCCGGCTGGGCGCACACCGGCATCCGGGTGGCCGAACTGGCCGAGACCGACTCGCTCGCGCTCGCGCCGACAGGGGTGGAGCGCATCGTCGTGCCGCTGGCCGGATCGTTCACCGTCTCGTACTTCGAGGGCGCCGAGACCACCACGGCGCGTCTGAAGGGCCGGGCGTCGGTGTTCGACGGGCCGACCGACGTGCTCTACCTCTCGTCCGCCGCGACCGCGGTGCTCACCGGCGCCGGCCGCGTCGCGATCGCGTCCTCGCCCACCGAGATCGTGAAGCCGAGCGTGCACGTCCCCGCCGCCGACACGCCCGTCGAGCTGCGCGGGGCGGGCCGCTCCAGCCGTCAGGTGCACAACTTCGGCACCCCGCAGGCCCTGGACGCCGCGCGGCTCATCGTGTGCGAGGTCATCACGCCCGCCGAGAACTGGTCGTCGTACCCGCCGCACAAGCACGACGAGCACGTCCCCGGCCACGAGTCGCGCCTCGAGGAGATCTACTACTTCGAGACCGCGCCGGTGGCCGGATCGGATGCTTCGCCCGAGGCATCCTTCGGCATGTTCAGCACCTACTCCTCACCCGCAGGCGAGATCGACATCAACGCGATGGTGCGCACCGGCGACATCGCGCTCGTGCCCTACGGCTACCACGGCCCGGCCGTGGCGGCGCCCGGGTACGACCTCTACTACCTCAACGTGATGGCCGGCCCCGACCCCGAGCGGGTGTGGCTGATCAGCGACGACCCCGCGCACGCGTGGGTGCGCGGCACCTGGACCGGGCAGGACGTCGACGACCGACTGCCGTTCACCGCCGACGACGAGGAAGGCAGCAGCTGATGGGCGCGACGAGACGGATGACGGTGAGCCAGGCCCTCGTGGAGTTCCTCGCGCACCAGTGGACCGTGGACGGCGACATCCGCGAGCGCACCGTCCCGGGGGTGCTCGGCATCTTCGGGCACGGCAACGTGGCCGGCATCGGCCAGGCGCTGAAGCAGGTCAACGTCGAGCAGCCGGAGCTCATGCCGTACTACCAGGCCCGCAACGAGCAGGCCATGGTGCACGAGGCGGTGGGGTACGCGCGCATGCATCGCCGGCGCGGGACGTTCGCCGCGGCGGCCTCGGTCGGTCCGGGCGCCGCCAACATGCTCACCGGCGCGGCGCTCGCGACGACGAACCGCCTCCCCGCGCTGCTGCTGCCCAGCGACACCTTCGCCACGCGCGTCGCCGACCCGGTGCTGCAGCAGCTCGAGCAGCCGTGGGACACCGGGCTGCAGGTGACGGATGCCTTCCGCCCGCTGTCGCGCTTCTTCGATCGCGTGCAGCGCCCCGAGCAGCTGTACTCGATCGCCCTCGCCGCCATGCGGGTGCTGACCGATCCCGCCGAGACCGGCGCCGTCACCATCGCCCTGCCCGAGGACGTCCAGGCCGAGGCCCTCGACGTGCCCGTCGAGTTCCTGCACGACCGCGAGTGGCACCTGCGCCGTCCGCTTCCCGAGCAAGGCCCGCTCGCGCGGGCGGTGGCGGCGATCCGCGGCGCGAAGAACCCGTTCATCGTCGCCGGCGGCGGCGTCCTCTACTCGGGGGCCGAGGACCAGCTCCGCGCGCTCGTCGAGGCGACCGGCATCCCCGTCGGCACCACGCAGGCAGGCGGCGGCTCCCTCGCGTGGGACCACCCGCAGTACGTCGGAGGCGTCGGCGCGACCGGCACCTCCGCCGCCAACCGCCTCGCGGCGGAGGCCGACGTCGTCATCGGCATCGGCACCCGGTACAGCGACTTCACGACCGCCTCGCGCACGGCGTTCCAGAATCCCGGTGTCGTGTTCGTCAACATCAACGTCGCGTCCTTCGACGCCTACAAGCACGGCACCGAGCTGCCGGTGATCGCCGACGCGCGCGAGGCTCTCCGCGAGCTCTCGATCGAGCTCGAGGGCTTCCAGGTCGGCCGCGACCACCGCGAGCGGATCGCCCGCGTGAAGGCGGAGTGGGATGCCGCGGTCGATGCAGCCTTTGCGCCGTCCGGGCTCGCCTTGCCGGGCCAGCCCGAGATCATCGGCGCCGTGCAGTCCACGAGCGCGCCGGAGGACGTCGTCGTCCAGGCGGCCGGCTCACTGCCGGGCGACCTCCACAAGCTGTGGCGCGTCCGCGACCCGCTCGGCTATCACGTGGAGTACGCGTTCTCGTGCATGGGGTACGAGATCGCCGGTGGACTGGGCGCGAAGCGCGGTCTCCTCGCCGACGGCGACGACCGCGACGTCATCGTCATGGTGGGGGACGGCTCCTACCTCATGCTCAACACCGAGCTCGTCACCGCGGTCGCGGAGGGGATCAAGCTCATCGTGATCCTCGTGCAGAACCACGGGTTCGCCTCCATCGGCCACCTGTCCGAGACGGTCGGCTCAGAGCGCTTCGGCACCCGCTACCGGGAGTACGACCCCCACGCGCGCAACTTCCAGGGCGATGGCATCCTCCCGGTCGACCTCGCGATGAACGCCCGCAGCTACGGACTCGACGTCATCGAGGTCCAGCCCGGCGCCTCCGCCATCGACGACCTGAAGGCGGCCGTCGCGCAGGCGAAGGCATCCGACCGGTCCACCGTCATTCACATCAACAGCGATCCGCTCATCTACGCGCCCGACGGCGCCGGCTGGTGGGACGTCCCGGTGGCCGAGGTCTCGACCCTCGAGTCCACGCAGCGGGCCCGTCGGGAGTACGAGGAGCAGCGGGTCACGCAGCGGCCGCTGCTGGGCTGAGCTCCGGTGCCGCGGCCCGCGGCATCCGTCATCCCAAGACGAACGCCCCCCGCCTCGCGGCAGGGGGCGTTCGGCGCGGCGGCGCCCGTCAGAGCGTGGCGGCCAGCGGGTCGAAGTCCGCGGGCAGCGAGCCGACCTCGCCGAGGGTGCTCTTCACCTCGACGAAGCCGCGGGACGCAGCGGCCTCCTCGATCGAGAGCAGGGTGTCGAGCACGTGGTAGCCGAACTCGCCGGTGGCGATGTGCGGGCGGTCCTCGCGGATCGAGCGCGCCATGTCGAGCAGTCCGAGGCCGCGGCCGGTGAGCACGCCCTCCTGCGGCACCTCGAGGATCTCCTGCTCGCTCACCGACGCGTCGGTCAGCGGACGGATGATCGAGATGTCGCCGCCGAACATGTTCGGGTCGGGGATCACGATCGTGCCCTCGGTGCCGTTGATCTCGACGATGCCGTGGCGCTTGAGCGGCGAGTCGGTGCTGTACAGGCTCTGCGCCTGACCGCCCTGCTCGAAGTCCATCAGCACCGACAGCGTCGACGGGATCTCGACCGGGAACTCCTGGCCGGCGAGCTCTCCCGACTTGACGGTGCGGGTCGGGACGCCCTGGAGCCCGAGGGCGGCGACCGACGCGACCGGGCCGAACACGTGCACGAGTGTCGAGACGTAGTACGGTCCCATGTCCAGCAGCGGCCCGGCGCCCTTAGCGTAGAGGAACGCGGGATTCGGATGCCACAGCTCCGGACCCTGCCACTGGAACGTGGTGGTCGCGAACAGCGGGCGGCCGATGTCGCCGCGCGCGATCGCGCGCTTCGCCGTCTGCACACCGGGGCCGAGCACGGTGTCGGGCGCGACGCCGACCCGCAGACCGGCCGCGCGGGCGGTGTCGAGCAGCCGCTGCGACTCCTCGCGGTCGATGCCGATCGGCTTCTCGGTCCACACGTGCTTGCCCGCGGCGATGATCGCCTCGGACACCTCCACGTGCACCGCCGGGATCGTGAGGTTCACGACGATGTCGATGTCGGGGTCGTTCAGCACCGACTCGACGCTGCCGCCGCGCGGCACGCCGTACTTGTCGGCCTGGGCCTTGGCGCGCTCCTCGAGAAGGTCGCCGACGGCGAGCACGCGCACGTCGGGGAAACTCGTGAGGTGCGTCAGGTACTGGTCGCTGATGTTGCCGGCGCCGATGAGGCCGACGCCGACGGGCTGGGTCGCGGCGGCCATCAGGCGGACACCTTCTCGTCGAGGAAGCGGCGGCTCTGCTCGACGGCGTCGAACAGGTCTCCGCCGAAGTGGTCGAACTCGACGATGGCGACCTCGAGGGCGGATGCCGCGGCCAGCGCCTCTTCGAGGGGCACGACGCCCTGGCCGGCGGGCACCTGGTCGGCCGGCGGGTAGGCCGCGACGGCCTCGGGGTCGAGCGTGCCGTCCTTGACGTGCACCGCGATCACGCGGTCTCCGAGCCGGCGCAGGAGCGCCGCCGAGTCGACGCCGGCGCGCGCCACCCAGTAGAGGTCGACCTCGAGCACGACGCGCTCGTCGAGCAGGTCGGCGAGCACCTCGAGACCGGTCTTGCCGTCGAAGGTCGCCTCGAGCTCGTGCGCGTGGTTGTGGTACCCGACGCGGATGCCGCGTGCGGCGCCGATCTCGGCGGCGGCGTTGAGCTGCCGGGCGATGTCGGCGATGTGCTCACGGCTCTGCCACAGGGCGGGGTCGGTGTAGGGCTCGATGACGGTGGTCATGCCGAGGGTGTCCGCGGCGTCGAAGACGGCCTCCGGTGCGGGGACCGGGCGGGTCGTCGTCGTGCCGTCGGGGTTCACGAACGAGGTCGACGCGAGGAAGGCATGACCGGTGGGGGCGGCGATGCCGTTGGCCTTCAGCGCTGCCGCGAGCGGCTCGGCGCGGCGCACGAAGTCGTACGGCTCCGCGGCGGTGAAGCCGCGGGCGGCCAGTTCGGCGAGGGTGCCCTCGAGGTCGGCCTCGAGCGCGTCCTTCACGGTGAACAGCTGGATGGATGTCTGGACCGGCATCGGTCGCGCTCCTTCGTTGTCTGCTTCGACGGTTGTCGCTGTGGGCGGGAGCGGATCGACCGACCCCGCCGACGATCACGGTACCACGAAAACCTCCACGTGGAGGTTTTCGTCGGATAGCATGGCCCCATGTCCGGCGACGAGCACCAGCCGGCCCCGCGCGGGTCGTATGCGAAGGGCGTCGCCCGACGTCAGGAGATCCTGGACCGTGCGATCGAGGTCTTCGCGCAGCGCGGCTCGGACCGCACGAGCCTGCGCGCGATCGCCGAGGAGGTCGGCGTCACCCATGCCGCGCTGAAGCACTACTTCGGGTCGCTGGAAGAGCTGCTCGTCGCCGTCTACCAGGAGTCCGAGCGACGCGGCGACGACGAGCCCTCCGCCGATCAGGACGAGACCCCCGTGGAGGCGCTCCGCCGCTGGACGGAGTCGAACCGCGAGGTGCAGGGACTCGTCCAGCTCTACTCGACTCTCGTCGCGACGGCGCTGGAGGAGGGGCATCCGGCCGCCCGCGAGTTCGCCACCTCGCGCTTCGCCCGCGTGCGCGCCGACATGGCCAGGCGGGTGCGTCACAGCCAGGAGGCCGGTCGCATCCGGGCGGATGTCGACCCCGAGGCGGTCGCGGCCTTGGTGATCGCGGCATCCGACGGTCTGCAGACCCAGTGGCTCCTGGACGCCAGTGCTCCCCAGGACGCCGCGCTCGCCCTGCTCGACCAGCTGCTGGCGGCCCCCCGCGCCTGACCGGTCGCGCGCGCGGACGCGTCTGGGAGACGTGTCAGGAGCATGGGGCAGGGTGGAACCCGTGACACCGACGACGACCACCCGTGCCGAGGCCCTCGACGTGCTGAGGGCGCTGGTGGGGCGGGACGACGCCGACTTCCACGAGGGCCAGTTCGAGGCGATCGAGGCGCTCGTCGACGACCGGCGCCGCGCGCTCGTGGTCCAGCGCACCGGCTGGGGCAAGTCGGCGGTGTACTTCGTGGCGACGCTGCTGCTGCGCCGACGGGGTGCGGGGCCGACCGTGCTCGTGTCTCCGCTCCTGGCCCTCATGCGCGACCAGATCGCGGCGGCCGCCCGGGCAGGGGTCCGCGCGGTGAAGATCGACTCGACGAACGCGCACGAGTGGGGCGATGTGCTCGCGCAGCTCGACCACGACGAGGTGGACGTGCTGCTCGTCTCGCCGGAGCGGCTCAACAACCCTTCGTTCCGAGACGAGCAGCTTCCGCAGCTCGTCGACCGCATCGGCCTGCTGGTCGTCGACGAGGCCCACTGCATCAGCGACTGGGGCCACGACTTCCGCCCCGACTACCGCCGCCTGCGCGAGCTCATCGCGCGCATGCCCGACGGGGTCCCCGTGCTGGCGACGACCGCGACGGCCAACAGCCGCGTGGTCGCCGACGTCGCCGAGCAGCTCGACGCGGGTGCGCACCGCGACGGGCCGGCGGGGGATGCCGGACCAGGCGTGCTCACGATCCGCGGGCCGCTGGCCCGCGCGTCGCTGCGGCTGGGCGTGCTGCGCCTGCCCGACTCGCCGAGCCGCCTCGCCTGGCTCATCAGCCACCTCGGCGACCTGCCCGGCTCTGGCATCATCTACACCCTCACGGTCGCCGCCGCGAACGACACGGCGCGACTGCTGGGCGAGCGGGGCCACGACGTGCGCGCCTACACCGGACAGACCGACACCGACGAGCGGGAAGAGTCCGAGGCACTCCTGAAAGACAACCGGGTGAAGGCCCTCGTGGCCACCAGCGCGCTGGGGATGGGGTTCGACAAGCCCGACCTCGGCTTCGTCGTGCATCTGGGCGCCCCGTCGTCGCCGGTGTCGTACTACCAGCAGGTCGGGCGCGCCGGCCGTGCGACCGAGTCGGCCGACGTGCTGCTGCTCCCGGGAACCGAGGACCGCGAGATCTGGCACTACTTCGCCACGGCGTCGATGCCCGACCGGGAGCGGGCCGAGCGGGTGCTGGCGGCGCTCGCCGACGCCGCGGGGCCGCTCTCGACGCCCGCGCTCGAGGCCGTCGTCGACATCCGCCGCACGCCGCTCGAGCTGCTGCTGAAGGTGCTCGACGTCGACGGAGCCGTCGCCCGGGTGCGGGGCGGCTGGATCGCCACCGGCGAGCCGTGGACCTACGACGAGGACCGCTACCGGCGCATCGCCGCCGAGCGGGTCGCCGAGCAGCAGCACATGATCGAGTACGAGGAGTCGCGCGGCTGCCGCATGGAGTTCCTGCAGCGCTCGCTCGACGACGACACCGCCGCCCCGTGCGGTCGCTGCGACAACTGCGCCGGCGCGTGGTTTCCGACCGAGATCGCGACGGGGGCGACGGATGCCGCCGCGGCCGCGCTCGATCGCGTCGGCGTGCCGATAGAGCCCCGGCGGCAGTGGCCGACGGGCGCCGACCGGCTCGGAGTCGCGGTGAAGGGCCGGATCCCTTCGGAGGAGCAGGCAGCCGAGGGACGCGCGCTCGCTCGCCTCACCGACCTCGGCTGGGGCGGCGCGCTGCGCGACCTCTTCGCCGTCGGCGCCGGGGACGCGCCGGTGCCCCCGAACGTGCTGCAGGCCTGCGTCCGCGTGCTCGCGGAGTGGGGCTGGGACCGCCGGCCCGTGGCCGTCGTGGCGATGCCGTCGCGGTCGAAGCCGCAGCTGGTGGACTCGCTCGCCCGCGGCATCGCCGAGATCGGGCGGCTGCCGTTCCTCGGCGCCCTCGACCTCGTGGACGGCGGCCCGACGGGCCGGCCGGGCGGCAACAGCGCATTCCGGGTGGCGGGCGTCTGGGGGCGCTTCTCCGCGGCGACTCTCGACCTTCCCGACGGGCCCGTGCTCCTCGTCGACGACCGCGTCGACAGCGGGTGGACCCTGACGATCGCCGCCCGCGAGCTGCGGCGGGCAGGCGCGGCCGAGGTGCTGCCCTTCGCCCTCGCGCTGCGCGGCTGACCCGCGCCCCCGTCGTCCACCATGATGTCGCGTACGACTCGCGGTGGTCGGAGCGCACGGAGCACCGCGATTCGATCGCGACACCGCGATTCAGCGCGCGGATGACCCCGTATGACGCCGCGTGTCGCCCTGTCGCGGCGTGTGTCGTCTCAGCGTTTCACCGAGTCGGGCGCCCGACCAGCATGAGCGCATGCCAACCCCACTCATCTCGCCGACCGACCTCGCCGATCTGATCCGCGGCGGCACCCCGCCGCGGATCCTCGACGTGCGCTGGCGCCTCGACCGGCCGGAGGGCCGCCCGGACTACCTCGACGGGCACCTGCCGGGCGCAGTCTACGTCGACCTCGACAACGAGCTCGCCCGCCGCGGCGACCCGCGTGAGGGGCGGCATCCGCTCCCGTCCCGCGAGCAGCTGCAGGCCGCTGCCCGGCGCTGGGGGATCCGCACCGGTGACACCGTCGTCGCGTACGACGACGTGCACTCGGTCGCGGCGGCCCGCGCCTGGTGGCTGCTGACCCGCTCCGGACTCGCCGACGTGCGTGTGCTCGATGGCGGGCTTCGCGGGTGGCTGGCGGAGCGGCTGCCGCTGGAGACCGGCGACGTGCTGCCGCGCCCGCCTGGCGATGTCGTTCTCGATGACATCAGCGACGGCTTCGCCGACATCGACGGCGTGGAGGAGTGGCCCGACCACGGCCTGCTGCTGGACGTCCGCGCGCCCGAGCGATACCGCGGCGACAGCGAGCCGCTGGACCCCGTCGGCGGTCACATCCCGGGCGCGGTGAACCTGCCGACGACCGTGCACCTGTCAGCCGGGAAGTTCCGCTCGGCCGAAGAGATCCGCGCCGAGTTCGCCGCCGCCGGGGTGCGCGACGGAGTCGCCGTCGCCGCCTACTGCGGCTCGGGCATCGCGGCGACCCACACGGCGCTGGCCGGGGTGATCGCGGGCATCGACGTCGTGGTGTATCCGGGGTCGTGGAGCCAGTGGTCGCGCGCGCGCGGCCGCCTCGCCGCCGTCGGCCCGGCGCCCTCGCTGGACGTGGTGCCGGTATGAGCGAGCCTCTCATCGTCGGCGCCATGGTGCGCACACTCGGCGCGTACCCGTCAGGCTGGCGCTACCCCGGCGCGCACAACGACCCGCAGTCGGATGCCGCGGTCCTGCGTCGCATCGCACGCCTGGGCGAGGACGCCGACCTCGACTACCTCTTCTTCGGCGACTGGCTCGCGACCGGACCCGACCTGGAGTTCCGCGACCCCTACCTGCTCGCACGCATCGATCCGCTGAGCGCCGTGCTGTACCTCGCCGGGGTCACCGAGCGCATCGGGCTCATCGCGACCGTCAACTCGACGTACGCAGATCCGTACGCAGCCGCTCGCGCGACGGCATCCCTCGACGTCCTCACCGGCGGTCGCGCCGGCGTCAACCTCGTCACAGGCGCCGAGCCGCGCGCCGCGGCGAACCACGGGCGCGACGCGCACGCCGACAACGAGTCGCGCTACGACCGCGCCGACGAGTTCGTCCACGCGCTGCGGCTGCTCTGGGAGTCGTGGGATGACGACGCGTGGCTCGCCGACACCGCTCGGGGCGTGCTCATCGACGCCGACCGGTTGCGCCCGGCCGCATTCTCGGGCGCGCACGTGCGAGTCGAGGGGCCGCTGAACGTCGCGCGCCCACCGCAAGGGCATCCGCCGATCGTCCACGCCGGCACTTCGCCGCGTTCACGTGCGCTGGCCGCGACCGAGGCCGACCTCGCGCTCATCGCCGCGGGAGAGCCGGCCGTGGCCGCGGCGACGCGAGCCGGGCTGCGGACGCTGGCGGAGGCATCCGGCCGTGATCCCGACGAGCTCAAGGTCATCGTCCCGGTGCTGCCGGTGGTGGCGGAGACGGATGCCGCGGCCCGCGCGATCGTCGACCGGCTGCTCCTGCTCGTCCCGATCGACGACGGCTTCTCCGGCTCCGACGGGCGGCCGGCGTTCCCATCGAACCGCTCGCTGGCATCGTTCCTCGACATCGCCTGTATCGACGCCGACGACGCCGTGCGCGAGGCATCCGTCGACGACGCGGTGCCACGGCGGGCCGCGGCCCGCTTCGCGGAGCCGGCGGCGCGGACGCTCGACATCGTGCGCGGGCGCACCGGCCGGAGCCTCGACGGTCCGTACCCGGTCACGTGGCGTCACCTCATCGCCGCGCACGCCGTGCCGGCCAACTTCGTCGTCGGCGGTGCCGGAGCGATCGCCGATCACTTCGAGCTGTGGCGCGACTCCGGCGCCGCGGACGGCTTCAATGTGCTGTCTGCCTTCCAGCCGTCGCAGTTCGAGTCCTTCACGTCCCTCGCCGTGCCGGAACTGCGGCGCCGGGGCCTCATCGGCCGTTCCGGGGCGACGCTTCGGGATCGCCTGGGGCTCGGTGCGCCCCGGCTCGCGCGGGCACCCGAACCCGCCGCCCTGCGTCGCTGAGCTCGCCGTATTACGTCCCGTGAACGTCGGTGACCCTCGTTTGCGCACGGTGAACAGCAGTGACAGCCCGATCGGCGGGCGACGGATGCCGCTCCCTAGCGTGGCCAGCACCCCTTCACCTCACCCGAATCACATTGGAGAACCCATGTCCCGTCCCGCATTGCGAATCGCCGCCGGGGCTGCCGCCCTGCTCGTCGCCGCGGCATCCCTGGTGGCGTGCGCGTCGCGGCAGCCCGCCTCGGAGGGCGCGGCGGCCGCAGCCGACGACCCCGTCCGCGGCGGCGCGCTCACCTACCTCGAGCACCAGACGTACACGAACCTCTACCCGCCGCAGGCGGGCTTCTACCCCAACGGCGGCATCGTGAACAACATCACGGCGCGCCTGACGTGGCAGAATCCCGAAACGCTCGAGATCGAGCCGTGGGTCGCGACGGAGTGGACGGTGAACGCCGACGCCACGGAGTACACGTTCGGGTTGCGCGACGATGTCACCTTCTCGGACGGGACTCCGCTCGACGCCGCCGCCGTCGCGAAGAACTTCGACACGTACGGTCTCGGCAACCCGACGCTGGGACTGACGGTCTCGGAGGCGATCAACAACTACGCCTCGAGCGAGGTCGTCGACGCCGACACCGTGACGTTCCGCTTCTCGGCGCCGGCGCCCGGCTTCCTCCAGGCGACGTCGACCATCAACTCCGGCCTGCTCTCGCCGACGACGCTGGATCGTTCGCTGGAGGAGCTCGGCGCCGGAAACGCCGTCGACATCGTGGGCTCGGGTCCCTTCGTGGTCACCGATGAGAAGCTGGGCACCGACCTCACACTCGAGGCACGCGAGGATTACGACTGGGCGCCGCCGAGCTTCGAGCACCAGGGCCGCGCGTACCTCGACGAGATCCACCTCATCGTCACGCCCGAGGACAGCGTGCGCATCGGCTCGCTGCTGTCGGGCCAGGCCGACTACATCCGGTACGTGCAGGCGTTCGACGAGGCGCGCGTCGAGTCGTCGGGCTTCGACCTGTACGCTCCGCAGACCCGTGGTGTGAACAACGGGCTGAGCCTGCGGTTCACCAACCCCCTGCTGAGCGACATCCGTGTTCGTCAGGCCCTCGTCGCCGGTGTCGACAGCCAGGAGGTCGTCGACACGATCTTCACGGGCAACTACCCGCGAGCCACGTCTGCACTGAGCTCGTCCGCTCTCGGATACAAGGACGAGTCGGACTTCTATGAGTACGACCCCGAGAAGGCAGAGGAGCTGCTCGACGAGGCCGGGTGGGAGCCGGGAGCCGACGGCATCCGCGAGAAGGACGGCCAGCGCCTGTCTCTGGACGTCTACGAGGCGAAGCCGCAGCCGCTGTCGAAGCAGACGCTCGAACTCGTCTCGCAGCAGCTGAAGAAGATCGGCGTCGAGCTCAACGTGAAGTCGGCGGATGCCGGCACGTACGCCGAGGACATCAAGGACCCGCTGAAGACCCCGCTCTACCACTCGATGGTCGGACGCGCGGACCTCGACGTCATCAAGAGCCAGTACTACACGAAGAACCGCAACACGCTGCTGTCGGACGATGCCGAGCTCGACCGCCTGCTCGAGGCCGTGGCCTCGACGCCCGACGCGGAGGCGCGGATCGCGGCGTCGCAGGCGGTGCAGGACCATCTCGCCGAGCAGGCGTACGTCATCCCGCTGTTCGAGGAGCCGCAGGTGTACGGCGCAGCACCGTACGTCCACGGGATCGAGTTCGAGTCGGTCGCGCGTCCGCTGTTCTACGACGTGTGGCTTGAAGAGCAGCAGTAGGACTCGGGAGCCGAACCCATGAGCTACGCGCTCCGACGCGCCGGGCAGGCCGCGATCGTGCTGATCGCGGCCTTCACGGCCACCTTCGTCCTGCTGCAGCTGCTGCCCGGCGACGCCGTCCTCATCAAGTACGACAATCCCGAGCTGGGACTGACGCCTGATCAGATCGCGTCCATCCGCACCGCGTACGGCGTCGACTCGCCGTGGTGGGAGCAGTACTGGGCCACCCTCACCGGATACGCGCAGGGGGACTTGGGATTCTCCACGCAGTACGGCACCGGGGTCCTGCAGCTCATCGGGGAGGCGCTCCCGCCGACGGTGGCCCTGGCGACGCTCGGGTTCGCGCTGGCCGCGGTGCTCGCGTTCGCGGTCGCGTTCCTCTCGACGCTGTCACCGTTCGCGTGGCTCCGCCAAGGGCTTCAAGCCCTCCCGGGGGTGTTCGTGGCGGTGCCGGTGTTCTGGCTCGGCATCCTGCTCATCCAGGTGTTCTCGTTCGGCCTCGGCTGGGTGCCCATCGTCGGCGCCGATCCGGTGGCGGGCCTCATCCTCCCGGTGGTCACGCTCGCGGTGCCCATCTCGGCGCCCCTGGCCCAGATCCTCGTGCGCAGCATCGATGAGGTGCAGCTGCAGCCGTTCGTCACCGTCGTGCGGGCGAAGGGCGCGTCGCCGTCCTGGGTGCTGTGGCGTTCGGTCGCACGCAACGCCCTGCTGCCGACGCTCACGATCGCCGGCGTGCTGTTCGGCGAGCTGATCGGCGGCGCGGTGGTCACCGAGACGGTGTTCGGACGACCCGGCATCGGGCGCGTGACGGAGCAGGCGGTCGCGAACCAGGACATCCCGGTGCTGCAGGGGATCGTCGTGCTCGCCGCGCTGACCTTCGTCGTCGTGAACCTCCTCGTCGACCTGCTCTACCCCGTGCTCGATCCCCGGCTGCGCAGCGGCAGACGCGCTGCCCGCAACCGGTCCCCCATCGCGTTGCAGGAGGCGACCGCATGAACGCGCAGACCACGACAGAGGTCACGGATGCCTCCACCGCCGCGATCGCGCGGGACGAGGCCTCCGGTGTGGTCCTCGATCCGGTCGCTCGCGATGCCGGGGCGCCCGACGGCCTGCCCGAGCGACGCGCGTCGGCCGCGCGGCTGTTCGCCCGCAGGCGGCGGCCGTCGTGGACGCTCGTCGCCGCGGTGGCGGTGATCCTCGTCGCGGTGCTGTGGGCGGTCGCGCCGTGGCTGTTCACGTCGCACGACCCGATCGTGGGAGTGCCTGCCGAGAAGCTGCTGCCGCCGAGCGCGGCGCACTGGTTCGGCACCGATGCGATCGGACGCGACGTCTACGCGCGCGTCGTCTACGGCGCGATCCATTCGCTGTCGGGGGCTCTCATCGCCGTCACGGTGGGGCTCGCGGCCGGCACGGTCATCGGCGTCGTCGCCGGGTCCGTCGGCGGCTGGGTGGATGACGTGCTGATGCGCCTTGTCGACGTGCTCCTGTCGATCCCCGGGCTGCTGCTCATGCTGTCGGTGATCATCCTGCTCGGATTCGGGACGGTCAACGCGGCCATCGCCGTCGGCGTCGTCAGCGTCGCGTCATTCGCACGAGTCTCCCGCTCCGAGGTCGTGCGCGTGCGCCGCACCGACTACGTCGAGGCCGCGTTCGGCAGCGGCGGGTCGTACGTCTCGGTGCTGCGCCGGCACGTGCTCCCGAATTCGACCACAGCCGTCGTCGGGCTCGGGGCCCTGCAGTTCGGCACCGCGATCCTCGCGATCTCGACGCTCGGCTTCCTCGGTTACGGCGCACCGCCGCCGACGCCGGAGTGGGGGCTGCTCATCGCGGAGGGACGCAACTACGTCGCCACCGCCTGGTGGCTCACCACCCTGCCGGGTCTTGTCGTGCTCGTTGTGGTGCTGAGCGCCAACCGCATCAGCCAGTCGATCGGAAGGGGAGCGCGATGAGCGTGCTCGACGTGCAGGATCTGCGCGTGTCGTATCAGACGCGGGCCGGACGCCGAGAGGTCGTCCACGGCGTGGACGTCTCGGTCGGCGAAGGGGAGGTGGTCGCACTCGTCGGCGAGTCCGGCTCGGGCAAGTCCACCACCGCTCACGCCCTCATCGGGCTGCTCCCAGAAGGTGGCCGCGTGGACGGCGGATCGATCTCGATCGGCGGTGTCGACATCACCGGATGGAGCCAGAAGCGGCTGCGCGCGGTGCGTGGCGCACAAGTGGGCCTGGTCCCGCAGGACCCGGTGTCGTCCCTCGACCCGGTGCGCCCGGTCGGCGTGCAGGTGGGCGAGATCCTCCGGCTTCACGGGGTGCGGGATGCCGCCACCCGCCGCGGCCGCGTGCTGGAGCTGCTCGACCGGGTCGGCCTCGACGACCCCGCGCTGCGGGCGCGTCAGCATCCTCACGAGCTGTCCGGCGGCATGCGGCAGCGGGTGCTCATCGCGACCGCGATCGCGCTGCGGCCGCGCCTGATCATCGCGGACGAGCCGACGAGCGCCCTCGACGCCACCGTGCAACGTCGCATCCTCGATCTCATCGACGATCTGCGGCGCGAGGAGGGCACGTCGGTGCTCCTCGTCACCCACGACCTCGGGGTCGCGGCGGACCGCGCGCAACGCATCGTGGTGCTCAATCACGGGCGCGTCGTCGAGCAGGGGCCGAGCGCCGGCATCCTGTCGTCTCCCGCTGTCCCCTATACGCGTCAGCTGCTCGCTGACGCGCCGTCCCTCGCGACCGGGGAGTTCCGGGGGCCGACGGCACCGCCGTTCCTGCGGGATGCTGCGGCCGCCGCAGCCGAGAACCCCTATGCCGTCGCAGCGGAGGGGCTGGTGAAGGACTTCGCCGTGCACGGGCGTGGACGCGAGCCGTTCCGCGCCGTGGACGACGTGTCGTTCCAGGTGCGCCGGGGCACGACCCACGCGCTGGTGGGGGAGTCGGGCTCCGGCAAGACGACGACGGCACGGCTGGTGACGCGGTTCCTGCATCCTGACGCCGGGCGCATCCAGCTCGACGGCGCAGACATCGCCGGCCTGAAGGGCGAAGAGCTTCGGCGACTGCGCCGGCGCGTGCAGCTGGTGTACCAGAACCCGTTCTCGTCACTGGACCCGCGGCAGAGCGTGGCGCAGATCGTGGCCGAGCCGCTGCACAACTTCCGGGAGGGCACGCGGCCCCAGCGGAGGGCGCGCGCCGCCGAGCTCATCGACCGCGTCTCGCTCCCCGCCGACGTGCTCGAGCGCACGCCGCGGGAGCTCTCGGGTGGACAGCGTCAGCGCGTCGCGATCGCCAGAGCACTCGCGATCCGCCCCGAGGTCGTCGTGCTCGACGAAGCCGTCTCTGCCCTCGACGTCACCGTCCAGGCGCGCATCCTCGAGCTGCTCGAATCGCTGCAGCAGGAACTCGGTCTCAGCTTCCTCTTCATCTCGCACGATCTCGCGGTGGTGCGTCGCATCAGCCACACGGTCTCGGTGATGCGCCGCGGGAGGGTGGTCGAGGCCGGCAGCACCGAGGACATATTCACCGCACCCGCCCATGACTACACGCGCGAGCTGCTGGCCGCCGTGCCCGGACGATCGGAGGTCGCGGCATGACCGTGTCGTCTCTCGCCTTCTTCACCCGCCTGCTCGACGACGCGCCCGCCTCCGAGCGATACCGCCTCGCCGCCGACCAGATCCGGCATGCCGAACGCTTCGGCATCGGGCGCGCATGGGTCGCGCAGCACCACTTCCGCGCGGCCGAGGGCGGCCTGCCGGCACCCCTCGTGTTCCTCGCCCACGTCGCCGCCGCGACGAGCGAGATCCGGCTCGGCACCGGCGTCATCACGCTGCCGCTCGAAGACCCGGTGCGCGTCGCCGAGGACGCCGTCGTGGCAGATCTGCTCTCCGGCGGGCGGATCGACCTCGGTCTCGGCAGCGGCGGCACCCCGTCGTCGTTCGCGCCCTTCGGTCAGGACGCGGCGGCCAAGGCCGCCGTCTACGACGCGAAGCTCGCGCTCCTGCTCGACGCACTCGCAGGGCGTGAGATCGGCGCGGGCAACAGGCTCTACCCCGATCCGAGCGCGGTGACACCGCCTACCGCCACACCCCTGTCTTCGCGCGTGTGGCAGGCGACGTTCTCCGCGGCGGGAGGCGCGCGCGCCGGCGTGCACGGCCACGGCCTGCTGCTGTCGCGCACGCAGCCTCGCGCGGCGGACGCCGTCGGCGCGACCCTCGCCGACCTGCAGCATCCGATCATCGACCGCTATCTCGACGCGCTCCCGACCGGCGCAGCGCCGCGGATCACGGCATCCCGCACCGCGTTCGTCGCCGACGACCGCGCCGACGCGGTGCGCTTTGCCGCGGTGGGGCTGCGCCGCGCGGCGGAGGGCTTCCGGCGCGCCGGACAGCACATCCCCGGCGACACGCTCGACGAGCTCATCGCCGCGACGGACACGCACCTCGGGACCCCCGAAGAGGTGGCCGCATCGCTTGCCACCGACACGACTCTCTCGCGGGCCACCGAGGTCGCCTTCCAGGTGCACTCGGTGGACGCCCCGCACGACTTCGTGCTGCGGTCGATCGAGCTGTTCGCCACCGAGGTCGCCCCCGCACTCGGCTGGAGAGCGCGCGAAGGAACCCTCGAACCACTCGGACGTCTCGGAAAGGAGACCCCATGACCACCGCGACCACCGACGTCGTCGACGGGCTCGTCGGCGTGCGCCGAGACGACGTGCTCGACGAGCTTCGCCGCAGGCGACCTGTCACGCGCGACCAGCTGCAGGCCAGCTACGACGCCCTCTTCGCACCGGTCGACGACAGAACGTTCGCCGTCGCCGACCGCGTGCTCGTCGCCGCGTTCGCGACGCGCTCCACGGCCGACGACGAGACGGCGCGCCACTACGCGGACGCCGCTCGCGACGCCGACTCCGAGCGTGCCGCGCTCGTCCTCGCCGAGGCATCCTTCGCCGCGACGGCAGGGCCGTTCGGTGCGTATCGCGAGGAGGGACTGCGGGGCGAGAGCAGCGAGGGCCGACGGTACGAGCCGTCCCCCGACACGCGCGACGTGCTCGGGGAGCGGCTCGCGGCCGCGCTCGCCCACACGCACCTGCTCACGTTCCGGCCACGTGAGGCGGATGCCGCCGATCACGCGCGTCTGCTCGAGGCGGGGTGGACCCCCGACGGGATCGTCACGCTGTCGCAGCTGGTGTCGTTCCTCGCGTTCCAGCAGCGCGTCGCCGCCGGGCTCCGCGCGATCGCCGCGACCCAGGAGGTCTCCGCATGACCGGCAGCACGACCGCATCAGCCGTCCTCGCCCACGATGCCGCGCACCCACACGCGTTCACGCGCGCGGAGGTGGGGTGGCTGCCGTGGCTCCAGCCGCTTCTCATCGAAGAGCTCACCCAGCGCCACTACGACGGTCTGGTCGACCGGCAGCGCGCCGGGAGCGACTACTTCCGGCTGCTGGCGCGCGACCCCGAGATCCTGCGTGCGCGCACGCTCGTCGACAAGGACATCTTCTACAACACGGCCGACGGGCTCCCGCGGGCCGAACGGGAACTCGCAGCCACCGCCGCTTCGCGGATCAACGGCTGCGTCTTCTGTGCCTCGGTGCACGCACGCTTCGCCGCCCACCACTCGAAAGCTCCCGAGCTGGTGGACCGCCTGCTCGCCGAGGGGATCGGCGCCGAGCTGGGCGAGCGCTGGGACGCCATCGTGGCGGCCGCCGCAGCGCTCACCGCGACGCCGCTCGCGTTCGACGTCGCTCACGTCGCGCGCCTGCGCGCCGCGGGCCTGGACGAGCTCGAGATCGCCGACGTCGTGCACGGCGCCGCGTTCTTCAACTGGGCGAACCGCCTGATGCTGTCGATCGGGCGTCCGGCCGCGCCGCCGGAGGAGAACTCGTGAGCACGTTCGACGCCCAGGCGACGCTCGCTGCTCCTCTCGGGGTCCGGGCGTGGCGCGATGCGGGGACACCGTCCGGGTCCACTGACCCCACGCCGGGTCCATCCGCGTCACGGCGGCTGCGTGTGGTCGGCGTCTCGGGCTCGCTGCAGGCACCGAGCCGGACGACGGCTCTGATCGGCGCGATCCTGGACGCCGTGGCGGAGCGGGTCCCTGCCGAGACCGAGCTGGTCGAGGTCGCAGCGCTGGGCCCCGGGTTCTCTGGCGCGCTGCGGCGCGCCGACGTCGCCACGGAGGTCGAGGCGGCGCTGCAGGCGATCGAGTCGGCCGATCTGCTGGTCGCGGCCAGCCCGGTGTACCGCGCCTCCTTCACCGGTCTCTTCAAGCATCTGTTCGACTTCGTCGGTCAGTACGGGCTCGTCGGCACGCCGGTGCTGCTCGGCGCCACCGGTGGGGGCGAGCGACACGCGCTCATGATCGAGCATCAGCTGCGCCCGCTGTTCGGCTTCTTCCAGGCGCTCACACTGCCGATGGGCGTGTACGCGTCGGATGCCGACTTCGCGGGCTACGAGCTCGTCGACCCCGCGGTGACCCGTCGCGTCGCACAGGCCGTCGACCGCTCCCTGCCGCTCATCGCGCAGGCCGCGCACGTCGGACGATCGGAGGACGTGAGGACCTGGTGACCCGGAACGGCCGACGGGTGCCGCGACCGGCGGGAGAGCGCCGGGTCGCGGCATCCGTCGCTTCCCGTCCGCCGTCGGACTAGACTCGTCCGCGTGTTGACCTGTCGGTGTTGTCGCCCCTGCTGTTGAAGCCCGTGCTTCACGCAGACCTCCGCGACCCCGATCACTCCCCGTGCACCCGCGCGGCAACACCGAGGACCTACCCGTGCGTTACGCCGAAAGCGTGGCCGACCTCGTCGGCAACACCCCTCTCGTCCGCCTGACCCGTGTCACCGACGGCATCGCCGCCACCGTGCTGGCGAAGGTCGAGTACTTCAATCCCGGCGGCTCCGCCAAGGACCGCATCGCGCGCCGCATCATCGACGCCGCCGAGCGCGACGGGCAGCTGCGGCCCGGCGGAACGATCGTCGAGCCCACCAGCGGCAACACCGGCGTGGGTCTCGCGCTTGTCGCCCTGCAGCGCGGATATCGCATGATCTTCGTCGTGCCCGACAAGTTCGCCGGCGCGAAGGTCGACGTGCTGCGGGCCTACGGCGCCGAGGTCGTCGTCACCGACACCAGCGTGCCGCCGGAGGACCCGCGCTCGTATTACAGCGTGTCGGACCGCCTCGTGCGCGAGATCCCGGGCGCCTTCAAGCCGAACCAGTTCGCCAACCCCAACGGGCCGCTCAGCCACTACGAGACGACCGGGCCCGAGATCTGGCGCGACACGGACGGCCGCGTGACGCACTTCGTCGCCGGGATCGGCACGGGAGGCACCATCACCGGTACCGGGCGGTACCTGCACGAGGTCTCGGGCGGGAGGGTCCGTGTCGTCGGCGCCGACCCCGAGGGCTCGATCTACTCCGGCGGCCCGATCCACGGCTACCTCGTCGAGGGCGTCGGCGAGGACTTCTGGCCCGACAGCTACGACCCCTCGGTCCCCGACGAGATCCACCGCATCCCCGACGCCGAGACGTTCGCGATGACGCGCCGCCTCGCCCGCGAGGAGGGGCTGCTCGTCGGCGGATCGAGCGGTATGGCCGTCGTGGCGGCGCTGCGCACGGCGCGCGGCCTTCCGGCCGACGCGGTCGTCGTCGTGCTGCTGCCCGACCATGGCCGCGGCTACCTCAAGCGCTTCTACGACGACGACTGGATGCGCGAGCACGGGTTCGACGTCGAGCCCGCGGCATCCGCTCTCGCCGACGACCGCACCACCGCCGAAGCCCCCCACGAAGGAGCGACCGAATGACCGATCACAATAGCGACGCCGGCTTCGAGACCCGCGCCGTGCACGCCGGCCAGGCGTTCGACCCGGCGACGGGCGCCGTCATCCCGCCCGTGCACTTCTCGACCACGTACGCCCAGGACGGCATCGGCGGGCTCCGCGGCGGCTACGAGTACGGCCGCAGCGGCAACCCGACGCGCACCGCCCTCGAGACGCAGCTCGCCGCACTCGAGGGGGGCGCGCACGCCCTGTCGTTCGCCTCGGGCCTCGCCGCCGAGGACGCGCTGCTGCGCGCCGCGCTCGAGCCCGGCGACGAGGTGCTGCTCGGCAGCGACGTCTACGGCGGCACGTATCGGCTCATCGCGCGCGTGCTGGGCGCGTGGGGCATCGGCGTGCGCGTCGTCGACATGAGCGACCTGGGCGCGGTGCGGGCGGCGCTCGAGGAGCGCCCCGCGCGCATCGTGTGGGTCGAGACCCCGAGCAACCCCCTGCTGCGCATCACCGACATCGCCGGGCTCGCGCGGCTGGGCCACGAGGCGGGTGCGCTCGTCGTGGTCGACAACACCTTCGCGTCGCCCGCGCTGCAGCAGCCGCTGTCGCTCGGCGCGGACGTGGTCGTGCACTCCACCACGAAGTACCTCGGCGGGCACTCCGACGTCGTCGGCGGCGCGCTCGTGCTGAACGACGACGCGCTGTACGAGCAGGCGAAGTTCCTGCAGTTCGCCGTGGGCGCCGTGTCGGGCCCGCTGGACGCGTGGCTCACGACCCGCGGCATCAAGACGCTGCCCCTTCGCATGCGGCGCCACAGCGAGAACGCGCACGCGATCGCCGAATTCCTCTCGGGCCACGGCGCGGTCGAGCGCGTGTACTACCCCGGCCTGCCCTCGCACCCCGGTCACGAGATCGCCGCGCGGCAGATGAGCGGGTTCGGCGGGATCGTCTCGGTGGCGCTGGCCGATGCCGCCTCCGCGCGCCGTCTCGCCGAGTCGACGCGCCTGTTCCAGCTGGCCGAGTCGCTCGGCGGGGTCGAGTCGCTGATGAACTACCCCGACGAGATGACGCACGCCTCGGTGCGCGGCACCGAGCTCGCCGTTCCTCCGGAGGTGGTGCGGCTCTCGGTCGGCATCGAGTCGATCGACGACCTCGTCGCCGACCTCGACCAGGCCCTCGACCGTCTCTGACGCCGCCCGCAGGCCGCCGCCGGCCGCGGCATCCGCGCGTATGCACCCCTGCCCAGTAACCACGATCTCGGCGAGTGACCACGTCACCGTCGCCGACAGCGTGGTCGTTCGACGACGTCGCGGTTGCTCGGCGGGCGCCGCGGGGCGGCGACGTAGGCTCGGAGGATGACCGCGAGTCCCGGCATCCGCTCCTCCGTCCTCGCCGAGCCGCTGCGGATCGGGGCCGTGACGGTGCCCAACCGCATCATGCAGACGGCGCACTCGAAGCAGTACTCCGACCGCGTCGAGTCCGACCGCGAGACGGCGTACTACGTGCGGCGGGCGCAGGGCGGGTGCGGGCTCTTCGTCGCCGGCAACCACTTCGTGCACCCCACCGGGTCGATCCGCGGGTTCGAGGACGCCTACCGCCCCGAGAGCGTCGCGGCATCCAAGAAGATGACGGATGCCGTCCACGAGGCCGGCGCGAAGATCTTCGTGCAGCTCAACCACCACGGCGCGCAGGCGCAGCCCGACGGTCCGGACGGCCCGCGGGCGGTGTACGCCCCGTCGCGACTGCTCTCGCCGTCGACCGCGCACGCCACGCGCGAGATGGACCACGACGACATCGCGGCCTTCGTCGACGGCTGGGCGCTGTCGGCGGAGCACGCCCGCGACGGCGGGTTCGACGGCGTCGAGATCCACATGGCGCACGGCTATCTGCTGCACCAGTTCCTCTCGCCCCTCTACAACGCGCGCGGCGACGAGTACGGCGGCGACATCGAGGGGCGCACCCGCTTCCCGCGCGAAGTGCTGCGCGCGGTGCGCGCGCGGGTCGGCGACGACTTCACCGTCGGCATCCGGATCGTCGCGAACGAGTTCCACCCCGACGGCGTCGACGGCGCGGGAATGCGCGAGGTCATCGACCGGCTCCGCGCGGAGGCCCGCATCGACTTCCTCGACCTCGCCGGCGGCGGGTACCACAACGTCCACTACGTCTTCCCGTCGTCGCCGATGCCTTACGCCTGGCTGCGCGACGACGTCGCCGCCGTCAAGGCCGCGAACCCCGACGTTCCGGTCTTCGGGGTCGGCGCCGCGCGCACGGTCGAGGAGGCCGAGGAAGTCGTCAACTCGGGCATCGCCGACATGGTGGCGCTCACCCGCGCGCAGATCGCCGACCCCGACCTCGGCCGCAAGCTCATCGGACCCGGGACCGCGCACGGACCGGGGCCCGCCGGCGTCGCGGAGCCCGGCATCCGTCACTGCATCCGGCTGAACCAGGGATGCCTCGGCCGCGGCAGTCGCGGCCTGGCCATGTCGTGCACCGTGAACCCGCTTGCGGGGCGCGAGCTCGAGCGGGGCGCGCGGCCCCGGGTGGCGACCGCGCAGCGGTGGGTCGTGGTCGGCGGAGGACCGGCGGGCATGCGCGCCGCCGTCGAGCTCGCGACCGACGGCCACGCCGTGACGCTCATCGAGCGCTCCGGCGAGCTCGGCGGCCAGCTGCGGCTCGCTCGCCGCGTGCCGGGGCGCGAGAGCGTCGGGCTGCTCGTCGACGATCTGGAGCGCGACCTCGCCGCCGCCGGCGTCGAGGTGCGGCTCGGCGTCGAGGCGACGACCGAGTCGCTGCGCGGACTCGGCGCCGACGGCATCGTCGTCGCGACCGGCGCCGTCGCCCCCGCGTCGACGTCGCTCGCGCTCGGGGGTGCCTACGCGGGCGGCTTCCCGGCGGCGGGCACGATCGACGCGTTCGCCGCGGTGTCCCGCACCGCCGGCGCCGAGACCGGTGCCCGGCCGCTCGGGCGGAGGATCGCGGTCGTCGACGCCGACGGGACCGCGTATGCCGCCGGCATCGTCCTGACGCTCCTGCCGCACGTCGACGAGCTCGAGCTCGTCACGCCGTTCGAGACCGTGTTCCCCCATATCGGCGCCGGCTACGACCGTCCGCTGCTGCTCGAGCGTCTGGGCGCCCATGGCGGCTTCCGCCGGCGCACCGCCCACCGCGTCGAGGGGGTCGCGGCCGGTGCGGTCCGGGTGAGCGATGCGCTGACCGGCGTCGCCGACACGATCGGGGCGCTCGAGGCCGTCGTGGCGATCGAGCCGCGCGCGTCGGTCACGATCCCCGGCGGGATGACGGATGCCGCGCCCCGCGTCCTCACGATCGGCGACGCGTTCGCGCCCCGCACGATCGACGCCGCGGTGTTCGACGCCGTCGAGCTCGCCTACGACGTCGCCGGCCTGGCACGCCTCCGCGGCTGACGTCCGGACCCGTCGGGGCCCCAGGGGGCGCGATGGCTACGCTGGGCGCGTGGACCCCGTAGCCGCGACCCTCGTCATCCTGGCGCTGGCGGTCGTCGCCTTCGTGAGCAACCGCGTGCCGATCGGCGTCGTGGCGATCGGGGTGGCGCTCGCGCTGTTCTTCACCGGAGTCCTGACGCTCCCCGAGGCGCTGGCCGGATTCGGCGATCCGACGGTGCTGTTCATCGCGGCGCTGTTCGTCGTGAGCGAGGCGCTCGACGCGACGGGCGTGACGGCGTGGGCCGGCCAGCTGGTGATCGGCCGGGCCGGCAGCGGGCGCCGGTCGCTGGTCGTGGTGATCTCCCTCCTCGTGGCAGCGGTGACCGCGCTCATCAGCATCAACGGCGCGGTCGCGGCGCTGCTGCCGCTCGTCGTCGTGGTCGCCGCGCGGGCCGGGGTGCCGTCGTCGAAGCTGCTCATGCCGCTCGCGTTCGCGGCATCCGCAGGCTCCCTGCTCCTCCTCACCGGCACACCCGTGAACATCCTGGTGTCGGAGCTCGCCGCCGACGCGGGCGGGCGCGAGTTCGGGTTCTTCGAGTTCGCGCTCGTCGGCATCCCCGTGCTGCTCGGGACGGTCGTCATCCTGCTCCTCGGCGGCCGTCTGCTGCCCGAGCGTCCCGGCGCGCTCATGCCCGTCGACCTCGCCCGGCACGCGCGCGTGCTACGCAAGCAGTACTCCCTCACCCTCGACACGGGCACGCTGCTCGGCCCCGACAGCGGGGTGACGGAGGTCGTCGTCGCGCCACGCTCGCCGCTCATCGGGCAGCGCGTGTACGCGGGGATGACGACGCCCGACGGCGACCTGGTCGTCCTCGCCGGACGCCGCGGTGACGAGCACCTCACCGGCACCGGGTTCGTCCTGCAGGCGGGCGACGCCCTGCTGCTGCAGGGCACGTGGGCCGACCTCTCGCGGCGGGCGCGCCAGCCCGGCGTGCTGGCCGTCGACGACCCGGCCCTGCTGCGCCGGTCGGTGCCGCTCGGCGCGGGCGCCAAGCGCGCGCTCGGCATCCTGATCGCCATGATCGTGCTGCTCGCGACGGGTCTCATTCCCGCCGCGGTCGCCGCGCTGCTCGCGGCGTGCGCCCTCGTGCTCACCCGCACCGTGAGCGTCCCGCAGGCCTACCACGCGATCTCGTGGACGACCGTCGTGCTCATCGCCGGGATGATCCCGCTGTCGACCGCCTTCATCAACACCGGCACCGCCGAGCTCGTCGCCGGGTGGATGCTGGCGCTGCTGGGCGACGCCGGCCCTCACCTGGCGCTGCTCGCGCTCGGGCTGCTGACGGTCGTGCTGGGGCAGCTCATCAGCAACGTCGCGACGGTGCTGATCGTGGCCCCCATGGCGATCGCCGTCGCCCAGACGCTCGACGTGTCGGTGCAGCCGTTCATGATGGCGCTCGCCGTGGCCGGCGCGGCGTCGTTCCTGACCCCGATCGCGACACCGGCGAACCTCATGGTGATGGAGCCGGCCGGATACCGGTTCGGCGACTACTGGCGGCTCGGCCTGCCGCTCGTGCTGTTCTTCCTCGCGGTCGCGGTGCTCTACGTGCCGCTCATCTGGCCGTTCTGACGGCGCCCGCCCCACGACCGGGGGCGGGCGCCGTCCACCGGCCGGAGGTCAGGCCGCCGACCAGCCGCCGTCGCTGGCGAGGTTCTGGCCGTTGACGTTGACGCCGTCGTCGCTCAGCAGGAACGTGATCGACGCGGCGAGGCGGTCGGCGGTCACCGGCGGCGGCATGATCGCCATGCCGGCGCGCACGCGGTCGGCGCCGAGGGGCGAGTTGAAGGCGGCCTCGATGTTGGTGATCACCGGGCCCGGTGCGACGGCGTTGACACGGATCCCGCTGGGGCCGTACATGAACGCGCTGGACTTGGTCAGGCCGACCACCGCGTGCTTGGACGCGGTGTAGGCGGCACCGGCCGAGGAGCCGCGAAGGGATGCCTCCGACGAGGTGTTCACGATCGAGCCGCTGCCCTGCGCGAGCATCGTGGGGAGCACCGCGCGCATGAGCTTCATCGTGCCCGTGACGTTGACCCGGAACACGCGGTCCCACACGGCGTCGGTGACCTCGCCGACCGGTGTCATGTCGTCCATGATCCCGGCGATGTTGGCGAGGGCGTCGATGCGGTCGCCGGCGGCCTCGACGATGCGGGCGACGCCCTGATCGTCGGTGATGTCGGCGGTGAGCGCCACCACGTCCGCGCCGGGATGCGCCGCGACGAACTCGTCCAGACGCTCCTGGCTCACGTCGACGGCGATCACGCGGCCGCTCTCGCGCGCGACGCGCGAAGCGGTCGCGCGGCCGATGCCGGATCCGGCGCCGGTGACGATGACGGTCTGACCGGTGAAGCGGCCCGACGTGATCTTCTCGGCCCACTCCGCGGCCGGCGCGTCGCCGGGGTCGGCGTCCGCCTCGGCCGCGATGCCGTCCGGGTTCACCTGGGCGACCAGGGCGTCCAGTGCGGCCTGGGGGAAGGCGCCGCCGCTCATCGCGACGAGGTTGCGGATCGGGAGGCCCGCCACGGGGGCGAGGGCGTCGGTGCTCTGGCCGCCCTGGGAGAGGAGGCCGCGCAGTGCGGGGCCGCCGGCCGGGTGGTCGAGCCACGCCTGAATGGTGGACGCTCCGGTGAGGAGCGCGGTGTCGGTGGTCATGAGTTCTTCCCTTTCTGCCGGCAGCGGGTCGTCCGGGATGCGGGTGCGGGACCTTCGGGGCGGCTCCTACCGGACATCTATGTCCGGTACTAGGCTACACCCGTGCCCCGCACAGCAGTCCCCGATTCGACTCCCCGCCGCAATCGCGGGCCGGCCGCGGCCGCCGACAACCGGCGCGCCCTCATCGCCGCAGCCCGCGAGGTCTACGCCGAGGGCGGCCTCGGCGCGCCGTTCAGCGCCGTTGCCAAGCGCGCCGGAGTCGGCCAGGGGAGCCTGTACCGTCATTTCCCCGACCGCACGGCGCTCGCGGTCGCCGTCTTCGAAGACAACGTGCGCGAGCTCGAGGAGTACTCGGCGGCGTCCGACCGGACGATCGAGGACCTGCTCGATCGCGTCGTCGATCAGGCCGTGGGCTCGACCGCGCTGATCCAGCTGGTCACGGCGGATCCCGCCGACGGGCGGGTCGCGGCGATGGGTGAGCGGTTCCGCGTGCTCGTCGACCGCCTGCTGACACGCGACCGGGCGGCGGGGCGCGTCGGCTCGCACATCGAGGCGGAGGACGTCACGCTCGCGGCGGGGATGCTCGCCACCGAGCTGGCGCGGGCCGACCCGGCGCAGCGACCGGCGGTCGCGCGGCGTGCGCGGGCCCTTTTCGCCGCGGCGTTCGCCCCGCGATGAGGACCCAGTAGGCTCCTGCCATGGGTAGGTTCATCTACGACACGAACGCGAACGCGGTCGACATCGAGGACCGCACTCTCGCCCATCTCCGCATCGTCATGATGAACAAGCTGCGGCGCTCCGAGCCCTTCATGTTCGACGTCGAGATCGGGGACGGGAGCGGCCGTCGCAGCTTCTGGATCCATCCGTCGGTGCCGCTGCAGTTCCACTTCTTCGGCGGCCGCCAGCCCCGCATCAACCGGCGCTGGGTCGAGGAGCTCATGCGGACCGCGAGCGGCCCGAACGGGCTCACCGTCATCCCCGAGCCCGACGAATCCGAGTCCGACTCCGACGACTGAGCCCGCCAGGCATCACAGGCGCGTCCACGCCTCCGTCAGCACGCTGCGCAGGATCTGCTCGATCTGATCGAACTCGGCCGGGCCGACCGTCAGCGGCGGCGCGAGCTGGATGACGGGGTCGCCGCGGTCGTCCGCGCGGCAGTACAGCCCGGCGTCGAACAGCGCCTTGGACAGGAACCCGCGCAGCAGCCGCTCGGACTCGTCGTCGTCGAAGGTCTCCTTCGTCGCCTTGTCCTTGACCAGCTCGATGCCGAAGAAGTAGCCGTCGCCGCGGACGTCTCCGACGATCGGCAGATCGGTGAGCTTCTCGAGGGTCGAGCGGAACAGCGGCGAGTTCTCGCGCACGTGCTCGTTGAGGCCCTCCTCCTCGAAGATGTCGAGATTCTCCAAGGCCACCGCCGCCGAGACCGGATGGCCGCCGAAGGTGTAGCCGTGGTAGAACGCGCGGTCTCCGTGCGCGAACGGCTCGTAGATGCGGTCGCTCACGATGGTGGCGCCGATGGGCGAGTAGCCGCTGGTCATCGCCTTGGCGCACGTGATCATGTCGGGCACGTAGCCGTAGGCGTCGCAGGCGAACATGTGGCCGATGCGTCCGAACGCGCAGATGACCTCGTCCGACACCAGGAGCACGTCGTACTTGTCGCAGATCTGGCGCACGCGCTGGAAGTATCCGGGAGGCGGCGGGAAGCAGCCGCCGGAGTTCTGGACGGGCTCGAGGAACACGGCGGCGACGGTGTCGGGGCCCTCGAACAGGATCATCTCCTCGATGCGGTCGGCCGCCCACACGCCGAACGCCTCGAGGTCGTCGGCGGGCGCGCCCATGTCGGCGGCGCGGTAGAAGTTGGTGTTCGGCACGCGGAAGCCGCCGGGCGTGACCGGCTCGAACATCTCCTTCATCGCCGGGATGCCGGTGATCGCGAGCGCGCCCTGCGGCGTGCCGTGGTAGGCCACCGAGCGGGAGATCACCTTGTGCTTGGTGGGCTTGCCCTGGATCTTCCAGTAGTACTTGGCGAGCTTGAACGCCGTCTCGACCGCCTCTCCGCCGCCGGTCGAGAAGAACACCTTGTTCAGATCGCCGGGCGCGTAGCCGGCGAGGCGGTCGGCGAGCTCGATCGCGGCGGGGTGGGCGTAGGACCAGATCGGGAAGAACGCCAGCTCCTCGGCCTGCTTGGCGGCCACCTCGGCGAGGCGGCGGCGGCCGTGGCCCGCGGCCACGACGAACAGGCCCGCCAGACCGTCGATGTACTGCTTGCCCTGCGAGTCCCAGATGTGGTGGCCCTCGCCCTTGACGATGATGGGCACGCCGGGGCCGTCGGTCATGACGGACTGGCGGGCGAAGTGCATCCACAGGTGGTCTTTCGCCATCTGCTGCAGCTCCGCGTCGCTGCGGGCTGGGCGTCGGGTCACGGACTGCGCGGTGGTGGACATGGGAGAGCCCTTCCGTCGGAGGTTCTCCCACGCTACTCGCGTGCCCCACGGGCCCGGAGGGGACGTTTCGTCCGGTTCGGATGCCGCGGCCGTCGGTCCGTCCGGATGCCGTGCGCCGCGGCATCCGCTCTTCTCTGTGGTTCGGGTCTTCACCCCGTCGCGCCACAGGTCAACCGCGGCTCCACAGGAGGTTGGAACGGTTCAACCTCCTGCGGAAGCGCGGTTGACCTGTCGGGATCGGGTCGGGCGCGGAGTCCGGTGACCCCGGGAGCGCTCAGGTCGAGCCGCGCTCGATGAGGCGGGTGGGAAGAAGGATCGGTCCAGGCGGCAGGGTCGCGCCCGCGGCGGCCTCGGTGAGCGCGGTGACGGCCGCCGCCGCCATCTCGCGGATGGGCTGGCGCACGGTGGTGAGCGGCGGCGTGAGCCAGCGGGCGCCGCGCAGGTCGTCGAACCCGACGACGAGCACGTCGTCGGGGATGCGCCGCCCGGTCGCCGCGGCTGCGGAGTACACGCCCGCCGCCATCTCGTCGGAGCATGCGAATACCCCCAGCCGCTCTCCAGGCCGGAGGCCGCGCAGGACGGGCAGCGCGGCCTCGCGCGCCGCCGCTCCGCCCCAGTCGGCCTGCACCGCGACGAGGTCGGCGTCGGGGCGGACCAGGCGCAGCGCCTCGCGGAAGCCGGTGTTCCGTGCACGGCCGTAGCGGTACGGCGGCGACCCCAGCACCACCGCGAACCGGGTGGCGCCGCGTTCGGCCAGGTGCATCGCCGCTGCCGCACCGCCCTCCCTGTCGGTCGTGCGAACGCTCGTAAGACCCCGCGACGTCTCGGCCTGCGGATCCATCAGCACGACCGGGATCTCGGCGTCGTTCAGCGCCGCCAGCTGCGACGCCGTCGGCGAGATGAGTCCCAGCACCACGCCGGCCGAACCGCGCCGGCGGATGCGCATCGGCCAGTCGTCGTCGGGGGTGTCGCGCTCCTCGGTCAGCACGAGGTCGTAGCCGGCGGCGGCCGCGGCGCTGCGGGCGCCGGCGGTGACCTCGTCGGAGTAGGCGTTGTGGAACCAGCCGAGCACCAGGTCGACCAGGCGCGCGGATCCCGGCGGCCGCCCGCCGACGGCGGGGTCACGCGCGTAGCCGAGCGTGCGGGCCGTCGCCAGCACCCGACGTCGAGTGGCAGGGGCCAGGTCGCCGCGACCGGACAGTGCGCGGGATGCCGTCGCCACGCTGACCCCGGCCGCCGCCGCCACGGCCGCCAGGCTCACGCGCGCCGACACCGGATGCCTCCGCTCGACGCTTCCTCGTGAGACGTCACCGGGCCGCCGCGACCGCGGGTGAACCCCACGGTCTCGGCGATCGGATGACGTCTCACGGCCATCGCACCACCTTTGCGCACGGTCGAGGTTTTGCGCAACATTGTCGCGACGCCGACCGGGCGATGGCATCGTCTGTGGCTGGAAAGGGCACACACCCGATGACGACGACGACATCACCGCTGCGGATCGCACTGATCGGCACCGGCTTCATGGGCCGCATGCACACCCACGCCTGGCGCACCGCTCCGCGCTTCTTCGACCTGCCGCTGACTCCGCAGCCGGCGCTGCTCGTCGGGCATCGCGCCGACGCCACGGCCGAGGCCGCGGCGCGGTGGGAGTGGCCGGAGCACTCGGTCGACTGGCGCGAGGCCGTCGAACGCGACGACATCGACGTGATCGACATCTGCACCCCCGGCCAGACCCACGCCGAGATCGCGCTCGCCGCGCTCGCCGCCGGAAAGCATGTGCTGTGCGAGAAGCCGCTGGCGAACTCGGTCGCCGAGGCGGAGGAGATGACGGATGCCGCAGCCCGCGCCGGTGTCGTCGCCATGTGCGGCTTCAGCTACCGCCGCACCCCCGCGCTCACCCTCGCGCGCGAGCTCATCGCGGCAGGCCGTGTCGGCGAGATCCGCCACGTCCGGGCGCAGTACCTGCAGGACTGGCTGAGCGACTCCGACGCGCCCCACACCTGGCGGCTGGACCGTGACCGGGCGGGCTCGGGCGCGTTGGGTGACATCGGCGCGCACAGCATCGACACCGCGCAATGGCTCAGCGGTCAGGACATCACGGCGGTGTCGGCGACGCTGCGCACCTTCGTGACCTCGCGGCCCCGACGCGGGGCTGTGGAAGGCCTGGGCGGCGTGGCCGCCGACACCACCGACCGGCTCCCGGTCACCGTCGACGACGCGGCGGCGTTCACCGCCCACTTCGACGGCGGAGCCCTGGGTGTCTTCGAGGCGACGCGCCTGGCGACCGGACGCCGCAACGCCAACCGCATCGAGATCAACGGCGACCGCGGCGCGATCGCGTTCGACTTCGAGCGGATGAACGAGCTCGAGGTGTACGACGCCGCCGCCGACGTCGCCCAGGGCTTCCGGCGCGTGCAGGTCACCGAGGCGCAGCATCCGTATGCCGGCGCGTGGTGGCCCGTCGGTCACGGACTCGGGTACGAGCACCTGTTCACGCACCAGGCGGTCGACTTCGTGCGCGCCGTCGCCGGTGAGATCCCCGCGTCGCCCACCTTCGCCGACGCGACCCAGGTGCAGCGCGTGCTCGCCGCGGTCGAGCAGAGCGCCGCGCACGACAGCATCCTGACGACGGTCGCCGCCGGCGCCGTCGACGCCCCCGCAAACCCCGTGGAAGGAAACCCCTCATGACCCGCACCGCCCTCGTCGTCCGCGGCGGATGGGACGGCCATCACCCGGTCGAGGCGACCGAGCTGTTCCTGCCGTTCCTCCGTGACAGCGGCTTCGACGTCTCCGTGGAGGAGAGCCCCGAGGTGTACGCGGATGCCGACCGCATGGCGGGGGTCGACCTCGTGCTGCAGTGCGTCACCATGTCGCAGGCCTCTCAGGAGGCCGTCCGCGGGCTGCGCGACGCCGTCGCCGCCGGAACCGGCCTCGCCGGCTGGCACGGCGGGATCGCCGATTCGTTCCGGGCCAGCTCCGACTACCTCCAGCTCGTCGGCGGCCAGTTCGCCACCCACCCCTCGAAGCACCCCGACGAGGTGCACGGGGACCAGAGCGACAACTACCTCGAGTACACCGTCGAGCTCACCGACCTCGGCCGCACCCACGAGATCACCGCTGGCCTGGACGACTTCGTCCTGACGACGGAGCAGTACTGGGTGCTCCACGACGACCTCATCGACGTGCTGGCGACCACCACGCATCCGGTGCAGCCGTACCACCCCTGGCACCGCCCCATCACCTCGCCCGCGGTGTGGACGCGCGAGTGGGGACAGGGGCGCGTCTTCGTCGCGACGCCGGGTCACAGCGTCGACGTGCTGCAGGATGCCAACGTCCGCACGATCATCGAGCGGGGGCTGCTGTGGGCGGCGCGGTGACCGGGGTCGGCATCGTCGGGCTGGGCGTCATCTCGCGCCAGTACCTCGACACCCTCAAGGGCGTCTCGAGCGTGCGCATCGTCGCGGTGGCGGACCTCGACACGGCCAGGGCCGATGCGGTCGCCGAGACCATCCCCGGCGCGCGCGTGCTGACCACGGACCAGCTCGTCGCGGACCCCGAGGTCGACGCGGTCCTCAACCTCACGATCCCCGCCGCGCACGCCGAGGTCGCGCTCGCCGCCATCGCCCACGGCAAGGACGTCTTCGGCGAGAAGCCGCTCGCGGCGACGCTCCCCGATGCCGCGCGGGTGATGGATGCCGCGGCCGCCGCGGGCGTCCGCATCGGCGCCGCCCCCGACACGGTGCTCGGCACGGGCGTGCAGACCGCCCGTGCTGCGATCGATGAGGGTCTGATCGGCCGCCCGGTCTCGGCGTCGGCGATGTGGATCTCGGCCGGCCACGAGTCGTGGCATCCGCAGCCGGACTTCTACTATCGCGAAGGCGGCGGCCCGCTGCTGGACATGGGGCCGTACTACGTCACGTCCCTCGTGCAGCTGCTCGGGCCGGTCGCCTCCGTCTCGGGAGCGGCGTCGCGGTCGCGCGACACGCGCGTCATCGGATCCGGCCCGCGTGCCGGGGAGTCCATCGCCGTCGACGTCGACACGCATCTCACCGGCATCCTGCACCACGCCTCCGGTGCCCTGTCGACCGTGACGATGAGCTTCGACGGGGTGCGGTCGACGGCGGCGCCCATCGAGGTGCACGGCGTCGACGGCTCGCTCCTGGTGCCCGACCCGAACATGTTCACCGGCGCAGTGCAGCTGCACCCCCGCGGCGGGGAGTGGCAGACGCTGCAGCCGTCGGCCGGATACGCCGACGGGGGTCGCGGCATCGGGCTCATCGACTTCGCCGCCGGCCACGCGCGCGCGAGCGGGGCGATGGCCCACCACGTGCTCGAGATCATGACGGCGCTCGCCGCCTCCGCCGCCTCGGGCGCGCGCGAACCGCTGCACACGACCGTCGAGCGCCCCTCCCTCGTTCCCCTCACCCCTGCAGACACCTGGAGAAGCCTGTGACCACGGCCCGCGCCGTCATCGACCTCGACGTCCCCGGCGACGTCATCAGCCGCCACCTCTACGGCCACTTCGCCGAGCACCTCGGCCGCTGCATCTACGGCGGCTTCTGGGTCGGCGAGGATTCCGAGATCCCGAACGTGCGCGGCATCCGCTCGGACGTCGTCGAGGCGCTCCGAGCGCTCGGCATCCCGAATCTCCGCTGGCCCGGAGGCTGCTTCGCCGACGAGTACCACTGGCGCGACGGCATCGGTCCCCGCGAGAGCCGCCCGCAGATGGTGAACACCCACTGGGGCGACATCGTCGAGAACAACCACTTCGGCACGCACGAGTTCATGGACCTCTGCGAGATGCTCGGCGCCGACGCCTATGTCAACGGCAACGTCGGCAGCGGCACGGTGCGCGAGATGAGCGAGTGGGTCGAGTACCTCACGCGCGACGGCGACAGCCCGATGGCGCGCCTGCGTCGCGAGAACGGCCGAGACGAGCCGTGGAAGGTGCCGTTCTGGGGCATCGGGAACGAGGCGTGGGGCTGCGGCGGCAACATGACCGCCGAGCAGTACGCGCTGGAGGCACGCCGCTACGGCACCTTCTGCCGCAACCACGGCGGCAACGAGCTCTACCGCATCGCAGCCGGCGCGTCGGACGACGACATCACCTGGACGCGGGCCCTCATGGAGTCGCTCGGATGCCTCACCTGCGGCTCCAACCCGTCCCCGGTGTTCCAGGGCGTGTCGTTCCACTACTACGCGCACGCCGGAGCGGGCATCAACACCGAGTCGGCGACGGAGTTCGACGCCGAGCAGTACTACGGCACCATGCGCAAGGCGATCGATGTCGAGCGCGTCATCCGCCGGCACGAGGCGGTGATGGACTCGTACGATCCCGACCGCAAGGTCGGCCTGATCCTCGACGAGTGGGGCACGTGGTGGAACGTCGAGCCGGGCACCAACCCCGGGTTCCTCTTCCAGCAGAACACCGTGCGCGACGCGCTCGTGGCCGCCGTGCACTTCGACGCCTTCCACCGGCACGCCGGGCGCCTGAAGATGGCGAACATCGCGCAGACGCTCAACGTGCTGCAGGCGATGATCCTCACCGACGACTCCGGTGCGATGGTGCTGACCCCGACCTACCACGTGTTCGAGATGAACCGCGGCCACCACGACGCCACGGCGCTGAGCGCCCACGTGCTGTCGTCGCCGTCGGCGTCCGAGGGCGTCCCCGGACTGTCGGTCTCGGCCTCGACCACCGAGGGCGCGGCGCTGGTGTCGCTGTCGAACCTCTCGCTCGACGAGACGCTCGACGTGCGCGTCGACCTGCGCGGGCGCGCCGCGACGGTGCGCCGCGCGCGGGTGCTGACCGGGACGGATGCCGCCGCCCACAACACGCCCGAGACGCCCGACGCCGTCGCGCCGGCGCCGCTGGAGACGTCGCTCGACGGCGGCGTGCTGTCGGTGTCGCTGCCGCCGCACGCGTTCGCGACGGTGGAGCTCGACCTGGCGTAGCCGGCGCGGAGACGAAGGAGGCCCGCGGCGCATCGCCGCGGGCCTCCTCGCGTCCGAAGCAGCGGGCCGGCGGGTGGGCGGCATCCCCTCGTCCGCTTCCGTTCGACAGGTCAACCGCGCTTCCGCCGGAGGTTGGATCGGTTCACTCTCCTGTGGAGGGCCGGTTGACCTGTGGAACGGGCACGAAGGCGCCCCGCGGCGACCGGGGAGCAAGCTCGCGCCTGGGATGACGGCATCCCCTGGCTCCCTTCCGTTCGACAGGTCAACCGCGCTTCCGCAGGAGGTTGGATCGGTTCAACCTCCTGTGGAGGGCCGGTTGACCTGTGGAACGGGCACGAAGAGGGCCCCGCGGCGCGATGCCGTGGGGCCCTCTTCGTGCGGTTCTCAGCGGGCGGCGAGGGCGTCTGCGCCGGTACGGACCGTCGCCATCGCCACCCTCGGGTCGGCCGCCGTGACGACGTGCACCTCGCCGGTCAGCTCGACCTGTACCTCGGCGCCGCGCCGGGCGCACGAGGGGCCGACCCAGAGCTCGATCTCGCCCGGCTCGACGATGCGGCGGCCGTCACGTCCGGTGAACGCGAGGCGCGTGGCCGGCACGGCGAAGCTCACCGACACCGACTCGCCCGGCTCCAGCGGCACCCGCTGGTACGCCAGCAGTTGCGCGACCGGACGCGTGACCGATGCGACCCGGTGCCGCGCATACAGCTGGACGACATCCGCTCCCGGCCGGTCGCCGGTGTTGGTGACGACGACCGACACCTCCAGGATGCCGTCGGTCGCGGCATCCGTCGCCGTCAGCGCTCCGCGCTCGAACGTCGTGTACGTCAGGCCGTGGCCGAAGGGCAGGGCCGGGGTGTTGTCGGCGCTCGTGATCTCGGTGGGGCCGCCCAGGACCGGGTGCAGGTACGTGTACGGCTGTGCGCCCGCCGACCGGGGGAGCGACACCGGCAGGCGCCCCGACGGCGCGGTGCGGCCGGAGAGGATCCCCGCGATCGCGGGGCCGCCCTCCTCGCCCGGGAAGAAGGCCTGCAGGACCGCGCTCGCGGCGCCCGGTCCTTCGAGCATCCAGCCGATGGCGTACGGGCGTCCCGAGACCACCACGACGGTCGTCGGCGTGCCCGTGGCGATCACGGCCTCGACGAGGCGGCGCTGTGCGCCGGGCAGCTCGAGGTCGTCGACGTCGTTGCCCTCGCCCACCGTGCCACGGCCGAACAGGCCGGCACGATCGCCGACGACGACGATCGCGACGTCGGCGGCGGCCGCCGCCTCAGCGGCCGCGGCGATCCGGCTCGTGTCGGGGTCCTCGACGTCGCAGCCGCGTTCGACCACGAGGTCCGCTCCCGCGAACTCGCCGCGCAGCGCCTCGGCGATGGTCGGCATCTCGAAGCCGAGCGGAGTGCCCGGGTGGTGCGCGAGCACGTGGTTCGCGAAGGAGTAGCACCCCATGAGCGATTCGGCCGAGTCGGCGTTGGGGCCGATCAGCGCGATCCGCCCGGGAGCCGAGAGCGGCAGCACGCCGTCGTTGGTCAGCAGGACGACGGATTCCTCGGCCGCCCGCCGCGCCAGGGCGCGCAGCGCGGGATCGTCGAGGTCGATCTCGGTGGGCGGCGTCTCGAAGTCGGCGTCGAGCAGGCCGAGCCGCTCCTTCTGGGCGAGCACGCGCAGCACGGCGCGGTCGACGAGCTCCACCTCTTCGGGATGGGCGGCGAGCCGGGCGCGCAGCGGTGCTGCGAACGCGTCCGCGGTGGGCAGCTCGACGTCGATGCCGGCGCGGAGGGCCAGCACCGCCGCCTCGCCGAGATCGGCGGCGACGCCGTGCAGCGAGTGCAGGAACGCGACCGAGAAGTAGTCGGCGACCACGGTGCCCTCGAAGCCCCACTCCTCCCGCAGCAGCTCTGTGAGCAGCGTCGGGTCGGAGGCGACGGGGACACCGTCGATCTCGGCGTACGAGTTCATGACCGACTGCACGCCGCCGTCGCGGATGGCCATCTCGAAGGGCGGCAGCACGACGTCCTGCAGGCGGCGTCGGCCCATCTGGACGGGGGCGTGGTTGCGACCGGCCTGCGAGGCCGAGTACCCGGCGAAGTGCTTGAGGGTCGCATCGACACCGGCCGACTGCAGCCCGCGCACGTAAGCGGTGCCGATGGTGCCGACGACGTAGGGATCCTCGGCGATGCACTCGTCGACGCGGCCCCAGCGGGGGTCGGTGACGACGTCGAGCACCGGGGCGAGGCCCTGGTGGATCCCCAGCGCCGCCATGGACCGGCCGATCGCCGCCCCGAGCTCCTCGGTCAGCTCGGGATCGAAGGCCGCGCCCCACGCCAGCGGCGTCGGGAACGTCGCGGCCTTCCACGCCGCGAGCCCGGTCAGGCACTCCTCGTGCACGATGGCTGGAATGCCCAGGCGGGTCTGGGTACGCAGACGCCGCTGCTCCGCCCAGAGCCATTCGGCGCGCGCGACCGGGTCCACGGGCCGCGTGCCGTACACGCGGGTGAGGTGGCCCAGGCCGTGGGTCGTCGCCTCCTCGTACGGGCCGGTGTTGCCGCGCTCGCCGGCCATCGGGGCGACGACCTCGCCGCCCTTGTCGACCCAGTAGCCGACGAGCTGCGCGAGCTTCTCGTCCAGCGTCATCTGCGCATGGAGGGACTGCACCCGCGGCGAGACCGCGGGCATCACGACGTCGCTCATCCCTTGACCGCCCCCGTCAGGCCGCCGACGATCCGCCGCTCGAAGAGGCTGAAGAACACCAGCGCGGGCAGCATCGACAGCGACGTGAACGCGAGCACCTTCGCCGTGTCGACGGAGTACTGCGACGAGAAGGCCTGGACACCGAGCGGGAGGGTGAACTGCGCCTCGTCGTTCAGGATGAACAGCGGCAGCAGGTAGCCGTTCCAGCTTCCGATGAAGGCGAGGATGGCCACGGTGATGACACCGGGCACCGCCAGGGGGAGCACCATCCGCCAGAAGAACGACAGGCGACCGCAGCCGTCGATGTACGCGGCCTCCTGGATCTCGTCGGGGATCGCCCTCAGGAACGGGACCAGGATGATGATCGTCGTCGGCAGTGCGAACGCGATCTGCGGCAGGATGACCCCCGGCAGCGAGTTCATGAGCCCGAGGTTGCGCACCACGATGTACAGCGGCGTGATCGCCACCGTGATCGGGAACATCAGGCCCGCGGCGAACAGCGCGTACAGCGCTCCCCGCCCGGCGAAGGTGTACCGGGCGATGACGTAGCTGGCCATGAGCCCGAGCGCCACCGCACCCGCGGTCGTCGCGAGGGCGACGATCGTCGAGTTCAGCACCTCGTTCCAGAACAGCCCGCTGGTCAGGACCTCGACATAGTTCTGCGGGTTCCAGCTCACAGGCAGGCCCGACGGGTCGACGGTGATCTCGGAGTTGCTGCGGAAGCCGCCGATGATGATGTACAGCACCGGCCCGAGCATCAGCGCGATGATGACCAGGGCGACGAAGTACACCGCCGGGCTTCCCCAGGGGAGCTTGTTGACGTCGCGGCGGCGGGCGGGCACCGTGTCGCGGATCGTGATGGTCCGGGTGCTCATCGAGTCCGTGGAGCTCACTTGACGCCCCTCTCTGTGATGGCCCCCGCGGTGTCACGGCGCAGGATCGTGCGCTGGTAGATCAGGGCGACCACCAGCGAGATGACGAAGATGACGACGGCCACGGCGCTGCCGTACCCGAAATTGCCGGAGTTCCGTCCGGTCGCGACCATGTAGATCGCCATGGTGTTGGTTCCCGCCACGGACGACACGTACTGACCCCAGATGATGTACACCAGGTCGAAGAGCTGCAGCGCGCCGATGATCGAGAGGAACGCCCAGATGCGCAGCGTCGGGCCCAGGAGCGGCAGGGTGATGGTCCGCTGGATCTGCCAGTAGGACGCGCCGTCGATCGCAGCGGCCTCGTACAGCTCCTGGGGGATCCCCTGGAGCCCGGCGAGGAAGAGGATGACGGCGAACCCGATGTACTTCCAGGTGAGGATCGCCATGAGCGTCCAGATCGCGATGCTCGGGTCGGCGAGCCAGTCCTGCGCCAGCCCGTCGAGCCCGATCTTCTCGAGGAAGCCGTTCAGCGCTCCGTTCGTGGCCAGCATGAGGCTGAACCCGGTGCCGACGATGACCTCGGCGATCACGTAGGGGACGAAGATGAGGACGCGGATCACGGACTGACCTCGCATCCTGCGGTTGAGCAGCAGCGCCAGCAGGATCGCGACCGGGCCCTGGATCACCAGCGACGCGACGACGATGAAGAAGTTGTGCCCGAGTGCCTGCTGGAAGATCGGGTCGGTGAAGATCGTGACGTAGTTCTGCAGGCCGATGAACTCGGTCGCCGGGCCGAAGCCGGACCAGCGGAAGAAACCGTAGTACGCGGCCATGATGACCGGGAAGATCACGAAGCCGACGAAGAAGATCAGCGCCGGCCCCACCAGGATCATGACTTCGAGGCGGCCGGCCCAGCCCAGGCCTCGCGGGCGTCGGCGGCCTCGCGGCACCGACGGGGGCGGCGTGGTGCCGCCCCCGTCGTGCTCTGCAAGGCCGCGAGCGTCGGATGACATCTCGCGGGTAGACACGATCAGCCCTGCTTGCCTGCCGCGTTGACCGCGTCGACGAGCTGCTGCGGGTCGCTGTTGCCGGCGAGCATGTCGACGACCGCCACGTTGAGCGCGTTGCCGACATTCTGGCCGAGCACGGTGTCGAGCCACTGCGAGACGAACGGAGCGCTGTTGTACGCCTCGAGGATCTGCTGCAGGTACGGCTCGGTGACGGCTTCCTGCGCCACGGTGTTGACCGGCGGCGAGTTGAATGCCTTGTAGTAGGCGGTCTGCTGCTCGGCGCTGGCGACGAAGTTCAGGAAGTCCGCACACTCCTCCGGGGCGTCGACCGAGCACGAGTAGCCGTCGACGCCGCCCATCATCGAGCCCGGCTCACCCTCGCCGCCCGAGATCTCGGGGAACGGGAACCACGCGAGGTCGGGGAGCGGCTTCTCGTCGGGCGTCAGGGAGGCGATCACGCCCGGGTCCCACGCGCCCATGAGCTCCATCGCGGCCTTGCGGTTGGCGATGAGGCCGGCCGAGCTGCCCGCGCCCTGCTGGGGCTCGGTGGTGAGGAATCCGTCGTTGAAGGGGTCGATCGCCGCGAAGTCCTCGAGGTCCTCGCCGGCGCGCAGCCAGCACTCGTCGCTGAAGTCCTTCGTGTCGCCCGTCTCCTCGATGACCTCCGGGCTGCACTCCCGGATCGCGAAGAAGTAGTACCAGTGCGCGGCCGGCCACGCGGCCTTCGCGCCGAGGGCGATGGGCTCGATGCCCGTCTCCTTGAGGCTGGCCACCGCGTCCTTGAGGTCGTCGATGGTCTCGGGGGTCTCGGTGATGCCGGCGTTGTCGAAGGCGTCCTGGCTGTAGAAGAAGCCACCGGGCAGCACGGACAGGGGCATCGCCCACACCTTGTCCTGGTAGGTCTCGGCGGCGAAGGAGCCCTCCGGGATCTCGGCCTTGATGTCGTCCGAGATGAGGTCGGTGAGGTCCATCAGCTGGCCGGCGTTGACCATCGCGGTCATCTTGCCGCCGCCGCGCTGGAGGAAGATGTCCGGCGCGTCGCCGGCGTTCAGTGCCGTCTGCAGCTTTCCGTCCATGTCCTCGTTCTGGACCGACTGCATCTTGATCGTGACGCCGGGGTTCTCTTCCTCGAACGCGGCGATCGCGTCCTTCCAGAACTGCTGGCCGGGGCCCGTGGTGGAGTTCTGCCACAGCGTCATCTCGACGCTGCCGTCGCTGTTCTCGCCGGAGCCGCCCGCACTGCAGCCGGCGAGCGCGAGCGCGCCGGCGACGAGTGCAGCCGAACCCGCGAGGATCCTGTTGCGCTTCATGTGATTCCCGTTCTCTCCTTCGAGGAGCACCTCTGCTTCGCGGTGCCTTGGTCTGCGCGATTCGGGGTCGCGCGGTCCGGAGCTCGGCCCGGACCAGAAAAGTCTGAAATGGCAACAAAAGGTTTGTCAAACGTTTTCGAAAACGGTTTCGACCACGTTATGCTTTCGAGATCATGAAGCGCCGCCCCACCATCACCGACGTCGCCGCGGCGGCGGGCGTCTCGGTGGCGACGGTGTCGAAGGCGGTCAACGGCCGTTACGGAGTGGCCAGCGAGACGGTCGACCGGGTGCTCGCCGTCGTGGCGGAGCTCGGCTACGAGTCGAGCCTCATCGCCAGCAGCATGCGCTCGCGCACGACCGGCGTCATCGGGGTCCTCGTCGCCGACTTCGAGCCGTTCAGCGCCGAGATCCTCAAGGGCGTCGGCCAGGCGCTGCGCGAGTCGCGCTACGACCTCCTGGCGTACTCGGGGTCGCGCGGAGCGGCGGACGGCTGGGAGCGCCGCTCGCTGTCGCGCCTGAGCGGGACGCTCATCGACGGCGCGATCATGGTCACCCCGACCGTGGTGAACGTGGGGGCGGAGGTGCCGCTCGTCGCGATCGACCCCCACACCGGTCCCGCCGACCTGCCGACCGTCGAATGCGACAGCTTCGGCGGGGCGCTCCAGGCGACGCGGCATCTGATCGAGCTGGGCCACTTCCGCATCGGCTTCATCGCCGGCCGCCCCGACCTGCGCTCCTCCATCGCGCGCGACGCCGGCTATCGGCGTGCGCTGACGGATGCCGGACTGCCGATCGATCCGGCACTGGTGGGCTCGGGCAGCTACCGCCAGGACGCGGTGCGCATGGCGGCGCTGGAGATGCTGCGACGACCTGACCGGCCGACGGCGATCTTCGCCGCGAACGACATCTCCGCGATGGAGATCGTCAAGGTGGCCGCCGAGCTCGGCCTCGACGTTCCCCGCGACCTCTCGATCATCGGATTCGACGATGTGCCGGAGGCCTCCAAGGTGACGCCGGCGCTGTCGACGGTGCGCCAGCCGATGCAGACGCTCGGCGCGGAGGCTGCGCGGCTGCTGCTCTCGCTCATGCAGGGCGACACCCCCGAGGTCACGCACGTGACGCTGCCGACCCGGCTCGTGCCGCGCGCCACGACAGCGCCGCCGCCCTGATCGCGGTGGTCAGCGCAGCGCGATGACGGACGGATCGCGCAGTAGTTCCGCGAACGCGGCCTCGGCCGCGCCGATCAGCAGCCGGTCCTCGGCCAGCGCGGCCGGCCGGATCTCCAGGTCCTCGCCGTTCGCCGGCATCGTCTGCGAGACGACGGCCTGCCGCAGCCCCGACGGGTCATGCTCCGCGAGCATCGCGAGGAAGCCGCCCAGCACCACGACCGCGGGGTTGAGCACGTTGACCGCGTTGGCCAGGGCGGTGGCGAGGATCCGGCGCTGACGGGCGATCTCGTCGAGCACGTCGGGTGCGTCCGAGGTGCGCAGCAGCTCGGCGAGCTCCGGCTCGTCGGCGTTGTGGCGCCCGAGCGCCGCGAGCAGGCGTGCGCGGCTCACCTCGTCCTCCAGCACGCCGTCTGCCGCCCGCCTGTCGGTGGGGGACGCGATGCCCGGACGGTTCTGGCCGAACTCGCCGGAGTACCCGGACGCGCCGCCGACCGGGATGCCCTGCACGATGAGCCCGCCGCCGATGCCGCTGGCGCCGCCGTTGAGATAGACGACGTCGTCGATGCCCCGGGCAGCCCCGAAGAGGTGCTCGGCGACCACGCCCATCGCCGCGTCGTTGCCCACGACCGCGGGGAGCCCGGTGGCGTCCTGGACCAGCTCGCGCAGCGCGACGTCCCTCCACTTCAGGTGAGGGGCGTCGCGGACGAGTCCGTCCGACCCGCGCACGAGGCCGGGCACGGCGATCCCGATGCTTGCGACGACCGATCCGGCGAGGTCGTCCCGCCGCCACGACGAGATGCGCTCGCCGATCAGCTCGGCCGTGCGCTCGGGGCTCAGCAGCTCCGTCATCTCGATGCGCTCGCGGCGGCGGACGCGGCGGTCGAGGCCGACCGCGGCGATCGACAGCGCGTCGACCTCGGGGTTGGCCGCAACGGCGATGACGCGCGGGGCGGCGGTCACCAGCGGAGACGGGCGCCCCACGCGCCGGCTGGGATCGGGTGCGCGCTCTTCCGCGACGCCGGAGGTGACCAGGTCGCCGACGAGATCGGCGATGGTGGAGCGGTTGAGGCCGGTCGCAGCCGTCAACGTGGCGCGCGAGACCGGGCCCTCGAGGTGGATGAGGCGCAGCAGACGCGAGAGATTCGCCTGGCGGCTGCCGACCGGATCGTTCATCCCCTCACTGTAGAGGCGGACGTCGGCGGGCGATCAGCCGCGGGTCGGCGCTGCGGGCTTCTCCCGCGTCTGGTCCGCGACGGCTGAGGGGCAGATCGACTGCACCGCGGCGGCGAAGTCGAGTGTCTGGAGCACCTCGAAGGCGCGGTCGTAGCGCGCGCCCTGCAGCACGACGAACACGGCGCCGACGACGTCGATGAAGCCGACGGTGGCGCCGCGCACCTTCACCTCGTAGCGGTCGACGTCGATGCGCCCCCATCGCACGGCGGAATCCCGGGGAGCGGGCGGCTCCGGCATGCGGGGCGGCAGCTCGCGGAGCGAAGGCATGGCGCGCGAGCGGAGACCGCTGCGCCGTGCGGGTGAGGACGGCCTTTCGAGGACCATGGACCGCCTCCTCTCGTCGATGAAACGATCCTGGTCCCCGCACGATTCCGGCGCATCGGGGTTGACCTTGCGGGACAGTGCCGCTAAGCGATTCCGCGAGCCGGCGACCGTCACCCCGTGTTCTACCCGAGGCGGATGAATGCCGAGCCTCCCACCGGTGAACGCCCGGGTTCGCCGGTCAGGAGTGCAGCCGGAGGTCAGGACGGATACGGCGCCGTGCTGCCGCGCACCACGAGGTGCGTCGCCAGATCCATCCGCAGGGTCTCGGGCGTGGCGCCGTCGGCGAGTCGCAGCGCGAGACGGGCCGCCTCCTCGCCCATGCGTCGCAGCGGCTGGTGCACGGTGGTGAGCTGGGGGCTGACCCACCGCGCCAGCGCGATGTCGTCGTACCCGACGATCGACAGATCGTCGGGCACCCGCAGCCCCGCCGCCGAGCCCGCGGCGATCGCGCCGAGGGCCTGCAGGTCGCTGCCGGCGAAGATCGCCGTGGGCGGGTCGGGGAGCGCCAGCAGCTCTCCCGTGTGGGCCTCGCCGCCGGCTGTGTGGAAATCGCCGAACCGGATGAGCGCGGGGTCGATGCGAAGCCCCGCCGCGTTCATCGCCGACCGGTAGCCGTCCACGCGCGCGAGCGAGCACATCATGTCTTCGGGGCCGGTGATGGCTGCGATCCGGCGGTGCCCCAGCTCGATCAGGTGGCGCGTCGCCATCAGGCCGCCCGCCCAGTTGGCCGACCCGACCGACGGGACGTCGGGGGCCGGGTCGCCGGCAGGGTCGACGATCACGAAGGGGATGCCGCGCGAGCGGAGCTTGTCGCGGTAGCGCTCGGCGAGGTCGGAGAACACCAGCACCACAGCCACCGGCCTGCGGCGCAGGACCCCGTCGATCCAGTCCGCCGCGGGGGAGTGGCGGTCGCCGCTCACGGTGAGCACGACCGAGAGCCCGGCGGCGTGCGCGATGTCCTCGACCCCCTCGATGACCTCCATCGACCAGCTCGGCTCCAGCTCGTGGAACACCAGTTCGACGAACTCGCTGCGCGGGGTCTGGCTGCGCCGGGTGTAGCCGTGCCGGGCGAGGTGCTCTTCGAGCCGGGCGCGCGTGGCAGGCGAGACGTCGGGTCTGCCGTTGAGAACCTTCGACATCGTCGCGAGGGAGACGCCCGCCTCCGCGGCGATCTCTGCCAGCGTCACGCGCGGCGGTGTCGACATGGGCGGATCCTTGCGTCGTGGTGCGCCTGTCCTGGGCGTCGTCGCCGGGACCACGTTCAGGATGCCATACCGGGTTTCGCTGGCCGGTGCGAGGGGTTCCGGCTCGCTCACCAGTCGTGGATGGTGCCGTCGGCGAGGCGGTTGTACGGGAGGTAGGCGCGGATGTAGGGGTATTTGCCGGCTTCGTCGGTGTCGAGGTCGACACCGAGTCCGGGTTCGTCGCCGGGGTGGAGGAAGCCGTCTGTCCAGGTGAAGGACTGCTGGAACACCGCGTCGGTCTTGGTGCCGTGCCGCATGTACTCCTGGATGCCGAAGTTGTGGATCGCGAGTCCGAGGTGCATGGCGGCGGCCATGCCGACGGGGGAGACGTCGGTGGGGCCGTGCATGCCGGATTTGATCTGGTACTGCGCGGCGTAGTCGAGCACCTTCTTCAGGTGGGTGATGCCGCCGGTGTGGGTGACGGCGGAGCGGACGTAGTCGATGAGCTGTTCACGGATGATCTGCTGGTAGTCCCAGACCGTGTTGAAGATCTCGCCGATCGCCAGCGGCGTGGTGGTGTGCCGGCGGACCAGGCGCAGCGCCTCCTGGTTCTCTGCGGGGGTGCAGTCTTCGAGCCAGAACAGGTCGTAGGGTTCGATGCTCTTGCCCAGCTGCGCGGCTTGGATGGGGGTGAGGCGGTGGTGGGCGTCGTGGAGCAGGGGCAGTTCCGGGCCGAACTCTTGGCGGACCGCTTCGAACACGGTGGGCACGTGCCGCAGGTAGGAGCGGGTGTCCCAGTCCTCCTCGTTGGGCAGGTCACCGCGCTGGGCGGGTTCGTGGTCGTAGCGGACACCGGTGTTGGCCTGGTAGGTCGCGTTGGAGGCGATGCCGTAGATCGACTTCAGGCCGGGCACGCCGGTCTGCACCCGGATGGCCTTGTAGCCCTGCGCCTGATGGGCGCGGATGGAGTCGAACAGCTCGGGCAGGTCCTTGCCGGACGCGTGCCCGTAGGCGAGCAGGCCGGTGCGGGACGCGCCGCCGAGCAGCTGGTACACCGGCATGCCGGCGGCCTTGCCCTTGATGTCCCACAGCGCCATGTCGACCGCGGCGATCGCGGCCATCGTGACCGGCCCGCGCCGCCAGTACGCCGACCGGTACAGGAACTGCCAGGTGTCCTCGATGCGGTGCGCGTCCCTGCCCAGCAGCAGCGGCACCACGTGCTCGCTGAGGTACGCGACCACCGCCAGCTCCCGCCCGTTCAACGTCGCATCGCCCAGCCCGGTCAGGCCGTCGTCGGTCGTGAGCTTCAACGTCACGAAATTGCGGTCCGGGCTGGTCACGATGACCTCGGCACGATCGATGATCATGTCGGTCTCCTCTTCTGTCGGTTCTACGGGTCAGTCCGCGGCGATCGCGGACGAGATGAGCTCGCGGTCGGCCGCGTTCGCTCCGGTCATCAGCCGGTCGAGCAGGCCGTCGGGGTCCCCGGCGGGAAAGGCCCCTCGCCGGGCACCCTCGGCCCAGTCGCGGATGACGGCGAGCGCACCGCCGGCGTCGTGGCCGGCGACGCGCTCGGCGGCGAGGACCGGCAGGATCCGCAGCCGCACCTTCGTCGCGGTGTCCACGGCGATCTGGCGGAGGCGGTGCGCGATCCGGCCGTTCTCGAAGCGCTCGACGAGGTCGCGCCGGTAACCGACGGTGTCGGCGCCCCCGCCGACCGCGCGTTCGGCCTCGTCCCAGAACCGGTCGAGCACCTCGCGGCACGCGGGATCGGCCATGGCGTCCGCGACCGTCTCATGGCCGCGCAGCAGGCCGCGGAACGCCAGGGCCAGGTGCCCCCCGTTCAGCACGAGGAGCTTGCGGCGCTCGAAGGGTTCGATGTCGTCGACGAATCGGGCGCCGGCGTCCTCCCAACGCGGCCGTCCCGCCGGGAAGTCGCCGGCGAGCACCCAGTCCGAGAAGGGCTCCGCCACCACGGCGGCGTCGTCGCGGAAGCCAGTCGAGGCCTCGACCGCGCGCAGGTCCTCGTCGGTGGTGTGGGGGGTGATGCGGTCGACGCTCGTCGAGACGAACGAGACGGGCCAGGACGCGGCATCCCACCCGGCTGCGGCGGCGATGTCGCGGACGGCGCGGCGCATCGTGGCGCCGTTGCCGGGCAGGTTGTCGCAGGGGACGACGGCGATCGGTCCGCCGCCGCGAGCGGCCCGCTCGGCCAGGGCGTGGGTGAGCCGGCCGACCGGTGTGCGCAGGCGTGCCGGATCACCGTCGCGCAGCGCGGTGAGGTCCGAGGCGAGGTCGGGATCGGCGGGGTCGATGAGGCCGTCGGCGCCGAGGTGGTAGCCCGCCTCCGTGACGGTGAGGGTGACGATCGCCGTCGCGGGGTGCGACACCAGCTCGACCAACCGCGCCAGGTCGCTCGCGGGCCGGGCCTCGGCGATGCTGTCGACGAAGGCGAACCGGTCGCCGTCGCGGTCCCGCTCGATGAGGGTGTACACGCCACCCTGGGCCTCGAGCTGTTCGGCGACCCGCGGACCGCGGCCGGTGAATCCCGCGATCCCCCAGCCGGCGGCGTCGCCGGCGCGCGCGGTATACCACGCCTGGTGCGTGCGGTGGAAGGCGCCGATGCCGAGGTGGACGATCCGCACCGGCGCCGCGGGGCGGGCCAGCCCCGCGGTGACGAGCCGGTCGCGGTGTAGGCGGGTGAGGGGATCGGGCGTCATGACGCCGCCTTCGCGCCCACCGGCATCCGGTCCGGCTGTCCGACGCGGTCGCGGAGCCACTCCGCCTGACGCACCCAGTGCGCCCCCTCGCCGCCCTCGTGGCCGTTCCACGGGTACGCGACCACGTCGGCGCCGGCCGCCCAGTGGTTCGCGGCCGCGAAGACGCCCGAGGGCGGCGCGACGGTGTCCATCAGGCCCGCGCCGAAGAGCGCGGGAGCCGTCGCCCGCCGTGCGAAGGCCACGCCGTCGAAGTACGACAGCGTCTGGAACACCCGCTCGGCCGAGTCGCGATGCACCGAGAGATACCGCGTGAGCTCGGCGTGCGGGTCGGCGTCGGTGAGCCCGACCACGCGGGGGAGGTCGCACAGGATCGGCGCCGAGGGGAGCGCGCCGGCGAGCCCGTCGGACAGGCCGGCGGCCGCGATCGCGATCGCTCCGCCCTGGCTGTTGCCGGTGACCGCGATGCGCTCGGGATCGACCTCCGCGACCTCGCGCAGCGCGTCGACGGCCCGCACCGCGTCGGTGAAGACGCGCCGGTAGTAGTACTCGCGCGGGTCCTCGATGCCGCGCGTGAGGAATCCCGCCGTCGCGGGCCCGGCGCCGTGCGGATCGGGCGTCTGCCCGCCGGTCCCCCAGGTCGACCCCTGGCCTCGCGTGTCGACGATGAGCTGCGCGAAACCCGCCGTCGGCCAGTGCAGCCGCTCGTGCGGGAGGCCCCGGCCGCGACCGTAGCCGACGAACTCCGCGACGGCGGGCAGCGGCTCGCGGACGCCTGCGGGCAGGATCAGCCACGCGTGCACCGGCTCGCCCGCGAATCCGGGGAAGACGACGTCCTCGACGGTCACGAGGTCGAGCGGCGACGGCGCCGGAGAGCGACGGATGCCGCTTCCCGCGGCTCGCGACGTCGCGAGCGTCTCGCGCCAGAAATCGTCGAATCCGGAGGGCTCGGGGACCTCCGGGCGGTATGCCCGCAGCTGCGGCTCGGGCAAGTCGAAGTGCGCCATCGGCGGCGGTTCTCCCTTCATCTCGAGGGGCGCCCGACTCGGCGGTCCCTCGTCGGCGCTGCCAAATGAAAACGTTGACATTGCCTTCCCCAGAGGCTACCGTCATCGTGTATCGAACGGGAAGTCGAAACTTTCTGCACGAATCGAGGCCCTTCCGAGGCTGCCGACCACCCCGCAAAGGAGCGCAGTGTCCGTCAACAGCAACGTCGTCATCGCCGACGCGATCGAGCTGCGCGAAGAGGCCGAGGACGAGCGGCGCAACGCCGGTCGTGGCGGGCGCTCTCGCGTGCCGAAGCAGCGCACGACCTGGCGGCGAGCCCTCAAGAAGGACTGGCGGCTCTACTCGCTGCTGGTGCTGCCGATCGTCTTCCTGCTGATCTTCCGCTACGTGCCGATGGCGGGCAACATCATCGCCTTCCGCCGCTTCCGCCCGGGCGGCAGCATGTTCGGCGACGAGTGGGTGGGGTTGCGCTACGTCGAGCTCTTCATCAACGACCCGACCTTCTGGCGCGCGTTCTGGAACACCGCGATCCTCGGCGGACTCACCCTTGCGATCGTGTTCCCGCTCCCGATCATCCTCGCCCTGATGTTCAACGAGCTGCGGTCCCACCGGTTCAAGCGGGTCGCACAGTCGATCTCGTACCTCCCCCACTTCATGTCGATCGTCATCGTCGCCGGCATGGTGCTCCAGCTCACGGCGCTGCGCGGGTCGATCAACCAGGGGATCGAGTTCCTCGGCGGCGAGGCCATCCCCTTCATGCAGCTGCCCGAGTGGTTCCGCACCATCTATGTGAGCTCCGAGATCTGGCAGACGGTGGGCTGGGGGACGATCCTCTATCTCGCCGCGCTCACCACCATCGACCCGCAGCTCTACGAAGCAGCCCGTATCGACGGCGCGAGCCGCTGGCGGCAGATCTGGCACGTCACGCTGCCCGGCATCCGGCCCACCATGATCGTGCTGCTCATCCTCAACATCGGCACGTTCATGGCCGTCGGGTTCGAGAAGGTGCTGCTGCTGTACAACCCGCTGCTGTATCCGACAGCAGACGTCATATCCACGTACCTCTACCGGGTGGGCATCATCTCCAGCAACTTCTCCTACGCCACGGCGATCGGCCTGTTCGAGGCGCTGATCGGCCTGACGTTGATTCTGACCGCCAACGCCATCTCGCGTCGAACCGTGGGGACGAGCCTGTGGTGACCTCCAGCATCCGCACTCCGGTGCGCAGCCGCGCCGACCGCATCTTCCGGCCGTCGACCCACGGCGGGATCAAGGACTCCCGCAGCTACACGGCCTTCCGGGTGGTCAACGGCGTCCTCATCGTCGCCATCTGCTTCATCACGCTGTACCCGTTCCTCAACGTCGTCGCGCAGGCGTTCAGCTCGGAGGCGTACATCAACTCGGGCCAGGTGAACCTGATCCCGATGGGCTTCAACGTCACCACGTTCGGCTACGTGATGAGCGATCCGCTGTTCTGGCGCAACTACGGCAACACCGTCATCTACACGGTCGTCGCGACCGCGATCGCGATGGTGCTCACCACCTCGTTCGCCTACGCGCTGTCGAAGAGGCACCTGAAGGGGCGCGCCGTCTTCATCGGGATCGCCGTCTTCACGATGTTCTTCAACGGCGGACTGATCCCGAACTACATCCTCATCAACACCCTCGGGTTCAAGAACACGATCTGGGCGATCGTCATCCCCAACGCGATCAGCATCTTCAACCTGCTGGTGATGAAGGCCTTCTTCGAGAACTTCCCCGAGGACCTCGAGGAGGCCGCCGCGATCGACGGGCTCACCACCTACGGCATCCTGCTGCGGATCGTGCTGCCTCTCAGCAAGGCGGTGATCGCGACCATGGTGCTCTTCTACGCGGTCTCGTTCTGGAACTCGTGGTTCACGGCGTTCCTCTACATGGACCGGTCGGAGCTGTACCCCGTCACGGTCTACCTGCGGAATCTGCTTGCGGCTGCGACCGGCGGGGAGTCCCTCGGCGCGGGGATGGGCTCCGGCGAGACGGCGCAGGTCGCCTCCAACGTCAAGGCCGTGACGATGCTCCTCACCGTGCTGCCCATCGTGTGCCTCTACCCGTTCATCCAGAAGTACTTCGTCTCCGGGGTCATGCTCGGCTCCGTCAAGCAGTGACACCCTCCCACGGAACCACCCCCCAAGAAAGGAATCCCGATGACACAGCAGATACGACCGAAGGGACGCGCGCGACGCGGCGCGATGCTCGCCGGTGCGCTGCTCGCCGCCGGCGCCCTGGTCCTGAGCGGCTGCAGCGCGCCCGACGACGGCGGAGCCGCTGAAGGCGGCGACTTCGACTTCACCGGCAAGGACGTCGGAGCCATGGAGGACTACGGGGTCGGTGACACCTTCACTGCGACCGATCCGCTCGAATTCGGGCTGTTCTATCGGGACCACCCCAACTACCCCATCGACGAGAACTGGCTGATCTTCGAAGAGCTCGAGGCGAACCAGAAAGTCACATTCGACGTCGTCAGCGCGCCGCTGTCGGAGTGGGATCAGCGCAAGTCGCTCGTGATCGGCGCCGGCGACGCGCCCGACATCATCTCCGTGACGTACCCGGGCCAAGAGGTCGCGTTCGTCTCGGGCGGTGCCATCCTCCCGGCGAGCGACTTCGTGCAGTACATGCCCAACTACATGGACAAGGTCGAGAAGTGGGACATGGAGGCCGACCTCGACCAGCTCCGTCAGGAGGACGGCAAGTACTACGTCTTCCCCGGTTTCCGTGAGGAGCCGCGTCCCGAGTACTCGTACGCGGTGCGTACCGACATCTGGGAGGAGCTCGGCCTCAGCCTCGAGCCGGCGACCTTCGAGGAGTTCGCCGAGCAGCTCCGCACCGTCAAGGAGGCCTACCCGGACCTTTACCCCATGACCGACCGGTGGTCGGCCAACGGGCCGATCGAGGGCACGCTCGGCTTCGTGTCGCCGAACTTCGGCACCTCGGCGGGCTGGGGCTTCGGTGAGGGTCTGTGGTGGAACGGCGAGGAGTTCGAGTACACCGGCGCGACCGACGGCTATCGCGACCTGGTCGAGTACTACGCCTCGCTCGTCGAGGAGGGTCTTCTCGACCCCGAAGCCATCACGCAGGATGATGACCAGGCCCTGCAGAAGTTCGCGTCGGGCCAAGCCCTCGCGATCGGGACCAACGACCAGGAGATCGTGCGCTATCGGTCGACGATCGAAGAGCTCGGAACGGATGCCGAGATCGGCATGATCCGCGTGCCCGCAGGACCCGCCGGCGACAACTTCCAGTCCGGCCAGCGGCTCGTGAGCGGATTCATGCTCTCGTCGGAGGTCGCGGAGTCGGAGAACTTCCTCGCGCTGCTGCAGTTCCTGGACTGGCTCTACTACTCCGACGAAGGACTCGAGTTCGCCAAGTGGGGCGTCGAGGGCGTCACCTACGAGAAGGAGGGCGACGACACCTGGGTGCTCAACGAGAACATCACCGCGATGGGCCTCAACCCGGGCGCGCCTGAGAACCTGCAGGCCGACTATGGCTTCTCCAACGGCGTGTTCACGCTCGTGCACGGATCGACGCTCGCCCTGGACCGGTCGATGCTGCGACCGGAGGCGCTCGAGTTCGTCGAGTCGATGTCGTCCAAGAAGGTCCTCGAGCTGCCTCCGCCCGCACCGCTTGACGAGATCGAGCGCGAGCAGGTGTCGCTGTACCAGTCGGCGCTCAAGGACCACGTCTGGCAGAACACGGCGTCGTTCATCCTGGGCCAGCGCTCGATGGATGAGTGGGACGATTACGTCTCCGAGCTCGAGGGCATGAACATGCCCGCGTACCTCGACATCGTCAACGCCGCGCAGGAGCGCTACGCCGCGAACAACTGATACGCCCGGTGCGGCCCCGCGTCCTTGTCTGGACGCGGGGCCGTTCCCGCGACCGGACGCCGGCTTACGGCATCCGCCCTCTGCCACCCTGCCGAACCGCCACCTGGAGCCGCGAACGATGACACTCCCCGCCATGGACAAGATCCCCTACGGGGGCGACTACAACCCGGAGCAGTGGGCCGAGGAGGTGTGGGACGCGGACCACCGCGCCTTCGACCTCGCCGGCATCGACCTGCTGACCGTCGGGGTGTTCTCGTGGTCGCTGACCCAGCCCGACGAGGAGACCTACGACTTCTCGGTGCTCGACCGCATCATCGAGCGCGCCCACGCGGAGGGGCGGAAGGTCTGCCTGGCCACCGGGACGGCCGCGGTGCCGCCGTGGCTGGCGACCGCGTACCCCGACGTGTGCCGCGTCGACTTCGAGGGGCGCCGCCACGTCTACGGCGTGCGCCACAACGCCTGCACGAGCTCGCCGAACTACCGCCGGCTAGCCACGGCGATGGCCGGCCGGCTCGCCGAGAGGTACGCCGGTCATCCCTCGGTCGTCGCGTGGCACATCAACAACGAGTACGGCGGGCTGTGCTACTGCGGGCTGTGCGCGGCGGAGTTCCGCCTCTGGCTGCGGAACCGCTACGGATCGCTCGACCGCCTCAACGACGCGTGGAACGCCGCCTTCTGGTCGCACCGGTTCACGGACTGGGACCAGATCGTGCCGCCGAACATCCTCTCCGAGCACTGGAAGAGCCCGGACCACACGGCCTTCCAGGGGATCACGCTGGACTACCACCGGTTCAACACCGACAACATCCTGCGGTCGTACCGCGACGAGAAGGTGGCGATCCGCGAGCACTCGGACCTGCCTGCGACCACGAACATGATGGCGATCTACCGCCACCTGGACTACCACCGGTGGGCCGACGACCTGGACTTCGCCTCGTGGGACAACTACCCCACCGACGGGTCGCCGGTCTCGCGTCAGGCGCTCAGCCACGCGCTCATGCGCGGGATCAAGGGCGGCCAGCCGTTCTGGCTCATGGAGCAGACGCCGACCATGACGTCCACGCGCGACTACAACCCGGTCAAGCGACCCGGCCAGATGAGGCTCTGGTCGTGGCAGGCCGTCGCCCACGGCTCGGACTCGGTGCTGTTCTTCCAGATGCGCCACAGCAAGGGGGCGTCGGAGAAGTACCACGGCGCGGTCCTCAACCACGCGGGCCGCACCGACACCCGGGCGTTCCGCGAGGTCGCGGACCTCGGCGCGGAGCTCGCGGCGGTCGGGGACCGGCTGCTGGGCTCGCGGACGCCGGCGCGGGTTGCCGTGCTGTTCGACTGGGACTCTTGGTGGGCCCTCGAGATCTCGGACGGGCCCAGTCGGTTCGTCAAGTACGAGAAGCAGATGGTGCTCTATCACGAGGCGCTGTGGCAGGCAGGCGCCGTGCTCGACGTCGTGCCGGTCAGCGCCGACCTGTCGGGCTACGACGTCGTGGTCGCCCCGTTCCTCCACATGGTCAAGGGCGACACCGCCGCCCGGCTCGAAGCGGTCGCACGCCGCGGCGGCACCGTCGTGACCACCGTCCTCTCGGGACGCGTGGACGAGGACGACAACGCCTTCCTCCTCGACGTTCCCGGTCCCCTCGCCCCGATCGTCGGCGTGCGGGTCGACGAGACCGATTCGCTGCCGCCGGCGCAGACGAACACCGTCGTGCTCTCGCGTCCCGGTGAGCCCGAGGTGCGCAGCGAGGCCTCCCTCGTCTTCGATCTGGTGATCCCGCAGGGCGCCGAGCCGGTCGGCTCCTACACGCAGGACTTCTACGCCGGCACGCCCGCCGTCACCCGGAACGACATCGGCGACGGCTCGGCCTGGTACGTCGGCGCCTGCCTCGACCAGCGCGGCGTCGACTGGGTGATCCGCCACGCGCTGGGGGAGCAAGGGCTGCTGGGAGTCTTCGCCGACGTGCCGGACCTCGAGCACACGACGCGCGAGATCGACGGGCGCCGGTACGAGTTCGTGCTCAACCACAGCGGAGCCGAGGTGGAGGTGGACTCCCCGTTCACCGGGACGGACATCCTGTCGGGGCGCGTCGTGACCGCCGGCGAGCCCCTGCGGCTCGGCGTGAACGGTGTGGCCGTGATCGAGGCGGGCTGATGCCGGGTGCGCCGACGCCCGGCAGGATGGATCGCGTGACCACTCCCGCGTCGTCTCCGGACCCTCGCCAGGGCGCGTTCTGGCGCGCGACGACGGTGGTGTACTGGTACGTCGTCGTCGAGTGCTGCTTCCTGCTGGCGGCCGCACCGGGGCTCGCCGGCATCCTGCTGCTCGAGCGTCATCCGAGCAACATCCCGCTGTACGCCCTGTGCCTCGTGCCGCTCGGCCCCGCGTTCTCGGCGGCCGTCTCGACGATGGCGGCGCGGGCGTCGGCCGACGAGGCGAACGTCTGGCCGCGATACTGGCGCGCGTATGTCCGCAACCTCCGCGACGTGCTCTGGGTCTGGATCCCCGCCCTCGCACTCGCGACGGTGCTCGGCACCACGATCGCCTTCGGCACGGCGGCGGGCGTGGACCTGTTCTTCGGAGGGGCCGCGATCGTGCTGCTGGTCGCCCTCGCGCTGTGGTCGTCGCACGCCCTGGTGATCGCGTCGTTCTTCCGCTTCCGAGCGCGCGACATCGCCCGCCTCGCGCTGTACTACCTTGCCGCGAAGCCGCTCGTGACCCTCGGCGCCGCCTCGTACCTCGTGCTGGCGACCGCGCTCGTGACGTTCGGGTCGGACTGGATGCTGGCGCTCGCCGCCGTCGTCTTCGCGGTGTTCGCGGGCGCCAACGCGCGTCCGATGATCGCCGACGTCACGGCCCGGTTCACCGCCGACGCCGAGTGACGCCGGTCGCGCTCAGAAGATCGTGCGCCCGGCCTCGTCGGCGATCCCGGACTTGCGCCAGAAGTACGTGTTGATCTGATCGCGCCACTCGGTCGCCGAACGCAGCTGCTCCGCGAAGCGCTCCCGCCCGCGGGCGTGCACGTCCTCCGGCAGGCGGCCTTGCAGCGCGTCCCACGCCGCCACCATCTCGCGCACGCGCTCGACGCCGGCGAAGTGGGTGTCGTAGATGTGCTGGATGACCGTCCGGCCGCTGTGGAGCCGGTGGGTGTAGGGCACGTGATGGAAGAATAGGATCAGCTCGTCGGGCACCGTGTCGAGGGACTCGTACCGGCTCGCCCACGGCTCGGCGTACTGGCCCGCGTATCCGGTGCCGGTCGCCACCGTGCGGTCGACGCCGATGCCGTCGCGATCGGCGAAGTGGTACGTGCCCCACGCGGAGTACTCGTAACCGTCGACGTCGGGGCCGTAGTGGCGTTTCAGCGGGCTCACCATGAAGCACACGCCGAGGGGTGCGGTGTACGACTCGTACGTCCGCCACGAGTCGTCCAGGATCGAGCGGATGCCGCGGCGCGTCGTCTCGTCCTCACCGAAGGTGAGTGCGATCCACTCGTCCAGGATCGTCCCGGGCTCGAGTGCCGGATCCCACGCCAGTCGCCCGTAGGCGTACAGGTTGGCCTGCGCGAGCGGGTGGCCCGTCCAGAACGCGTCCGCGCCCACGTTCGCCACCGCCGCGATCCCACCGCGGATGATCTGGGCGAGCTCCGGACCGTCGTCGCCGGTCGGCCGGAACGCGAGGATCTCGCTCCACTGCGGGCCGAGGTACACCGCGTGCTGCTGCTGGCCGGTGTACTCCTGCGTCACCTGCAGCTCAAGGGCGACCCGCGTGCGGGTCATCGCCGGGATGACCGGCGAGACCGGCTCCCGCACCTGGAAGTCGAGCGGGCCGAACTTCACCTGCAGCACGACGTTGTCGTCGAAGCGTCCGTCGAGGGGCGCGAAGGTGTCGTAGGCGGCGCGCGCCCGGTCGGTCGTGCGGTCGCGCCAGTCCTGCCGGTGGTTGTAGACGAACGCCCGCCAGTGCACGAGGCCGTCGTGCGGCGCCAGCGCGCGGGCGAGCATGTTCGCGCCGTCGGCGTGGTCGCGGCCATACGCGTAGGGCCCGGGCTGCCCCTCCGAATCGGCCTTCACCAGGAACCCGCCGAAGTCGGGGATCCGCGCGTAGACGCGGGCCGCGGCATCCGTCCACCAGCGCTGCACCGCGGGATCGAGCGGATCCGAGGTGTCCAGATCGCCCAGCGTCAGCGGTGACGCGAAGTTGATCGACAGGTGCGTCCGGATGCCCCAGGGGCGGAAGATCGCGGCCAGGCGCTCGACGCTGCCGAGGTCGTCGGTGAGCAGGCGTGCCTCGCGCCGCCCGACGTTGACGTTGTTGATCGTGACGCGGTTGATGCCGATCGACGCGAGCAGCCGCGCGTAGCGCTCGACGCGCGAGAGGTCGTCACGCAGCATCCCGTCCTCGTAGAAGACCGACCCGTCGGCATAGCCGCGCTCGACCTGCCCCATATAGGGATGGACCGCGACGTTGTCCCAGTGGTCCAGCATCCGCAGCTCGTGCAGCGGCTCGTGCCGCGTGGTCCCGTCGCCGCCGCCGAGTGCGAGGTGCCGCACGTGGTGGAACCAGCCGTAGAGCGCTCCGTTCGGCCCGCCGTACGCGACCACGACCCGGCCATCCCGCACATCGTGGACGAAGCCCTCGGCGCTCAGTCCGGCGGTCGGCAGATCCGCGAGACCGTGAGCGGCGGCGTCGTCGGCCGACAGGATCAGCACGTCCGCAGCGATTGTGGCATCCGTCATCCCCGCCCTCGCCGCCTCGGCGCGGACGGTGTCGACCACGTCCCCTTCCCCGAGGACGGAGACGGTGCGGCCGCGCAGGGCCGCCAGGCGGTCGTCGGGCAGCCACATCGGGTGCTCGCGCACGGGATGGCCGGATGCGTCGGAAGTCATGCGTACCTCATCGTCGGTGGTGGGGGATGGATGCCGGCGCCCGGGGCTCACCAGTCGTGGACGGTGCCGTCGACCAGCCTCGCCGCGGGCAGGAAGGCGGGTTCGTAGGGGAAGCGCTCGGCGGCCGCGTCGTCGTAGTCGACGCCGAGCCCCGGGGAATCGCCCGGGTGCAGGAAGCCGTCGGCGAAGCGGTACGACGTGCGGAAGACCTCGTGGGTCAGCTCGTGGTGCGCCATGTGCTCCTGGATCCCGAAGTTGTGGATCGCCAGGCCCAGGTGCAGGGCGGCCGACATCCCCACCGGCGAGATGTCGGTGGGGCCGTGGCTTCCCGACTTGACCTGGTACTGCGCGGCGAAGTCGAACAGGCGCTTCAGGTGCGTGATGCCGCCGGTGTGGGTGACCGACGCGCGGACGTAGTCGATGAGCTGCTCCTGGATGAGGGTCCGGAAGTCCCACACCGAGTTCAGCACCTCGCCGATCGCCAGCGGCGTCGTCGTGTGCCGGCGCACGAGTCGCAGCGACTCCTGGTTCTCCACCGGGGTGCAGTCCTCGAGCCAGAACAGGTCGTAGGGCTCGAGCGCGCGCCCGAGCCGCGCCGCCTCGATCGGAGTCAGTCGATGGTGGACATCGTGCAGGAGCATCACCTCGGGCCCGAACTCGGCCCGTGCCCACTCGAAGAGCTCGGGGGCGTACCGCAGGTAGCGACGCGAGTCCCACCCCTCCTCGATGTGGAGGCCTGCGCGCTTGGCGGGCTCGTAGGTGTAACGACCGCCGCTCGCACGCGCGGAGGCGATGCCGTACCCGCCGCCCATCCCGGGCACCGCGACCTGCAGCCGGATCGCGCGATACCCTTCGTCGAGGCGCGCGCGGACGGAATCGCCGAGGTCCTCCAGGTCGGCGCCCGACGCGTGCGCGTAGACGAGGCATCCGTCGCGGGACGCTCCGCCCAGCAGCTGGTGGACCGGCATGCCCGCGAGCCGGCCCTTGATGTCCCACAGTGCCATGTCCACCGCGGCGACGGCGCTCATCGTGACCGGTCCGCGGCGCCAGTATGCCGAGCGGTACAGGAACTGCCAGGTGTCTTCGATGCGGTGCGCGTCTCGACCGATGAGCAGCGGCACGACGTGGTCGCGCAGGTAGGACGCGACGGCGAGCTCGCGGCCGTTCAGCGTGGCGTCGCCGAGGCCCACCACGCCGTCGTCGGTCGTGATGCGCAGGGTGACGAAGTTGCGGGACGGACTGCTGACCAGCACCTCCGCCGATCGGATGCGCGCGACCGTCGTCATGCGAGCGCCTCGGACGCCGGGTGGGACACCGCGCCGGCTGCCGCCTGGGCCGCGCCGGCGCGTCTCGGCGCGGGGTAGCTCTCGCGCGGCAGGGTGTAGGCGAGCTCGACCGCCGACTCGATGGCCTCGTCGAGGTCGAGCCGGTGCTCGGCGACCAGCCGGGCGAGATGCCCGGCGTCGATGCGGCGCGAGAGGTCGTGGCGGGCGGGGATGGAGCAGAAGGCGCGGGTGTCGTCGACGAACCCGCTCGTGTTGCGCAGGCCCGCGGTGTCTCCGATCGCCTCACGGAATCGGCGCATGGCGTCGGGCGTGTCGAGGAACCACCACGGCGCGCCGAGGCGCATCGCGGGGTACACGCCGGCGAGCGGGGCGAGCTCGCGCGAGTAGACCGTCTCATCCACGGTGAAGACGATGAGACGGAAGTCCTCGTGGTGACCGAACGCCTCGAGCACGGGACGCAGCGCGCGCGTGAACTCGGCGGCGACCGGGACGTCGTAGCCGATGTCGTGCCCGAAGCGCTCCGCGGCGCCGCGGTCATGGTCGCGCATGACGCCGGGGTGCAGCTGCATCACCAGGCCGTCGTCGGTGGCCATCTCGGCCATCGCGAACAGCATGTGGCCGGTGAACGCAGACGCGGATGCCGGATCGATGCCGCCGTCACGTGCCGCGGCGAACAGCCTGCGGGCCTCGTCGGTCTCGAGCGGCGCCATGACGGCGGAGCGGTGACCGTGATCGGAGGCGCGGGCGCCCGCGTCCGCGAATGCCCGCCGTCGCGCGCGGAGGGCGTCGACGTAGCCGTCGTAGTCGTGCGCGTCGATCCCCGCGCTCTCGCTGAGGGCATCGAGCTGCCGGGTCCAGTCCCCGCGCACAGGCTCCAGGAGCGGGTCGGGTCGGAACGTCGGGATGACCCGGTCTCCCCACCCGTCCGCCGCCAGCCGGCCGTGGCCTGCGAGGTCGGAGGTGGCCGGGTCCGTCGTCGCGAGCAGCTCGATGCCGAAGCGCTCGAACAGCGCCCGCGGTCGGTACTCCGGGCGGCCGAGACGGTCCGCGATGTGGTCGTAGAGGGCATCCGCCGTCTCGGGGGAGGGGCGCTGCGGCGCCTCGAAGACCTCGGCGAGGACGTGCTCGAGCCAGAAGCGGGTGGGCGTGCCGCGCAGCGCCGGCCAGCCGGCGCAGAAGCGCCGCCAGATCGCGCGCGGGTCGGTCTCGACCGCCGCGCCGCGTGAGGCCCCCGCGCCGAGGTCGGCCACCGTGCGCACCCCCGAATCCCGCACCGCTCCGGGTGCGGTGGATTGCGAGACCAGCATGCGCACCAGGTAGTGGTCGGGGCTCACGAGCAGCGACGACGGGTCGGAGAAGGCCTCGTCGTCGGCGAGCATGTCGACGTCGACGTGACCGTGCATCGAGACGATGGGAAGCGCCGCCGTCCGATCGAGGATGCGACGGGCCAGAGCCCGCACGCCGGGGTCCGCCGGCAGGGCGCGATCGGGGTGCAAACGCTGCTGGGCGGTGGGCGCGTCGTCGCGGCCGTGGACCGACATGGGGGAGCTCCTCACGAATGTAAACGTTATTATCCTAGTGTCCATCTCGCATTCCGTCACCGGCGGTTGGGATGATGGAGCTCTGAACCGCTAGCGAGGTGTCCGTTCGACATGGTGACCGTCCACGACGTCGCGGCCCGATCGGGTGTCTCGATCGCCACCGTGTCGCGCACGCTGCGCGAGCCGCATCGGGTCTCGGGCGACACCCGCGACCGGGTCCTCGCCGCGATCGACGAGCTGGGGTACCGGCCCAATCGCGCCGCGGCGAGCCTGCGCCGCGGCCGCACCGGCGTCATCGCGCTCGTCGTCCCCGACATCGAGAACCCCTACTTCTCGTCGATGACCAAGGGCGCCCAGGCCACGTCGCGCGAGCGCGGGTACGGTCTGGTCGTGGTCGACACCACCGAACGCGCCGACGTCGAGGATGAGGAGATCCGCGCGCTGCGCTCGCAGATCGACGGGCTGATCCTCGTCTCGTCGCGGCTGTCGGACGAACGGCTGGCCGAGGTGGTCGCCGGGAACACGTGCGTCCTCATCAACCGCGATCTCGGCGACGACGGTCCGGCGACGCCGTCGGTGACGATCGACGAGTCGGCGGCGGGCCGGGCGGCCGTCGAGCACCTGTACGGGCTCGGCCATCGGCGCATCACATACGTCGGCGGCCCGGTGACCTCGTGGTCGCAGGCCCGCCGCTCGCGCAGCATCGCCGAGGCTTCGGCCGTTCACCCCGATCTCGCCCTGCACCAGCTGGACGACTGCACGCCGACGTCTGCCGGCGGGCGGGCGGTCGCCGACCGCGCGCTGCAGACCGGAGCGACGGCCGTCATCGCCTACAACGACCTGGTCGCGCTCGGGATGCTGGCGCAGTGGTCCGAGTCGGGGATCCGCGTGCCCGGCCAGGTGAGCCTCGTCGGCTTCGACAACACGTTCGTGACGGGGCTCGCCTCGCCGCCGCTCACGAGCGTCGGGGCCGACCTGCGCGAGCTGGGCGACGCCGCGGTCGAGCTGCTGCTCGAGCGGATCGACGCGCGCGGCGCGAATCCCGAGGGCGACATCCACCGGTCGCTTCACCCGCGGCTCGCCGTCCGCGCCTCCACGGCGCCGCCGCCGGGCTGAGCCGCCGCGCCTGCGGGAGCAGGGGCCGACGCCGTCGAGTGGTCACCCTCGCGGGGAGGGGCGTCGACGGCATTCGACTGCGCCGCCGCCGTGACGGGGTGATCGGAGCCGACCGCCCTGGCCACCGCCTCGTCGATCCGACGCTGCACGCGCGCGGACGACCTTCGGCGCGCTCGCACGGTCAGGACGATCGCCCCCGACACTGCGGCGAGCAGGAGGATCTGCGACCACGGCACCGTCCAGACGGTGAACGACGTCGTCGACGCGGCGACCGTCCCCGGGAGCACGTCCTCGCCGACCGCCTCAGGTGTCACCTGCACTCCGCCGAAGCCGAGGAGAAGGGGCCAGACGTCGAACGTCGAGGAGGCCCGCACGACCTCGCCGGGGAGGACTTCGCGGATCGTCGTCGCTTCCGACACGGGTGCGATGCCGAACGGTCCCACGATCGTGGTGGTGGAGGTCGCACCGAGACGGACGTTGCCGGCATTGCCGAGGGTGTACTCGACGCGAGCCGTGCCGGGCGAGAACGGGTTCCACGACGGCTCGTAGGTGACCGAGACGGCATCGGCGGCGAGCGCGGTCACGACCGGCCCGTCGACCCGCAGATGCACGCGCACGCCCACGCGGCTCGCCATCTCGACGCCGGAACCCTCGGCGGGCACGAACTGCGCCACGAGTCCGGCGGGGTGATCGCCCGGTGAGGCGTCGGCGGGCACGGCGATCCGCAGAGGGATGACCACCGTCTCCTCGGCGGGTACCTCGATCGTCAGGGTCTCGCCCGGAGAGGGATCGTCGTCGCCGACGGCGCCGATGTCGATCCACGCACCGCCGTCGACAGGACGCTCGCCGGGAGGCAGCAGGTCGAAGCTGCCGTCGGGGGTGACGATCCCGTCGCTCGCGTAGACCGCGAACGTCGCGGGGTGCGGGCTGAAGTTGGTGAGGGCCACCTGATCGTCAGCGTTCCCGCCCGGCTCGATGACGTGGCGCAGGGAGATGCGGTCGTCGGCTCCGCTGTCGCCGTCTGTGCCGGCTGGGGAGAGCGACCAGGTCGTGCCGGGAGCGGTGTCATCGGCCACGGCACCGGACGGTGCCGCGATGATCAGGCCGACGAGGATCGCCGCTCCGGCACGGGGGAGCAGATGGGGGATATTCATCGCGGACTCCGATGTGAGCGGGGGGATACGTCGATGGGTGATGCGGGAAGGGGGCGCGGCCGACCTGGGGCGGCCGGCCGCGCCGGGTGGGGTGCGGGTCAGTCCTCGGGGAAGAGGGTGACGGTCAGCACGCCCGCATATGTGCCGGGTGCGGTGTCCACCGGCATCTCGAGGGCGAGGTCCGCGCTGAGCTCCGTCGAGCCGAACCGGCCTTCAGTCGACGCCCCCGCGAGCTGACTCGGGCCTGCCAGACCCGTGCCGCCGTCGAGGATCGTCGGCACCGCGTCACCCGCGGTCACCCCCGCGCGCGGGGTGAGGACCTCGGGCGACCACCCGAGATGCCCGGCGCCCAGCACTTCTCCGCCCGCGTCGAAGTCGCTCGACTGGCCCGAGACCGACCAGCCGCCGTCTCCCGCCTGCTCTGCGTTGCGCGAGTCGGTGACCGTCACGACGGGAAGCTCCCCCTCGAACCGGATCCGGTCGCCCGCGTTCGCGCCCTCTTCCAGCACGACCCCCTCGCCGAAGTCGGCCACCGTCATCGACAGCGAGCCGGGCTCGCCGGGCTCGGCCACGGTCGCTTCGAGCGGGATCCCCTCGCCCGCCGGCTCCTGCGGCTCGACGACGAGCGTCACGAGCGACCGCGCGGGCAGCTCGAGGTCGGTCTTGCCGTCGGCGGTCGTGGCGATGCCCTCGCTCTGGACCAGCTGGTGGGTCTGGTCGTTCAAGTAGACCGTGGGCTGGCTGTCGATGTCGATGTCGGTCGAGATGGGCACGGTGCCGTTGTTCAGCAGCTGCACCACCCGCGTGCCGTCGGCGTTGTCGAACGCCGCGACCTTGAGGTCCGCAATGCCGTGCACCGCGTCGAAACGCACCGCCTCGGGGCGGATGAACCGGCTGAACGCGGCCATCCCGTAAAGCCGCGCACCCACCGTGTAGGTGTCGTTCTCGACGTCCACCACCATGAGGGATCCGGATCCGCCCTGGCTCACACCGAGCCACCACAGGTAGCCGGTCGCGTTCGCACGGGTCAGGGTGTCCATCATGTGATCCACCATGCGGATGCCGTCCGAGCCGGCGCCGGGGCTGCCGTCCCAGTTCGCGTTGAACTGCGTGAGGCCGGCCACGGAGGCGGCCCACTCCGACATCCAGAGCGGCTTGTCGGTCTCGAAGGTGGTGTCCGAGCGGCTGGCGTAGGAGTGAGCGGTGAGGACGTCGACCCACTGCGCCGCCTCGGCATCCTCCTGGATCGCACTGTGGTAGTTCTTGCCCTGACTCCAGCCGAACGACTCGCAGCACAGCAGGTCGTAGCCCGCAGCGTCGAAGACCGGTCCCGCCGTCTTGGTGAACTCGACCGCCTGCGCCGGAGTCAGCCGCATGGCCTCGTAGGTCGCGGTGTAGTCCGGCTCGTTCGCGAACGCGAGCCCGTCGATCTCGACGCCCTCCTGCTTGTAGAAGTCCGCCCAGGCGACGAGATAGTCGGCGTAGGCGTCCGTCCAATCCCCGCTCTCGCAGGTCGCACCGCCCAGACCGCACAGCGTTCCGCCGCTGGTGGGCGAGTTGTTCGTCTTCATGTAGCCGGGCGCGGTCCAGGCGTTGCCGTAGATGTACTCGACGCCGGCGGCCTCGGCCTCCTGGGCGAACCAGACCTGGCCGTTGTCGTAGCCGTCCCACTGATAGTTCGGCTCGGCATCCGGGCCGCCCGGGTCGGTGGGCTGGATCGACTGCATGACGTCGTACGTGTTGATCGACTGCCCGCCGATGCCGAGCCGGAGGATGGACGGGTCGACGCCCGTATCGCCGAGCAAGAGCTCGACGGCTTCCGCCTTCTTCTCGTCCGAGAGCAGGTTCAGGCGGTGCGTGCGCTGGAAGGCGGCGGAGTAGCCGAAGCCGTCGATGGTCTGCTGCACACTTTCGGGCTGCAGGTCGATCTCCGTCGCGTCATTGGCTGTGGCGATGGTGGGAACGGCCAGGGCCGATCCTGTCAGTGCCACAGCGGCGACTAACGACAATGTCTTCTTCACAGTTCTCCTTCGAAACTGTCGGCGTGTAATGTAAACGTTAACCTAGCCATGCGATGGAGCGAGGGTCAACGACTTTTATCCCTTTGATCAGGCACTGAACGCGCGGACCGCGGCCCGACCCCGCGGAGGCTCTTCCGCTCGCTCCTGCGCCCGGTTCTGGGAACGAATCGACGGTCTCGTCTCGATCGAGCGAACTGTGAAGGCGCAGAAATGAAACTTTCGGAACCCGCCGAGCTCGAGGCGACCACGGCCGGCGTCGCCGAGCAGTCCCCGCTGCGGAGCGCCATCGCCACCGACTCCGACATCGTCGAGACGCTCGTCGCGCGCATGTCGCTCGACGAGAAGCTCGCCCAGCTCTACGGGGTGTGGGTGGGGGCCTCGGATGAAGGGAACGACGTCGCGCCCCACCAGCACGACGTGGAGGATCCCGTCGACCTCGACGCCCTGCTTCCGGCGGGCCTCGGTCAGCTCACAAGGCCGTTCGGCACCAAGCCGGTCGACGCCGGCGTCGGCGCGCTGTCCCTCATGCGCACGCAGCAGCGGTTGCGCGCGGCATCCCGCTTCGGCATCCCCGCCGTGGCCCACGAGGAGTGCCTCGCCGGGTTCGCCGCCTGGGGGGCGACGGCGTACCCCGTGCCGCTGAGCTGGGGGGCTACCTTCGACCCCGAGCTCGTGCAGCAGATGGCGGGGCACATCGGCGACGACATGCGCTCGGTGGGCGTGCATCAGGGTCTCGCGCCCGTGCTCGACGTGGTCCGCGACGCGCGGTGGGGCCGGGTCGAAGAGACGATCGGCGAGGACCCGCACCTGGTGGCGACGATCGCGACCGCGTACGTGACCGGTCTCGAGTCCGCCGGCATCGTCGCGACCCTCAAGCACTTCGTCGGCTACTCGGCATCCAAAGGCGGCCGCAACCTGGCGCCCGTGTCGGTCGGCGCGCGTGAGCTGCAGGACGTCCTGCTTCCCCCGTTCGAGATGGCCGTGCGCGAGAGCGGCGTCCGCAGCGTCATGAACTCGTACGCCGACATCGACGGCGTCCCGACCGCCGCCGACAGGTCCCTGCTCACCGACCTGCTGCGCGACGAGTGGGGCTTCGAGGGCACGGTGGTCGCCGACTACTTCTCCATCGCGTTCCTCAAGCTCCTCCACGGGGTGGCCGATTCGTGGGCGGATGCCGCGGGCGCGGCGCTGGCGGCGGGCATCGATGTCGAGCTGCCGACCGTGAAGACCTTCGGTGAGCCGCTGCGGCGCGCTGTGGAGGAGGGAGTCGTCGATGCGGACCTCGTCGATCGCGCCCTGCGTCGCGTGCTGCGCCAGAAGGAGCAGCTCGGGCTCCTCGACGAGGCCTGGTCGGCCGTTCCGGACGCGCTCGCGGGCGCGGACCTGTCGTCGCCCGAAGCGGTGCGCGGCACCGTCGACCTCGATCCGCCCCGCAACCGCGCGCTGGCGGCGCGGCTCGCGGAGGAGGCGATCGTGCTCCTCCGCAACGACGGCACCCTCCCGCTCGCCCGTCCCGCGACGATCGCGGTCATCGGCCCCAATGCCGACGACCCCTACGCGATGCTCGGGTGCTACTCGTTCCCGACGCACGTCGTGACGCAGCATCCGGGAACCGAGATGGGCATCCGCATTCCGACCCTCCTCGACGCGCTGCGCGAAGAGTTCCCGGGAGCGCGGATCATCCACGCGCGCGGCACCTCCGTCGACGGGGGAGAGTGCGACGGCTTCGAGGCCGCCCTCGTCGCCGCCCGCGACGCCGACGTCGCCGTGCTGGCGCTCGGGGACCGCGCCGGCCTCTTCGGACGGGGGACGAGCGGCGAGGGATGCGACGCGCCCTCGCTGGATCTGCCCGGTGCGCAGCAGCAGCTGCTCGATGCCGTCCTCGACACCGGCACCCCCGCCGTCGCCGTGCTGCTGGCCGGTCGTCCCTACGCGCTCGGACGCGCGGCGAGCGAAGCGGCGGGAGTGATCGAGGCGTTCTTCGCGGGCGAAGAGGGCGCGGCGGCGATCGCCGGGGTGCTGAGCGGACGGGTCAACCCGAGCGGGCGCCTGCCCGTCAGCGTGCCGTCGTCGCCCGGCAGCCAGCCGACGACGTACCTCGCGGCCAAGCTGGCGCGCCGCACCGACGTCTCGAACATCGACCCGACGGCGGCATTCCCGTTCGGCCACGGGCTGTCGTACACGTCGTTCGCGTGGTCGCCGCTCACCGCGGACGCCGCCGAGATCGCGACGGACGGCGAGCTGACGGTCGGCCTGCGCGTGACCAACGAAGGGAAGCGCGCCGGCAGCGACGTGGTGCAGCTGTACCTCCACGACCCTGTCGCCTCGGTGGCGCGGCCGCTGCAGAAGCTGATCGCCTACGCCCGGGTGTCCCTCGAGCCGGGTGAGGCTGCCGACGTCCGCTTCCGCGTGCACGCCGACCTCTCCGCGTATACCGGCTCGGCGGGCGAGCGCGTCGTCGACGCCGGCGAGATCGTGCTCTCGGCCGGCAGGTCCAGCGGCGACCTCGTCTCGGCGCACCCGGTGGTGCTCGCGGGGCCGGAGCGGCGGGTGGATCACCGTCGGCGACTGCGCGCCGGGATCGACGTCTCGCCGGCCGTCGACGAGGAGTGATGCCGCTGGACGGGGCATCCGTTCTGGTATAGGTTGTCGTCAGCAACATTTACCCGCAAAGGAGCGTCATGCCCACCCCCACCCGCGACGACAAGTTCTCGTTCGGCCTCTGGACGATCGGCTACAACGGCACCGACCCCTTCGGCGGGCCGACCCGTCCCGCCCTCGATGTCGTGCACGCGGTCGAGAAGCTCGCCGAGCTCGGCGCCTACGGACTCACGTTCCACGACGACGACCTGTTCGCCTTCGGCTCGACCGACGCCGAGCGTCAGACCCAGATCGACCGCCTCAAGGGCGCCCTCGCCGACACCGGCCTCATCGTGCCCATGGTGACGACCAACCTCTTCTCCGCTCCGGTGTTCAAGGACGGCGGCTTCACCTCGAACGACCGCGGCGTGCGTCGCTACGCCCTGCGCAAGGTGTTCCGCCAGCTCGACCTCGGCGCCGAGCTCGGTGCCAAGACCTTCGTGATGTGGGGCGGACGCGAGGGCGCCGAGTACGACTCGGCCAAGGACATCCGCGCCGCCCTCGAGCGCTACCGCGAGGCCGTCAACCTCCTCGGCGACTACGTCACCGACAAGGGCTACGACATCCGCTTCGCCATCGAGCCCAAGCCCAACGAGCCCCGGGGCGACATCCTGCTGCCGACGCTCGGCCACGCGATCGCGTTCATCGACTCGCTCGAGCGCCCCGAGCTGGTCGGCCTCAACCCCGAGGTCGGCCACGAGCAGATGGCCGGCCTCAACTTCGCCGCCGGCATCGCGCAGGCGCTGTTCCACGGCAAGCTCTTCCACATCGACCTCAACGGTCAGCGCGGCATCAAGTACGACCAGGACCTCGTGTTCGGCCACGGCGACCTGCACAACGCGTTCGCGCTGGTCGACCTGCTCGAGAACGGCGGCCCGGGCGGCGTCCCCGCCTACGACGGCCCGCGTCACTTCGACTACAAGCCGTCGCGCACCGAGGACGAGACCGGCGTCTGGGACTCGGCGGCGGCCAACATGCGCACCTACCTGCTGCTCAAGGAGCGCGCCGCGGCCTTCCGTGCCGACCCCGAGGTGCAGGAGGCGCTCGAAGCCGCCCGCGTGCCGGAGCTGTCGGTCCCGACCCTCAACGAAGGCGAGAGCTACGACGACTTCCTCGCCGACCGTTCGGCGTACGAGGACTTCGACGCCGATGCCTACCTCGGTGGCAAGGGCTTCGGCTTCGTCCGCCTGCAGCAGCTGGCCACCGAGCACCTGCTCGGCGCCCGCGGCTGAGGCATCCGTCCGTCGTCATACGCCCCGGCGCGCCCCCTCCCGTCGTTCACGTGCGCTGAATGCACGCTCTGCACCCGGTGCGGCGTACGTTCAGCGCACGTGAGCCGGGTCGGGGGCGCGCGAAGCGAGAAGGAGGAGCGATGGCTCTGGTGATTGGCGTCGATTCGTCGACGCAGTCGTGCAAGGTCGTGATCACGGATGCCTCGACCGGCGCTGTCGTGCGCCAGGGGCGTGCGGCGCACCCCGACGGCACCTCGGTCGACCCCGAGGCCTGGTGGACGGCGCTGCAGCGGGCGATCGAGGACGCGGGCGGGCTCGACGACGTCGAGGCGTGGGCGATCGGCGGCCAGCAGCACGGCATGGTGGCGCTGGATGCCGACGGCCGGGTGGTCCGCGACGCGCTGCTGTGGAACGACACCCGCTCCGCGCAAGCCGCCGCCGACCTCGTCGCCGAGTTCGGCGCCGACCTGCTCGCGCACCGCACGGGCCTCGTGCCCGTGGCATCGTTCACCATCACGAAGCTGCGGTGGCTGCGCGACCACGAGCCCGACAACGCCGCTCGCGTGGCGGCCGTCGCCCTTCCCCACGACTGGCTGACGTGGCGCCTGCGCGGCTTCGGACCCGCCGGCGAGTCTCCCCGCGGCGCGGTGCTCGACGAGCTCGTCACCGATCGCTCCGACGCCTCGGGCACCGGCTACTGGGACCCCGCGACCGGCGGGTACGACCGCGAACTGCTGATCGCGGCGCTCGGCCACGACGCGGTCCTGCCGCGCGTGCTCGGACCTGCGGAATGGGTGACGGATGCCGCCGGCCGGCGCGTCGGCGGTGGTGCGGGCGACAACGCCGGCGCGGCGCTGGGCCTGGGCGCCGGACCGGGCGACGTCGTCGTGTCGATCGGCACCAGCGGCACGGTCTTCGCCGTCAGCGAGGAGCGCACGATCGACCCCAGCGGCACGGTCGCGGGGTTCGCGGACTGCACCGGGCGGTTCCTCCCGCTCGTGGCCACCCTCAACGCCGCCCGCGTCCTCGACGCGATCGGCCGCGTGCTGGGCGTCGACCACGCCGAGCTGTCGCGTCTCGCCCTCGCCGCCGAACCGGGCGCCGCGGGGCTCACCCTCGTGCCGTACTTCGAAGGCGAGCGCACGCCGAACCTGCCCGACGCGACCGCGTCGCTCACGGGCATGACGCTGGCCTCGACGACGCGCGAGAACCTGGCGCGCGCCGCGGTCGAGGGGATGCTCTCCGGGCTCGCTGCCGGGCTCGAGGCGCTCCGCGGCCTGGGCGTGCCGCTCGAGCGCGCCCTGCTCGTCGGCGGCGGCGCCCAGTCCGACGCGGTCCGCCGGATCGCCCCGCTCGTGCTCGGGCTGCCCGTCGACGTGCCCGAGCCGGGCGAGTACGTGGCGCTGGGGGCGGCGCGGCAGGCGGCATCCGTCCTCTCCTCTTAGGCGCGCACGCCGACACCGGGTGCCGGAGCCTCCGCGGCGGTACCATTCCGCCATGGCGGACACCTCCGCCGTGCTCGAGCGAGCGCGGACGGCATATCGGTCCGGTGACTGGGAGACGGCGCGGGACGGCTTCGCCACCGCGCGCGACGGGGCGGCGGCCACCGGCCCCGATCTGCGCGCGCTCGCAGCGTGCGAGTGGTGGCTCGGGCGGCAGGAGTCGTGCCTGGACATCCTCGACGAGGCCTACCGCATCCTCGCGGCGGACGGCGATGCGATGGCCGCCGCGGAAGCCGCGCTCGTCATCGCGCTCGTACGGCTGACGCGTGCCGAGATGACGGTCGGCACGGCGTGGGCGCGCCGCGCGCACCGGATCCTCGCGGACCTCCCGGACGCCCGGGCGCACGCGTACGACGTCTACCTGACGGCGAGCATGGACCTCGACGCCACCGGTGCGCTGTGGCCCGCCGAGAGCGTGTCGCGGATGCGGCAGCTGGCGTCGTCGCTGCGCATCCCCGCGGTGTCGGCGCTCAGCGCCGTCGTGTCGGGGATGCACGCCATCCGCGCCGGCCGCACCGCGGAGGGCTTCGCCGAGCTCGACGAGGCGATGCTCAGCGTGGTGTCGGGCGAGCTCGAGGCGGAGTGGGCGGGCGATGTGCTGTGCACGACCATCCACGTCTGCCACGAGCTGGCCGACTTCCGGCGGATGGCCGACTGGACGCGCGCCGCCGAAGCATGGTGCGCGTCGCACGGCACCGATGTCGTCTACGCCGGGGTGTGCCGCGTGCACCGCCTCGAGCTGCAGTCGGCGAGCGGGGAGTGGGATGCCGCGGAGGCGGCGCTGCAGCGGGCATGCGCAGACCTCGCATCCGACCATCCCTGGGTCGCCGGCGAAGGGTGGTACCAGGTCGGCGAGGTCCGCCGGCTGCGCGGCGATGCCGCGGGTGCTCGGCAGGCGTACGACCGGGCGCGCGCGGCCGGTGTCGACCCGGTTCCGGGCGAGGCGCTGCTCGTGCTCGCGGAGGGCGACCTCGAGCGGGCGGCGGCGATGATCTCGACCTCGCTGGCTCAGCGCGATCGCCTGGGCCGTGCACGGCTGCTGCGCCCCGGCGTCGAGATCGCGCTCGCGGGCGGCACGCCGGAGCGGGCGCATCGGCTGCTCGACGAGCTCGAGGACGACGCGCGCGAGTTCGGCAGCGACGGCTTCCGGGCGTGGGCCGCGCACGCCCGTGGGATGGCGCTGATCCACGCCGGCGACGCCGACGGTGCGATCAGCCGCCTGCACTCCGCGCTGGAGATCTTCCGGCGCCTGCGGCAGCCATGGGAGCAGGCCAACGTGCTGTGCTGGCTCGCGTCCGCGCACGAGCGGCGCGGCGACGACGCCCTGGCCGCACAGCTGCGCGACCAGGCCGGCGCGATCTTCGAGCGGCTCGGCGCTCCGCCGGTCGTGGTGCGGTCGGGGACGGCGCCCGCGTCCGACGGCCCGCTGACCGCCCGGGAGCGGCAGATCGTGGAGCTCGTGGCACAGGGCAAGTCCAACCGGCAGATCGCCGCGGAGCTCTTCATCAGCGAGAAGACCGTGAGCCGGCACCTGGCGAACATGTACGTGAAGCTCGACGTCGGCTCGCGCACCGCCGCGGTGGCCTGGTGGCACGAGCAGGGCGGGCCGCGCGGGCGGTAGGCCGATGCTCCCGGCGCGGGCCGGGCGGCGGGCGCCCGCGGCACGGCCGGCGCGGCGGTCTGCATGGAATGGTGCAGGCGTGTGGGCGAAGTTGCGCCGTTCGCCCGAGGCGGCCGCCCGGGTGGCGTCCGTAGCGTCGTCCCCAGACACACCCGATGGACCTCGACTAAGGAGACCACGATGTCCACGACGACGATCACCCGGACCGATCCGGAGGCGACGGCCGCGTTCGCGGACCGGCTCATGGGCGCCACGCTCGGCTGGTTCGACCTCATGGCGGTGCACCTGGGCTCGCAGCTCGGCTGGTACGCCGCCCTGTCGCAGCCGGGCGGACTGACGGCGGCGCAGCTCGCCGCACGCACGCGCACCGACGCCCGGTACGCCCGCGAGTGGCTCGAGCAGCAGGCCGCGAGCGGCATCCTGCACGCGGAGGACGCCGCGGAGCACGCCGGCCGCCGCTTCCTGCTCGCGCCCGGCGTGGAGGAGGTCCTGCTCGACCGCGGCAGCCTGTCGTACCTCGAGCCGCTCGCCCGCATAGCGGCGGCCGTGTCGGGGCAGGTGGACGCCCTGCTCGATGCCTATCGCACGGGCGGCGGCGTGAGCTGGGAGCAGCTCGGCCGGCACGCGCGTGAGGCGCAGGCCGATATGAACCGCCCGTGGTTCGAGCAGCTCCCTTCGCTCTTCGCGGGCATCGAGCGCATCGACGACGTGCTGCGGCGCCCCGGGGCCCGGATCGCCGACTTCGGGTCGGGCGGCGGATGGTCCTCGATCGCGCTGGCGCAGGCCTACCCGCAGCTGCGCGTCGTCGGCTTCGACATCGACGAGGCGTCGGTCGAGGCGGCGCGGCGCAACGCCGCGGAGGCCGGCGTCGGCGACCGGGTCGAGTTCCTGCTCTCCGACGCGGCGCTGGCCGCTTCGCAGGGGCTGTTCGACGCCGTCTTCGCCTTCGAGTGCCTGCATGACATGCCGCATCCGGTCGCCGTCCTCGCCGCGGCGCGCGAGGCGGTCCGCGACGACGGCATCGTCGTCATCATGGACGAGGCCGCCGAGGAGCGCTTCGCGCCGCAGGCGAGCGAGCTCGAGCGTCTGCTGTACGGCTTCAGTATCTTCGTGTGCCTCCCCGACGGCCTCTCTCACCAGCCGAGCGCCGGCACCGGGACCGTCATGCGCCCGGACACCCTCCGCGGCTACGCGCGATCCGCGGGCTGGAGCGACATCCGCGTGCTCGTGCCCGAGTTCGGGCTGTGGCGGTTCTACGAGATCGTCTGACCCGACGCCGCAGAACTTTCCGACCCGCGCCCGGCAGGGCGCGGGTCGGATCGCGGGGAGCGGCCACAATGAGGGGATGGCGAAGGATGCCGACGACCTCGATGCGATCGCGGCCGAGCTGTACGCGCTGCCACCCGCGCAGTTCACGGCCGCCCGCAACGCCCGTGCGGGACGTGCCGCGCCGGGCCTCGCCAAGCAGCTGAAAGCGCTGCGCAAGCCCACCGTGCCGGCGTGGAGCGTGAATCTGCTCGCGCGCGAAGGGCAGCTCTCGGAGGCACTCGAGCTCTCGGCCGCGCTCCGCGAGGCACAGGACGACCTCGACGCGGCCGAGCTGTCGCGGCTCGGCAAGCAGCGGCGCCAGCTGGTCGCCGCCCTGGCGAAGCAGGCGGCCGGCCTCGCCGCCGACGCCGGCGTCGCGCTCAGTCCCGCGGCCCGCGAGGAGGCCGAGAGGACGATCAACGCGGCGGTGATGGATGCCGCCGCCGCCGCCGCCGTGCTCACCGGGCGCCTCGTCAAGGCGCTGGAGGCGGGCGACATCGACCCGAGCGCGCTGGCCGACGCGGTCGGCGGTTCGGTGCCGGGAGTCGTCGCGCCGCCGCCGCGTGACGACCTGGCCGAGCGGCGCGCGCGCCGCGCGGCGGAGAAGGCCGCGCGGGAGGCCGAGCGCTTGGCCGGCGAGGCGGAGCGCGAGCTCGCCCGGGTCGAGACGCGCCAGGCCAAGGCCCAGGAGCGGGTCGATCACGTGCGGGAGCGCATCGACGATCTCCGCAGGGATCTGGCCGCGCTCGAGGCCGATGAGGATGCCGCCGTCGGCAAGCTCGACGCGATCGAGCGCGAGCGGGCCGATGCCGTCGCGAAGGCGCGCGCCGCCGCGAAGGAGTCCGAGCGCGCGCAGCAGGCGCTCGACGACCTCTGAAGGTCGTCCCGCCGCCACTCACAGCACACTCGTAGGCCGCCGTCCTACCGTGAGACCCATGGCGACTCCCGCACCCGTGGTGTCCGTGACGGCGACCGACGAGGGTGAGATCACGGTCTCGCCGAGCGAGCTGCGTGAGCTCCGCGACGAGCTGCAGCGGTTCATGATGGAGTACCGCTTCGGGCTGCAGGAGGTCGAGACCAAGATCGGGATCCTCCGCGAGGAGTTCCTGCTGAGGCACGACTACAACCCGATCGAGCACGTCTCGAGCCGGGTGAAGTCCCCCGACAGCCTCGTCGAGAAGGTGCAGCGCAAGGGCATCGACGGGGACTTCGCCTCCATCCGCCGCAGCATCACCGACATCGCCGGCATCCGCATCACGTGCAGCTTCGTCGCCGACGTCTACCGGCTGTTCGACCTGCTCACCGCGCAGGACGATGTGCGCGTCATCCAGGTGAAGGACTACATCGCCGCACCGAAGCCCAACGGCTACAAGAGCCTGCACGTGATCCTCGAGGTGCCGGTGTTCCTCTCGACCGGACGCATCGAGGTGCCCGTCGAGGTGCAGTTCCGCACCATCGCGATGGACTTCTGGGCCAGCCTCGAGCACAAGATCTACTACAAGTACGCCACGCGCGTGCCCGATGAGCTGCTCGCGAGCCTCAAGGACGCCGCCGACAGCGCGGCCGAGCTCGACGAGCGCATGGAGCGCCTGCACCGTGAGATCAAGGGCGGCGGCGCGGGCGCTGCCGCACCCGTCGCGGTGCGCGAGATCGCCGCCGTCGCCGCGCCGGGTCCGTCGACGGATGCCGCGCCCGCGCGGCCCCGCGACGCCCGGGACCGGCCCGTCTCGCTGTAGCCGCTCGGTCGCCCCGCGCGAAGGCCGGGTGCGCGCCGGAGGCCTGCCGCTACCCTGAACCCGTGCATCTGGAACCCACGCTCATCCTCATCCCGGCGGTGGCGGTGCTGGCTCCGGTTCTCGCGCGGCTGGTCGGCCGGTGGCTGCGGGTGTCGATCGTGGTGTTCGAGCTCGTGCTCGGGATCGTCATCGGCCCCTCGGTGCTGGGCTGGGCGAGCGAGAACCCGTTCGTGGAGACGCTCGCCGACTTCGGCCTGGCGATGCTGTTCTTCGTCGCCGGCACCGAGATCGCGTTCGGGTCGTTCCGCGGCCGGCTGGGGCGCCGGGCCGGCCTCGGGTGGATCGTGAGCCTGGTGCTCGGCATCGGCCTGGGGTGGCTCATCGCACCGGGCGAAGCGGCGATCGTGATCGGCATCGCGCTCTGCTCGACGGCGCTCGGGACGCTGCTGCCGATCCTGCGCGACGCCGGCGAGCTGCACACCCCGTTCGGCCGGACCGTCGGAGCGCTCGGCGCCGTAGGGGAGTTCGGGCCGCTGATCGCGATCTCGATCTTCCTGGGAAGCCGCAACCCCGGCCTGTCCACCTTCGTCCTGATCGCCTTCGCGCTCATCGCCGCCGGCGCGATCTGGCTGGCGTTCCGCATCCCGCACGGGGCGATGCACGCCTTCGTCGCGTCGACCCTGCACACGTCGGGCCAGTTCGCCATCCGGGTCGTGCTGCTGATCCTCGCGGCGCTCGTGTCGCTGAGCATCGTGTTCGACCTGGACTTCCTCCTCGGCGCCTTCACCGCCGGGATCATCTGGCGCCTCCTCATGCGCGACGCCGGAGAGGAGGACGCCGCGGCCGTGGAGAGCAAGATCGAGGGCGTCGCGTTCGGGTTCATGGTGCCGATCTTCTTCGTCTACACGGGAGTGACGTTCGACCTCCAGGCGCTGCTCGACGAGCCCTCGCTGTTCCTGATGCTTCCGGTCGGTCTTGCAGCTCTGCTGGTGATCCGCGGTCTTCCGTCGACGCTCGCCGCGCCCGAGGGCTCGACGCCGCGCGATCGGCTCTCGATCGCGCTCCTGGGGGCGACAGGCCTCCCGATCATCGTCGCCGTCACCGCGATCGGCGTCGAAGAGGGCGTCCTGTCGACGGGGCACCAGGCGGCCCTCATCGCCACCGGCATGCTGTCGGTGCTGCTCTTCCCCGTCGTGGCGATGGCGCTGCGGGGGGACCGCGTCGCCGGCGACGTGCTCCAGGACGACATGGCATGACCACCGCCGAGCTGTTGGACCAGGCCCGCGCGCAGCTGGCCGGAGCCCCGCGCGAGGCCCTCGGCGAGCTCGTCGTGCCCCGACGGATCCTCGGCATCTCGCGACCGCCGCGAGTCGAGTCGCGGGGAACCGCGTGGCACCTGGGGGTGCTGCTGCTCGCCGACGACGCCGTGTGCGCGACGGGCGACGTCGTCCGTGCCCGTGCGGAGGCTCGGCGCGGGTACACCGCCGAGTCCCAGCGTCACCGCGCCGAGCTCGCGGCGGCGGCACGCCGCGGCGGTTTCGCGGAGGGCGAGACCGTCCACATCGGATGGCGGATGCTGCGGCCCGACGCCGTCGACAGGGGAGAGGCATCCGGTCCGCTCATCTCCGACGACGGCGTTCCCAGCATCCGCTGGAGCACCTCAGGCGGACTCATGCCGCTCGAGGCATACCTGTCCGAGCGGGTCGCACTGCTGCTCGATCCGCCCACCGGAGCGTAGAGCGTCCGCCAAGCGCTTACCAATGGGCCTGGGTCGGGTCAAGAGGTGGCCGGGCCTCTCGCGCGCGCCTACGGTGAGACCATGGCGCGACGCGACCTCCTCCGGCAGATCGTCGTCATCAGCGCGTTCTGCTTCATGATCGTCGCCGCGATGGTCGGCTCCGGCGTCTTCGGTGGGACATCCGTGGAGAACCTGCAGGACGGCGCGCTGGACGAGGACGGCTCGTATCTCGCCCCCGCGGGGCCGGCGTTCGCGATCTGGTCCGTGATCTACCTCGGGCTCTTCGCCTACACGATCTGGCAGGCGCTGCCGGCCCAGCGCCGCAGCGACCGGCAGCGCACGCTCGGGTGGCTCATCGCCGGCACGATGGTGGTGAACGGGCTGTGGCTCGTCGCGGCGCAGTTCGGCTCGCTGGCGCTCACCGTGCTCGTCATCATCGTGCTGCTGGCCCTCCTCGGGGTGACCTTCCACCGGACGGTCATCGACCCGGCCGACGGCTGGCTCGACCGGCTGCTCGTCGACGGTGTCACGGGTCTCCACCTCGGCTGGGTGACCCTCGCGACGGTGGCCAACATCACGGCGTGGCTCACGGTCATCGGCCCACCCGAGTGGGAGGCATCCGCCGATCTCTGGGGCGTCGTCGTGCTGATCGCCGTCGCGGTGATCGGCCTCGGCATCGAGGCGGCCGGCGGCTGGCGGCTCGGCCCGGCGCTGGCGATCGCGTGGGGACTGTCATGGCTCGCCGTCGGACGACTGTCCGGCGAACCGCCGAGCACGGCCATCGGCATCACCGCGCTCATCGTCGCCTTCGCGGTCCTCGCGGCGGCCGTGATCGGCACGATCCTGCGCGAAGCGGCGTCCGTCCGCAACGCGTCGGCGTGAGTCAGGCGCTCGCGAACCGGGCGGCGAAGGCCTGCAGCAGCCGTGCCGGCTCGGTCACGGACGCGGCGAGCACGCGCGCGGCGATCGTGTCGAAGTGCGCCGACTCGAAGTAGCCGTCGTCCCGGTAGACCGCCATGCGCTCGGTGAAGGCCTTCGTCGTGGGCTCCGGGTGGAACTGGGTGGCGTAGAGCCGGTCGCCGACGCGGTACGCCTGGACGGGGCATTCCTCGTTCGACGCGAGCAGCACCGCTCCGTGCGGCAGCTCCTCGGTGCCCTCCTTGTGCGCGGTGAGCGCGGTGAAGCGGTCCGCGAGGCCGCCGAACACCGGGTCGGCCAAGGCGGCGTCGGTGAGCTCGATCGCGACGGGGCCGGTGTCCTCGGGGAAGGCGCGGCTCACCCGTCCGCCCAGCGTGCGGGTCGCGACGCCGATCCCGTAGCAGGTGAACAGCGCCGCCGGACCCATGCCCGAGGCCGCGTGCTCGGCGATGCGCTCGAGTTCGGCCTCGAGCCGCCGCTGGGCGTCGGTCTTGGTCGACTCGGGGTCGGCGACGTTGAAGGGGCTCCCGCCGATCAGGAAGCCGGCGTACTGGTCGAACACGCCGGCGGGCAGCGGATCGCGCACCAGATCGTGGCGGGCCAGGGCGTCCGCGTCCACGCGCATCGCGGCGCGGAAGGACTCGTATTCGGCTGCCGCCGCGTTCAGCTGCGGGCGCACGCAGACATAGAGCAGCGGCCGGGTGGTCATGCACGCAGTCTAGGTCTCCGCCCGCACGGCGGGCGAGGCGGCCGAAATCTGCGGAATCGGTCAGGTCGTCGCGTGTATCAGACCGACACTTCCGTGCTCGGGCATGGTGTGGACAGAATGGGCGCTATGACGCATACGGGCGCCGAGCCATCCGTCGACTCCGTGGAGCCGGCGCGATGGGAGCGAGCCGCCGCACTGTTCGTGCGGTGGCGCGAGGGTGACAGCCGTGCGATGGATGAGCTCGTCCGCCTGATGACGCCGCCGCTGTGGCACGTCGTCCGGGCGTACGGTCTCGACCACGCGCTCGCTCAGGACGTCGTGCAGACGACGTGGCTGACGCTCGTTCGCCGTCACGAGACCATCCTCGACCCGCTCGCGGTGTCGGGGTGGCTCACGATGTGCGCACGCCGTGAGGCGTGGCGGGTCGGCAAGCAGCATCGGCGCGCCGATGCGACCGAGGCCGAGTCGCTCGAACCGCACCTTCCTGTCCACGAATCCGCCGAGCAGACGGCAGCGCAGGACGACGAGACGCGTCGCCTCTGGACCGCTGTCGGCACGCTCAACGACCGATGCCAGCGCCTGCTGCGGATCGTCGCGTTCGAGGACCGCCCCGACTACGCCCGCATCGCCGAAGACCTGGCGATGCCCATCGGATCGATCGGACCGACCCGTCAGCGCTGTCTCGCGAAGCTGCGCGCCGTTCTCGAGGGCGACGGATGGAGAGGGGACGACGATGGAAACTGAGGACTTCGCGGCCGATGCCGCACTGTTCGCACGCATGCGCCGGATGTGGGAGGACGTCGATCCGGTTCCCGCCGACCTGGTCGACCGCATGGTCGCCGCAGTGGCCGTCGAGGACCTCTCGCGCGAGTACGCGCTGCTGACCCTCGTGGAGGGGACGCTCGCGGCGGTGCGCGGAGAGACCGATACCGCGACGCTGCAGTTCAGCGACGGCACGACGAGCGTGCTGCTGCACGTGACGGCCACCGAGGGCGGCGGCCGGCGCGTGGACGGATGGGTGGATGCCACGGCGCTGGCCATCCGGCTCGTCCAGGACGACCGCGAATGGTCGGCCGAACCCGGCGAGCACGGTCGGTTCGCCTTCGAGGAGGTCACGCCAGGGGTGGCGCGGCTTCGCCTGGTGGTCCGCGACGCCGATGGGGCGATGCACGACTTCCAGACCCCGCAGTTCGAAGTCTGACACGCAGTTCCGAGAGACGGATGCCGCGGCCTGGGGGCCGCGGATTCCGCATGTGATGAGGGAGAAGACATGGCGAAGGGCGAGAGCGCGCAGCGGCGCACCTGGCGGGAGCGAGAGGTCGCGGGGGAACCGAAGGGCGTGGTCCTCGACCCCCGCCGCGAGCCGGTCCCCGGCCTTCAGGCGTACGACACGGTGTACGTGCCGGGGCACCTGGTGATCTCGGGAGACCCCGCCGCCGCCGAGGAGGCCCTGAAGGGGGCCGCGGCCAAGCTCGGCTGGGACGTCGAGGTGGAGCCGCTCCCGAGCGGGAAGGACACCGCGGCGCTCTCGCGTGCGTGGATCGTCCAGGCGCCGCGGGAGAACCGCGACGACGAGCCCGTGCCGCCCGTGGACGCCTGGCGTCTGCTGCAGCAGGCGCGCCGCGATGTGCTCATCGCCGAGCGCCTCGGCGTCTCCCCCCGCACCCTCGCGCGGCGGGAGGCGGCCGCGGAGGAGGTCGACTCCGCGGCGCGTGCGGCCGCGACGCGCAGCGTGTCGCTCGAGGCGGCGATCGCCAACGACCCGCCCCACCGCGCCGAGGCCGCGGCCGAGCCGGAGGTGAAGACCCGGCGTGCCCGCGCCGTCGACGATCCCGTGCTCGCACAGGTCAGCCTCGACCACGTGCTCGGCGTCGACCCGATCGACATGAATCCCCACGGCCGCACCAACCCCCACGGCCGCACGAATCCGCACGGGCGGACGAATCCGCACGGGCGCACCAACCCGAGCGGCACCGACGGCTACGCGTACCCGGGCTCCGGCGGGCTCGAGCTGGTCACCTTCATCGGTGCGGCACCTGCGGACCGCCACGCGCTCGCGAACGGCGGCCGGCGACCCGTCATCGCCTTCGCCGACACCGGCTGCGGCGAGCACCCCTGGTTCACCGCGCCCGACGGCCGGTCCGTCGTGCGCACCATCGACGCCGCGGACGGCTCCGGCGTCATCGGCGTGAACGACCCGGCGACCGACCCCGAGCGCTTCGGCGACCTCGCCGGCCCGCTCGACGGGTTCCTCGACGATGCCGCCGGGCACGGGACGTTCGTCGCGGGCGTGCTGCGCCAGGTCTGTCCCGACGCCGACCTCATCGCTATCCGGGTCGCCGACAGCAACGGCAGCGTCCTCGAGAGCGAGCTCATCACGGCCCTCGAGCAGCTGGCGGACTGGATCGACGCGGGGACGGAGGCGGAGCCGCACGTTGTGGACGTGCTGAACCTCTCGCTCGGCTACTACCACGAGACCCCCGAGGACGGACGGTTCAGCCTGCGCATGTACGAGGCGCTGCGCAGCCTCCGAGCCCGCGGCTGCGTGATCGTCTGCTCGGCCGGGAACGACGCGACCGAGCGTCCCACCTTCCCGGCGGCGCTGTACAACTGGGGAGACCCGCTCCTCAGCTTCGACGATCCGGACGGCGACGCCGCGCGGCACTTCGCCGTCGGTGCGCTCAACCCGCAGCACACTTCGGTCGCGCTGTTCAGCAACATCGGGGACTGGGTGAACCTCTACGCCCCGGGGACGTCGGTGCTGAGCGTCTTCCCGTCCTTCGAGGGCGGCCTCCAGGCAGGCTCGCGCAACGACCGCGGGCAGCGCCGTCGCCAGAGCCTCGATCCGGACGACTTCGACAACGGCGACGAGGGAGGGTTCGCCGTGTGGAGCGGCACCTCGTTCGCCGCGCCGTACGTCGCGGGAACGGTGGCGGCGAAACTCGCCCCGCAGCTGATGGGCGCCGCCGTCGCCGGACGCAGGAAGCACCCCGTGGACGAGGCGGTCGAGGCGATCACGGCGCTGGACCGATCGCGGCTCCCCTCCGGGTAGCGGCGGAGCGCGGCATCCGTCGTCGCTCCGCGGGCCCTCTTCGCGCCATGATTGCTCCATGGGGACTGGTCTCGACGCGGGGGCGTCGTATGCCCGCGGGGTCGAGCTGGCCAATCGGGGTCGCTACACCGACGCGAAGCGCGTGCTCGCCGAGGCGAGCGCCGCCGCCGAGCGAGACGGCGACCGGAATCTGACGGCCCGCATCGCGGGCACCACCGCGTATGTGCTCGCGCGCACCGGCGACGTCGACGCAGGCGAGCGGCTCTGCCTGGACGCGCTCGGTCAGGACGGCCTGGACGCCGTGACGATCGCGCAGCTCCACGGGCAGCTCGGCGCCCTCGCCCTCGAGCGCGGTCTGCTCGACGACGCGGCGGCGTGGCTCGACAAGAGCATCCGGGGGCTTCGGGACGAGCCGGTGCGCCAGGCCAACATGAGGATCAACCGGAGCCTCGTCGACATGCAGCGCGGTCAGCTCGACACGGCGCTGGCCGACCTCGCCGCGGCCGAGCAGGCGTACCGCCAGGCGGGGATGACCACCGAGGCGAACCTCGCGGTGCACAACCGCGGCTACACCCTGATGCTCGCGGGTGACCTCGTGGCGGCGCTGCAGACGATGCAGTCCGTTCGCGAGCCGCTGGACGACGCCTCAACGATGTGGGCGGCGGTCAACGAGCTCGACCGTGCCGAGGTGCTCCGCGAGGCGGGCCTCGTGACGGAGGCCGAGCGGAGCCTCTCGGCCGTGTCGGCGGCGTTCGGCCGGCACCGCGCACCGCGCGACAGGGCGACCGCCGACTATCACCTCGCGCGGTCGCTGCTGAGCCACGACCCGGCGCGCGCGGCCGCCGTCGCCGCTGCGTCCGCCCGCCGTTTCGCCGCCATCGGCAGTCCGGGCTGGGCGGTGCGGGCCGACGCGATCGGGCTCCGCGCGCGCCTGGCCGTCGGCCGCCTGGACCGCAGCGGGATGCCGGTGCGGGTGGCCCGCCGGCTGCCCTCGCGCGCGAAGGTCGCCGCCGTCGCCGAGAAGCTCGAGGCGCAGGGATTCCGCTCCGAGGCCGAGGCGCTCCGGCTGACCGATGCGCTGGCGCGCCTGCGCGCGAACCGCCGGGGGGCGGCGTCGGATCCGGGCACCCGCGTCGGCCCGCGCACGCCCCTGGAGGTGGGCCTGCTGGCGCACGAGCTGCGCGCGGCGCGCGCCGCCGACCGCGGCCGGGAGGGTGACACCCGCCGGCACGCCGCGGCGGGGCTCGACCTCCTCGACCGCAACCGGCAGTCCTTCGGCAGCCTCGACCTGCAGGTGTCGGCCGCCATGCGCGGCATCGGGCTGGCGACCACGGGCCTCTCGTCGGCGCTGCGGTCGGGCAGCCATGCCGCCGTCTTCGAGTGGTCGGAGCGCGCACGGGCACTGACGGGCTTCGTGCTGCCGCTGCGGCCCCCGCCCGACCCGCAGCTGGCCGCCGACCTCGCCGAGCTGCGGGTGCTGCGCACCGCCCACCCCGACGGCGACTGGCTGTCGGACCCTCGTGCCTCGCTGCTGAGCGACCGCGCCCGCCAGCGCCAGTGGTCTCAGACCGCCGCCGGCGAGCAGACCGGACGCGCGTCGCTCGACGACGCCGTCGGCGAGCTCGGAGACGGCGAGGTGCTCGTCTCATATGTGTTCGACGGCAACCAGCTGGCGGCGCTCGTGGTGTCGAAGCAGGGCAGCGAGCTCGTCGGATTGGACTGGGCGGCGGCGCGCTCGGCGCTGGGCGGCCTGCGCGCAGACCTCGACATGTCGGCGACCGTCGTCGGGCCGATGGCCGCGGTGGTCCGCCGCGGCCTGGACGCGCGTCTCGAGACGCTGTCGCAGGTGCTCTGCACGCCGGTCGACGGGCTGCTCAGGCGCGCAGAGCGCGTCCTCATCACTGCGCCCGGCGTGCTTTCTGGAGTGCCCTGGATGATGCTGCCGGCGCTGCGGCGGCAGCCGATCTCGATCGCCTCCTCGGTCTCGGCCTGGCTCCGCGAGCGCTCACGCGAGTGGACGCCTCCTGGGTCGGCCGGCTTCGCGGCGGGACCGCGGGTCGCCCGCGGCGAGGAGGAGGTGACGGCCGGTTCGGCTGCCTGGCGGCAGGCCGAGGTGCGGACGGGCGTCGGCGCCACGGTCGCGGACGTCACTGCCCTGGCCTCGCGCGTGGACGTCCTGCACGTCGCCGCGCACGGCAGGCACGCCGCCGACAACCCGATGTTCTCGGGTCTCGAGCTGGCCGACGGCGCGCTCTTCGGATACGACATCGATCTCATCCCGCGTGTGCCCGACACCGTCGTCCTCTCGGCGTGCGAGGTCGGACGCTCGTCGGTCCGGTGGGGTGAGGAGGCGCTCGGGATGACCCGCATCTGGCTGCACGCCGGGACGCGCAGCGTGATCGCCGCTCCGGTGGTCGTCGCGGACGACAACGCGTGCGAGCTGCTGGGCGCCGTCCACGAGGGGCTCGCAGCGGGCACCGCGCCCTCGGTCGCGCTCGCCGAGGCGTCAGAGCGCACCGGCATCGTCGCCCCGTTCCAGGTTCACGGCGCCGGCTTCTGACCCGATCCACCGCGCGTGTATCAGGACGGATGCCGCGCACTCCTCATCATCGGACAGGCTCGGCATGCCGACGGGGGGTCGGGTGCGACGCGAGGCATTGGGGAACGCAGATCGGGCTGCGCGTCTCGGCGCCGGTCCGCGAGGGGTGCCGCGTGGGAACTGGGGCGGCACCCCTCTCCTCGCCCTGCGGAGTCAGTCGCGCGACGAGTTGGCGGTGCGACCTCGCACGATCCCGACGAAGGTCTCCACGGCGGCCGTGCTCCGCTCGGCCACCCACGCCAGCGCGACCGTCGACGAGGGGCCGTCGATGAGCGGCCGGTAGTCCGCGTCCTTGCGCCGGTGCAGGCGAGCCAGCGACATGGGGACGACCACGATCCCCACCCCGGCCGCGACGGTGGCGATCGCATCGGCGGTCTCGGCGGGAGGGTCGAAGGCCGGCGAGAGGGTGCCGGGGATCCGGATGCCGAGCACGTCGTCCCCGGGCACGATGAGCACCTCGCCCACGAGGTCGGCTGTGTCCAGCTCGTCCGCCGCGGTGAGGTGCGAGTCCGCGGCGCAGACGACGACCGGCACCTCGTCGTACAGCGGGATGACGTGCAGCCCGTCCTTGTCGATCGGGAGCCTCACCAGCGCCGCGTCGACATCGCCGTCCAGCAGGGCCCGCCGCTCGTCGTCGGTGGCCAGCGGCACCAGCTCCAGCGCGGTGCGCGGCATCCGCTCGTTCCACGTGCCGATCCACTTGCCGGGCGTCGCCCCGGCGATCGCGCCGAGCGTGAACACCGGCGGCGCCGGATCGCCGGGTGGTACGGGGGAAGGAGCGGGCGACGGCTGCGGCCGCCGGGACCGGGTGGGCCCGGGCTTCTGCGCACGGCCGGCGGTGTTGCCGCGCTTCGGCGGCGTGCCCCGTCCCCGCCCACCCGCGCGTGCCCCGCCTTTCGCCATACCGTTCAGCGTAGCCGGGGCGCTATCGTTCGCTCATGGTGGCGATCCTGGCGACGGTCTTCGCAGCGCTGGCCGCGCTGCTGCACGTGTACATCTTCGTGATGGAGAGCGTGCAGTGGACGCAGCCGCGGATCTGGCGGCGGTTCGGGGTGGCCGACCAGGCGGCCGCGGACATTACGAAGCCGATGGCGTACAACCAGGGCTTCTACAACCTGTTCCTCGCCGTCGGCGTCGTCATCGGTCTGGTGCTGGTCTACGCCGGTGCGGATTCCGCCCCGCTGCGCGCGGCCGGCCTCGCGCTCGTGCTCTTCAGCCTGGGCTCGATGGTGGCGGCCGCCCTCGTGCTGCTGACGACCGGCATGAAGTACCTGCGCGCGGCGCTCATCCAGGGGACGCTGCCGCTCATCGGCTTCGTGCTGTTCCTCTTCGCCTGACGCGCCGCCGACGGCTCAGTCGCACGCGCCCCAGCGGCCGGCCGAGGCGGCGACCGCGGCCGACTCCAGCGATCGCAGCGTCGCCTCGTGCTCGCGGTTGGGCGAGTACACCTCGACGCGCGCGTCGCCGCGGGCCACGAGCTCGCCGTTGACGAAGCGGCCCTCGTCCGTCCAGACGTATAGCAGCGTCCTGCCGTACTGATCGCGCGGCTCGCTGTCGGCGGTGACCCAGATGGTCGATCCCGCCGGGGCGAGCGAGGTCAGCGTCGCCGTCGCCTGCGCACCCCAGCACTCGAGTTCGGGCGAGATCTCGGGCGTGTCGACGCCCAGCAGGCGGATGCGCGTCGAGCCGGGATCGCTGACGACCTCATTGGGGGTCGTGACGTGGGCGCGCAGCGTGTCGCCGTCGTGCACGCTCTCGACGGTCATCTCGAAGGCGTCGGGCGGGATCGCCGGCATGGCGCCCATCGGTGCGCCGACCGGGGTCTCCGCGGCGGGCGAGGGCGGAGGGGTCGCGTCCTGACGGCTGGAGACCCACCACAGTGCCGCGCCCGCGATGACGAGCAGCAGGGTACCGACGAGGACGCGCTTGATCACCCCGCGAGCCTAGGCGGTGGCGGCGACGCGACGACCCGTCACGCGGCGAGGCGGAGCCCCCGCTTGTCGGTGGCCACGCGCTCGCCGTCGCCGATCGTCTCGTCGTCGCCGATGAGCGAACCGCCGGCCACGCGGGCGTCGTGCCCGACGTGCGTGCGGACGCCGATCTTGGCGCGCGGTCCGATGGCCGCTCGGGGACCGATGTGAGCGTGCGGTGCGATCTCCGCGTCGGGGCCGATCACCGCATCCGATTCCACCCACACGCCGCGGCCGACGTGCGCGCCCGCGGCGATCTGCACCCCCGGTTCGACATATGCCCCCGCTTCGACGATGGCGCTCGGGTGCACCTTCGCTCCATGCGCGATAAGGCCACGGCCATTGGCGTGCTTGCGATAGCGCAGCGTCTCGCCCTGGTCGTTCTCGATGTCGACGTAGTTCTTGCCCACTGTCCCCTCCTGCAGCACCGGAAGGCGCTGAGTACAGGAATAACCTCAACCCTTGATGATTCATTCCCGCGCATCGGATGCTTTGGATGCACGGGGTTGCCAAATATTCGGAACCGGGCTATGAAGCGGATTGCGCCCGCGTCCGCGAGGGGTCGAGCGCGCACCGGGATGCTGCCGCGGGGGTCTTCCCGGACAGATCGACCGGTTCTGCTCTAGGCTGTGGAATCACCCATCCCTCGAGCAGAAGTGTGGTGCAACGGTGCCCGACCGTCGCGAGGATCGCTCCATCCATACGGACCGTCTGGTCGCGGGATCGGCGCTCGAGACCCTTCCGACGATCCGCGAGGTCATCGCGCTCGACGCCGTCGTCCAGGGGGTGCCGGAGGTGCTCGTGGGCGACCAGGCGCTCGAGCGCCGCGTGCGGTGGCTCCACGTGTCCGACAACGCCGGTGTGGCACGGCTCCTCGACGGCGGCGAGCTGCTGCTCTCCACCGGTGCGTCGTGGCCCGAGGACGCGGCCGATCTGCGGCGATTCATCGGCGAGCTGGACGACGCCGGGCTCTCCGGCCTGATCCTCGAGCTCGGCACCCACTACCGCGACGTGCCGCCGGCGGTGGTCGAGGCGGCGCGGGAGCGGGGGCTGCCGCTGATCATCCTCCACCGCGAGCTGAAGTTCATCACGATCACCGAGGCCGTGCATGCCCGCATCATCACGGGGCAGACGGATGCGCTCCGCGCCCGCGACGAGGTGCGCGAGCGGTTCACGGCGCTCGTGCTGCGAGGCTCCCCCGCGGACTTCATCGTCCACCAGCTGGCGCAGACGCTCGGCGCTCCCATCGTCCTGGAGAACCTCGGGTACGAGGTCGTGGCCGCCGAGGTCCCCCTCGCGATGGAGGAGGAGCTCTTCACGGAGTGGGAGCTGCGGTCGCGCTCGGCCCACCGGCGTTCCGAGCAGCGCCGCGAGCGCGGCGTGGCCGCCGGCGCCGAGGACTGGCTCATCGTGCCGGTCGAGGCCCGCGGCATCCGCTGGGGGAATCTCATCGCGCTGCCCGGGCCCGAGCATCCTGCCGGGCGCACTGCCGTGCTCGAGCAGGGCGCGATCGCCCTCGCGGTCGGTCGGCTCGCCGACGGCGACGCGGACGAATGGGCCCGTATCGGGCGCCGCCGCCTCGTGGACGGTCTCCTCGCCGGTCGGTTCGCGGGAGTCGGAGGGGCCGCGGCGCGACTCGAGGCCGCCGGCCTGCCGCTGCGCGGGGCGAAGCTGTACGGCCTCGTCATCTCGGGGGCCCCCGTCGCGGCGGAGCGGGCGGATGCCGCGGCTCGCGCCCTGCGCGGCCGAGCCCTCGCCGGCTCGGCTCCGTCGGGGGTCGTCGCGCCCGCCGCGACCGTCCTCCTGTCCCTGCCGGTGGACGCAGTGTTCGACGACGACGCCGTCCTCGCCTTCGCGCGGTCGCTCGTCGAACCCGCGGACGCCGAGCGCGTGACGGTGTCGGTCGGGCGCGCGTCCGAGGGCATCGACGCGGCGCTCGCGTCGGTGCACGAGGCCGTCGACCTCGCCGGGGGCCGTCGGCGCCGCCCCGGTCGCGGGCCGCAGCTGCGTCGCGCGGAGAACCGCCCGCTCGTCCAGCTCGTGACGGCGCTGCGCGACGACCATCGCGTGCTCGAGCACGGGGAGCGCATGCTGGCGCCGCTCATCGCGCACGATCTCTCCCGTTCCGGCGACCTGCTCGACGTGCTCGAGGCCATGCTCGCCCACCCCGGCAACCGCACGGCGGCGGCGGCGGCATCCCATCTCTCCCGATCGGTGTTCTACCAGCGGATCGCGCTCATCGAGGAGCTGCTGGGCGTCGACCTCGACGACGGCGAGACCCAGACGGCGCTCCACCTCGCTCTGCTTGTGCGCAGGTCGGCGGGGCGGTGAGTTCTCCGTTGCTGAGCGCCACCACGGCGCCACCTGCAGACCCCACGGAGTGCCGTGCGCGATGTCGGACGTGGTCGCCATACTGAAGTCATGACATTCATCGAACATATATGCGAAGCTGTCGACCTGCTTCGCGTGTTCGGGGAGTTGGATGTCGAGGCGGGTGAGCTTCCCGCGTCTGCGTCGCGGCTGAGCGATGGATCTGTGCGCGAGCTGCTCGCCGAGACGAGCGGACTCGCGAAGCAGATCGCCGCATTGCAGGCCGTGCTCGCAGGGGTCGCATCGGCGCGCTCTGCTCGCGACCGCGGCCACACCGGCTTCACGCAGCAGACCGGGCACCGCAATGCCGTCGAACTCCTGCGCGACCTGACCGGTGCGACGCGCGGCGAGGCGACGCGGGCGGTGAAGGTCGGCGAAGCGCTACTCGACGGCCTCGGGAGTGACGACGGCGTCGACTCTGGGCTGGACACGGATGCGACCGGGGGCAAGGAAACGCCCGTGATTTCGCCCCTCTGGCATGAGCCGCTGCGCGAAGCCGTGCTGGCAGGCCTGATCACGACGGCCCAGCATCACGCCATCCGCAGCGGACTCGGCGAGCCGCCGGTCATCGATGGACGCGAACCGGATGCCGTGATCGCGGCGTGGCGCGCGGCGGCGGGGGAGCTGGTCGCAGACGCCGAGACGTGCACTGTCGATGACCTCTCGGCTCGCGCCCGCGCGCTGAAAGACATGCTCGACCCGGCGGGAGCCGAAGAGAGGTTCGCCGCGCGATTCAGCCAGCGTGGGCTTCGATGGACCACTGGCGCAGACGGGCTGCCGCGGGCGATCATCACCTTCGACGACGAGATGGGTGCCTGGGTTCGCGGCCTGCTCGATGCGGGACTCGCCCCTCGACGTGGCGGCCCACGGTTCGTCGCCGAGGATGAGAGAGCGGCGGCGGAAGACCTCGTGCGCGATCCACGCACCAACGAGCAGCTCGCCTATGACCTGCTCGTGGACGTCCTTCGCGCGGGCGCGCTCGCCGACGCCGTCGACGTGTACGGCACGAAAGAGGCGGGTGTGCGGCTGGTCACGATGACGGATGCCGTAACCGGCGAGCTCGTGCGGCGAGATGTATTCGGCCGTCTCGTGACCACGGCGCACTCCGACGACGGCACCGTCACGCTTCCGGGGTCGGCTCTGGAGCGCGCGATCTGTGCGACGGGCACTGTCGAGGTCACGATCGACACGTCAGGCAATCCGCTTGATGCCGGCCGTGAGAGTCGCCTCTTCACGGCGAAGCAACGACTGGCGCTGGGGATCAGAGATGGTGGATGTCTCTGGCCAGGCTGCGATCGCCCACCCGCATACTGCGAGGCGCATCATTGCGAACGGTGGTCGGACGGTGGCCGTACGGATTGCAGTGTCGGCGTCCTGCTCTGTCGATTCCACCATCTTCACCTCCACAACCGCGGGTGGCGGATCAGCGGCGATGGCGGCAGCGCCTTCATGCTTCATCCGCCGCCGAACGTCGATGACAAGCCGATCCGGCTGCGCTCCAAGTCTCCGTTGCGGTGGCTCTGGGATCCACCGCCCGGTCGAACAGGATGGCGTACCCCGCCCGCCTCGCCTGCGCAGGAACCGGTCTTCCGGCGCAGCGCCTGAGCCGGGTTCGGCATCGACCCTCACGTGCTGGACACCTGCGTGCGCACGCCCGTTCCACCGGTGGGCGATCACGCCGGCCTTGCGGCGCACACCACCCGAGCTTGCCGCGCACCCCACCCGAGCTTGCCGCGCACCTCACCCGAGCTTGCCGCGCACCCCACCCGAGCGTGCGGCGTGCCTCACACGCGGTGCGGGTCGATCATCGTCATGCCGGCGGGCGTGGCGTGGTCGAAGCCGGGCAGCATCCGGGCCGCCTCGTCGAGGTCGATGACGCGCTCGATGAGGCGCTCGGGGTCGAGGGCACCGCTCTCGATCAGCGCGAGCATGCCGGGGTAGTCGGCGGCGGCCATGCCGTGGCTGCCGAGGACGTCGAGCTCCCACGCGATCACGCGCGCCATCGGCACGCGCGGATGCCCTTCGACCGGAGGCAACAGCCCGATCTGCACGTGCCGGCCGCGGCGGCGGAGGCTGTGGATGCCGTCGGCACAGGTCTGCTCGCTGCCGACCGCGTCGACCGACACATGCACGCCACCTCCGGTGAGCTCGTGGACGGCGGCGGGGACGTCCCGGCCATCGGCTACGAGCACACGATCGGCGCCGAGCGACCGAGCCACGTCGAGCGCAGCCGGGTTCCGGTCGACCGCGACCACGCGCGCCCCGAGCGCCTTCGCGATCATCACCGCGCTCAGTCCGACGCCGCCGGCCCCGACGACCGCGACCCACTCGCCGCGCGCGAGACGCGCACGACCGACAAGTCCGCGGTATGCCGTGGCGAAGCGGCAGCCGAGGCTCGCGGCCGCCTCGAAGCTGACGGACTCGGGGATCGCGACGAGGTTCATGTCGGCCGCGTGCAGGGCGACGTACTCGGCGAACGAACCCCGGTGTGTGAAACCGGGCTGCTGCTGATCCGGGCACACCTGTGCCTCGCCGTTCAGACACCACTCGCAGCGCCCGCACCCGCACACGAACGGCACGGTCACGCGGTCGCCGACCGCCCACTTCTCGACGCCTGCGCCGACCTCGGCGACCACTCCGGCGAGCTCATGCCCGGGCACGTGCGGCAGGGCGACCTCGTCGTGCCCCGCCCAGGCGTGCCAGTCGCTGCGGCAGAGGCCGGTCGCGTGGACGCGCACCACGACCCCGCCGTCCGGCGCGCTCGGAACCGGGATGTCCCGGACCTCGGGCATCACACCGATGGCGTCGTACACGACAGCTCGCACCGCGACATCCTCTCATCCGGTTCGCGCCACGACCGACGGGATCAGCCCGCGAGGTACACCTTCCGCAGCGTCTCGCGCACCGTCCACACCGTGCGCATCCCCGCGGTGAGCCGCACGACCGATCCAGGCCGCAGCTCGATCGGCTCGAGAACCGGGTCGTCGAACGACACAGTGGCGGCGCCCGCCAGCACGACGAACACCTCGTCCGCCTCGACATCCGTGGACGTGCCCGGCGTGTGCTCCCACACCCCGATCGCCTCGGTCAGTTCGACGAGGCCGGCGGCCGGCGCGCCCGCCACGACCAGCTCGGCAGGCAGCGGTTCGAGGGGGAGCGTCAGGGCGACGGCATCCGTCACCGTCCCGGGCTCGAGGCCGTCGAACGGCGACGTCACGAGTCGAACCCCAGTCCCAGCGCGTCCAGCGTCTTCAGCAGCAGGTTGCGCCTGCCCCCGTTGTGGTCGGCGCGGTCGAGGGACCAGCGGGTGGCGTTGATGCCGATCGACGCGGCGGGCTCCGGCGGAAACGGGAGCGGGCGCTTGCGCACCATCTCGAGCTCGGTGCGCTCGTTCGACACCCCGTCGAGCAGGTCGAGCATCACCTCTCCGGCGAACCGGGTGGAGCCGACGCCGAGTCCGGTGAAGCCCGCGGCGTAGGCGACGCGGCGGTCGCGCGCGGTGCCGAAGAACGCCGTGAACTGCGTCGACGTGTCGATCGCGCCGGCCCACTGATGGGTGAAGCGCAGGCCCTCGAGCTGCGGGAAGGTCGTGAAGAAGTGGCTCGCGAGCTTCTGCCAGGTCTCGGGCCGGTGCTCGTAGGCGGGGTCGACCCGGCGGCCGTAGCGGTAGATCGCGTCGTAGCCGCCGAACAGGATGCGGTTGTCCTTGCTGAGCCGGTAGTAGTGGAACTGATTGGCCAGGTCGCCGATCCCCTGGCGGTCCTGCCAGCCGACCGAGGCGAGCTGCGCGTCGGTGAGCGGCTCCGTCATCAGCACATAGTCGTAGACGGGCACGGTCATCAGGCGGTTGCGCTTGATGACCGACGGGAAGACGTTGGTGCCGAGTGCGGCGCGGGATGCCTCCACCCGGCCGCCCTCCGTCACCGCGACGACGCCGGGTCCGCTCGTGTCCAGCCCGGTGACGCGCGTCCGCTCGAAGATCTCGACGCCGCGCTCCTCGCACACGCGCGCGAGCTCCGCGGCCATCCGGGCGGGGTGGACCATGCCGCAGGTGTTCCGCTCCCACACCGCGGCGAGGTAGGTCGGGGAGTGGACGGCCGCCTGCGCCTCGGACCGGTCGAGGAAGACCACGCCCTCCTCGCCCTCGGCGGCCCACTCCTCGAGCCACTCGACCTGGTGCGGCTCGACCGCGGGCGCGAGCTGCCCGGTGCGCTCGAACTGGAAGTCCATCCCGTACCGGGACTCGGACGCCTCGATCGCGGCGAGGTTCTCCCGCCCGAGGCGCTCGAGCGTCGGCATCTCGCGCGGCCACCGGGCCATGCCGTTCTCGCGGCCGTGCGTGAGGCTCGCCTCGCAGAACCCGCCGTTGCGCCCCGAGGCGGCCCACCCCACCCGCTGCGCCTCGAGGACGACCACTCTCGCATCGGGTTCGCGCTCGGTGGCCAGCAGCGCCGTCCACAGGCCGGTGTATCCGCCGCCGACCACCACGAGGTCGGCCCCCGTCGTCCCGGCCAGCGACGGTCGGTCGGGAGTGAGGCTCTGCGGGAGGTCGTCGCGCCAGAACACCGCGTGCTTCGCCTGGGCGAGGGAGTGCTGGACGACGGATGCCGCCGGCCGCTGTCGTTCGAAGACGGTGGTGCCCACGGGGATCAACTCCGATGCATGAGAGGTGCTCCCATCCTGGCCGCTCGCCGTCACGCGAGGCGGCGGGCGGTGTCGGGAGTTGCCGCCGCGGTCGGACAGGTTGTGTCGGACCGCCCGCTGATCGGTGCGGGGCGCCCGGTCGTCCCGGACCCGCGAGGTCAGCGAGCGGCGAGCTCGCCGACGAGCGCGTCCACCGTGCGGACGCGGGCGTACGTCCCGTCCAGCGCGGCCATGAACGCCACGTGCACCTGCTCGCCCGGCACGGTGCGACCGTCGTATGCGAGGTCGGGCGCCGCGCACGCGTCCTCCGCCACCGCGACGGAGAAGCCCAGATCGGATGCCGCGCGCACGGTGGCATCCACGCACATGCTCGACATCATCCCGGCCACCACGACCTCGTCCGCGGCAGCCGCGCGCAGCAGCGCCTCCAGGCCGGTGCGGAGGAAGGCGTTCGGCTCGTGCTTGACGACCACGTGCTCCTCGCCGTCCGGCGCCACCCGCCGGTCGAACTCCACGCCCGGTGTGCCCGGTGCGAAGAAGGAGGCATCCGCGTCGTCCGACACGTGCTGCACGTGCACCACCCGCTCACCCGTGGTGCGGAAGACGGCGAGGAGCCGGGCGGCGGCGTCGGCGGCGGCATCCGCGCCCACGAGAGGGTGCCGGCCACTGGGGAAGTAGTCGCGCTGGATGTCGATGAGGAGCAGGAGTCGGGTCACCGCAACAGCATAGAAGTCGGCGACCGCCGAACCGGCGACCGGGGATCAGGCGTCGGGAGCGGCGAAGACGCGCTCGCCCTCGACGAAGGTCTGCAGCGCATGCGTCGCGCCGATCTCCTCCGCGGGCCCGGCGAACGGATCGCGGTCGAGCACGACGAGGTCGGCGAGCTTGCCGACCTCGATGGTGCCCGTGACGTCGTCGAGGTGGTTCACCCACGCCGAGCCGGCGGTGTAGGCGGTCAGCGACGTCGCCAGGTCGATCGCCTGCTCGGGGAGGAACGCGTCGTACTCGCCCTCCTCATGGCCGGGGGCGGCCGTGCGGTTCACCGCGGTGTGGATGGCCGCCATGGGGTCGGGTGTCGAGACCGACCAGTCGCTGCCGGCGGCGAGCACCGCTCCCGCGCGCAGCAGATCGCCGAACGGGTACTGCCACGCGCTTCGCGGCTCGCCCAGGAACGGCAGGGTCAGCTCGACCATCTGCGGCTCGTACGTCGCCCACAGCGACTGCATGTTGGCGGCCACGCCCAGCTCGCGGAAGCGGGGGACGTCCTCGGGGTGCACCACCTGGATGTGGGCGATGTGATGACGGTTGTCGCTCCGGCCGTTGAGCGCGATCGCGCGCTCGACCGCGTCGAGGCACTCGCGCACCGCGCGGTCGCCGATCGCGTGGAAGTGCACCTGGAAGCCCTCGGCGTCGAGGATCGGCACCGCCTCGGCGAGCACGGCCGGGTCGACGAACGAGATGCCGGAGTTGTCTGTGAAGTGACCATGGCCGTCGCAGTAGGGCTCGAGCATCGCCGCGGTGAAGTTCTCTGCGACGCCGTCCTGCATCACCTTGACCGAGGTCGCCGCGAACCGGCCGGCGCGGTAGCGGTCGCGGCGCTCGAGGATCGACGGGATCTGCTCGAGGCCCTGCGTGCGGTCCCACCAGATGGCGCCGACGACCCGCGCGGTCAGGGTGCCGTCTGCGGCGGCCCGGAGGTAGGCGGGGCCCGGGTCGCCGGCGTCGCCGTACGACCCGACGATGGCGTCCTGCCATGCGGTGATGCCGAACGAGTGCAGGTACCGCTGGCCGAGGAGGAGGGCGTCGGTGAGCCGCTCGAGGGGCTCCTCGGGCAGCAGGCGGTTGACCAGGGCCATGGCCCCCTCGTGCAGCGTTCCGGACGGCGTGCCGTCCGCGTCCCGCTCGATGCGGCCGTCGGCCGGGTCGGGGGTCTCGCGGTCGATGCCGGCCAGGCGCAGCGCGGCCGAGTTCACCCACGCGCCGTGCCCGTCGCGGTTGGGGAAGAACGCGGGGCGCTCGCCGGTCACCGCATCGAGGGCGGCGGCCGTGGGGGTGCCGCCGGGGAAGGCCGACATCTGCCAGCCGCCCCCGAGGATCCACTCGTCGGACGCATGGTCGGCGACGTAGCCGGCGATGGCCTCCAGGTACTCGGCGGCGGTGCCGAGCTCCGACAGATCGCAGCGCAGCATGTCGAGGCCGCCCCACACGGGGTGGACGTGCGCGTCCTGGAACCCGGGGATCAGCATCCGCCCCCGCAGATCCACGAGCTCCGTCGACGGCCCGACGAGCTCGCGCACGTCGTCGCCGCCGACCGCCACGATGCGGCCGGCCCTCACCGCGACAGCGCTCGCGCGGGAGCGCACGGTGTTCGCCGTGAAGACGGGTCCGCCGGTGAAGACGAGGTCGGCGTGGGCCACGGAAGGTCTCCTTCTGAAGGTCAGCCGCCCGTCATGGTGCGGGCGATCTGCGTGGCAGAGTCGCCCGCCCGCTTGAGCACCAGCGCGACGAGCGCGAGGGCCACGAGCGTCAGCAGCAGCATGATCGTCGAGACGGCGGCGATCTCGGGGCGCAGGCCCGACCTCACCGCGCTCAGCACGTACACCGGCCACGGGGTGGTGCCCGAGACCTGCACGAAGGCGGCGACGATCGTGTTGTCCAGGCTCAGCGTGAAGGCCAGCAGGAAGCCGGCGAGCACCGCCGGCATGGCCAGCGCCAGCGTCACCCTGCGGAACGTCGTGAACGGCTTCGCGTACAGATCGGCGGATGCCTCCTCGAGGTGGGAGTCCTGGCCCACCAGGCGCGCCCGCACGATGTACGAGACCACGGCCGTGGCGAACAGCGACGAGCCCACCGAGAGGCGCACGATGCCGTCGTTGAACATCGAGAGGCCGAGGTCCTGGCCGAGGAACACCAGCCAGGGCAGCAGCGCCACGGCGTCGACGATCTCGGGGGTCACCGACACCAGCAGGAGCAGGCCCAGGAACCACCACACCCACTTGCCGGGGTGGCGGGCCATGGCGATGCCGGCGAGGGTGCCGAGCACCGTCGCGATGACGGCGGCGATGAAGGCGGTGATGAGCGAGACCCGCACCGCGCTCTGGATCGCGGGCTTGGCCAGGATCGTGCCGAAGGCGTCGAACCCGAAGCCGTCCCACGACACGAGCAGACGGCCGGTGTTGAAGGAGTAGACGACGATCACGATGATCGGCAGGAACAGGAAGAGCATCACCAGGACGCCCCACACGGTGAAGGCGATGTCCGACCACGATCGGCGTGCGCGGCGCCGCGGCGCCGCCGCCGTGCGGGTGTCGCGCTGCTGCGCCTGCAGGATCGTCTCGGTCGCGGTCATCGTCTCGGGGGGAGTCATGTCGTCACCTCCACGGTCGCCGCGGGCGCGGCATCCGTCGTCGCCGTCTCGGACACGGGACCCAGCACCAGCCGGTCGCGGCTGCGGAAGGGCAGCGCGATGAGCCAGATGAGCACGGCGGCGACGCCGATGGTCAGCATGATCACGAGCATCAGCAGCACGGCCATCGCCGAGCCGAGCGCCCAGTTCTGTGCGGTCTGGAACTGGCTCGCGACGAGCTGCCCGACCATGTTGCCCTTGGCGCCGCCGAGCACGGTCGCGGTGATGTAGTCGCCCATCAGGGGGATGAACACCAGCAGCACGCCGGCGACGATGCCGGGCTGCGAGAGCGGCAGCGTCACGCGGAAGAAGGTGGTCACCTTGCCGGCGCCGAGGTCCTTGGAGGCCTCGCGCAGCGCCGGGCCGACGCGGTCGAACGCGACGAACAGCGGCAGGATCATCAGCGGCAGGTAGTTGTAGACGACGCCGATGACGACGGCCGTGCGGGTGTAGAGCAGCTCCAGCGGGCCGTCGAGCACGCCGATGCCCTGCAGCAGCGACGAGAGCCAGCCTTCCGGCGCGAGGATCACCTGCCACCCGATGGTGCGCACGAGGAAGTTCGTCCAGAACGGCACGAGCACGAGCGCGATGAGGATGCCGCGGCGCTGCGGCTTGACCTTGAACGCCATCCAGTACGCCACCGGCGCTCCGATGAGGAAGCAGAGCACGGTGCCGATGACGCCGACCCACAGCGTGTTCGCGAACGTCGCGAAGAAGGTCGGCGACACCGCCTCGACGTACCGGTCGAACGACAGGATGTCGTTGGCGTGGGTGCCGAAGACGCCCGGCTTGTACCCGAAGCTGAACCACACCACCATCGCGACCGGCGCGACGAAGAAGAGCAGGAGCCACGCCCACGCCGGAACGGCGAGCGCGGCCCCTGCGGAGCGGTTCTCACGCACCTGCTGCGGCCTTCATCTCGTTGTAGATCTCGACCCGCGTGGTCTGCGAGTCGTTGAGCTCCTGCTCGTGCATCGTCTCGAGCTGCTCGGGGGTGAAGAAGATCATGTCGGCCAGCTCCAGGCCGCCCTCCGTGGCCGCGGCCTCCATGTCCTTGCCGCCGACGTTGTAGCCGATGTAGTCCAGGTTCAGCGCGAGGTTCTCGGGTGTCATGGAGAAGTCGATGAACGCGTGGGCGGCCTCGGGGTGCGGGGCGCCGGCGGCGATGGCCCAGTTGTCCATCCACAGCTCCGTCTGCGGGCCGGGGAGCACCCACTGCCAGCGCTCGGGCTCGCTGGACTCGAGCAGGCCGAGACGGGCGTCGCCGTTCCACGCCTGCATGAGGACCTGCGTGCCCTGGGGGATCGCGTTGGTGCCCGGGTAGGAGTCGAACGCCGAGATGTGCGGCGCGATCTGCTCGACGAGGAACTGGCGGCAGGCCTCGAGCTCCTCGGGGTCGTCGGTGTTCCAGTCCATGTCGTTGGCCCAGAAGTAGGCGCCGATGATGCCGGCGGGGTCGTCCGACATCGCGGTCTTGCCGCTCGCCTCGTTCTGCGCGGCGTCGAAGAAGTCCCCCCAGGTGCTGAGCTCGCGGGTGATGACCGTCTTGTCGTACACGAATCCGGTGGTGCCCCACGCCTTGCAGACCGAGTAGTCGTTCTCCGGGTCCCATGCACGACCGAGGAACGCGGGGTCCATGTTCGACATGTTGGGCAGCAGGTCCTTGTTGAACTTGGTCAGCAGCTCGTTCTCGATCATCTGTGGGATGAAGACGCCGGTGGGCACGACGATGTCGTAGCCGGAGGTCCCCTTGGCGGCGACGAGCTTGGCGATGAGCTCCTCGTTCGAGGAGTAGGAGTCGAGCGTGACCTTGGGTCCCAGCTGGTCCGTGAAGGCGGCGATGACGTCGGGCGAGTCGTAGTCGCCCCACGTGTAGATGGAGAGGCTGTCCTCGAGGTCGCCGCCGGTCGCCTGCGGGGCGGGGGAGCCGCCGCCGCCGGGCGAGCAGGCGGCGAGCACGGTGGCGCCGCCGGCGAGGGCGGCCAGGCTCAGGAAGCGCCGGCGCGACAGCTCGCGGACGATCGAGGGTGCGGATCCTTCGGGAGCGAGGATGCGCAGCGGGTTCCGGGGCTGGGTCACGATGACTCCTGGTTCGGGTCGGATGTGGGAAGAGCGGATGCCGCGGCGGCGGCCGGCTCGTCGGGCACGGGTTTCGGGTGTGGATCAGACGGTCGGGGGTGCGATGTAGCCGCCCTGCTCGGCGGCGCCGTCATCGGCGGCGGGGAACAGCAGCACGTGGTGGGCTGCCCACGTGCAGACCACCCGGTCGCCGACGGCGAGAGGCGGCGCGTCGGGCGTCGGGCGTCGGACGATGAGGCTCTGGTCGGCGCCGAGCTGCACGAGGTACTGCATCGTGTCGCCGAGGTGCGAGACGCCGATGAGCTCGCCGCGCGAGGTGTTCGCGTCGGAGAGGCCCGCGCCCGGCTCCGCGGCAGACGCGTCGCGCTCGATGCGGATGTACTCCGGGCGGACGGCCGCCTCACCCAGATTGGTCGTCGTGAGCACGGGGGAGGCCGCCCGCACGAGCGCGTGCGGGGAGGAGATCGCGGCGCCGGCCTCGGCGGTGGGACCCCGGAAGAAGTTCTGCTGCCCCACGAACGCGGCGACATAGGCGGACGCGGGGCGGGCGTACACCGTGTCGGCGTCGGCCAGCTGCTCGATGCGACCCGACCGCATGATGGCGATGCGGTCGCTCATCGAGAGCGCCTCGCCCTGGTCGTGCGTCACGAAGATGAAGGTGATGCCCAGCCGCGACTGCAGGAGCTTGAGCTCGAGCTGCATCTCCTCGCGCAGCTGCCGGTCCAGCGCACCGAGGGGCTCGTCGAGGAGCAGCACCGCGGGCCGGTTCACGAGGGCGCGCGCCAGGGCGATGCGCTGCTGCTGGCCGCCGGAGAGCTGCGCCGGCTTGCGGTCGCCGAAGCGCCGCATCTGCACCAGGTCGAGGGCCTGCGTGACCCGCTCGCGCACCTCGGACTTCGGCGTGCGCCGCTGCTGGAGTCCGTATGCGACGTTCTCGGCGACCGACAGGTGCGGGAACAGCGCGTAGGCCTGGAACACCGTGTTGACGTCGCGACGGTACGGCGGGACGCCGCGCACGGGGCGTCCGGAGATGCGGATGTCGCCGGCATCCGGCTGCTCGAATCCTGCGATCATGCGCAGGGTCGTCGTCTTGCCGCAGCCCGACGGGCCCAGCAGCGAGATGAACTCGCCCGGCTGCACCGTGAGCGAGAGGTCGTCGACGGCGATCTGGTCGCCGTAGTACTTCGTCACTCCCGAGAGGACGACGGCGCCGCGGGCGGCCTCGCTGTCGGTGGGAACCTGCTCCGCCGGATTCGCCGCGGTCGCCGTGCCTGTGGACATCGTCACCTCGTGAGGTCCTTCTGATCATCGGGTCGCGCGACGTTGCGCGACCCCTATCGGGTGTGTCACGTATTCAATATCGAGCGGTGCCCCCCTGCAATGCGCCCGAGAGCGAACCAGACGATCCGAGGCGTCCCATGGCCCGCGCCTGACAGATCGTCCGGAGTTGTGTAACGGGCAGGCGACCGCGGCGTTTCAACGGCTCGACGTCGAGTGTGTCCGCGTCGGTGGCCGTCGGGCGACAGTTCGTCCGTCGCGCATCGTGATGAAAGCGTGGCCGTGCGGTCAGCGCTGACAGGTCGGGCACCAGAACACGATGCGCTCGCGGGTCGGGTCGGCGCCGAGACTGCCGCCGCGGATCAGCGTCCCGCAGCGCCGGCACGGGCGGCCTTCGCGACGGTACACCCACGTGGAGCGGCCGGGTCGCGCGTCGCCCGTGAAGGTGCGCCCCGAGCGGTCGCGGTTCGCGCGGATCATGCGTGCCCCGAGGTCCACCGCGGCGGCGGTGTCGGTCTGGTTCGCGGGGGTGGTGGGCAGGATGCCGCGCACGAAGAGGATCTCGTTGGCGTACTCGTTCCCGAAGCCGGCCACATTGCGCTGGTCCTGGATGGCGACGTGGATGGGGCGTGTGTCGGCCGCGAGCCGTCTCGCCGCCTCTGCGGGGTCCCATGCGTCCGAGAGGGGGTCGGGCCCGAGGTAGCCGACGAGCGCGTCCTCCTCGGCGGTCGGAACGAGCGTGATGTCGGCGAGGTCGAACCCTACCGTCTCCCACTCCGCCCCGTCGGGCGCGGTCGCGCCGATGACGGCCCGGGCCCGGAACCCCGCGGCGTGCCAGCGCTCGCCGCGCCGGTAGACGTGCCATTCGCCCTCCATCTTGAGATGCGTGTGGAGGGTCCACGTTCCGATGCGGTGCAGCAGGTGCTTGCCGCGCGCGACGACGTCGTGCACGACCTCGCCGCGCAGGTCCGCCGTCGCCGCCTGCGGCACGCGAAGCTCGAAGCGCGTCACGGTCGCGCCCGCGAGCGCCGCGTTCAGCCGGCGCGCCGCACGGAACACGGTGTCGCCCTCAGGCACGGCACCTCCTGCCCGGCACCGGGCGCCGGCGCGGCGCGTCAGGCACGCGCGCCCTCGCGGAGCACGTCCACGGCAGTCAGGCGGCGCAGCGTGAGACCACGCGGGGACTCGACGAATCCCGCCTCCCGCAGCGCCCGTCCGACGCCGGTGCCGTAGACGAACGCCCCGTTGACCTGCTCGACGGTGAGGGTGTCGAGCCGGCGCGCGCGCGACGTCGCGGCCAGGTCCCGGGCAGCGGCTGTGAGCACGGACTCGTCCGCGGTGAACGCCAGCGCCGATTTGCCGCCCCGCTCGAGGTACAGCGCGAGCTCGCCATCGACGAGCACCACGAGCGCGCCGGCCTTGCGGCCCGGCCGGTGTCCGACGCCCTCGAGACCAGGCCAGCCCAGCGCCGCGCCGTAGGGGTTCGCGGGGTCGGTGGCGGCGAGGGTGACGGTGCGAAGCGGCGGTGGATCGGAGAGGCCGGCGAACTCGCGCAGCCGGTCGACCGTCGCGGAAGCCGCGAACTGGGCGGCGCCGAGCTTCTCGATCACGTACCCGCGGCGACAGTGTCCGGCCTCCTCGAAGCCGGCGAGCACGCGGTAGACCTGCGCGAAGCCGCCGGGGACGCCTTCGGACTGGACGGCGCCGCGCGTCACCACGCCGTACCGGTCGAGGAGCAGGCTCGCCGTCGCCGTCGCCCGCAGCGCCGCATCGGGCTCCGCCTCGGGCAGCAGCGACCACCGGCCGCCGATGGCGGGCGGGCGCGCGGGCACGGAGGACGCCACGGTGCGCAACGCTGCGCCACGGTACAGGCGGGCGCGCGGAGCCCGCCGGCTCACGCGGTGCGCCTGCGAGCCGCCCGACACGAGCGAGCGCACCGGCGCGAAGGTGTCGTTCGTGACGCGCCCGGACCAGGTCAGCCGCCACAGCGCCTCGACGACGGACTGCTCGTTCTCCGCGCCCGTGGTCTGCTTCAGCTGCGACGCGAAGTAGGCGCCCCCGCTCGAGAGCGCCGCGAGGAGCTGGGCATCGAGCGAGCCCGGAGCGGGCTCGTCCGCCCCGTCGGGAAGCGTCAGCGTCAGCGGCACGGCATCCGCTGGATGCAGCGCGATCCAGCCGTCCCTGCCCGGCAGGCTGCCGTGACCCGACCACACCACCTCACCGGTCGCCGTCAGCTCGTCGAGCATCCCCGGCGTGTAGTCCGCCACGCGTGCGGGGAGCACCAGCGACTCCCACGCACTGGCCGGGATGGGCATACCGGCCAGCTGCTCGACGACGGCGGCGACCCCGTCGACGCCGTCGAGAGGCCGCGTCACGTGCTGCCACACCGGAAGGAACCGGGCGTACGCCTGCTGCGGCACCGGTTCGACGCTGCCGCGGATCGCCGCGAGGGACCGCATGCGCAGCCGCCGGAGCACCTCCGCATCGCACCACTCCGCCTCGTCGCCCCGCGTCGCCGAGCCGTCCCCCGAGCCGGGCGGCGGATCGGGCAGGAAGAAGCCGCTCGTCACCCGGCCCTGCGACTCGAGCCGCTGCAGGGTGTGGCGGGCTACCGCCACGCCGATGCCGAGGCGGTCGGCCGCGGCATCCGCCGTGAAGGGGCCGTGCGTGCGCGCGTAGCGGGCGATCAGGTCGCCGAGCGGATCGGCGACGGGCTCGAGGAACGCGGTGGGGATCCCGACCGGCAGGGCAGCGCCGAGGGCGTCGCGCAGGCGGCCGGCGTCCTCGATCGCGGCCACCCGGGTGATGCCGGCGATCGTCACCGGTATGGCCCGGCGCGCCGTCACGAGGGCGTCCAGGAGAGCGGATGCCTCGCCGACGGTCGCCTGCCTGTCGGCGGCTCCGTCGGCGGAGGGCTCGAGTCGCGCCGCCACCTCCGTCGCATCGAGCGGGCCGAGGATCCGCAGGAGGTCGGCGACGCCTTCCAGCCCCCGCGCCCGTCGCTCGGGATCCAGGCGCTGGGCCTCGCGTTCGAACTGCGCGATCACGTCGGGGTCGAGGAGCTCGCGCATCTCGACCTTGCCGAGCAGTTCCGACAGCAGCGCCGGATCGACCGACAGCGCCGCCGCCCGCCGCTCGGCGAGCGGAGAGTCGCCTTCGTACATGAAGGCGCCGACGTAGCCGAACAGCAGGTCGCGCGCGAACGGCGAGGGCTGGGCGGGCTCGGTCTCGATGAGGCGGATGCGGCGCTCGCCGATGCCGCGCATGAGCCGCAGCAGCGCGGGCACGTCGTAGACGTCCTGGAGCACCTCGCGCAGCGTCTCGAGGATGATCGGGAACGTCGGGTAGCGGCGGGCCACCTCGAGCAGCTGCGCGGACCGCTGCCGCTGCTGCCACAGCGGTGTGCGCTTGCCGGGGTTGCGCCGCGGCATGAGCAGCGCCCGCGCCGCGCACTCGCGGAATCGCGAGGCGAACAGCGCGGAGCCGCCGACCTCCTCGGTCACGATCTGGTCGAGCTCATCGGGGTCGAAGACGAAGAGGTCGGCGCCCGGCGGCTCGGCCGTGGCATCCGGGATCCGGGCGATGATGCCGTCGTCGCTGGCGACGGCGGAGCCGTCGACCCCGAGGCGTTCGCGGATGCGGGCGTTGACGGCCAGCGCCCACGGCGCGTGGACCTGCATGCCGTACGGGGAATGAAGGATGACGCGCCAGTCGCCGACCTCGTCGCGCCCGCGTTCCACGGTGAGCTGACGGTCGGTCGGCAGAGTGCCCGTGGCCTCGCGTTGCTCGGCGAGGTAGGCCAGCAGGTTGTCCTGTGCGTACTCGTCGAGGCCGGCGTCGCGCAGACGCGCCTCGGCCTTGTCGGGCTTGGCCGTGGAGACCTCGCGCGAGAACTTGCCGAGCGCCTCACCGAGCTCGGCGGGACGTCCGATGCCGTCGCCGTGCCAGAACGGAACCTTGCCCGGCTGGCCGAACGCGGGCACGACGTTGACGCGGTCATGGGTGATCTCGACGATGCGCCAGCTCGTCGTGCCGAGGGTGAAGACGTCGTTGACGCGCGACTCGTAGACCATCTCCTCGTCGAGCTCGCCGACGCGCGCGTTCTGGGACTCGCCCGCGATGAAGACGCCGAACAACCCGCGATCGGGGATCGTGCCGCCGCTCGTCACCGCGATGTGCTGTGCGCCCGGGCGCCCCGTCAGCACGCCCAGGTCGCGGTCCCAGACCACGCGCGGACGCAGCTCGGCGAACTCGTCGGACGGGAAGCGCCCGGCGATGAGGTCGAGCGTCGCCTCGTAAGCGGAGCGCGGGAGCGAGCGGAAGGGGGCGCTCCGCTTGAGCGTCTCGTACCAGCCCTCGACGTCGACGGGCCCGATCGCGGCGGCCGCCACGGTCTGCTGGGCGAGGATGTCGAGCGGGTTCTGCGGGATCGCGATCGCCTCGATCTGCCCCGCGAGCATGCGCTCGGTCACGATCGCGGTGTGGAGCACGTCGCCGCGGTGCTTGGGGAACAGCGCCGCGCGGCTGACCTCGCCCACCTGGTGGCCCGCGCGCCCGATGCGCTGCAGACCCGATGCGGCGCTCGGCGGCGCCTCCACCTGGATCACGAGGTCGACGGCGCCCATGTCGATGCCGAGCTCGAGGCTCGACGTGGCGACGACGCACCGCAGGATGCCGGACTTCAGCTCCTCTTCGACCTGCGCGCGCTGCTCCTTGGACACCGACCCGTGGTGGGCCTTGGCCAGCACGGGGTCGGCGCCGGCCGTCGTGCCCGCCTGCGCCATCATGGCCGCGGGAACCGACGGGTCTGGGAGGTCGAGCCCGAGACGCTCGGAGTAGATCTCATTGAGCCGGCCCGTGAGCCGTTCGGCGAGGCGCCGGGAGTTGCAGAACACGATCGTGGAGCGGTGCAGCAGGATGCGATCGACGATGGCCTCTTCGACGTGCGGCCACACCGAGCCGGTGATCTCGGTCTCACCGCCGTCCGCCGCGCGCGGGCGCCCGGACGAGCGGTCGTTGAACCAGTCCTCGTCGATCGGCTCGGCGCCGGGATCGGCGGATGCCTCGGCCGAGGCATCCGTGCCGGTCCACGCGACGGGCTCGGACTGGTAGGCGCTCGGCGGAGGCGGCGGGTTGAGCATGTCGTCGATCGGCACGACGACCCGCATGTCGAACGCCTTCGATGCGCGGGGGGCGACGATCTCCACCGGTTCGGCACCGCCGAGGAAGCGCGCCACCTCGTCGATCGGTCGCACCGTCGCCGACAGCCCGATGCGCTGCGCGGGCGGGGCATCGGGCGCGAACGAGCGACGGAGCGCGTCGAGGCGCTCGAGGCTCACCGCGAGGTGCGCGCCGCGCTTGGTGGCCGCGACCGCGTGCACCTCGTCGACGATGACGGTGTGGACGTCGCGCAGCGTCTCGCCCGCGCGGCTCGTCAGCATGAGATACAGCGACTCGGGCGTCGTGATGAGGATGTCGGGCGGCGCCTGCACGAGCTTGCGCCTGTCACCCGCCGGGGTGTCACCGGAGCGCACTCCCACGGTGACGTCGGGCACCGTGAGACCGAGCCGGCGCGCGGACTGGCCGATGCCCACGAGCGGGGAGCGGAGATTGCGCTCGACGTCCACGCCCAGCGCCTTGAGCGGCGAGATGTACAGGATCCGGGTCGCGGGGGCCGCGGCATCCGCTCGCTTCTTGCGGCCCGAGGGGGCGACGGATGAAGGTGCGGTCGCCTTGTCGTGGAAGACCCGGTCGATCGCCCACAGGAACGCCGACAGCGTCTTGCCCGAGCCGGTCGGGGCCACGACGAGCGCGTGCTTTCCGGCGGAGATCGCCGCCCAGGCGCCCTTCTGCGCGTCGGTCGGAGCCGCGAACGCGCCGCGGAACCAGTCCCGCGTGGCAGGACCGAATCGCTCCAGGACGTCGCCCATCCCTCCATCTTCGTCGCGATCTCCGACATCGGGCCAGGCGGGGACGGATGGGCGGGCCTCGCGTAAGCTCGGGTGGGTACGTGTCCCCCCGCACGCCCGCACCGCCCGAGGATCCTCCATGGAGTCGACGCCGTCGAGCAGGTCGGAATCGCCGACGCCGCTCACCCGCCGCACGAACCCCGCCCTCGCCGTCCGCTCATGGCCGGCCTCGCGCCGGGTGCGCACCTTCGGGCTCGGCGCCCTCTGCGGGGCCCTCGCCCTGTCGCTCGTGGTCGTGGTGACCTCGATCTTCGCCGCCTCCGGCGACCGGCCGCCCCTGCTGCCCGAGCCGGCCCCCGCCTCGGACGTGCGGGTCACACCCCGGCCGACGCCGAGCAGCACGCCGTCCACGCCCGCTCCGCGGCCGGAGGTGGTCGCGACCCCCGAGGCCGAGGAGCCCGCACCCGAGGAGGGGGCGACCGAGCCCGTGGTGGCGCCCGCGCCCGCGCCGTCGCCCGTGGCGACCGATCCGCCCGCGGTCGACGAGCCCGTCGAGGATGCCCCCGGGAACAGCGGCAGCGCGCCGGGCCGTACGAAACCGCCCAAGAGTCCCTGATGAGGGCAGGCTTCGCGCGAGCGGTCGACCGTTAGTCAACCGTTGTGAAAGGTGCTCGGCGGCCGTGCCCCGCCGCCGATAGAGTCGCGGCACCTGCTCGATGGAGATACCGTGCGACGTCCCCTTCCCCTCGCCTTCGCTGCGCTGGCAGTGCTTGGCGTCCTCACCGCCTGTGCGCCGACGGCGCAGCCCGGCGCGACCGCGACACCGGATCCGGTTCCATCGGGCGAAGCGGCCCCGACGCCGGCCTTGACCATCCAGATCGTCGCAGGCGGACAGGCACCTCCTGCGGTGTTCGGCGGCGACTGCGCGGTCGCCCTGCCGGCTGCGGGGCTGATCGCCGCCACCGGGATCGATGGAATCGAGGTCACCCGCCGCGATCAGACGTGGACGCGCTCGATCGACAATGTCGGCGGACTGGTGTGCGAGTGGCAGGGTGGCGGCGTCAGCGGCAACGTCACGATCCTCCCGAAAGTCGGCCTCGGCGGCGCGGAGCTGCCCGCTGAGGTGTCCGACGCGTACTTCGGCCCCTGTGACTGGAACTGCTCATGGCAATGGGAATCCGCCGACTTCTCGGTGATGGGCTACTCGAGCGACCTCGCCGACCGCGGTCGGGAGGAGGCCGACCGGATCGGTGCCGAGGTCGGGATGGGCATCGCCTCCCGCACGGCGGAGGCCGGACTCGGATGGCAGCGCGACAGCGCGCGTTGGTGGCCGGCGGCGGACTGCGCGGACCTCGCGACACAGCTCGGCTCGCACCTGGGCGCGGTCGTGACGGCAGAGGAGGCCGGCTACCACGATCCTCCGAGCCCCGCGACCATCCTGGCGGACATCGCGAGCCATCGCACGTGGTGCGGGTTCTCGACCGAGGGGCGGCAGCTCGCGCTCGCGGTCTTCGAGTCCGGGGTCGCCTGGGACCTGCCCTGGGCAGGGCTTGGACAGCCTGTGGATCTCGGAGTGCCCGGCGTGCAGGCGTTCTCTTCCACGCAGGGGGGCTATCTGGGCGGAGAGGTGTACGAGGCGACCGACGGCGTCAACGGGATGAACGTCGAGATCGCCCCAGACAGCGGGTGGTCGCCGCATGAGCTCGCCGCGCTCATCGCGGAGACATTCGTCGCGCCCTGACCGCCGGCGTCAGCGCTCGTCGGGCAGGAGGATCCACAGCAGCAGGTACATCAGGATCGACACGCCGAAGAACACGGTCGAGGCGACCCACAGCACCCGCACCGGCACGACGCTGCACGAGAAGCGGTCGGCGATGCCCTGGCACACCCCCGCGATCATCCGTCCCCGAACGGGACGCACCAGCCGATGCATGCGTTCATCATCGCCCGGCCCGCCCGTGCGCGCCAGATGTGCCGTGCGTCAGCGCTCGGAGGGCACGAGGATCCACAGCAGGATGTAGATCCACAGCGGGAGGCCGAAGAAGATCATCGCGACCACGGTGAGGATCCGGATCAGCGTGACATTCCAGCCGAAGCGGTTCGCGACGGCGAGGCAGACGCCGGCGATCCAGCGGCCGTTCTGAGGTCTGACGAGTGCGTTCATGACCCCATCCTGCGCGCAGGGACGCCCGCGCGCACTGGGGGTGGCCCCCGAACCGAGAGGGGGCCGGCCGCGGCATCCGTCGCCTTCCTTGAGGACGGATGCCGCGACCCTGCGTCAGCGCTCGGTGAGCGTGCCGTCGCGGTCGAGCTCCAGCACGAGGTCGACGCCGATGCGCTCGAGGAACGCGTCGTCGTGGCTGACGACGAGCACCGCGCCGCGATAGGCGGCGAGGGCGGCGACGAGCTGGTCGACCGTGTCGAGGTCGAGGTTGTTCGTCGGCTCGTCGAAGATCAGCAGCTGCGGCGGCGGGTCGGCCAGCATCAGCCGGGCCAGCGCCACCCGGAACCGCTCGCCGCCGGACAGCGAGCCGACCGGGCGCTCGACCGCCGCACCTCGGATGAGGAACCGCGCGAGCCGGTTGCGCAGCTCGACCATCGTCACCTTCGGCGCGGAGGGCGCGACGTTCTCGAGCACCGAGGCGCCGTCGTCGAGACCGTCGACCCGCTGCGGCAGGTAGCCGACGCGGTCGGTGTGCAGCTCGGCCCGTGCAAGCAGCGGGATCGACGGACCTTCAGCCGGACCAGGAAACACGCGCGGTGCAGATCCGCCCGCCGGTTCGACACCGGAGCCGACCAGCCGCTCCAGCAGGGTGGTCTTGCCGGCGCCGTTCGGGCCGATCAGGGCGACCCGTTCCGGGCCCTGGATGGTCCACGAGCGCTCGCCGTCACCGAGGGTCGCGATCCGGCGGCCCGCGGGCACGCCGGGATCGGGAAGGTCGATCCTCACGATGTCGTCGTCGCGCACGCGGCGCTCCGCGGCATCGAGCGTCTCGCGGGCGGACGCCTCGCGGTCGGCCTTCTCGCCCCGGAGCTTGCCGGCCGAGACCTGAGCGGCCCGCTTGAGGTTGCCGGCCACGATCGGCGGCACGCGCTTCTCGAGCTGGGCCTTGCGGCCCATCGCCGCACGGCGGGCGATGGTCGTCTCGGCCTCGATCCGCTGGCGCTTCTCGCGCTTGACGGCCTGCCGCGCGGCGCGCTCGGCGTCGCGGGCGGCGCCCTGTTCGGCATCCAGCCACGCCCGCCACTGCGAGTACGGGCCGCCGAACACCGAGAGCTCGTTGTCGTACAGCTCAGCGGTGTCGTCGACCAGCTCCAGCAGCGCGATGTCGTGGCTGACGACGACGAGCGCGCCCCGCCACGAGCGCACCATGTCGTACAGGCGTGCCCGGGCGTCGCGGTCGAGGTTGTTCGTCGGCTCGTCCAGCAGCGCGATGGCGGCCCCGCGCAGACGGATGCCGGCGATCGCGGTGAGCACCGCCTCGCCGCCCGACAGCTGCCCGACGCTGCGGTCGAGCATGCCGGGGGCGAGCCCGGCCTCGGCCAGGGCGGCGTGCGCGCGCGCCTCGATGTCCCAGTCGGAGCCGACCGCGTCGAAGTGGCGCGGATCGGCGTCGCCGGACTCGATCGCGCGCAGCGCGCGCAGGGGCGCACCGACGCCGAGCAGGTCGGCGACCGGACGGTCGACGTCGAGCGTGAGGCGCTGCGGCAGGTACGCGGCATCCGCCGTCCGGGTGATATGGCCGGCGGTCGGCGCCAGCTCTCCGGCCACCAGGCGCAGGAGCGTGGACTTGCCGGAGCCGTTCCGGCCGACGAGGCCGGTGCGACCGGCACCGAACGACCCCGAGACGTCGGAGAGGGCGGTGGTGCCGTCGGGCCACGAGAGCGAGACCCGGTCGAGGATGATGGCAGGGGTGAGGGTGTGAGCGGGCATGAGGCCTCCAGGTCGGTCAGGCACTGACACACCGACACCGCGGAGGTCGCCCAGGCGGGCCGGCCCATCGAAGGGCGCAGCACCGCAGGAGAGAAGCGGCGGATCGACGGCCAGCGCGAAGGATTCAAGCGCTGACGCGTCGAAGGTCGACGGAGCAGCGCGATTACAGCGCGGTCGCGTCGATCAGCTTCAAGGGAGTTCCTCACCGAGGGGACAAAGGCCGTGAGACACCATAGCGGACCATGCCGGGCATGACCAGTGACCGCCGTGCGCTCAGTCCGCGGCGTCGAGGGCCTCGAGCTGCTTGTCGAGGAAGACGCGCACGTCGGCGAGCTCCTGCTCCGACACGCTGTGGGTGAGGCCGGGGTAGACGCGTCCGCTCAGCTCGGCGCGTTCGGGAAGCCACTGCGTCGTGTGCTCGACGAGGAAGCCGGGGATGACGTCGTCGTTCGTGCCGCGGCCCCAGAAGACCGGCGGGCGGCGCTCGGCGAGCTCGGCGTCGCCGGGCAGCTCGCCGGGGGTGACGTAGCCCGACAGGTTCACCGCGAAGGCGAAGCGATGCGGGTCGAGGCGCATGGCCTGCAGGGACACCGCGGCGCCCTGCGAGAAGCCGAGAAGACCCACGGATGCCGCGCCCGGCACGTGCGCGTCGACCCAGGCGAGGACGGCCTCGGCGGCGCGGGTGACGTGCGAGGGATCCCGACCGTCCAGGCCGTCGATCGGATACCAGGAGCGGCCGGGAGCCGGCCACGGCGGTGACAGCGGCGCGGCGAGGCTCGCCACGGCGAACGGCTCGGGCAGGTACGCGCGCAGGGGATAGAGATCGTGCTCGTCGGCGCCGTAGCCGTGGAGGAGCAGCAGCAGATGGCGCCCGGCGAGGTCGTTGCGATCGGCCGACCACAGCACGGCGTCGGCGTCGAGGACCAGCGCTTCCGGCATGCCCCCATCCTCCCACCTGACGTCGACACGTCCGGTGGACCTCGGGCGCCGGCGGCGCACCCGGGGTATACAGGAGTCATGTCCGTACGCACCCCCGACCCCGAACCTGCGGGCGACGAACCGTTCGGCCCGCCCGCGGGGAACGTCTCGAACCCCGCCTGGCTGAGCGACATCGAGCTCGAGGAGGCCCGCCGCCGCCTGCCGATGCTCTACGTCGAGGGCGTGCCGGTGCGCACCGACGGCATGGGGCAGGTGACCGCCGTCGGGATCCTGCTGCGGGCGACCCCGGTGGGGGAGATCACCCGCACGATCGTGTCGGGCCGCGTGCGGTACGGCGAGACGGTGCGCGACGCGCTGTTCCGCCACCTCGAGAACGACCTCGGGCCGATGGCGTTCCCCCTCCTGCCGCCGCAGCCGGTACCGTTCACGGTCGCGGAGTACTTCCCGCTCCCGGGGGTCAGCGCGTTCCACGACGACCGTCAGCATGCCGTCTCGCTCGCGTTCGTCGTTCCCGTCACGGGGACGTGCGAGCCCCGGCAGGACGCCCTCGAGGTGACGTGGCTGACGCCGGAGGAGGCGTCCTCCGACGCGCTGTCGGCCGAGATGGAGGGCGGCAGGGGCACGCTCGTGCGGCTCGCGCTGGCCAGCGTGGGCGCGCTGCGCTGAGGCATCCGCGTCATCCAGCCGGCTCTCGCGGAGCGTCCGCCCCGCCCCCTAGGCTCGCAGGATGACCCTCCAACCGCTGCCGTTCCCCGCTGACGCCGCCGGATGGGCCGACTTCGTCTCGGAGCGCCCGGCTCAGCGCATCGCCCGCGTGCGGGAGCTCGACGAGCGGCTCAAGGGCGAGCCGGCCCTGTCTACGGCCGACCGGCTCGAGCTGTGGAACGACACCGAGCTCGCGCTCGCCGAGGCGCTCAGCGAGGCGTACCTCCTGAGCGAGGCGCACCCCGACGCGGAGGTGCGCGAGCTGGCCGAGGGGCAGGTGCAGGCCGTCGAGTCGCTGTCGGCCGCGCGCCTGCTCGACCGCGAGCTGTGGAGCGTGTTCGCGGATGCCCCGACGGACGGCCTCGACGCCGACCAGGCGCGGCTGCTATCGCACCTGCTCCGCGACTTCCGTCGCGGGGGCGTGGAGCTCGCCGACGACGAGCGGGAGCGGGCGCGCGAGCTGGCGGACCGCGACACCGAGCTGTCGCTGACGTTCTCGCGCAACATCCGCGACGGCCGGCGCGAGGTCCAGGTGCCCGTCGCGGGCCTGGCCGGACTGCCGCAGGACTTCGTCGACGCGCACCCCGCCGACGAGCGCGGCTTCGTCACGCTGAGCACCGACTACCCCGACCTCATGCCGGTGCGCGACTACGCCTCCGACCGTGCGACGCGCCTGGCGCTGGTGGGCGCCTACAACGACCTCGCCTGGCCAGAGAACGACCCCGTCCTGGCGGAGCTGCTCGCGGTGCGCGCGCAGCGCGCGAGCCTGCTGGGCTACCCCGACTGGGCGGACTACGAGACCGAGACGCGGATGATCGGGGCGGGTGCCGAGATCCCGGTCTTCCTCTCGCGCCTGGACGACGCGTCGAAGCCGGCCGCCGACGCCGAGTACCCGCTGCTCCTCGAGCGGCTGCGCCGCGATGTGCCCGACGTGGACGCCGTCACGATCGCCGACTACTGGTACCTGGTGGGAGCGATCAAGCGCGAGCAGTACGACGTCGACGCCCAGCTCGTCCGGTCGTACTTCCCGTTCGAGCGAGTCGTGTCGGGCGTCCTCGACGTCACCGGCCGCCTCCTCGACGTCGAGTACCTGCCGGTCGACGCTCCGGCGTGGCACGACGACGTGCAGTCCTTCGACGTGGTGCGCGGAGGAGTCCGCCTTGGCCGCATCCACCTCGACCTGCACTCCCGCGAGGGCAAGTTCAGCCATGCGGCCTGCTTCCCGCTCGCTCCGGGCGTGGCGGGTCGGGTGCTCCCCGAGGCCGCGCTCCTGTGCAACTTCTCGCGCGGACTGCTCGAGCACGACGAGGTCGTGACGTTCTTCCACGAGTTCGGGCACCTCGTGCACGACATCCTCGGCGGCCACCAGCGGTTCGCCCGTTTCAGCGGCGTGGCCACCGAGTGGGACTTCGTCGAGGCGCCCAGCCAGCTGCTGGAGGAATGGGCGTGGGACGCCGACGTGCTGGCCTCCTTCAGCGGCGACGCGGACGGCCGCCCGATCCCGGCCGATCTCGTGGCCCGCATGCGCACGGCCGACGGGTTCGGTCGCGCACTCGAAGTGCGGCGCCAGCTGGGGCACGCCAACGTGTCGTACCGCCTGCACGTCGACCGTCCCTCCGACCTGCAGGCCGAGACCGAGCGGATCTACGCCGCGACGAGCCCGGTCCAGCCGCTGCCCGGCCAGCACTCCTATGCCGGCTTCGGCCACCTCACCGGCTACGGCGCCTGCTACTACACGTACCAGTGGAGCCTCGTGATCGCCCGCGACCTGCTCAGCGGGTTCGGCGAGGGACTGATGGATCCCGAGGCGGCGCGCCGCTACCGCACCGAGGTGCTCGAGCGCGGAGGATCCCGCGACGCACGCGAGCTCGTCGAGGCGTTCCTCGGGCGCGCGTCGTCGTTCGACGCGTACCAGGAGTGGCTCGCGGGGCGGTGAGCGCCGCGCGTTTCGCGCACACGGCGAGGCGCGGTAGGGTTCAGTCACCCTGAGCGCAGTCACCCCTGCGACACTCACCCCCCGGTGTCGTCGAGGGCGATGCGGCCTCCGTCGGCCGCGCCCGGCGACCCGTTCGCCGTGCGACCGGCGGAACGCACCGCCGCCGCTGTATGCGGTCGCCGACACAGTGATTCCCCTCGCCCCTAGAAAGCAGAGTCACTCGATGTCCGAGCACGCCGTCAACCCCGGCACCACTGGTCCGGAAGACCCCAGCCCCTTCGACACGATCATCGGCGAGACGTCGACGACGTTCGGATCGGGCTTCACCACGACCTTCCGCGGCTACGACAAGGAAGAGGTGGATGCCGCGATCGCCGGCCTCGACGCGCGCGTGCGCGCTGCGGCCGACGAAGTCGCGCAGCTGAAGCAGCACCAGCGGCGGGCCGGCGCCGCCGTCGCGCAGAGCCGGGCGAAGGCCGAGCGTCTCGAGGCGGAGCTGCAGGTCGCGAACGAGCGGCGTCAGGCCGACATCGACGCCGCCATCGCCGCCCACCGTGCCGAGGTCGACGCCGAGCTCGCCGCGCGACAGGAGCAGATCGACAGGCTGCAGGCCGAGCTCGCGGCGGCGGACGAGAACCGCCGCACCGAGCGCGAGCGCGCCGAGGCCGAGGCATCCGCCGCCCGGGAGGAAGAGGGCGACGCCCTGCAGCGCCTGCAGGCCGAACTCGAACTCGCCAATGCCCGGCTGGCCGACGCCGAGCAGCGGGTCCAGGCGCTCAGCGACGAGCTGGTCGGCGCCACGGGCGAGTCGCCCAACCGCCAGCAATTCGAGGAGGTGCTGCGCGTCGCGGAGGACCAGGCGAGTCTCCTCATCCGCAACGCCTCCATCCAGGGCGACCGCCTGCTCGAGGCGGCGCGCGAAGAGATCGCCAACCGGCGCACGGCCGCGCAGGCCGAGGCCGACGGCATCGTGTCGCAGGCCCAGCACGAGGCGCAGCAGATCCGGCTGAAGATCGACACCGAGCTGACCGCGCACGAGGCCCGCATCGAGCGCGAGACCGCGCACGCCGCCGAGAAGATCTCGCAGGCCGAGCGCGAGGCCGCCGCCATCCGCTCCGAGGCCGAGAAGGGCGCGGCCGTGCTGCGCTCCACGGTCGCCCGCGAGACGGCGCGCGACCGGTCCGAGGCCGAGGAGGCGGTGCGCGAGCTGCGCCTGCGGGCGCTGGAGTTCGAGGCATCCCTCACCCGTCGCCAGGACGATGCGCACCAGGAGTTCCTCGTGCTCCACAACCAGGCGGTCGCCCATGCCGAGCGCATCACGCAGGATGCCAACGAGCAGGTCACGGCGTCGCTGGAGCACGCGCAGCGGGTCTCGGCGAAGGCGGAGGACTTCGAGCGTCTGATGCGCGCGCAGTCGCAGCAGATCGAGGCCGACGCGCAGCTGCGCGCCCGGGAGCACCTCGAGCAGGCGCACGTGAAGGCCGAGCGCATCATCGCCCTGGTCACGTCGCACTCCCAGTCCGTGCTCCGCGACGCCGAGGACCGCACGCGCACCCTGCGCTGGCAGCAGCACCAGCTCATGAGCTTCATGGCCGAGGTGAAGGAGCTCATCCGGCCCGAGACCGCCCTCGCGCCGGCATCCGTCACCTCTGCAGATCAGCCGGACGAGGAGACGACGGATGCCGCCCCCGGCCACTCCGCCGAGAACGAGGCGGTCGTGCCGGAGCCGAGCGAGGACGCGGCGGTCGTGCCGGAGCCGGGCGAGGACGCGGCCGTGGACGGTGAGTCGCAGGAGGACACGGCTGAGGGCGGCGAGGCGCAGGAGGACACGGCTGGGGGCGGCGAGCCGCACGAAGCCGAAGCAGAGTCGCACGAGGCCGGCGGCGAGGCGCACGAGGCCGAGGTCGAGCAGCACGAGGGCTGAGCCCCCGGGCACCGGACCGCGCGCCCCGCGGTCCGGGAGCCGGGCGGTCCGGCTACGAGGCCGAAGTCTCCCGCGCGATCGCGGCGAGGAACGCGTCGATGTCGTTCTCGGACGTGTCGAAGCTGCACATCCAGCGCACCTCGTTCTTCGCGGCATCCCAGTCGTAGAACCGGAACGACGCGCGCAGACGGTCGGCGACGCCGGCCGGCAGGGTCGCGAAGACGCCGTTGGCCTGCGTCGGCTGGGTGAACGCGACCCCCCGGATCGACCCGTCGGCGAGGCCGCGCTCGATGCCGGCGCGCAGGCGCTGCGCCATCGCGTTCGAGTGGGAGGCGTTGCGCAGCCACAGATCCCCCTCGAGCAGGGCGAGCAGCTGCGCCGAGACGAACCGCATCTTCGAGGCGAGCTGCATGTCGAGCTTGCGGAGGAACTTCAGGCCCTGCGAGGCCTCGGGGTTGAGCACGACGACGGCCTCCCCGAGCATGGCGCCGTTCTTGGTGCCGCCGAAGCTCAGCACGTCGACGCCCGCGTCGCGCGTGAACTCCCGGAACGGCACGCCGAGCGACGCGGCGGCGTTCGAGATCCGCGAGCCGTCCATGTGCACGTGCATCCCGAGGCCGTGCGCGTGCGCGGCGATCGTGGCGATCTCGTCGACGGAGTAGAGGGTGCCGAGCTCGGTCGACTGCGTGATCGAGACGACGAGTGGCTGCGCGCGGTGCTCGTCGCCCCAGCCCCACGCCTCGCGGTCGATGAGCTCGGGCGTGAGCTTGCCGTCGTCGGTCGGGACGGTGAGCAGCTTGATGCCGGCCACGCGCTCGGGCGCACCGCCCTCGTCCACGTTGATGTGCGCGGTCCCGGCCGTGATCACGGCGCCCCAGCGGGGCAGCATCGACTGCAGCCCGACGACGTTGGCGCCGGTCCCGTTGAACACCGGGTACGCCTCGACGCCGTCGCCGAAGTGCCGGGCCATGACCTCCTGCAGGCGCTCGGTGTAGACGTCCTCGCCGTACGAGACCTGGTGCCCGTCGTTGGCGGCGGCGATGGCCGCGAGCACCTCCGGGTGGATGCCGGAGTAGTTGTCGGACGCGAATCCGCGCAGGTTGGGGTCGTGGATGGTGGTCACGGGTATCCATTCTCCCGCGGCGACGGCGGGCGCGGCGGTGTCACAGCGAGGGGTCGGTGAGGTCGACGATCGTGTCGTTGGTCTCGGAGGCGTCGGTCATCCACAGGTCGGCGAAGCGCTGCGCCAGGGCATCCTCGAGTCCCGAGAGGCTCTTGGTGCGGAAGATGACGGATGCCGCGGCCAGCGGCCGCCCGGAGTCCTTCGCGGCCTTCGCGAAGCCCTGCGCGACGGCGCGCGCCCACGCCTCGCTCGCCGCCTTGACCGCGGCGTAGTTGGCGCCGCCGGCGAGCGGGCGCTCCACGGCGGTGGAGGAGACGATCGCGGTGCGCGCGGACGATGACGCCCGCAGGTCGGCGTCGAATGCCCGGCTGACGTGGCGCAGCGCGGTCAGCGAGCGCTCGAGGAAGCGGTAGTCGTCGTCCGTCTGCCCCGCCAGACCGCCGCAGCCGCGCCAGCCGCCCACGAGGTGCAGCACCCCGTCCACGGCTCCGTCGGCCGCGTGGATCCGCTCGGCGAGTGCGGCGACGTCTGCCTCATCGGTCAGGTCGCACACCTCGGTGCGGACGCTGCCGGCCGGGTCGACGTCGGCGACGCCCGGCCCGGCGCCGAGGGAGGAGGTGAGCTCCTCCAGCTTCTCGGAGCTCCGCCCCACCGCGATGACGCGCGCGCCCGCCGCGACGAGTTCGCGGGTGGCGGCGAGACCGGACGCGCTGGTGGCCCCCGAGACGACCACGAGTCTGCCTGAGACGCTCATACCCCTACCCTTCCACGCCCGCTCTCCACTCCGCTCTCCACTCCGCCCTCCATCGCCGAGATCGTGCGATCTCGTCGAATGACCACGTCGTCGGCGCCCACGACGTGCGTTCTCGGCGAGAACGTGCGATCTCGGCGAGAACGGTGGGCCGAACGACGCTTCAGGAGTCGCGGCCGGTGATGCCGGCGGTCGACTCGATGACGGGCTTCATCTTCCGCTCGAGCGCCTCGAAGAACATCGACAGCGGGAACTCGTCGTCCATGACCGCGTCGGTGTAGCCCTTCGGCGGGCCGGCGAGGATCTCGTCGGGCAGTCCGCGTGCCCACTGCGACGCCGGGTTCGGCGTCAGGGTGCCGCGGACGAGGTCGTACGCGGCGAGCCAGTGCGCGGTCTTCGGGCGGTCGATCGAGCGCCAGTAGAGCTCGTCGATCGCGTCGCCGAGCGCGACGACCGCGGCGGGCACGTCCTCCCAGTCGAAGGCGAGGGCCGTGTCGGTCCAGTGCAGCACGTCGCGCTGGTGCAGCCACGCGAACAGCAGCTGGCCGCCGAGCCCGTCGTAGTTGCGCACCCGCGTGCCGGTGATGGAGAACCGGAAGATCCGGTCGAAGATCACCGCGTACTGCACCAGCTTGGCGTGCTCGAGCATCTCGGCCTCGGCCTCGCTGAGCTCCGCCCCCTGAGCCTGTCGATCGGCCAGCCGCCGCTGGATCGCGACGCACTCGCGGAACGCGGTGAGGTCGCACCGCAGCTCCTCCAGCGAGTACAGGAAGTACGGCATCCGCTGCTTGATCATGAACGGATCGAACGGGAGATCGCCGCGCATGTGGGTGCGGTCGTGGATGATGTCCCACATCACGAACGTCTTCTCGGTGAGCGCCTGGTCGTCGAGCATGCGGGCGGCGTCGGCGGGGAGCTCCAGCTTCGTGATCTCGGCGGCCGCGCGCACCACCCGGCGGTAGCGGGCGGCCTCGCGGTCCTGGAAGATCGCGCCCCACGTGAACGCCGGGATCTCGCGCATCGCGACGGTCTCGGGGAAGAGCACGGCGCTGTTCGTGTCGTAGCCCGGGGTGAAGTCCAGGAACCGCAGCGACACGAAGAGCTTGTTGCCGTAGTCGCCGGCCTCCAGCTGGGCGATGAACTCGGGCCAGATCACCTCGACGAGCACGGCCTCGACGCGACGATCGGACGATCCGTTCTGCGTGTACATGGGGAAGACGACCAGGTGACGGATGCCGTCGACCCGGTGCCGCTGCGGCTGGAACGCCATGAGCGAGTCGAGGAAGTCCGGGATGCCGAAGCCCTCGTCGGCCCACCGCTGGAAGTCGCGCACCGAGGCCGCGAGGTACTCCCCGTCGTGCGGGAACGCCGGGGCGAGCGCACGGATGCCGGCGATGATCTCGGCGACCAGAGCGCGCGCCCGGTCGTGGGCCGCGGCATCCGGAATCGAGCCGTCCTTGATCTGCAGGTCCTGGATCGCGGTCGCCGCCGCCTTCAGTCGCAACCAGGCGGGCGACGCCTCCACAGGCTCGGCGGCCGATGACCGGGTCGCATCCTCGACGACCTCGGGTTCGCCGACGATGACCTGCGTGGTGCGGGTGGGAGCGGGCATGGTGAACCTCCGATCTTCGAGCGTGGTTTCTCTCCCGATTCTAGAGAACTTCCCCCAGCGACACGATTCAGCAGGAAAATTTCCTGTCTGGGATAGAGTCGACGCATGCCGAGCCTGGATGACGCGACCGACGCCGCCATCGTGCGGGAGGTCTCCCGCGACGCGCGCGCGACGCTCGCCGATCTGTCCGCCTCGGTCGGGCTGTCGGTGTCGGCCGTCCAGGCGCGACTGCGGCGGCTCGAAAGCCGCGGCGTCATCACCGGCTACCGGACCCTCGTCGACGCCGAAGCGGTCGGCAAGCCCCTCGCCGCCTTCGTCGAGATCACGCCGCTCGATCCCGGCCAGCCCGACAACGCGCCCGAGCTGCTCGAGCACCTCACCGAGATCGAGGCGTGCCACTCGATCGCCGGCGACGCGAGCTACATCCTCCTCGTGCGCGTGGCCACCCCGCGTCACCTCGAATCGCTGATCCGCGACATCCGCGCGGCCGCGTCGGTGAACACGCGCACGACCGTCGTGCTGCAGACGTTCTACGAGAACCGCCCGATCCTCCCCGCCTGACCCTTTCCCGGCGAGCGGTGGGTAGTCTCGGCGCATGGACCCCGCTCTGCCTCCCCCCGCCGACGATCGCGGCCGGGGAGTGCTGATCGTGCGGAACGCGGCATCCGGCTCGGCGGTCATCCGGTCCGACCCCGCCTCGATCTTCGCCGCGCGCCTGCCCGGGGCGCAGATCCGAGAGCTCGGCGACGACGAGGACCTCGAAGACGTCGTCGCGAAGGCGATGGCCGCCGACCCCGCCCCCGCGGTGCTCGGCGTCTACGGCGGCGACGGGTCGGTCTCGCGCATGGCGCACCTCGCCCGCCGGTACGACCGGCCCCTCCTCGCCATGCCGGGCGGCACGTTCAACCACTTCGTGCGCGCGCTGGGCCTCGACAGCGTCGACGCCGCGATCGACGCGTACGAGGCGGGCTCGACGGCCGAGGTCGGCGTCGCGGATGCGACGGCGGATGACGACGAGCCGCTCACCGTGCTCAACGTCGTCTCGGTCGGGGCCTACCCGGAGCTCATCGGGGAGCGCGAGCGGCGAACGAGCCTCGGCAAGTGGATCGGCGGCGTCGTCGCGACCGCGGTCGCGCTGCGCCGAGCCGAGCCGCTCACCATCGTGCGGGGCGGACGCCGCGCGCGCGTGTGGTCGGTGTTCGTCAGCGTCGGGCGGAACGACCCCGATCGCGTCGCCACGATGCAGCGGCAGGAGACCGAGGCCGGCGTGCTCGATGTCCGCATCCACCACGCGCGCGGGTCGAAGGTGCGCGCGCTCGCCTCGCTCGCCTTCGGCAAGCGCACGGCGGCCGTGCTGCGCGCGGTGCGCCTGTTCCCCCGCGACGAGGACGTCGAGCGCCTCGTCGTGCGCGAGCTCGACGTCCGCGTCCGCCCCGAGGCGGGGCATCCGTCCGTCTTCGTGCACGACGGCGAACTCGAGGAGCGGGAGGCGGGCGGCTTCACTTTGCGGTGCGTCGCGGTGCCTCGCGCGGTGACCGTGTTCGCACCGGCTCCTCCGGGCCCCTGAGCGAGCGAGGCGAGGCGGGTCAGTCGTGCTGCGGGAAGCCCAGGTTGATCCCTCCGTGCGACGGGTCGAGCCAGCGTGACGTGATCGCCTTCTCGGCCGTGAAGAACTCGAAGCCGTGCGGGCCGTACGCCTTCGCGTCGCCGAAGAGCGACGCCTTCCAGCCTCCGAAGGAGTGATACGCCACCGGCACCGGGATCGGCACGTTGATGCCGATCATGCCGACCGTCGCCTCGCGCTGGAAGCGTCGTGCGGCGCCGCCGTCGTTGGTGAAGATGGCGGTGCCGTTGCCGTACCGGCTCGCGTTGATGATGTCGAGGCCCTCTTCGTAGCCCTCGACGCGCACCACCGACAGCACCGGGCCGAAGATCTCGTCGGTGTACACCGTCGACGACGTCGGCACGTTGTCGATCAGCGTCGGGCCGAGCCAGAAGCCGTTCGCGTCTCCGTCGACCTCCACGCCGCGACCGTCGACCACGACCGAGGCGCCGTCGGCGCCGGCGACATCGATGTACGACGTCACCTTGTCGCGGTGCTGTCCGGTGATGAGCGGTCCCATGTCGCAGCCGCGCGTGCCGTCTCCGGTGCGCAGGGAGGACATGCGCTCGGCGACCTTGGCGACGAACTCGTCGGCGACCGTGTCGACGGCGAGCACCACCGAGATCGCCATGCAGCGCTCACCCGCCGAGCCGAAGCCGGCGTTCACGGCGGCGTCCGCGGCCAGGTCGAGATCGGCGTCGGGCAGCACCAGCATGTGGTTCTTCGCGCCGCCGAGGGCCTGCACGCGCTTGCCGTGCGAGGTCGCCGTCTCGTAGACGTACTTCGCGATCGGCGTCGAGCCGACGAACGAGATCGCCCGCACGTCCGGGTGCTCCAGCAGCGCGTCCACCGCCTCCTTGTCGCCGTGGACGACGTTGAAGACGCCGTCGGGGAGCCCCGCCTCCGTCAGCAGGCCCGCGAGCCAGTTCGCGGCGCTCGGGTCTTTCTCGGACGGCTTCAGCACGACGGCGTTGCCGGCCGCGAGGGCGATCGAGAAGAACCACAGCGGCACCATCGCCGGGAAGTTGAAGGGGCTGATGATGCCGACGACGCCCAGCGGCTGACGCAGCGTGTAGACGTCGATGCCGGTCGAGACGTTCTCGGAGTACGCGCCCTTGGTGAGGTGCCCCACGCCGCACGCGAACTCGACCACCTCCATGCCGCGGGCGATCTCGCCGCGCGCGTCGGCGAGCACCTTGCCGTGCTCGGAGGTGAGGATCTCGGCGAGCTCCTCCTTGCGCGCGTTCAGCAGCTCGCGGAACGCGAACATCACCGCCTGGCGCTTGGCGATCGAGGCGTCGCGCCACTGCGCCCACGCCGCGGACGCGGCATCCACCGCTGATCCGACGTCGTCGCGGGTGGCGAACCGCACCCGCTTCTGGACCGTGCCGAGCGCGGGGTTGTACACCGAGCCGGTGCGGTCGGATGCCCCCGCCCACGGCCCGCCGTTCACCCAGTGCTCGAGGACCGCCGTATCGGCGCCCACCGGGTCGGTGCGCTCCATCATGTCCGTCATTGTCGTGTTCCTCCTTCGGAAGCGCCGCAGGCCGACCCGGTCGGTCGGCCGCGACGCGATGCACGCGTCAGAAGAGGTCGCCTTCGACGCTCGTCAGGGCTTCATCGTAGATCGACATCGCCTCCTGCACCTCCTCGTCGGTGACCACGCAGGGCGGCACGACGTGGATGCGGTTCTCCGCCGCGAAGGGCAGCAGCCCTCGCGACGTCAGCTCCTTCTTGAGCTTCCCCACGACCTCGGCGCCGACCGGCTCACGGGTGTCGCGGTCGGTCACGAGGTCGAGCGCCCAGAACACGCCCTCGCCGCGCACTTCGCCGATGAGCGGATGCCGCGACGCCAGGTCGCGCAGACCGGGGCCGATCGCCTCCTCGCCGACGCGCCGGGCGTTCTCGACGATCCCCTCCGACTCCATCGCGTCGATCGCTGCGACGATCGAGGCCGCGGCCAGAGGGTGCCCCGAGTAGGTGAGGCCGCCGGGGAAGACGCGGTCGTCGAACGTCGCCGCGATCTCGGGCGAGATGATCACGCCACCCACCGGCACGTAGCCCGAGTTCACGCCCTTGGCGAAGGTGATCAGATCGGGCACGACGTCGTGCCCCTCGAAGGCGAACCAGCGGCCGGTGCGCCCGAACCCCGCCATCACCTCGTCGAGGATGAGCACGATGCCGTAGGCGTCGGCCAGCGCGCGGACCCCCGCCAGATAGCCGGGCGGCGGCACCATGATGCCGGCGGTGCCGGGCACCGACTCCAGCAGCAGGGCGGCGATCGTGGAAGGCCCCTCCGACTGGATCACGCGTTCGAGGTGGTGCAGGGCTCGCTCGCACTCCTCCTCCGGCGTGGTCGCCCAGAACTCGGTGCGGTACAGGAACGGGCCGAAGAAGTGCACGTGTCCGCGGGCGTACTGGTTCGGCATCCGTCGCCAGTCGCCCGTCGCGACGATGGCCGCACCGGTGTTGCCGTGGTACGAGCGGTAGGTCGAGAGCACGGTGTCGCGACCGGTGTGCAGGCGTGCCATGCGGATCGCGTTCTCGATCGCGTCCGCACCGCCGTTGGTGAAGAAGACCTTCGCGAAGCCGGCGGGGGCCTTGTCGAGGATGCGCTGCGCGGCCTGACCGCGGTGGAGGTTGGCCGTGGCGGGCCCGATGGTCGCCAGGCGCTCGGCCTGCTCGCGGATCGCCGCGACGACGGCGGGATGCTGATGCCCGATGTTGACGTTGACCAGCTGGCTCGAGAAGTCGAGCATGCGATTGCCGGCGTGGTCCCACACCACCGTGCCCCTGCCGCCCGCGATGACGGGCAGGTCCAGGCCCGCCTGCGCGGACCAGGAGTGGAACACGTGCTCGCGGTCGAGCTCCTTCGCGAGGGCATCGAGGTCTTCGGTCATGTGTCCACGTTCCCTGTTCGCGGAAGGCGGGTCAACGGCGTTTCGTCTTGCCTTGCCCCGCGCGGCGACCGGAGTGTCCGGTCGCCGCGCGGGTGCGGCATCCGCTACTGGCCGCCCTCGGTGAGCGTCACCTCGATCGGCGTGTACTCGCCCCCGACCTCGACGCCTTCCTCCTCGAGCTCGGCGAGCGCCTGCTCGATGTACTCGTTCGAGTACGCCGAGTCGGCGGGCTCGGTCGTGATGAGCTCGAGGTCGTCCTGGTTCTTGGCCGACAGCGCACCGGCCACCGTCTTGTCCCAGGCCGCCTCGTCCACGAGCCCGAAGTCGGCGCCCGTCCAGATGAGCTTGTTGACCTCGTTCATCTGCCACAGCTGGTGCACCGGCCCGACGGGGAACGCGGCCTCGGCGTTCGACGCGATGTCGTAGACGATCTCGGCCGCCTCCTCGGGGTTGTCGCGGGCGAAGATCCAGCCCTTCGTCACTGCCTTGAGGAACCGCACCGCCGCATCGGCGTAGGCCGGGTCGTCCTCGAGCCGCTGCGTGTCGGCCCAGATGGCGTCCTGCAGCATGGCGCCCTCGGTGTCCTCGTACGAGATGACGTCGAAGTCGTCGGGCTGGTAGAGCTCGCCGGTCTCCGGGTTCACGACCTCGAGGATCTGCGCCCACTCGTTGTACGTCATCGCCTGGGCGGCGTCGACGTCACGGTCGAGCAAGGCGTTCATCGAGAAGTCCTGGGTCGTGATCGACACGGAGGTGGAGTCGAGGTCCTCGGCGGCCATCGCGGCGAAGATCTCCCACTCGTTGCCGAAGCCCCACGAGCCGATACGCTTGCCCTCGAAGTCGGCGACGGACTCGATCCCGTCGCCCTTCCACGACACCTGCAGCGTCCCGGACTTCTGGAAGACCTGCGCGATGTCGGTGAGCTCGACGCCCGTCGCCTCGAGCGTGCCGAGCACCTTGGGCACCCACGCGATGGCGAAGTCGACGTCGCCGGCCACGAGCGCGTCCTGCGGCACGATGTCGCCGCCGGACGGCACGATCTCGACCTCGTCGAAGCCCTCCTCCTCGAAGTAGCCCTGCTCCTGGGCCACGTAGTAGCCGGCGAACTGGGCCTGCGGCAGCCACTGCAGCTGCAGCTTGATCGAGGTGAGCGGCTCGAAGTCCTCGTCTCCGCCTCCTCCGCCGTCGTCGGTGCCGCCCGACCCGGAACAGGCTGCGAGCGCGAGTGCCGCGACGGTGGCGACGGAGGCCGCGGTCAGGCCGCGTCTGATGCTGTGTCTCATGGCGTTCCTTTCGTGTGGTGCGTCGGGTACTGCAAACGCCGGTCAGGCCGGCGACCGCCTCGTCGCCAGGCGCTCCAGGAGCGAGGTCACGAGGAAGAACACGAGCCCGATGATGATGCCGCCGAGCACGTAGGCCCACGCCAGCGCGGCCCGGCCGGACTTGGCGTAGGTGGCGATGGCCGTGCCGATGCCGTCGGCTGGCCCGCCGAAGTACTCGGCGACGAGGGCGGCGATCACCGCCAGCGAGCTGGCGATGCGCAGGCCCGTCATGAGGTACGGGAGGGCGGTCGGGAGCGTCAGGACGCGGAACGTCTGCCAGCCGGATGCCGCGGACGAGCGCAGCAGGTCGCGGTGCACGGGCCGGGTCTGGCGGAGGCCCCGCAGCACGTTGACGAACACCGGGATGAAGGCCGCGATCGTCGCGACCGCCTGACGTCCGAACTGGCTCGAGGCGCCGAACATCGTGTTGAGGATCGGCGTGATCGCGACGATCGGGATGACGGCGAGTGCGGACACCAGCGGCGCGAGCATGCCGTCGACGGGCTTGGCCGCGGCGGCCAGCCCGGCGAACAGCAGCGCGAGGAGGGAGCCGACCACGAGGCCGATCAGAGCGTTCGTGGCCGTGATCATCATGTCGTCGAGGATGATCGGGAACCGGCGGACGAACTCCTCGGCGATCGCGATCGGGCTCGGCAGCATCCGCGGCGCGGTGCCGAGCACATCGACCCAGAAGATCCAGATCGCGAGGATCAGGACGCCGACGACGACGGGCGCCACCCACTTCAGCCACCCCGGAAGCTCGCGCTCGCCGGGCCCCCGCCCCGCGCCCGCCGGAGTCGGCGCGGCGGGCAGCATCGTGGTCGCGGCATCCGTCATGATTCACTCGCCCTCGTGACGGGCGAGCCGTGCAAGGCCTCGCGGACGGCCGTCACGCGGTCGAAGAACTGCGGCGATTCGCGGAGCGCCTCGTCGCGCACCTCGCCGAGAGAGGTCTGGACCACGTCGGTGATGCGACCGGGACGCGGGCTCATCACCACCACGCGGTCGGAGAGGAAGACCGCCTCCGGGATCGAGTGGGTCACGAACACGACGGCCGCCGAGGTCTCGGCGGCGATGCGCGTCAGCTCGGACTGCAGGCGCTCGCGCGTCATCTCGTCGAGCGCGCCGAACGGCTCGTCCATGAGGAGCAGCTTCGGGCGGGCGGCCAGCGCGCGGGCGATCGCGACGCGCTGCTGCATCCCGCCGGAGAGCTGGTCGGGGTAGCGATCGACGAAGTCCGAGAGACCGACCAGCTCCGCCAGCTCGGCCACGCGGCTCGCGCGAGCAGCCTTGCCCGTGCCGTGCAGTTCGAGCGGCAGCCCGATGTTGGCGGCGACCGAGCGCCACGGCAGGAGGCCGGCCTGCTGGAACGCGATGCCGTAGTCCTGATCGATGCGGGCGCGCTTGGCGGGCTTTCCGAAGATCTGGAGGGTGCCGGACGTCGCCTGGTCGAGGTCCGCGATCAGGCGCAGCAGCGTCGACTTGCCGCAGCCCGACGGGCCGATGAGCGACACGAACTCACCGCCGGCGACCTCGAGATCGACGTCGGTCAGCGCGACGACCTCCCCGGTCTTCGTCGGGAACACCTTCCCGACGCCGGATGCGTGGACGGCAAGGTCGGTCATGCGGCGGCCTCTCCTCTGCGGTAGTTGGCAAGTCCGAGGCCGATGAGGGCCACCGAGCCGGCGGCGATCAGGCCGAGGGCGATCGAGCCGAACGTCGGCCCCCATGGAGCGGCGGGGTCGCTCGAGGCCTGACCCGCCAGCTGGATGAGCATGCGGCCGATGCCGCCGCGCATGCCGATGGAGACCTCCGCCACGACCGCGCCGAGCACCGCGTTCGCGGCGGCGAGCCGCAGCGCCGGAAGCAGGTGCGGGACGGCCGCGGGCAGGCGCAGCCGGAACAGCGTCGGCCAGTACCCTGCGGCGTAGCTGCTCATGAGGTCGAGGTGGATGCGGTCCGGCGACGCCAGGCCCCGGAGCACCCCGACGGCCACCGGGAAGAACGCCAGATACGACGCGATCACCGCCACCGACAGCCACTGCGGCCACGTGCCGCCGCCGCGGTCGATCTGGTTGCCGATCGCATTGACGACGGGGGCGAACGCGATGAGCGGCACGATCTGGCTCACCACGATCCAGGGGAGCAGGCCCCACTCCAGCAGGCGCCACCGCTGCATCACCAGGCCCAGGAGGGCGCCCACGACCACGCCGATCAGCCATCCGACGGCGGCGATCCCCAGGGTGATGAGGGCGGCGCCGGCGACCGAGACCCAGAGCGCGGGGGTGTCGCCGCCGCTCGTGGGGGCGAACAGGCGCGCGACCATGTCCCACACGTGCGGCATCGCCCGGTCATGGGTGCGCGGGAGGATCATGAGCCCCGACCCGGACTCGCCGGGGACGGCGCCCACGACCACGCCGTCGGCGGGTCCGAGGAACTTGTACAGCTCCCACAGCACGATGACCGCCACCACCCCCACCGCGCCCCAGCCCGCGGCGATCCAGCCGCGGAGCTCGCCCTGACGGCGCGCCGACCAGCCGATGGGCCTCATGCCGGTGCCGACTTCACGACTTGGCCGTCACGTGGGTCTGCAGCGCCGGGATCACGGTCTCGCCGTAGACGCGGAGCGTCTCCTCCTTGTTGTCGTGCTGCAGGTAACCGGCGAACTGGGTGACCCCCAGCTCGCGCAGCTGTTCGAGCTTGGCGATGTGGTCGGATGCCGAGCCCAGGATGCAGAAGCGCTCGACGATCTCGTCGGGGACGAAGTCGACGTGGTCGTTGTCGGCCTTGCCGTGGGTGTTGTAGTCGTACCCCTTGCGTCCCTCGATGTAGTCGGCGAGCGCGTCGGGGATGGCGCCGTGATGGCCGTACTTCGCGACGATGTCGGCGACGTGGTTGCCCACCATGCCGCCGAACCACCGGCACTGGTCGCGCATGTGCGCTTCGTCGTCGCCGATGTACATCGGGGCGGCCACGCAGAAGGCGAGCGAGTCGGGGTCGCGGCCGGCGGCGGCCGCGGCATCCTTCACCGTCTTGATCATCCACGCGGCGATGTCGACGTCCGCCAGCTGCAGGATGAACCCGTCGCCCACCTCGCCGGTGAGCGTGAGCGCCATCGGCCCGTACGCCGCCACCCACACGTCCAGCTGCGAGCCCCGGCTCCACGGGAACCGGATCGTCGAGCCGTGGTACTCGACGGGCCGCGAGTTCGCGAGCTCGCGGATCACGTGGATGGACTCGCGCAGCTCGGCCATCGTCACCGGCTTGCCGTTGGTCACCCGCACCGCCGAGTCCCCGCGGCCGATGCCGCAGATCGTGCGGTTGCCGTACATCTCGTTGAGCGTGGCGAACACGGAGGCCGTCACCGTCCAGTCCCGCGTCGCGGGGTTCGTCACGAACGGCCCCACCGTGACGCGATTGGTCTCGGCGAGGATCGCCGAGTGGATGACGTAGGGCTCCTGCCACAGCAGGTGCGAGTCGAAGGTCCACACGTGGCTGAAGCCGTGCGCCTCGGCGAGCTTGGCGAGCTGCACGGTGCGCGCGGCGGGCGGGTTGGTCTGCAGGACGACGCCGAAGTCCATGATCTCGATACGCTCCGCTCGATCGCCGGGAATCAGATGAGGTACTGCGAGAGGCCGCGCTTGAGGAAGCGCCCGTCGCCCTTGGAGCCGTGGTACCGGCCGCCGTCGACCACGACCTTGCCGCGGGAGATCACGGTGTCGACATGCCCGTCGATCTCGTAGCCCTCCCATGCGGAGTGGTCCATGTTCATGTGGTGCGTGCGGCCCTCGCCGAGGCCGATCGACGTGTGGCCGTTCGGGTCGTAGACGACGATGTCGCCGTCGGCGCCCGGCTGGATGACGCCCTTCCTGCCGTACAGGCCGAACATGCGCGCGGGTGTGGTGGAGGTCAGCTCCACCCACCGCTCGAGCGTGATCTTGCCCGTGACGACGCCCTGGTACATCAGGTCCATGCGGTGCTCGACCGAGCCGATGCCGTTCGGGATCGCGCGGAAGTCGTCGAGACCCAGCTCCTTCTGGCCCTTCATGCAGAACGGGCAGTGGTCGGTCGAGACCATCTGGATGTCGTTGGTGCGCAGCGCCTGCCACATGTGGTGCTGGTGGCCCTCCTTGCTGCTGCGCAGCGGCGTCGAGCACACCCACTTGGCACCCTCGAACTGCCCCCACTCCTCGCTGAGCGCGCCCAGCTGCTCCTCCAGCGAGAGGTACAGGTACTGCGGGCAGGTCTCGCCGAACACGTTCCAGCCCTGGTCGCGCGCCCAGGCGATCTGGTCGACGGCCTGCTTGGCGCTCACGTGCACCGTGTACAGCGGCGCGCCCGTGAGGTTCGCCAGCATGATCGCGCGGTGCGTGGCCTCCTCCTCCATCTGCCAGGCGCGCGCGATGCCGTGGTAGTACGGCGCCTTCTTGCCGGCTTCGGCCAGCTGCGCCGCGAGCACGTCGATCGCCGGGCCGTTCTCGGCGTGCATCATCGTGAGCAGGCCGGTCTCCGCCGATACCTGCATGGCCTTGAGCACCTGCGCGTCGTCGGAGTAGAACACGCCGGGGTAGGCCATGAAGAGCTTGAAGCTCGAGACGCCCTCGTCGAGCAGGCCCCGCATCGCCGCGAGGGAGTCGTCGTCGACGCCGCCGACGATCTGGTGGAAGCCGTAGTCGATCGCGCAGTTGCCGGCGGCCTTCTCGTGCCACGCCGCGAGCCCGTCCTGCACGCGCTCGCCGTAGCGCTGCACGGCGAAGTCGATGATCGACGTCGTGCCGCCCCACGCGGCCGCCCGCGTCCCGGTCTCGAACGTGTCCGACGCGTTGGTGCCGCCGAACGGCAGCTCCATGTGGGTGTGCGCGTCGATGCCGCCCGGGATCACGTACTTCCCGGTCGCGTCGATGACCGTGTCGACGGATGCCGCGACATCCGTGCCCAGCAGCTGCGAGCCGGGCGCGAGCACGGCTGCGATGGTCTCGCCGTCGATGAGCACGTCGGCCTCGCCGCGTCCCGTCGCCGAGACGACGGTGCCGCCCTTGATGAGTGTCGTTGCCATGTCAGTCCTCCTGTGGCCGAGCCTGTCAGGCCCTCAGGGCTTCGCGATCTTCGTGTAGGAGTCGGGCCGGCGGTCGCGGTAGAACTGCCAGTCGTCCCGCATCTCACGCACCATGTCCATGTTCAGGTCGCGCACCAGCAGCTCCTCGTGGTCGCCGGATCCGCGCTCGCCGACGAAGTTCCCGCGCGGGTCGATCACCTGGCTGGTGCCGTAGAAGTCGACAGCGAGGTCGCCGTACTCGTTGTCCTCGCGCCCCACGCGGTTGGGCTGCAGCACGAAGTACCCGTTCGCGACGGCCGCGGCGGGACCCTCGACCTCCCACAGCCGGTTCGACAGCCCGGGCTTGGTCGCGTTCGGGTTGAAGACCATGTGCGCGTCGTTCAGTCCCAGCTCGCGCCACCCCTCCGGGAAGTGGCGGTCGTAGCAGATGTACATCCCGACGCGTCCGACGGCGGTCTCGAACACCGGGTACCCGAGGTTGCCCGGGCGGAAGTAGAACTTCTCCCAGAACCGGTCGAGGTGCGGGAGGTGGTGCTTGCGGTACTTGCCGAGGATGCTGCCGTCGGCGTCGACGAGCACCGCGGTGTTGTAGTAGACCCCGGTCTCGGCCTCCTCGTAGATCGGCAGCACCGTGACCAGGCCCAGCTCCTTGGCCAGCGCGGCGAACCGCTGCACGATCGGCCCGTCGGCGGGCTCGGCGAAGCCGTAGTACTTCTTGTCCTGCGTGATGCCGAAGTAGGGCCCGTAGAACAGCTCCTGGAAGCACACCACCTGCGCACCCTGCGCCGCGGCGTCCCGGGCGAAGCCCTCGTGCTTGTCGAGCATCGACTCCTTGTCGCCCGTCCAGGTGGTCTGCGAGATCGCCGCGCGTACCGTCGTCATCGTGTCTCCGTTCGTGAGCCGGCGCTCGCCGGCTCGTCGTCCGCGCCCCCGCGGGGGCATCCCTCGGGCTGGGACCGACGGGTCCGATCGATGGGGCGGCCCCGCACCACGATCCTGTCGACTGCACGTTTCCCGTCGGTTTCGGCCTGTGACGCGACAGTAAAGCCTCACCCGGTGCCGCGCAATGGTGGGTCCAGCAGACCTTATGGATACATCCGGCGGAGGATGCCGTCGCGGCCGCAGGTACAGCGCGGGACGGATGCCGCGCCCGCTGGTCTCCCGTAACGTGAAACGGTGTTCCGCCGCCTGAAGACGTACCAGCTCGTCGTCGACGTCTCGCTGGGCGTGCTCTTCTTCCTCGCGGCGTGGCCGATCGAGCACGTCGTCACCGGCGCGACGGGCTACGGCGCGCCGCTGCAGGGGACGTTCCCGGCGCTCGAGGCGTTCGTCATCGCCCTGTTCTTCGGTGCGGCGCTCGCCGTGCGCCGCCTCTCACCGGCGCTCGCTCTGGGGCTGGCGTGGGCGGGCGCACTGCTGCAGATGGGATTCGGGCGCCCGCCGGGCTTCGCCGACGTCGCGATCTTCGCCGTCCTGTACGCCACGGCGGCCTATGGCGGCTCCCGCGTCTATTGGGCGGGCCTTGTCTCGGCGCTCGTGGGCGCGCTGGTGATCACCGTCTACCTCGCGGCGGGGCCGCTGTACTCCGACGGCCTCACCTGGCAGACGCTGCCGCTCGCGCTGGTGATGCTCGTGGCGGCCGCCTTCGCGCTGGGCCTGGCGTGGACGATCGGCGCGCTCGTGCGGACGGCGGTGCGCGCGCGGGAGAACCGCGAGGCGCAGCAGCGGGCCGAGGCCGAGGCCATCGCCGAGCAGGAGCGCGTGCGCATCGCGCGCGACATGCACGACGTCGTCGCGCATTCGCTCGCGGTCGTGGTCGCCCAGGCGGACGGCGCACGCTATGCGGCCGGATCCGATCCCGCGGTCGTGACCGAGGCGCTCGCCACGATCGCGAGCACGGCGCGCTCCGCCCTCGCCGATGTGCGGCTGCTCCTCGGGCAGCTGCGCCACCGTCAGGGCGACGGCCCGCAGCCGACGCTCGCCGACCTCGAGGAGCTCTACGCGCAGGTGCGGGCCGCCGGCGTGCGGCTGCGGGTCGACGTCGATCCGGCACCGCCCGGGGAGCCGCCGGCCGCGGTCCAGCTGGCCGTGTACCGCATCCTCCAGGAGGCGCTCACCAACGCCCTGCGACACGGCGCGCCCGGAGGCCCGGTCGACGTGCGGCTGGCGTGGCTCGCCGACCGTGTGGAGCTGGGGGTGCGCAACCCGCTGCCGCCCGGCCCGCGCACGCCGAAGGCGGGGCACGGCCTGATCGGCATGCGCGAACGCGCCCAGCTCGCCGGCGGCCGGCTCGACGCGGCGGACGAGGACGGCGCGTTCGCGGTGACCGCACTGATCCCGATCGGAGGACTCGCATGATCCGCGTCGCGCTGGTCGACGACCAGGCGCTCTTCCGCGCCGGCATCCGCATGCTCGTCGATTCGCAGCCCGACCTCGAGGTGGTCGCCGAGGCGTCGGACGGCCGCGAGGCCGTCGACGCCGTGCGCCAGACCCGGCCCGACGTCGTGCTCATGGACATCCGGATGCCCGTCATGGACGGACTGGCCGCCACCGCCGAGCTCCTCACCGACCCCGAGCCCCCGCGCATCGTCATGCTCACGACGTTCGACCTCGACGAGGCGGCGGCGCGGGCGATCCGGCAGGGTGCGAGCGGCTTCCTGCTGAAGGACGCCGACCCCGAGTTCCTCCTCGCGGCGATCCGCACGGTGCACGCGGGATCGGCCGTGATCGCGGCATCCGCCACCCGGGAGCTCTTCGCAAGATTCACGGATGCCGCCGCCCGCCCGGTCCCCGCCGCCTACGGCGAGCTCACCGAGCGCGAGCGGGAGATCTTCGCCCTCGCCGCGCGCGGCCTGTCCAACGCCGAGATCGCGGCGCGGGAGTTCCTCTCCGAGGCGACGGTGAAGACGCACATCAGCCGCATCCTGACCAAGCTCGCCCTCCGCGACCGGGTGCAGCTGGTCGTCTTCGCCTTCGAGCACGACCTCGTCTGACCGGCGGGATGCGGCGGGGAGGATCATCCCGGGGATGTAGACGGATGCCTCGCCAGGCGGACGCGCGCGACACCAGGCGCTTCCTAGCGTCGAGGACATGGAAATCTCTTCGACCGATCTGGGCCTCGCCGCCCGGGTCCACCAGCTCACCAAGACCTACGGCACCGGCGAGAGCACGGTCCGCGCACTGGACGGCGTGACCGTCGGCATCCGTCGCGGCGAGTTCACCGCCATCATGGGCCCGTCGGGCTCGGGCAAGTCCACGCTCATGCACATCATGGCCGGGCTCGACGCCCCGACGTCGGGCCGGGCATGGATCGGCGACACCGACATCACCGGCCTCAGCGATCTGGAGCTCACGATCCTGCGCCGGCGGCGCGTCGGCTTCGTCTTCCAGGCGTTCAACCTCGTGCCGACCCTCGACGCGCTGGGCAACATCCTGCTGCCGTTCGACCTCGACGGACGCCGTCCGACGACGCTCGAGCGGTCCCGCATCGACGGGCTCGTCGAGCGCCTGGGGCTGACGAGCAGGCTTCGCCATCGGCCGCACCAGCTCTCGGGCGGCCAGCAGCAGCGCGTCGCGATCGCGCGCGCCCTCGCAACGGCGCCCGACCTGGTGTTCGCCGACGAGCCCACCGGCAACCTCGACTCCCGCTCGGGCCGCGAGGTGCTGGCGCTCCTCGCCGCCGCGAGCCGCGACCAGGGCCAGTCCATCGCCATGGTGACCCACGACCCGGTCGCCGCCTCGCACGCGGACCGCGTCCTGTTCCTCGGCGACGGCCGCATCGTCGCCGACAAGCCCCGCCAGAGCGCGGAGGAGATCTCGGCGTACATGCTGGCCTCCGAGCTCGGCGCGGCGGCGCCGGTGGCGGCGGCGCCGGTCGCCGCGGCTCCGGTCGCGGAGGCCGCCTCGTGAGCGCCGTCGCAGCGCCGACGGCGGAGCGCACGCCGGCGACCCGCGGGGCCGTGGCCGCGGCCGCGGCGCCTCTCGGATGGCTCCGCGAGCGGGGCATGGGCGCGAGCATCCTCGTCGCGGCGATCTCGAGCGCGTTCGGGGCGATCCTGCTCAGCGCGACCGGGTTCATCGCGGCCGTCCTCCGCGCCGACCCGTTCATCGGCGACAGCGGCACGCTCGCCGCGGTGCTGGGCATCATGAGCGTCCTGCTCATCGGCGTCGCCGTCTACGTCGCTGCCATCGTCACTGCCAACACGTTCGCCACGGTGATCGCCGGCCGCACCCGCCGGATCGCCCTGCTGCGGCTCATCGGCGCATCGGCGCGGTCGCAGCGCGCCGAGGTGGCTCGGCAGGGTCTCGCGGTGGGCATCGTGGGCGCGCTGCTCGGACTCGTCGGCGGCACGCTGGTGTCGTGGGCCGGGGTCGCCCTCGCCGTCGGATACCTCGGCATCGACGGCGTCCAGTACGCCGTCGTCCAGCCGGTGCTGGTGGTCCCGGCGACCGTCGTCGCCCTGACCACGTGGGCCGCGGCGTGGGCGGGTTCCCGCCGCGTGCTCACCGTGACGCCGCTGCAGGCGCTCGGCGGGTCGGTGGAGGCATCCCACGACGCGTTCGCGCGCCGCGGCCCCCGCAACGGCGCCGCCGTGGCGCTGTTCGCGATCGGCGGCGCGCTGCTGGTCGCGGGCATCGCGCTGGGCCTGCTCAGCCCCCTCGGCGTGGTGATCGCCTTCTTCGGCGGGATCTTCTCCTTCACGGGGCTCGCACTGGGGGCGACCCTGGTCATGCCGCCGGTGCTGCGGCTCGTCGGCAGGTGGTTCGGATCGTCCGCGACCGCCCGGCTCGCGGCCGAGAACGCGCTGCGCTACCCGGAGCGCTCCAGCCGCATGGCCATCGGCGTCGTGATGGGGGTCACCCTCGTGACGATGTTCGCCGTCGCCCTCGAGACGGTGAAGGCGGTGCTCACGACGTCGGCGGGCGGCGACGCGCCCGACGAGCTCACGACGCTGCTGGACACCTTCGCGGGGATCATGATGGGCCTGGTCGCCGTGTCGGCCGTCATCGCGGCCGTCGGGCTGGTCAACCTCCTGACGATCGGCGTCGTGCAGCGCCGCCGTGAGCTCGGGCTCCTCCGGGCGCTGGGCGTGTCGACGGGTCAGGTGCGTCGGATGGTGCTGCTCGAAGCGGCGCACATCACGATCGCCGCCACGGTGACCGGTCTCGTGCTGGGGATCGCGTACGGCTGGGCGGGCGCGCAGTCGCTCCTCGGCTCCGTGCCGATGCCGCCGTCGTTCTCGGCGCCCACGCTGGTCGCGCCCGCGGTGCCGTGGCTGCCCGTGGCGATCATCGTGGCCGCCACCGCGGTGCTCACCCTCGTCGCGGCGGTGGTGCCGACCCGGCTCGCGACGCGGGTGGCGGCGGTCGAGGCGCTCGCCGAGTGAGGACGGAGGCCGCGGCCCGCGCGCGCGGGCCGCGGCCTCCGTCCTCACT